>NZ_VFWB01000005.1:0-518139 GCF_006442375.1 Mesorhizobium sp. B2-2-4 | reverse complement strand
AATATCGGCTTCGGCCTCAAGGTCCGGCAGGGCTCGACGCGGCCGCCGGCGCAGGAGATCCGCCGCCGCGCCTCCGAGCTGCTCGACTTGGTCCAGCTCTCGGGCCTGGAAAAGCGCTATCCGGCGCAGCTATCCGGCGGCCAGCGCCAGCGCGTCGCGCTGGCGCGCGCCATGGCGATCGAACCCAAAGTGCTTCTGCTCGACGAGCCGTTCGGCGCGCTCGATGCGCAGGTGCGCCGGGAACTGCGCCGCTGGCTGCGCGACATCCATGACGCCACCGGCCACACCACCGTCTTCGTCACCCACGACCAGGAAGAGGCGCTGGAGCTTGCCGACCGCGTCGTGGTGATGAGCCAGGGCCGCATCGAGCAGGTCGGCACCGCCGACGACATCTATGACAGGCCGAACTCGCCTTTCGTCTATGGCTTCATCGGCGAATCGAGCTCGCTTCCCGTCAAGGTCGAGAATGGCGAGGTCTGGCTCGCCGATCGCCCGATCGGGCTGTCGGCGCCGGAGGCCGCCAGCGGCAACGCCAGGCTGTACTTCCGCCCGCACGACGTCGAATTGCTGAGCGGCTGCTCTGGCTGCATCGCCGGCACGGTGGTCGCCAGCCGCCGCGTCGCCGGCACCCGCCGGGTGGAACTCGAGATCGGCGGCGAACGCCAGCGCGTCGAGATCGAGCTGCCCGTCGACCATCCCGCGGCACAGAAGAGCCGGGTAGCGTTCCGCCCGGGCCGCTGGAAGCTGTTTCCGGCGGCTTGATATTAGACCGAGCACTACTCCAGCCAGTTCTCGATCTTCAGGTTGCGGATTCGCATGAACTCGCCCGTATTGGCCGTTACCAAAGTGATGCCCATAGCGCAGGCGTGCGCAGCAATAAAAAGGTCGTTATGGCCAATGGGTTGGCCGGCGGCCTCCAGCTCTGCACGAAGGGCGACATACTCTGCATCCGCCGGCACATCGAGCGGCAAGACCGGAATCTCAGCCAGCAATTGCTCGACTTTTTTGAGCAGCTTGGTTGATCCCTTCCTGGCACAGCCATATCGCAATTCCGAGGCCACCACGATACTTGTGCAAATGGCGTGGTCTCCCTCGCGCTCCACTGCATTGGCGGCTTTGCCAGCCGGATTTCGGATCATGTCACTGATGATGTTGGTGTCCAGCATGAACCGCATCAAAAAATGTCCTCGGATTCGACTGGCGCATCATTGATTTCGGGAAGATTGTCCTCGGGGCCGAGCGGCGGCTCGTTTGCCCATTGGGCGAGCAACGCGCCGAGCCCAGCTTTGCGGATCGGCTCAATGACAAGGCGGTCGCCTTCACGGCTGATCAGGACCTTCTCGCCGGGGAGCTCGAACTCGACAGGAATGCGCACCGCCTGGCTGCGGTTATTGCGAAACAGCTTCGCCTCCTTCGACGGCCGTGTTGTTGAATGGCGGTGTTGGGGCATGGTTGCCTCCTTTGTATATGCATATTGGGCGGAACAAAATTCTAATGACAGCGTTCATGACGACATTTTTTCTTACGGTGGCACCGCGAAACTATTGCACGTGCCTCGTCGGGCAAGTGGCGCAGGACTATGGTCAGGTGATTAAGCACTACACGGAGTCTTATTTCATGAAGCGATTTCTCCTCGGCGTCGCCACCGTCGCCGGCCTGTTCCTCGCATCTTCCCAAGCCTGGTCTGCCGACAAGCTGCTCAACGCCTCCTATGACGTCGGCCGCGAACTGTTCGTCCAGGTCAACAAGGCATTCATCGAGAAGCACCCGGGCGTGAGCATCGACCAGTCGCATGCCGGCACCTCGGCTCAGGCACGCGCCATCGCCGAAGGGCTCGGCGCTGATGTCGTCACCTTCAACCAGGTCACCGACATCGACTTCCTGGTCAAGAAGGGCCTCGTCTCGGCCGACTGGCAGAAGGATTTTCCCGACAACGCCTCGCCCTTCTATTCGCTGCCGTCCTTCCTGGTGCGGGCGGGCAACCCCAAGCACATCAAGGATTGGAACGACCTGGTGCGCGACGACGTGCAGGTGATCTTCCCCAACCCGAAAACCTCGGGCAATGCGCGCTACACCTATCTGGCGGCGACCGCCTACGCCAAGGAGGCCTTCAAGGGCGACGACGCCAAGGTGAAGGAATTCATCACCAAGTTGTTCAACAACGTGCCGATCTTCGACACCGGCGGGCGCGCAGCCACCACCACTTTCGTGCAGCGCGAGATCGGTGACGTGCTGATCACGTTCGAATCCGAAACCCGCGGCATCCGCAAGGAGTATGGCGACGACAAATTCGAGCAGGTCACGCCTTCCGTCAGCCTGCTGGCAGAATTCCCGGTGGCGATCGTCGACAAGGTCGCCGACGAACATGGCACGCGTGATCTGGCCAAAAGCTATCTCGATTTCCTCTATACGCCCGAGGGGCAGGACATCGCCGGTGACAATGGCCTGCGCGCCCGCGACACGGCCGTCGCCGCCAAACACAAGGCCGACTTCCCGGACGTGCGCCTGCTGACGGTGGAAAACGTCTTCGGCGGCTGGGACAACATCCAGAAAGAGCATTTCGCCGCCGGCGGCCTGCTCGACCAGGCCTATGGCAGCCGATAAGGTTTTCGCGGCGCGATAGCACGTTACGGTAAGCAAATCAGGAAAGCCGGCGCTTTGCCGGCTTTCGCCGTTTGCGGCAAAATATGGCAAATACGACGCCAGCCGCGCAAAAGGTTACGAAGAATCAACGCGTTTGCGCCTAACGTGCCGACAAATCGGCTTGTTCGCGAAACGGCAGCGCTCCACAAGCCCCGTCATCATTTGCACACAAACAGCCGCCAGATGCGGATTGTTGGGGCTTCATGGGTTGACTCGGGCATGCTGACTAAAAAAGGCAAATACGGCCTCAAGGCCCTCGTGCATCTGTCCGGCTTGCCGGCTGGCCAATTGGCCTTCGTCAACGACATCGCGGTCGCCAACAACATCCCGAAAAAATTCCTCGATGCCATTCTGGGCGAGCTGCGCAATGCCGGCTTCGTCCAGAGCCGCAAAGGCAAGGAAGGCGGCTATCGCCTCGCCCGCCCGGCCTCGGAGATCAAGATCGGCCATGTGGTGCGTGTGCTGGACGGGCCGCTGGCGCCGATCCCATGCGCCAGCCGCACGCAGTATCAGCGCTGCGAGGATTGCGACGAAGCGACGTGCCAGGTCCGGCACATGATGCTCGAGGTGCGCCAGGCAATCGCCGAGGTGCTGGACAACCGCAGCCTTGCCGCCATGCGCGATGCCGACAATGATGATTTTCCGGTCGAGTTGACGTCGCAGATCTAGATCCTGCGCATGCGCCGCACTTGCCGGCGTAAGTCGCATGCCGGTATGGCGCCGATCAAGGTTCAGAACCGCCGCGTCATGCGCACCGCCTCGGCGACGAGGTCGGCGATCGGGCGCGTCGCATCGAGCGTCAGCGCCCGCTCATCCGCCGCCGGTGGCTCGAGAATGGCGAATTGGCTGTCGACCAGGCTTGCCGGCATGAAATGGCCCTTGCGGCTGGCGACCCGCAGCCTCGCCATGGCCGGATCGATCTCCAGGTAAAGGAAGACGATGTCACGGCGGAAGCCGCGCAGTCGTTCACGATAGCTTCGCTTCAGCGCCGAGCAGGCGGCGACAACACCCTGCCCTTTGCCGGCCGAGGCCGCGATGCGCTCGCCGATCGCATCGAGCCATCCCTCGCGCAAAGTGTCTGTCAGCGGCTCGCCTCTGGCCATGCGTGCGACGTTTTCCGATGGATGCAGCCGGTCGCCTTCGATGAAGACGGCGCCCAGTCTCTCCGCGAGCGCCATGCCGACGGCCGACTTGCCGCAGCCGGCGACGCCCATTGCCACGATGACCGGCGCCGGCCCGTTGGTGCCTGTCGGCGATTGAACTGTCCTTTCCGCCACGATGGTCTAGCGGCTTGCCGGCGCGCGGCCGTAGAGCAGCAGCATGGCGACGATGACGACGCCGTAGATGATCTGCCTACCCGCCTCCGGCATCTGCATGACCGACAGTATGGATTGCAGGAGCGTGATCAGGATGACGCCGGCGACAGTGCCGAGATAGGAGCCGCGCCCGCCAAGGATCGAGGTGCCGCCCAGCACGACGGCCGCGATCGACGGCAGGAGATAGGCGTCGCCCATCGACTGCGCCGCCTTGGAGGCGTAGCCGGCAAGCAGCACCCCGCCGAAGGCGGAGAGCCCGCCGGAGACGGCAAAGGCGATCATCACCACGCGCCTTGTGTCGATGCCGGAGAGGTAGGCGGCACGCTCGCGGTTGCCGATGCCGTAGACGGTGCGGCCAAAGCCGGTGCGGGTCAGAACGAACACCATCGCGGCGCCGATCAGCGCCCAGATGATGACCGCGTTGGGAACTCCCGGAATGGCAAAGCCGGTAGCCAGGTAGCGCATGGCGCCGGTGGCCGAATCCTGGGGCGAGAAGCCGCCGGTGTAGACCACCATCAGCCCTTGCGCGACGGCGTTGGTGGCGAGCGTGATGATCATGGAGGGAATGCGCAAATAGGCGACGCCGATGCCGTTAACGATGCCGATCAGCACCCCGCACAAGATGCCGAATGGAATGGCCAACGCAACGCCGGCCGGGCCATAGGCGGCCGCAGCGCAAGCCATCATCGCGCCCGCCGCCACCGACCACGGCACCGACAGGTCGATCTGGCCGAGCAGGATGACCAGCATCATGCCGGTGGCGATGACGCCGAGAAACGAGGCCACCTTGAGCTGCTGCAAGAGATATTCAGGCGACAGGAAGCTGCGCGAATAAAGACTGCCCAGCAGGAGCAGGACCACGATGCAGGCAAAGGCCGTCAACACCGCGGGATCGGCGCGGCGAATGAATTTCGGCATGCGGCCGGCGAGGCCACCCAATGTCGTCTCGCTCACAGGAACCACTCCAGCCGGTTGCGGACCCGAAACAGGGCGAAGGCGCCGAGGCTGACGGCGATCAGCAGGATAACGCCCTGGAACAGCGGCTGCCACAGCGGATCGAAATCGAAGACGAACAAGAGATCGCCGATGGTGCGGAAGGCGAGCGCGCCGAAGATCGCGCCGATGGCACTCCCCTTGCCACCGAACAGCGAGACGCCGCCCAGCACCACGGCGGCAATGGAAAACAGCGTGTAGGAGTTGCCGCTGGCATAGGCCGCTTCGCCCGTATAGGTGAAGAACGTCAGGAACAGGCCGCCGATCGAGGCCAGCAGCCCCGCCAGCGTATAGGCTGCGAACTTGCCGCGCCGGATGGGCACGCCTGACATGTAGGCCGCCATTTCCGACGACCCTGCCGCATAGGCCGCGCGGCCAAGCACCGAACGGCTGAACGGCACCCAGATCACCAACACGACGGCCAGGAGCACAACCATGCTGGCCGGCACCACGTCAAACACACGGCCCGTCAGCGCGTCAGCCAGATCCTCGTTGACCGATCCGCCCGGGAACGGCCGCAGTAGAAGCCCGATGCCATAATAGACCGCGCCGGTGGCGATCGTGGCGACGATCGGCTGCAGCCGCCCGTAGATGACGATGGCGCCGTTGATCGCCCCGCACAGCAGTCCGACGGCCAGCACCGCCAACACGCCAAGCGCCGTCTGCACCGGCGTGCCCACCACCAGCCACGAGGCCAGGCAGTTGGTCAACAGGAAGATCATGCCGACGGAAAGGTCGATGCCCGCGGTGATCACCACCAGCGTCTGCGCCATGGCGACGAAGGCCAGCAGCACGCCCTTGTTGGCCGCCGTCTGCACGACATTGGCGGTGAAGCCGGCCGGATGGTTCGCGGTGTAGATGACGAACATGACGATGAAGATGCCAAGCGCCAGCAGCGTTCCGCGCTGCTCCGCCAACCAGTAGCGCCAATCCTTCACGCCAAAATCCCTTTCACGCGTTCGCTCCCCGGTTCACCGGGCTATCCCCGCCAGGCATGTTGAGCGCGCTTGATATCAGAGCCCGTTCGGTGATTTCGGCGCCCACCAATTCGCGCTTGACCGCCCCGTCATAGAGCACCAGCACACGGTCGCAGCAGCCGATCAGCTCGTCATAGTCGGTCGAATAGAACAGGATTGCCGCCCCCGCGTCCGCCAGCTTGCGCATCAGCTGATACAGCTCCTGCTTGGTGCCGACATCGATGCCGCGCGTCGGATCGTTGAGCAGGATGATGCGCGGCTGGCGCATCAGCCATTTGGCGATGACGACCTTCTGCTGGTTGCCGCCCGACAACGCGCCGACCGGAATGTCGAGGCCGGCCGTCTTGATCGCCAGCAGGCCGACCATGTCGTCGATAAGCCGCTGCTCGGCGGCGCGGTCTATTATGCCGCCTTTCGACAGCCGGTCGAGCGCGGCGAAAGACAGGTTCTCGCGCACCGTCATCGGCAGCATCAGGCCTTCGGTCTTGCGATCCTCGGGAATGAGCGCCATGCCGATGCCGTTCTCGCGTGCGGCGGCGGGGCTGGCGATGCCCACTGGCTTACCGTCGACCAGGATCTGGCCGGAAAGGCCACGCAGGACGCCGAAGAAAGCGAGCAGCAATTCGCGTTGGCCCTGCCCGTCGAGGCCGCCGAGGCCGACCACCTCGCCTGCCCTGACCGACAGCGAGATGTTGTGCAGGCGATCCGTCCAGGAGAGCTTGCGGGCTTCGAGCACCGGCGCGGTGGTGGCCGGCGCGAATGTCGGCTTGGGCGGGAAGATATGGCTGTATTCGCGCCCGATCATCAGTTCGACGACTTCACTGTCGCTCTTCGAGCCGGCGGGATAGCTGGCGACATTGCGGCCGTTGCGGAACACCGTGCACTGGTCCGCCAATTCGGCGATCTCGTTCATGCGGTGCGAGATGTAGAGCAGCGCCAGCCCTTCCGAACGCAGCCGCTTCAGCACAGCGAAGATCTTCGACACATCCGCCGCCGTCAGTGCCGAGGTCGCCTCGTCGAGGATCAGGATGCGTGGCTTCCTGGCCAATGCCTTGGCGATCTCGACCATCTGCCGGCGTGACAGCGGCAGGTCCTTGACCAGCGCCAGCGGATGAATGTCGGATGCTCCCGCACGCGCCAGCGCGTCCTCGGCGATGCGCCGCTGCGCCTTGCGGTCGATCATGCCGAAGCGTTTCGGCGGATCGGATATGACGATGTTGTCGGCGACGCTGAGTTCGGGAATCAGCGACAACTCCTGGAAGATGCAGACTATGCCGGCCTTGTTCGCGGCGCCCGGCGAGGCGAAGGTCGCCTCTCGCCCGTCCAGCACCATGCGGCCCTCGTCGGGCGCAACGACGCCCGCCATGATCTTGATCAGCGTCGACTTGCCGGCGCCGTTTTCGCCGAGGATGGCGTGGATGCTGCCGGCCTCGACCGACAGGTCGGCCTTCTCCAGCGCCCGCACGCCGCCATAGCGCTTCGATATGCCTTCCATGCGCAAGAGCGGAGCCGCACCGTCCATCAACCCTCCCAGGGCGCTCGAACATTTAAGAACCGGCGCCGCGGCTTAGCCGCGGCGCCGAAACGATATCCACTGGAAACTACTGATTTTCCTTGGTCTGACCCATGATTTCCTGGGCGCTGAAGTTGATGCCGCAGGTTGGGAAGGAGTTGCCGACGAAGAAATTGTCCGACTCTTTCGGGAAGTAATCCGTGCCTTCCTTCATGTTCGGATCTTCGGCGATCGCCAGCGGCAGCTTCACCTCTTGCGGCACCACTTCGCCTTCGAGCGCTGCAATCGCGGTCTTGATGGCGACGGCGACCTGGGCCGGGCCCGAGCCCGCGGAAGAGCACTTCAACCCGTCGGCCGAATGCGCCGCGCAGAACTTGCGGAAGCCGTTTTCGGTTTCACCGCCAAAGGGCACGAACGGATGCTTGGCATCGATCATCGCCTGCACGATGCCGGTGTCGCCGCCCTGGCCGGTGATGCCGTCGAATGGCCCGTTGGTAGCGATCGCGTCGGCGGTGACCTTCTGTGCCACGCCGTCGTCCCACTTGCCGGCGACTTCGGTGACGTCCCATTTCTTGCCGGAAGCGTCGAGCACCTCGTGGATGCCGTTGTGGCGATCGGTATCGACGGAGGTGCCGGCAACGCCGCGCACTTCGAGAATCTTGCCGCCATTCGGCACCTTCGCGACCAGCCATTTGGCCCACAATTCGCCGAGGCCCTTCTGGTCCACATTGACGTTGATGGCATCCTTGGTGTCGAGGATGTTGTCGAAGGCGACCAGCACGATGCCGGCCTGCTTGGCGCGCTTGATGACCGGGCCGAAAGCAGTTGGGTTCTGCGCGTCGGTGACGATCGCGTCATAGCCGGAATCGATGAAGTTGTTGATCGCCGAGATCTGCGCCGGCACGTCCTCGCCGGTCGAGACGACCTTGAATTCCTTGATCTTGGCTTTGACGTCCGGCTGGGCGGCATAGGCCTTTGCGGTCTGCACCATCTGGATGCGCCAGGTGTTGGCGATATAGCCATTGGCGAAGGCGATGCGGTATGGGCCTTCCTTTTTGGGATATTTGAAGAATTTCGTGTCCGCGCTCCAAGGCGCGAAGCAGTCGGCTTGGGCGGCCGGGCCCGGCACGATCTCGGGGCCGGCGGCCATCGCGGCCGAGTTGAGCATGACGAATGCGCTGGCGGCAACGATGCCACCTACCAGTGACTTGATCATCGATAATCCTCCCATTTTGTAATTCTGACGTCGTTTCGCGATGTGAATTTCGCACGGTCGGCTCCGGCTCCTCCTGCCTTGCCGCACCTGCCTTTCCGATGGCCAATGGTCTATGCGATGCCTCCTCCCCCGTCGTTCCCAAGTTGCTGGGAAAATAGCATATTATACATAATAAACAAGAATTAGTTGTCGCTCATGTATAATAGACAGGCGCCGTACCGTTGCATTTCTCTTTCCTGTCCGACGACGACGGTAGCGCTACCATGAACGGTGTGTAAAGCGCCCTTTCTCTTGATCGCGAAAGCGTGTTCAGCGCGCCGTGCTCTCGCGGCGCATGAGTTCGAAACCGAGATCCACGACGCGCTGCTGCGGAGGCTCGCCTCCTATCGCCGCCAGCGCCATGGCCACTGCCCGCCGTCCGATCTCGTAGCGGGGCGTGCGGATGCTGGTGACGGAGGGAAACGCCACCTGCATCATGTCGAGATCGTTGAAGCCGACGATGCCGATCCTCTTGGGCACACCGATCGAAGCGCGATGACACTCGAACAGCGCGCCTAGCGCGATGTCGTCATTGTTGCAGAATACGCCGTCGAGCGTCGGCATCTTGGCCAGCGCGTCGCGGAAAAGTTCGCGTCCCAGCGTCACACTGGACGGCACCGGCGTGGTGGTGATCAGTCGTGGATCGAACAGGCCGGCTTTCTCCACTGCCATGCGGTATCCGGCCAAGCGCCGCTGCGAGCGCGGATCCATGCGCGCGCCGATGAATCCGATGCGGCGGTACCCCGCTTCGAGCAGATGCTCAGTCGCCGCCCTGCCCCCGTCCAGATGCGAGAAGCCGACCATCATATCGACCGGGTCCGGGCCGGTTTCCATGACCTGGACCACCGGGCAGCCTGCATTCTCCAGCAGTTTTCGCGAGGCCGGCGTCTGGTCGATGCCGGCCACGATCAGCGCCGCCGGCCTTTGCGGCCCGAACACCTGCAGCAGCCGTTCTTCTTCGAGGCCGGAATAGTGGGTGTTGCCGAGCTGGATGCGGAAGGCGCTATCCGACAGGCTGTCATAGATGCCACGCACCACCTCGGCAAAGACGTTGTTGGTAAGCGACGGCACCAGCACGCCGAACACCTCGGCGCGGGCCGAGGCCAGCGCCCGCGCGTTGGGATCCGGCACGTAACCGAGCTCGTCGACGGCGGCCTGGATCTGGCGGCGCAGGTCCTGCGAGACCCGCTCCGGCTCGCGCAAGGCGCGAGACACGGTGATGGCGCCTACGCCCGCCTTGCGCGCGACGTCTGATATGGTCGGGCGGCCGCCGCCTCGGCGCGAGCGCGGCTTGATCAAGGACAGGCTCCATGCGGTGCGTGGCCGCCAAGGCGCTGCCGCAATACGATCGACGTTGCTGTCGCCATTTCACCAGCCTGTGCCGCACCACTCACCTCCGGCGTCGCGCAGCCCCGGCCCGTTGTCAAGCCGAGGCGCTTGCGGGCGAGTGCTTCCGCTTTGCCTCAGGCCATCGCCGTCGCGCCGCGTCTTGCCTTCCAAAGCACCAGCACCATCACCAGGATGTTCAGCAGGTTCCAGGCGATGCCGTTAAGGAATGCGGCGGCGTAGGAGCCGGTCAGGTCGTAGATCCAGCCCGACATCCAGCCGCCGATCGCCATGCCGAAAATGGTCGCCATGATGACGATGCCGACGCGTTGGCCGGCCTCCCTGGCGGGCATGTATTCCCGCACGATGATCGCATAGCAGGGCACGATGCCACCCTGCGACAGGCCGAAGACCAGCGAAACGACATAGAGCGAGGCAAGCCCGTCGAAGGGAATGTAAAAGAACAGTGACAGGCATTGCAGCACCGAGCCGATAAGCAGGGTCTTCACTCCGCCGATGCGGTCGGCAACGAAGCCCGAAGCCACGCGGCTGACCACGCCGGCCGCCATCATGATCGACAGCATGTCGGCGCCATGCGCGACGCCGTAGCCGAGATCCATGCAATAGGCCACGATATGCACCTGCGGCATCGACATCGCCACGCAGCAGCCAAGACCAGCAATGACGAGCAGCACCTGGAGTGCCGTTGGCGACAACGAGATCGGCTGCACCAGCCGGCTGCCCGCAGAACCGGCGGCCGCGATCGGGGCGCCGCGCCGCAGCATCAGCACCAGCGGCACCATGGTCGCCAGGCAGAAGATGCCGATGGCCACATAGGTGAAGCGCCAGCCTTCCGCCTTCATCAGGGGTGGCATGACGGTAGGCCAGATCGTTCCGGCGAGATAGCTGCCGGCCGCGGCCGCCGCCACGGCGACGCCGCGCCGGCGGTTGAACCAGTGCGAGATGTCAGCGATCAGCGGCCCGAAGATCGCCGATGTACCGACCCCGATCAGCAGGCCCTGGGCGAGCGTGAACTGCAGGATCGAGGTCGACAGCGCCGCCAGCAGGAAGCCGGCAACCAGCGCCATCGAGGAAACAAGCGCCGGGATCCAGTAGCCGACACGGTCGATGGCGCGCCCGACCAGAACGTTTCCGGCGGCAAAGCCGACCATGGTCGCGGTGTAGGGCAGAGCGGCGTCGGCCCTGTCGACGCCGAACTCGGCCTGCACGGCCGGCAGCACCACGACCACGGCCCACATGCCGACGCCGCCGACTGTTGACAAAAGCATCGACACCGCCAGCCGTATCCATGCATGCGAGCTGTCGACGACCGCATTGCCGGCTGCTGGTGAGGAGAAGATCGAGGCCAAGCTGTTTCCCATTCCGTCATCGACATTGACCATTGTCGCGGTCATGCGGCCTAGCGGCCGACGGTCCTTCCACCACTATCGGCGCATTCGCGGCGCCGAGCAGCGCCACGTGGGTAATTCCATGGTTCCAAGGTTCGCCGGTTCCGGGCTCACCGGAACGTGCGACGATGAAGGGACGTTTTGCAATCGGCTCAACGCGAAGGAGATTGCCATGACCGCGAAACGGAAATGGTCGGCTGAGGTGACCGAGCACAGCAATGCCATGGATCTCGAAGACCATGTCTTCGAATCCCACGACCCGAAGAAGATCGCGGCTTCGCTCAAGCGGTCGGCCGAACACAGCGACCGGCGCAAGGCCGAACCGTTCCAGTCCGCCATGTCGATGCTGAACTTCTACATCAACCGTGCCGGCAAGAACCTGCCGGCGAAGCAGAAGAAGGTGCTCGAGGACGCCAAGGACGAACTGCGCGCGGCGTTCGGACGTGAGAAGGAAGAGTAGGCAGAAAGCCGCGTGACGGGTTCCTGGAACGGCTTATCGTGACCTGATCACGCCGTCTGTGTTGGCGAGCAGCCTGCGCACCGCGGCACGCGCCGCGTCGGGCCGCTGCAGGCGGATGTTCTTCTCGATCGCCTCATGCATCTTCTGTGCGTGCTGCAAATCGTCGAGTTCCCGCGTCGTATAGGTGAAGAGATGGTCGAAGGCGGATTCGATCAGCACCCCGAGCGGCACCAGCAGGTCGTTGCCAGACGCCCGCAGGATCGCGAGATGAAAGCGCGTGTCGGCGCGGGTGCGCTCCTGCAGGCTTGGTGCCTCGCCCATCTCGCGGCAGGCCTGGCTGATTTCGGCCATCTGCTCGTCGGTCCGCCGCATTGCGGCAAAAGCGGATGCCTCCGGCTCGATGATGTGGCGGAATTCCTGCACCGTCTTCAGAAATACCTCGCGGTCCGGCGAGGTCGCGTACCAGGCAAGCACGTCGCGGTCGAGCAGATTCCAACGTTCTTTCGGCTCGACCCAGCTGCCGATCTTCGGGCGCGAGGCGAGCAGGCTTTTGGCCATCAGCATCTTGATCGCCTCGCGTACCGCCGAGCGGCTGACGCTGAAGGTCTCCGACCATTTGGCTTCGTTGGGCAGGATGGTGCCGGGCGGATAGTCGCCGCGCACGATCCTGAGCCCGATTTCGCTGGCCAGCGAGGTGTGCACGCTGGAACCCGGAATGCGCGCCGCATCGGTGCGGCGAACGCCGGCCTGACGCTCGGCCGATGCCGCTTTTGCCGGCGATTTTTCCTTGTTCGGCTTCGCGTCCCGCATAGGCTCCAGAAAGTCCGGATTGAGCAAGCTGTCAAGCACGGCAAGCGGGTTCGCCCGCAAAGCCGGCTTCTGTGCACAGATCAACCCGGATCTGCCCCTATTCAGGTGGTCTTGACGTATTGGCGCCAGCTGTGTTCCGGCCGAAAGCCCAGCATGTCGCGCGCCTTGCGATTGGACAACAGCGTCTCGAATTCCCCGAGCTCACCCTTGACCCGCACTCCGGGATAGAAGCGCTTCAGCAGTTCCGCGGTCGGCAGGTCCGACGACGTGTCGTCATTGGCAGCGTTGAACACCTGGTAGCCGAGCCCATCCTTCTCGATGGCGCGCAGCGTGATCTGGCCGAGGTCGCGCGCATCGACATAGCTCCAGGCGATGCGCTTGCGGAAACCGGGATCGGCGAACCATTTCGGAAACAGGGAATATTCGTGCGGTTCGATGACGTTGCCGATGCGCAATGCATAGATGTCGGTACCGTCGCGCTGCGCAAAGGCCCGTGCCGTCTTCTCGTTGACGACCTTGGAAAGGGCATAGCTGTCCATCGGATCGACGTCGTATTCTTCGTCGAGCGGGAAATATTTCGGCGCGCGCGGCTCGTTGGCGAAGACCAGCCCGTAGGTCGTCTCGCTGGAGGCGATGATCACCTTGCGGATGCCGAGCTTCACCGCCGCCTCGATGACATTGTAGGTACCGAGCGCGTTGATGCGGAACACTTCGTTGTCGGGCGTGATCATGATGCGGGGGATCGCGGCGAAATGCACCACGGCGTCGACGGGCTGGGGACGCAGCGACGGGTCGAATTCATGCAAGCCCGCATAGCTCGACAGCGCGTTGAACACCTGCCCGCTGTCGGTGATGTCGGTGATCAGCGTGCGCACCTTGGGATTGTCGAGCGGCTTGGTGTCGATGTTGAGCACCTGGCAGCCCTGCTCCACCAGATATTGTACGACGTGGCGCCCAGCCTTGCCGCTGCCGCCGGTAAACATGATCCGCTTCATTATTCTGGTCTCCACGAAAGCTCAGGATTATGTGTATTGTCAGACAATATTGCTTTCTGCAACCGCTTGCGGCTAAAACAGCGGCGACATTATCGATAATCGCAACACAGGACAGACAGAATGAACACGACCGCCCCGAGCGAGAAGATCGGCTTCATCGGCCTTGGCCTGATGGGTCATGGCATCGCCAAGAATATCGTCGATAAAGGCTATCACCTGACCTTTCTCGGCCGCAAGAATCGCAAGCCGGCGGAGGATATGGCTAATCGCGGCGCCCACGAAGCCGCGACCTCCCGCGACGTGGCGGCGGCATCGACGATCGTCTTCATCTGCGTCACCGGTTCGCGTGAGGTCGAAGCGATCATTCGAGGCCCCGGCGGTCTCAAGGAAGGATTGAGAAAAGGCTCGGTCGTCGTCGACTGCTCGACCTCCGACCCGGTCTCGACCGTTGCGCTGGCCGCCGAACTCAAGGCGCTCGGCGTCGACTATGTCGATGCACCGCTCAGCCGCACGCCGAAGGAGGCCTGGGAAGGCACGCTCGACGCCATGGTCGGCGCACCCGACGCCGTCTTTGCCAGGATCAAACCGGTGATCGAAACCTGGGCCGGCCGTATCGTCCATATCGGCGACACCGGCGACGGCCACCGCATGAAATTGCTCAATAATTTCGTCTCGCTGGGCTATGCCGCGATCTTTTCCGAGGCATTGGCCTTGGCCGAGAAGGTCGGCATATCGCCGGCGCGCTTCGACAGCGTCATCCGCAACGGCCGCATGGATTGCGGCTTCTACCAGACCTTCATGCGTTGGACGCTGGAGGGCGACCGCGACGCCCACAAATTCACTATTGCCAACGCCTTCAAGGACTTGACCTACCTCGAATCGATGGCGGGTTCTGCCGGCATTGCCAACCCGCTCGGCAACGCCACCAAGAACGCCTTCGCCGGGGCACACGCCACCGGACCGGCCGAGCAGTACGTGCCGATGCTGGCCACCTATATCGGCAAGGTCAACGGTGTCGATCTGATGCCGATGAAAAATGGAAAGAAACAGACGATTTAAGGGTGAGAAGCGGTCCGCGCACGGATGAAAAGCCAAATAGCTTGGCTTTTCGAGCTTCGAACGCCCGGAGCCTGCGAAGGGCCGCAGAAGACTACGCATTGCCCATAGAAAGGTGATCACCAAGCGCGAGCGTGGATCACCCTCGCCCTCTTCCGATCCCTTCATCCGTATCGGCGAGCAGCTTGTGCACGGCGTTGCGCGCCGCTGAGGGGCGCTGCAAACGAATATTCTTCTCGATCGCCTCGTGCAGCCTCTGGGCCCGCCGTTGGTCGCCGACCTGCTGAGTCGTGAAGACGAAGAGATGGTCGAGCGCCGACTCGATGAGCACGCCGAGCGGCACCAGCAGATCGTTGCCGGAGGCCCGCAGGATGGCAAGATGAAAGCGCGTGTCGGCCCGGATGCGCTCCTGAAGGCTTGCCGCCTCGCCCATCTCGCGGCAGGCCTGGCTGATCTCGGCCATCTGCTCGTCGGTCCGCCGCACCGCGGCAAAGGCGCTCGCTTCCGGCTCGATGATATGGCGGAACTCCTGTACCGTCCGCAGGAACACCTCACGGTCCGGCGCGGTCGCGTACCAGGCGAGCACGTCGCGGTCGAGAAGGTTCCAGCGCTCCTTCGGTTCGACCCAGCTGCCGATCTTGGGGCGCGAAGCGAGCAGGCTTTTGGCCATCAGCATCTTGATCGCCTCGCGCACCGCCGAGCGGCTGACGTTGAACGTTTGCGACCATTGGGCTTCGTTGGGCAGGATGGTGCCTGGCGGATAGTCGCCGCGCACGATCCTGAGCCCGATCTCGCTGGCCAGCGAGGCGTGCACGCTGGCACCGGGAAAGTGCGCCGCATCGGGCCGGCGCATGGCGGCTGGACGGCGGCCGGCCTGTGCCTTGGTCCGAATGGCTCGCTTGTTTGACTTTTCGTCCGGCATCCACGTTCCAATGCGTCGGCCGTACCTGTTCCGGTCAGGAACTGTCGGGTGCGCCGATGCCATTGCCGAAAATTCGAACCACGGGCGCGCCAAAGCCGGAGCCGCTGCCCCTGAAATGCGTGTCCCTGTTCGTCAGCAGAGGTGGCGGGGCGCCCGTTGACGAGCGCCCCGATCGAGACGCCTACTTCTGGATGCAGGTGTCGACCGTATCCTTGGTGCATTCGTCGAGGCCGGTGAACACCGGATCGTCGACCTTCTTGCCTTCGACCAGGTCGATCATCACGGACGGCGCCTTGTAGCCCATCTCGAACGGCCGCTGGCCGACCAGCGCGGTGACAAGGCCATCCCGCGCGATCGCCACCTCGTCGCCGATCGTGTCGGCGGCGCCGATGACGAAGTCGTTGCTGGCCAGCTTGTCCTTCAGCGGTCCAACCAGATCGCGATAGGGCTGCGGCGCGCCGAACAGCGGCCAGCCGCCCATGATGCCGAACGCATCGAGCTTGGGGTTGGCGGCAAGAATGTCGGTCATCGCCTGGACGCCCTTGGCGCCGTCGTCATTGGTGAACACCGGACAGCCCGCCACTTCCGTCCAGCCGCCTTCGCCGGCAAGGGCTGCAAGTCCTTCCTTGCCCGACAGCGCGTCACGCATGCCTTGCGCGCGGCGAAGAATGTTGTCGGCCGCCGGATTGCCCTCGATGGTGCAGATCGTGCCGCCATTCGGCTTGGCCTTCTTTATGTATTCGCCGATCTTCTTGCCCATCAGATAGTTGTCGGTGCCGAGATAGGTCTTGCGAAGTGCTGCGTCTTCCTTGGCAAGGTCGGCATCGACGGTCATGATCGGGATCGACGGGTTGGCGCTCTTGATCGTTTGCGCGATCAGCGGCGCGTTGGACGGCGAAATCGCCATCGCCACCGTGTCCGGCTTGCTCAGCATATCCTGCACGATCTGCGCCTCGCCGGCCTCGTCGGAAGTCGACGCCGGACCGGTGTAGAAGCACTCATACTCCGAGTTGGCGTTTTCCTTGTTCCATTTCTCGCAGCCCTGGTGGATCGCCTCGAAGAACGGATTGTCGAGACCTTTCACCACGATGACGAGCTGCTTCTTGGCCAAAGCCGGCCCGGCGCCCAACGCCATGGCGGCGACGGCGGCGAGCAAAACTGTTTTCCTCATGTCAGTCCTCCCTTGGAAACAGACGGACACGGCGTGCCCGCCACACAGATCGGCCGAATGCGAGATGACAGAAGCAAGCGCTCGTGCCGCCAGGCCAGGCCGATAAGTATTTTCAGATGCGACCAGCCCGGCAACGATGCCGGCACGATCGATAATCCTCTACCGGTTGCCCCGTCAAACGACGTCGTCAAAGCCGGCATATCTTCCTCCGACGCTCAACTAATAACGGCTTGCTGCCAACGTCAATTGCTATTTGTCCTACAAAACGGATTTTTCCCGAAAAGCGGGATCTCATTCGTCCGACAATTGCCCAAATCTTATTCGTCAGACAATTGACGCCCGCGCAGGCATTTGCGTAAATGACCGGGTCGCTGCTTCCGGGAGGAGCTGGGGTAGCGAACCGAAGCCGTCGCCCCTTCCGGGACAGACGGCCAGACATGGGAGGCAAAAGGCTGGTGGCGGTTCTCGAACTCACCAACATCTCGAAGCATTTCGGCGCCATCCAGGCGGTGAACGACGTGTCGCTGTCGATCGAGCCCGGCCAGGTCGTCGGCCTAATGGGTGACAACGGCGCCGGCAAGTCGACGCTGGTCAAGATGATCGCCGGCAATTTCCGCCCGAGCCACGGCACCATGCAGATGGACGGCAAGGATCTGATCCTGCACAAGCCGGTCGAGGCCCGCCAGCACGGCATCGAGATCGTCCACCAGGATCTGGCGCTGTGCAATAATTTGACGGCGGCGGCCAATGTCTATCTCGGCCGCGAACTGCGCCGCGGCGTCGGGCCCTTCCGTATCCTCGACTATGCCGCCATGTACAAGCGCGCCGGCCAGATATTCGCCGAGCTCAAATCCGAGACGCGCCCGCGCGACCTCGTCAAACAGATGTCCGGCGGTCAGCGCCAGGCGGTGGCGATCGCCCGCACCATGCTGTCGCAGGCCAAGATAGTGCTGATGGACGAGCCGACGGCGGCGATTTCGGTCCGTCAGGTCGCCGAAGTCCTCAACCTGATCCGCCATTTGCGCGACCAGGGCATCGCCGTGGTGCTGATCAGCCACCGCATGCCCGACGTTTTCGACGTCGCCGACCGCGTCATCGTCATGCGGCGCGGCAGGAAAGTCGCCGACAAGGCGATCGCCTCGAGTTCGCCCGAGGAAGTGACAGGGCTGATCACCGGCGCCATCGAGCAGGTGGTGTGAGAGCGGCAAAACCGGATTTCATTGCGCTGGCGCGTTTCGCTCCCGGCAGGAAAGGTCGATAATGGCAGTCACCCTTGATCAGACGATCGCGCAGAAACAGCACAGTTTTCTGTCGCGGCTGCTCTCCAGCCAGACGTTCTGGGTGGTGATCGCCGTCATCCTCGCCTGTATCTTCCTGTCCTTTGCCACGGATGCCTTCGCCACCCCGAAGAACCTCTTCAACATCACCCGCAACGTCACCTTCGTCGCCATTGTCGCGCTGGGCATGACCTTCGTCATCATCACCGGCGGCATCGACCTCTCGGTCGGTTCGGTGCTGTGCCTGTGCTCGATGGTGCTGGCCGTTACCATGCATGCCGGGTTTTCGATCGAAGTCGGCATCCTGGCTTCGATCGTCACCGCACTCGTCATCGGCGGCTTCAACGGCATTCTGATCGCCTATCTCGGCTTTCCGCCCTTCGTGGTGACGCTCGGCATGCTGTCGATCGCCCGCAGCCTCGCCATGGTGGCCTCCAACAACACCGTCGTCTTCCAGTTCGGGCCCGATCACGACAAGCTGCTGGCGCTGGGCGGCGGCGCCTGGCTGTTCGGGATCGCCAATCCGGTGCTCTACATGATCCTTTTGGCGCTGATCACCGGCTTCGTCCTGCGCTGGACCAAGTTCGGCCGGCACATCTTCGCCATTGGCGGCAACGAGCATGCGGCGACGCTGACCGGCGTTCCGGTGCGCCAGATCAAGGTCGCGGTCTACATGATCTCGGCGTTGTCGGCGGGAATAGCCGGCATCATCCAGACCGGCTGGCTGGGCGCCGTCACCACCAATCTCGGCAACGGCATGGAGCTGCAGGTCATCGCCGCCACCGTCATCGGCGGCGCCAATCTCGCCGGCGGCGTCGGCACCGCCTTTGGCGCCATCGTGGGTGCCGCCCTCATCGAGGTGATCCGCAACAGCCTCGGCCTGCTCGGTATTAACGCCTTCTGGCAGGGCACCTTCATCGGCGGCGCCATCCTGCTGGCGGTGCTGTTCGACCGCATCCGCAACTTCAGGCGAAGCGACTAAAAGCCTGTCTTCGCCGAAGCGGCGTTCATTTCGGTCCTATCGCTCAGTCTGAAAATCGGCTGAAGCGGCCTGCCGCGAATACCGGGCGTGCGGCTATGCCTTGACGGACACGGAAAACCGGCCGCACAATCCCCAAGCAGGCGAAGGGAGGCCAGTCGCCTGCGGGAGGATATACCCATGACGGAAGCGATCAGGCTCTACTGGGGCCGGTTCGGACATGTTTCTGTCCTGAATGTCGCGAGCGACTTCGTCACCCATGCCCATGTCGAGGCACATCTCATCATCTGGCTGGAAGGCACCGCCGGCGAGATGACCATCGGCCGTGAGACGGTCCTGCTTGGACCTGGCACGGCTGCCGGCATCAACTCGCTGCAGCCGCATAGCCATGTGCTGTCGCACGACGGCACCCCAGGCCTGTTCCTCGCCTTTTACATCGACCCGGACTGGGCACGGCGGCGCCGTGACCTGCCCTCGTCCGCGCCGCTTTTCGCGCAGGCGGCAATCACGCTCGAACCCTGGCTGCACCAGGCTGCTGCCGGCCTGCTCGATCATCTGACCGACAATGAGAGCATCGACGATGTCGCCAATTACGAGATCGAGCGCTTCATCGACTCGGTGCTCGATGCCGCCGACGCTTCAGCTCCGCAGGAGCCGCGTGGCCGCGTGAACACCATGCAGGATTTCCGCGTCCGCAAGGCGATCCAGCTGATGAAAGCCAATGTCTGCGAGCGTATCTCCTTCGATGACGTGGCGCGCAGCGTCGGCCTGTCGCGGCCGCATTTCTTCGCCCTGTTCAAGGAACAGACCAGTTTGACGCCCAACGTCTACTGGAACACGCTGCGCATGGAGGAAGCGGTGCGCCAGCTCCAGTGGTCGCATGAGCCGCTGATATCGGTCGCCTGCAATCTCGGCTTCACCACCCAGGGCAATTTCTCGCGTTTCTTCCGCGACCATGTCGGCGTGCCGCCGACGCTCTATCGCGAAGCGGCGCGAGCAGTGTCCTGACGGGCCGGAAAGCGGCTATTTTCAGACTGATTGATACGTGCCCAAGACGCATTGATAAGCACCGCGACCACGATCGGCCTACCGTCCCAAGCAGAACGTTTGCAGGGGAAAGAGCATATGGCTGATGTCACCATCTCCACCGTCATCGACGCGCCGGTCGAAAAGGTCTGGGCGCGCATCCGCGACTTCAACGGACTGCCGAATTGGCATCCGCGCATGGTCGAAAGCCATATCGAGGACGGCAAGGACGCCACCACGATCGGCTGCGTGCGCAACTTCCAGCTGGCCAGCGGCGCGCGGCTGCGCGAAAAGCTGCTCGATTTCTCCGATGAGAATTTCCTCGTCAGCTATTCGATCCTGGAAACGCCGCAGCCGCTCACCAACCACAGGGCTACGCTGCAATTGCGGCGCGTCACCGACGGCGACCGCACCTATGCCGAATGGACCGCCAGCTTCGACGCAGCACCCGAAGAAGCCGACAAGCTGGCCGAGGGCATGGGCGCCAATGTCTTCCAGGGCGGCTTCAACGCCCTGAAGAGCCATTTCACCGGCCAGGGTTGAGGAGCGGGCCATGGCGCTGGCATTGCAGAGTTTTGCAACGGTGAAAGACGCCAGCGCGGCGCTGAAAGCCGCCGGCACGCGCTATCTCGGCGGTGGCACGCTCGTCTTGCGCGCCGCCAATGAGGGCGACGTTTCGGTCTCCGGCCTTGTCAGGTCGACCGACCCGGCCTTGTCGGTCATCACGGTCTCCGGCGGCACGATCCGCATCGGCGCTTCGGTGACCATGGCGGCGATCGCCCGCCATCCCGAGCTCGGCCAGCTTGCCAAGGCCGCGCGTGCCGTTGGCGGTCCGGCGATCCGCAACATGGCGACCGTCGGCGGCAATCTGTTTGCGCCAAGCCCCTATGGCGATTTCGCAGTCGCCCTGCTGGCGCTGGACGCCATGGTGAGCACCAATGACGGCGAAATGCCGATGGAAGCGTTTCTGGCCAAGCGGGGCGGGAGCCGCGCGATCGTCACCTCGGTCAGCTTCACGCGGCCGGCGCAGGGAAGCTTTCGATTCGTGAAGGTCTCGCGGGTAAAGCCCAAGGGCGTCTCGGTGCTCAGTATCGCCGCTATCCTGGAACAAGCCGGCGACGGCACGATATCCTCGGCGCGCATCGCGCTCGGTTGTATGGCCGACCGGCCGATGCGAGCCAAGACAGCCGAAAAAGCGCTGCTCGGCAGGACACTGGACGCGGACGGCATCGCTTCGGCACTGGCCGCCGCGGGCGACGGCACCGCACCAATCACCGACCCGATCGCCAGCGCCTGGTATCGCGCGCAAGTGCTGCCGGTTCATCTCGGTCGGCTGCTGCTCAGCTAGTCACATTCGGGGCGCGCGCTTGCCCTGCGGGGCAGGCGCGCAAGGAGGAAGAATGGCAAAGGTTCCCGTCCAGTTCACGCTCAACGGTTCTGAGAAGGCCGAATTCGTCGAAAGCGGCACCACGCTGCTCAACGCCTTGCGCGACAAGATCGGCGACACTTCGCCGAAGGGCGGCTGCCATCAAGGCACCTGTGGCGCCTGCTCGGTGATCGTCGACGGTGAGCTCCGGCTGTCCTGTCTGACGCTCGCCGAAACCTGCAACGGCGCTGCCATCACCACCACATCGGGTCTTGCCGAAGGCGGCGTCCTGCATCCGCTGCAGCGCGCCTTTCTCGACGCCTTCGCCACCCAATGCGGCTTCTGCACGCCGGGCATGCTCATGGCGGCCAAGGTGTTGCTCGACCACACGCCCGATCCCAGCCGCGACGATGTCGTCGAAGCGCTGTCGGGCAACATATGCCGCTGTACAGGCTACGAGCCTATCATCCAGGCGGTGCTCACCGCCGCTCGCGCCAACTCGCAGAACGCGGCCTGAGGGAAGCAAGATGGAACTGCGCAAAAGCTATTTTTCGGACGTCCGCAAGGATGACCTCAACGAGATCGGCCAGCCGAGGCCCCGCTCGGATTCGCCCGGCCATGTCACCGGCAAAACCGCCTATTTCGCCGACCGCAACTTTCCCGGCATGCTGCATCTGAAGATGGTGCGCAGCCCGCACCATCATGCCCGCATCCGATCGATCGATACGTCCGAAGCGGAAAAACATCCGGGCGTGGTGAAAATTCTCACCGCCAGGGACGTCCCGCACAATGTCTACACCATCCTGATCCTGATCCAGATCGGGCCGGAGGACGAGGCGGTTCTGGCCGACGGCAAGGTGCGCTGGAAGGGCGAGGCCGTGGTGGCGGTGCTGGCCGAGACGGAGCGCGCCGCCCAGGAAGCCGCGGCCAAGGTCAAGGTCGACTACGAGGTGCTGCCGGCCGTCTTCGACATGGAGGAAGCGCTGAAGCCCGGCGCGCCCCTCGTCAACGAGTATCACGGCCAGAACTACTATCTCTATGACAGCGGCGAGTGCCGCAAGGTGCGCTTCGGCGATGTCGAGGCGGGGTTTGCCGAGGCCGACTACGTCCTCGAACAAAGCTACCAGTCCTCGCCGATAGAGCATGCGCCGACCGAGACCACCGGCTGTATCGTGGCACCGGAGGGCAATGACCGCTTCACCTGCTATACCAACACGCAGGCGATGTTCTTCACCCTCGACAACACGTCGATCATTTTGCAGATGCCGGGCAGCAAGCTGCATTTCGTCGGCGGCACGGTCGGCGGCGGCTTTGGCGGCAAGGTCGATGTCATCGTCGAACCGATCGCGATCCTCGGCGCCAAGCTAACAGGGCGACCGGTCTGTTTTACCTACAGCCGCGAGGAGGAGATGCAGATCTCGTCACCTCGCGCGGCCGAAAAGGTCGTCATCAAGGACGGCGTGATGAAGGACGGCCGCATCGTCGCGCGCAAAGTCACCGGCTACACCGACGCCGGCGCCTACTCCCGCCATTCGCCCTATGGCGCCCAGAAGGGCGCGGGGCACTATCCCGGCCCCTACACCATCCCCAATGTCTGGATCGACACGTACTGCGTCTACACCAACCGCACCCCCTCCTCCGCCATGCGCGGCTTCGGCGTCACCATCGGTGACTTCGCGCTGGAGGTGCAGATGGACAAGCTGGCGCGGCTGATCGGCATGGATCCGCTCGAATTCCGCTTCATCAACGCCTATCGCGACGGCGATATGAAGGCGCATCGCCAGCCGACCGAAGGGGCGGCCCTCATAGAGTGCATGCAGGAGGCTTCGCGGGCGGCCAACTGGCCCGTGGCCGAGAAATACATGGCGATGTCCTCCTACGCGAAGGGAGCTTGACATGGCGATCAGGCACGGACGCGGCGTTGCCGCGATCAATTATCCCACGGGCATGAACCTTGGCGGCGATCCCACCCAGGCGCTGGTGCATTCGACCCCAACCGGCAATTTCATGGTGACCCTATCATCGGTCGATCTCGGCCAGGGCATGAAGCAGATCATGGCGCAGATCTGCGCCGAGACAATTGGCGTGCCGACCGACCGCGTCGTCGTCGACACCGCCGATACCGACACCGGCCCGCACTGCATGGGCACTTTCGCCTCGCGCGGCACGCACCGCGCCGGCAACGCCGTCATCCAGGCGGCGAGGGAAGCCCGCCAGGTGATGCTGGAAGTGGCCGCGGAGGAGTTGGAGGTCAACGCCTCCGACCTCGAGACCGACGGTCAGGGCAACATATTGGTGAAGGGCGCGCCGCAGAAATCGATCTCGATCTTCGACGTCGCTCTGTCGGCGCATTTCAAGCGCGGCCGCTCGATCTCGGGACGCGGCATGTTCCTCATCCCGCGCTCCTATCCGGAGAAGGAGACCGGCGCGATGAAGCCGTCGACCTGTTACGCGCATGCCTGCACGGTGGCCGAGGTCGAGGTCGATGACGAGACCGGCGAGGTGACGGTGCTGACGGTGAAGAACGTCTTCGAGATCGGCCGTGCGCTGAATCCCAAGATGGTCGAGCAGCAGCTGGTCGGCGGCTCCTGGATGGGCATCAGCCATGCGCTCTACGAAACGACCGAGCCCTATTATCCTAACCGTGACCACGGCGGCACCGACTTCAACCAGTATCTGATGCCAGGTCCCGGCGACCTGGCCGAAACCGAGATTATCGTGCTGGAGCGGCCCTCGGCAGATGGTCCTTACGGCGCCAAGGGGCCCGGCGAAATGTGCGCCAATCCACAGATTCCGGCGGTCGCCAATGCCGTTTTCGACGCTGTCGGCGTGCGCATCGACACGCTACCGATCACGCCGGAACGCATTTTGCGTGCGCTCAAGGCGCAAGCGACGACCTGAGAACCGACATGCCCGAGGTAAACGCCGAAACGGTCGCGACTTCGCCAGAAGTGGTCGCCGAGCGCCTCGCTGCCTCGCATTATCTGGCTGATGAAAGCCTGGCGACGGCCATCTTCCTGGCGATCCGGCTGGGCAAGCCGCTGCTGCTCGAAGGCGCTCCGGGCGTCGGCAAGACGGAAGCGGCCAAGGCAATGGCCGAACTGCTCGGCCGCGATCTGGTGCGGTTGCAATGCTATGAAGGCATAGACGCCGCGCATGCACTCTATGAGTGGAACTACCAGCGCCAGCTGCTCGCCATCCGCCATGCCGGCGAGCAAGAAGTCGATATCTACGACGACCGCTTTCTGATCGCCCGCCCGCTGCTGCAGGTCCTGAAGGCGCCGGAGCAGCGCATCCTGCTGGTCGACGAGATCGACCGTTCCGACCACGAATTCGAGGCGCTGCTGTTGGAGTTTCTTTCCGACTTCCAGATCAGCATTCCCGAGCGCGGCACCATCCGCGCCACCACACAGCCGATCGTCATCCTGACCTCCAACCGCACCCGCGAACTCGCCGACGCGCTCCGGCGGCGTTGCGTCTATCACTGGATTGGCTATCCCGATGCCGAGCGTGAGGCGGCCATCATCATGCTGCGCGCCGGCGATGTCGCAGAGGCAACGGCACGCGCCGTGGCCACAGCCGTGCAGACCATCCGCGCGCGTCCACTCGCCAAACCGCCCGGCATCGCCGAGGCGGTCGAATGGGCCAATGCCGCGACCATTCTCGAAAAAGGCGGCAGTCCATGGCCGGAAGCCTTCCGCCGCGCCATCGGCGTGCTGATCAAGGACGAGGAGGATCTGTCCTACATCGCGCCCGAGCTCGGCCGGATCGTCGACGAGGTGCTGGCGTGAGCCGCGACGTCATTCAGCAACGCGGGCGGGACAGCGCCCCCCTCTGTCCTGCCGGACATCTCCCCCGCGCCGCAACGCCCTTGCTCAGCTTCGCTCGCCTGCTGCGCCGCTACGGCTTCGCTATTGCCCCGGAACAAGTCTCCCGTTTCATGCAGGCCGTGACCCTGCTGGGGCCGCGCTCGATGGCGGACATCCGTGAGGCGGCCCTGGCCACACTAGCGCCGCCGCCTGACCGCCGCGACGAATTCGAAGCGCATTTCCAGAGCCATTTCTATGGCAACGCGTCAGCTGTGATCGAAGGCGATGCAGACGAGGAAACGCGCATCAAGGATGATGGCGGTGCCGACGACGAACGGATCGAGGCCGAGCAGAAACAGGAAGGCGGCGAGTTGTCTTCCGCCCTGGAGCAGTTGAGCTCGCGCGACTTCCAGCGCGACGACGACAGTCTGACCGCGTTTCGCCGAAAGCTGTCATCGGCCCTGCCCGCCCGATGTTCCTTCCGCACCGTGCGTACCCATTCGCGCGGCAAGCTCGACCTGCGCCGCTCGCTCAGGGAAATCGTCGGCGCAGATGGCGATGTCCCCTCGCCGCTGCTGCGCCGCCGCCAGACCGTGCCGCGCAAACTGCTGCTCTTGATCGATGTCTCCGGCTCGATGAAGCTGCACACCGCCGACTATCTCAAGCTGGCGCATGCCGCCGTCCAGGGCGCGGACCGCGCCGAGATCTTTACCTTCGGCACGCGGCTCACCCGCATCACCTCGGCATTGCGTATCCGCGACCGCGATCAGGCGCTGGCGCGCGCGGCGGCCCAGGTCGACGATTGGGATGGCGGCACCCGCATGGGACCGACCCTGCTGGCATTCCTCTCGGTGCCGCGCTTTTCGTCGTTCACGCGCGGCGCCGCGGTCGTCATTCTCTCCGACGCGCTGGAGCGCGGCGACCATGCCGAACTGGAGATTGCCATGCGCAGGCTTAGCGCCCGCGCCTTCCGGCTGTCGCTGGCGACCCCGCTGGCCGGCGATCCGCGCTTCCAGCCGGCGACAGCGGCGCTGCGCGCCATCCTGCCCGACCTCGACGATCTGGTCGACGGCTCGTCGCTGGCCGGCCTCACCGATTTCATCCTGTCGCTCGCACGCCCCGCCCCGGCGGCCGCGACCATCTGGAAAAGGGTATCGTGATGCAGAAAGCCATCGACGCGCATTTCCACATCTGGCGCCAGAAGGACCAACCATGGCTGGTCGGCCCGATGGTGCCGCGCATCTTCGGCCCTTACGAACCGATCCGCCGCGACTATCCGATCGATGAATTTTTGGCCGACCAAAAAGGTTCGGGCGTCGAAAAAGCCGTCTATGTCCAGACCAATTGGGCCAAGGAGGATTTCGAGAAGGAGGTCGCCTTCCTGCAGAAGACCGCTGACGAGACCGGCTGGCCGCACGCCATCGTCGGCTATGCCGACATGACGGTGGACGATGTCAGGCCGCAGATCGACCGGTTGATGAAATACAGGCTGCTGCGCGGCGTGCGCATGCAACTGCACTGGCACGAGATCCCGGCCTTCCGCTTCGCCGCCTCGGCCGACCAGGTGATCGACCCCAAGGTCCGCGCCAACGTCGCGCGGCTGAAGGATTACGGCCTGTCCTTCGACCTGCAGCTCTTCCCCGCCCAGATGAAGGACGGGCTGACGCTGGTCGGCGAAAACCCGGAGACGAATTTCATCCTGACCCACGCCGGCATGCTGACCGGCATGGAACCGGAAACCACCGAAGCCTGGAAGGCCGGCCTGCGCACACTGTCGGCGGCGCCCAATCTCTACGCCAAGCTGTCTGGCCTCGGCACCTTCGTTCACCGCAACGACCCGGCGCTGATCGCCTACATCATCGACAATGCGATCGATATTCTTGGCAGCGACCATCTGATGTTCGGCTCGAACTTCCCGATCGAGAAGCTCTGGACCGGCCACGCCGAACTGATCAAGGCGCACCGCGATGCGGTGGAGAAGCATGGCACGGCGGCGGAAGCCGACATTTTCTGGAACGCGGCGGAGAAGGTTTACAGGCCGGTGTAGCGCGTCTTTCCTCACTTCACCTCGAACTGTGGATCGACCGGGATCTGCATTGCCGTCACCAGATGGTTGGTCTGTCCCGCCAACCCGATGATCGACACCAGTTCGCCATGCTGTGCGTCTGTCATGCCCTTGGCGCGCGCCGCCGCGGTGTGCGAATGGACGCAATAGGAGCAGCCATTGGCGGTCGACACCGCGATGTAGATCATCTCCTTGGTCAACGGATCGATCGCACTGTCTGCAACCATCACCGCCTTGAGCTGTTCCCAGATACGCTTCAGCGCCGCAGGATCATTGGCCAGCCCGCGCCAGAAATTATTGACGAAATCGGATTTGCGCGTCGCGCGGATGTCGTCGAACACCGCCTTTAAGGCCGGGATTTTCTCCACCTCGGCATCGCTCAGGAGTCTGGTGGTGGCCATGGTGTTTCCTTTCGTTTTTTCAATGCCGAACGTTTGAATCGGACGCTGAACAGCCGCCGCCAATCCATTCACTTCATTCGCTTATTCGCCTTTTGCGACGCAAACAGCACCGCGAGGGTGTGTCGAGATTCAGGTCAGGCCGAGTCGAAAACGACGGGTTCCGAGAACCGGAGCGGAGCGTACTTGAAGTACGTGAGCGCCGGAAGCGCAGGAAGTCGGCGTTTGCAGGCCGGCCTCACCTGAATACCGACACACTCTCTAATGCACCGCCGCATACATAATCTTCTCCTCCGTCGCCTCGGCCGGCGAAAACTCCTCGACGATACGGCCCTGGCGGCAGACCAGGATCCGGTCGGACAGGTTCATGATCTCCGGCAGGTAGGACGAGATGACGACGACGGCCAGACCCTGGTCGGCTAGCCGGTTGATGATCTGGTGGATCTCGGCGATGGCGCCGACATCGACGCCGCGCGTCGGCTCGTCGAAGATGACGACGCGCGGCTTCTGCACCAGCCCCTTGCCGATCACCACCTTCTGCTGGTTGCCGCCGGAAAGCTCGACCACGCGCGCATTGTCGTTGATCGCCCTGATGTTCAGCGTCTTGGTCCATTCGGCGGAGAGCGCGCGCATCTCCTGCTGATTGATCACCCAGCCTTTTTCGCGGCCGGCCGCCAGCAGCCCGCCGAACAGGTTCTCGGCAATGCCCATCGTCTCGAAAATACCTTCGCTCTTGCGGTCCTCCGTGACGTAGACGATGCCGTCGGCCACCGCTTCGCTCGGCACGAGATAGCGCACCGGCCTGTCGTCCAGCTCGATCGCCCCGCCGCGCAGGAAATCGCGTTTGTAAATGCCGGACACGATCTTGAACGTCTCGGTGCGGCCGGAGCCGATCAGCCCGAAGACGCCGGTGATCTGGCCTTCGAAGATCGAGAACGAATTGTTGCGCACGACATTGCTCATTGAGATATCCTGCACCGACAGCACTTTCTTGCCCGCCTTGCGCAGCTTGGCCTCGTCGCGCTGGCGATAGATCTGCCCCGATAGCGTGCGCCCGACCATGGCGGCAACGATCCGGTCGCGATCGAAGGCCGACGTGTCGTCGGTGATGACCAACTCGCCATCGCGCAGGATGGTGATGCGGTCGGCAATCAGCAGCGCCTCCTCCAACGCATGGCTGATGAAGACGATGGAGACGCCGCGCGCCTTGAGCCGCCGAATCAGCGCGAAGAAGTGCCGCTTCTCCTCCGGCGTCAACGTCGCGGTCGGCTCGTCGAAGATAATGATCTCGGCATTGTGGTGCACGGCGCGCGCGATCTCGACCATCTGGCGCTTGGCCGCGCCAAGCGTCGCCACCATGGCGTTCGGGTCGACCGGAAAATTCAGCGACTGCAGGAACTGCTGCGCCGAAATGTAGGTGCCGCGCAGCCGGTTGAGGAATTTCTCGGTGCCGAGATAGAGGTTCTGCGCCACCGTCATCGACGGCACCAGGCTGGTCTCCTGGAACACCATTGCGATGCCCGCCTCGAGCGCCGCATGCGGCGAGGCGTAAGCGATCTCGCGTCCCTTGTGGAACATCTTGCCCGAACTGGCGTCGACCACTCCGGCGATGATCTTGGTCAGCGTCGACTTGCCGGCGCCGTTTTCGCCGAGCAGCGCGTGGATCTCGCCCTTGCGCAATTCGAAGCTGACATTCTTGACCGCGGGCACGCCGCGATAATTTTTGGTGACATTCTCCAGGCGCACGATTGGTTCCATCAAAACCCCCCGGCATCGACAGCCAACACGCAGTCGCCGCCCTTCGAGGCGACGAACAGTTCGCCATCTTTTTCAACCACGCTGCAAATGCCGTGACGTATGCCGTTGGCGCGGCTGTGCAGGCTGAACCGAGGCTGCATCTTCTGGTCGAGCCTGACCACCAGACCGTAGGAGCGGCTCGGCGACCAGGGCTTGTGGATGCCCATCGTGCGGATGCCGCCGCATTGCAGCGGTTCGAGGAAGCTGCGGCTTGAGGCCAGAGCCGGTGCGATCCAATAGGCCGGCGGCACCTGCTCGATCATGTCCTGACGGTAATGCGTCTCCTGCAGCACGAATTCGATCAGCCGGTTGCGCGGCGCAAACAGGGTCAGCCAGGCGCCGCCATCGGCTGCCGGCGACAGCCGCGCGGGATAGCCGGGCAGATGGGTCAACACCGTCGAGCGGCTGCCGCTTGCCGCCTCGAAGCGGATGAGCTGATGGCGCCAGCTCTCGCTCACCAGCACATCCCCCCCGACGGGATGGAGCCCATAGGGAAAGGCGATGGCGCCGGCCACCTTGCGGAAGGTCCCGCCTGCCGCATCCTGCTTCCAAAGCGATCCGGACGCGCCTTTCTTCATCAGGTCGGCCGCCCATTGTGATGGTGCGAATTCGGCCGAACCATTGGCCAGCCACAGAGCGCCGTCACCGGGATAGGCGAGCGCGGTGATGCAGCTGACACCAGCCGGTAGCGAAACATCCCTACCGCCGACCAGGAGCTTGCCGCTTTCCAATCCGACCGTCAGCTCACCCGATGGCGAGAACGCCAGCGCGGTAACGGTGGACGCAAAGGTCTCGACCAACTTGGGCGCGGTACCGGCGGCAATCGAATAAACGGCGTTGCCGCTGGAAGCGAGCAGCTTGTCGCCAGAGATCAGCAGATTGTCCGGTTCGGTCAGTTCGGCAAACGCCGGCGCATCGTCAAGCTGCGTGTTGGGTCGGAAAGCGCCATCCAGCGGCGGGATCGTCACCGCCTTGCCGCGAAATAAATCCAGGATGGGATCGAGGATCATCGCTTTGCTCCCCAATAGGAAGCCGGGCTGGTCCAGTTCGGATCGGCACCCGAGATCTTGTAGCGGCCGATGCGGTTGTTGAGGATGCCGCCGACGAACAGAAAACCCTTGTGCTCGCGCATCGAGGTGACCATCGGATGCGCGCCGCCCGAGAGGTCGCCCATCGCTTCGACGATGTCGCCCTCCTCCGTGAATTTCACCACGCCCCCGGTGTTGATGTTGGGGAACAGCCATTCGTCCTGCGGCAGCCGGCGTGTCATGCGCTTGCGCATGTCGGGATGGCGCAGCGACAGGTCGAAGCTCGGGGTGCGCATGCCGAGCCACGCCATCCAGTAATTGCCGTCGGAAGCGCGGTTGATGTTGTCGGGGTAGCCCGGCATGTCCCGGATGACGCATTCGGCGGTGCCGGCCTTCGGCCCTTCCAGCCAGTAGCGATGCACACGGCAGGCCCAGCTCTCGGCGAAGAACAGCGACTTGCCATCATGCGCCATGCACACGCCGTTGGTGTAGCGGTAGCCGTCGAGCAGCGTCCTGGTCGATCCGTCCTTCGGATCATAGACCAGCAGGCGGCCGGTGGCGCGGTTCTCGATCGAATCCAGCGCCCAGTCATGCGCGTCGTAGCGCTTGGTCGAGTCGGTGAAATAGATGCGGCCGTCCGGTGCTATGTCGCAGTCGTTGGGATCGCGCAGCCGTGCGTCGTCGACGACCGATGTCCAGGAGCGCGACGTTTCGGCCGACAGGCGTTTGACCTCACGATCGGGCGAGACGGAATAGAGCCCCATGGCGCCGACACAACTGATCAGATTGCCTGATTTGTCGAAGGCAAGGCCGAGCGGAAAGCCGCCGATATGAGCGAACACTTCCGACTTCACATAGTCCGGTGCGAAGAAGCGGACGATCTCGCCATGGCGCGTGCCGCAATAGAGGTGGTCGTCACGGTCGAGGATGACATCTTCCGGTCCCTCCAGTTCGCCGAGCCCGATATGGTCGGCGCCCGACAGCCTGTCGTCGAGTTCGTATGATGTGCCGGAGCCGGGCGCCGCCGACTGCGTCTCGCCCATCCTGAGATAGACCGGCGCGACATAGACCTCGTTCAGCACCTTGTGGCGGTTCTTCAGCCAGCGGATGTCGATCGTCACCGCCACCGCCAGCATCATGCCCAGCACCATCTGGTTGGTGCCGGTGCCGTAGCCCAGCCTGATCAGACCGTTGGTCATGCTGAGCACGATGATGGCGCCCATCAGCCCCTTGATCACCGAGCCGCGCCCGCCGCCGAGGCTGACGCCGCCGACCACCGCCGCGGTCAGCGCCATGATCTCAAGGTTGAGGCCGGTGCCCGGCCCTGCTCCGCTCAGCCGGCAAGCTATGAGGAAGCCGCCGATCGAGGCGCAGAAGCCTGAGAAGACATAAGTCATGAACACGGTGCGGCGCACACGGATGCCGGCATTGTGGGCAGAGCGCCGGGAGCCGCCAACCGCCAGCACATGCCAGCCGGGCCGCGAGCGCGTCAGCGCGATATGAGTGACGATGGCGAGGATAATGGCCAACCACACCGAGACCGACAGGCCCCAGAAGGTGCCGTCGCCGATGAAGTCGAGCACATCGGAGGTGGCTTGGGACAGCTGCACATCGGCGGCATAGGTGGTGACCAGGATGTCGAACAGCGCCCGCCCGAAAATGAAGGTCACCAGCGTGGTGAGGAAGGCGCGCAGCCTGAGGTATCCGACGAGATAGCCGTTGACGGCGCCGAAGACGAGGCCGGCGGCAAGCGAAGCGGCCAGCGCCAGCCAGATCGACTGTTCGAGGATGAAGAAGACATAGACGGCCGAAAAGCAGGACAGCGCAAAGATCGAGCCGACCGACAGGTCGATGCCGCCGCCAAGCATCACCACCGTCATGCCGGTGACGACCATCGAGAATTCACCGAGCTGGCGGGTCGATTCCTGCAGCGAGGTCAGTTTGAAGAAGCCCGGAATGATCGAACCGAACACGCCGAGTGTTGCCACCAGTGCCAGGAAGGGAATGGCATTGTCGGTCCAGCGCTTGGTCAGTATCTCGCCGACCAGATGGTCGGGCACGAGATTGTAGCGCCAGGCCTGGAGGCGTTCGCGAAAGGACATCAGGTCACTGCTATTGCGAGAGAAGAGAAAAAGGTGGCGGGGTAATCGCTCCGGAGCAATTCTCAACTTCGCCGCTGCCCCTCATCCGCCTGCCGGCACCTTCTCCCCGTGAAGAACGGGGAGAAGGGATAAGCTCCAGCGTCGACACCCCCTCTCCCCGTTTCACGAAGAGAGGGTAAGGTGAGGGGCAGCGCCGAGGTTGGAGATTGTCCACGTACAACCCGGCCGCCATATTGATATCAGGCGTAAACTCGCGACCTACTTCGCCGCAGCTTCCGCTTGCAGCGCCTTCAGGTCCCAGCAGCTGTCGGGCTTGAGGTCGGCCTTGGTCGTCGCCTTCTCCAGCGTGTAGATGTAGGTGTGCGACGTGCCGGCCGGCTGGCCGCTCTGCAGCAGGAACTTTATGATGGCGTTCATGTCCCCCGACTGCCGGGCAAGGTCGGTCATGACAACCGCGCCATAAGTGCCGTCCTGCAGCTTGTCGCAGTCGGCCGCCTTTTCGCCGCCTCCGGTGGTGACCAGAAAAACCTTGCCCTCGAGCTTGGCATCACGGATCGCGGCCGACGCGCCAGTAGCATCACCATCCCAGAAGTCGATGATCGAGCAGATGTCGGGGTTCTGCTGCAGCATCGTCGTCGTGACATTGCGCGAGGTGGTCGCATCCCAGTTGGAGTCGGGCTTGGCCACGACCTGAAACTCGGGATGCTTTTCCAGTACCTTCATGATGCCGGCGTACTGATAAAGGCTGGAGGAGTTCGCTTGATCGCCCTGCACAAGGCCGATCTTTTTGGACGAGTTCTCGCCGCAGCCCTTGATCGCGGCTTCCGCCTCGAGTTGGCCGAGCCGGTCCCAATCGCTGCCGACAAAGGCATCGGCCGGGAAATTGGCGGGATTGTCGACCAGGATCACGTAGGTGCCGGCTGCCTGCGCCTTCTTCATCAGCTTGGAGTAGGAATTGAGGTCGGGCGCGTGGATGATCAGCACGTCAGGCCTGGTGTCGGAGGAGATGGCATCGGTGATCGCCTGCGCGCCGGCATCGACGACCCAGTTCGGATCGCGCGTCTCGAACGTGCCGCCCCAGGCCTCGACTTCGGTCTTCAGATAGTGCGCCCAGCCCTGCGCCAGGTCGAAGCCCATCGCCAGCGGCACCAGCATGACGCGTTTGCTCTTGAGTGCCTGCGCATAGGCAGCGGGGCCCGGATCGTCGGCAGCGAAGCTCGGCGCCACGAACGCGGTGACCGCAAGCGCCGTCGCGGCGGCCATCAATGTTTTGATCAGTTTCATGTCACATCCTCTGGTTGGTCGTTGTTATTTACGGCCGGCCCCAACCGTCCGCTTTGGTTTAGTCTTCCTGTTTGAGCATGATCTTTTCCGAAAAGTTCCCACTTTTCGGGATCATGCTCTAGATGTCGCCCTGCTGCGCCGTCTGTTCGTCACGCGGATTGATGATGCCGTCGACGATGATGGCACCGAGCAGGATCGCCGCCTTGATCAGGTTTTGGTAGAGCAGCGGAATGTCGATGATGGTCATCGCATTGAGCAGGATGCCGATCAGCGCCGCTCCGACCAGCACGTTTCGCACCCCGCCTCGTCCGCCCGAAAGCCCGATGCCCCCGATCACCGCCACCAGCACGATGTCGTAGAGCAGCGTCGAGTTGACGACGCGGGTGTTGATCGAATGCAGGCTGGCCGCTGTCAGCAGGCCGGCGATCAGCGCCACGAAGGCGGAAAGCACATAGCGCAGCACCAGCATCGGCCGCACTGGAATACCGATGTTGCGCGCGGCGACCGGATTATCGCCGGCGAAATAGATGTAGCGGCCCCATTTGGTGTAGCGCAGGAACAGGAAGAACAGGAAAGCCAGTGCAGCGAAGACGAACACCTCGATGGGAATGTCGAGGAAGCGCAGGCCGCCAAGCAGTTCCACCCAATGGCCCTGCGGCACCGGAACCGCATCCTGCGTGATCAGTTGCGAGCGCACATAGCCGAAGACGAAGGAGCCGGTGGCAAGCGTCACGAAGATCGCCGGCACGTCGGCGTAAGCGACGAGAAAGCCGTTGAGCAGGCCGATGGCGAGCACGCCGGCCAGCACATAGGCGAAGGCGAGCCCGTCAGGCGTTCCTGAATTCATCAACTGCAGATACCAGGCGACCGACATCGCCATGATCGCCACCGCCGAGAGGTCGATGCCACGGCCAATGATGACGACCGCCATGCCCAATGCCAATATGCCCAGTACCGAGACCGAACGAACGATGGCAACGAGATTGTTCGGAGCGATGAAGCCCGGCAGGCCTATGGCCGCGGCAATGAACAGCATCACCGCTATGGCAAAGACAATACCTTCCTGGTTCAGGCTCTTGAAACTCGGCCGACCGATCGCGTTCATTGTCTGTCTTCACCCCGGCGGCAGCGCTGCCGCCCCTGGGAAGAAAGCTAATCGGCTCAACGTCGGTTCGTCAAATGAATCCGCGTTCAAAACACGGACTGCCGACGAGACTCGCGATGTGGACGCATTGATTGCTGATGCTGGCGCAATGCCCGGAAACTTCAGCACTTTTGGCAATTGTTTGCGCCATCCCTGCGTCTTGCGCAAGCACGACACCAAGGCGCAAGGCGAAGATGGAATTTAACCCTGCGGTGGATGGGAAAATTCGATTTCAGTTCCCGGCCATGTGGCCGGAAACCTCGGCGCCGGCGGTCCTCGGCAACACCAGGAAACGGAACGACGCCACCAGCCCGATGACGCCGATCACCAGGAAGGTGACTCGAAAATCGACGAGGTCCAGCGCCGGCTGGGCCCTGGCGATCTGCGACAGGTTGAGGATCGCCGCAGCTATCGCCACACCGAACAGCATTGCCACCTGCTGCAGCATCGAGGACAGGGTCGCCGCCGAGCTGCGCTGCGCCGCGGCGACATCGGCGAAGGCCAGCGTGTTCAGCGCCGTGAACTGCATGGAACGCGACAGGCCGGCGATCAGCATCAGCCCCACCACGAGCGCCTGCGGCGTCTGCGGCGAGATCGCCGCGCAGGCCATGATCGATGCGGACGCAATGACGCCGTTGACGACCATCACCGAACGAAAGCCGAAGTGGCGCAGCATCGGCGTCGTCACCGTCTTCATCCCGAGATTGCCGAGGAAATAGGCCAGGATCATCATGCCGGCATCGACCGGGCTCATGCCAAAGCCGACCTGGAACAAAAGCGGCAGCAGGAACGGCGTGGCGTTGATCGCGACGCGGAATATGGTGCCGGCCGCAAGCGTCGAGATGGCGAAGGTCAGCACCTTGAACGAGGACAGGTCGAGCAGCGCATGGGGCGCGCGCCGGAGATGCCGCACCGCCAACCAGCCGATGACGATCCCTGCCGCGACCAGCAGCACCGTCGGCAGCACGCCGTCGTCGGGATGCGCGATACGCTCGAGGCCGCAGAGAAGGCAAGCAAGTCCCGCCGATGTCAGGAAGAAACCCGGCCAGTCGAGTGGCTTGGGATCGGCTTCACGGTCACCGGGGATGAAGCGGGCGACCAGCGCCAGCCCGATCAGCCCAAGCGGGATGTTGATGAAGAAATTCCAGTGCCAGGAGAGATAGGTGGTGATGAAACCGCCAAGCACCGGACCAACGACAGGCGCGAACAGCGCCGGCCAGGTGATGAGCGCGGTTGCGTTGAGCAGTTCCGATTTTGACGCGTTGCGCAGCACCAGGATGCGGCCGACCGGCGTCATCAATGCGCTGCCCAGCCCTTGCGCGGCGCGCGCCGCGACGAACTCGGTGAGATTCTCGGAGAAGCCGCAGGCGAGCGAAGCCAGCGTGAACAGTGCGATCGCCATCAGGAAGATGTTGCGCGCGCCGAACCGGTCGGCGAGCCAGCCCGACAGCGGCACGAACACCGCCATGGTCAGCATGTAGATGGTGATGCCGATGCTCATCGCCACCGCCGGCACGCCGAAGGAGGCGCCCATCTGCGGCAGCGACGTCGAGATGATCGTCGAATCCAAGAGCTGCATGAAGAAGGCAATGGCGACGATCAGCGCCACACGCCGCGAACTGCTGGCTGGGTCGGCTAAAACTTCAGTCTCGGGGATGGCAGTCATGACGGACCGCTTTGAACAGCATTTGGCCGGCGACGTCCAGGCAAGGGCCAACAAACTTTCGTGTCGCGGCGCGGCCTGTTATGGATGAACGGGGCGGCCGAGGAACGCGCACGCATGAAGACCGGCCTGGTGGCACAAGGCAACGGCCAGACGGTGATCGAGCCGCGCGTTCATCTAGAGCCTGATCCCTCTTTCCACGGCCATTTCAATGTCTTGCGCGGCTACGTGGCGCCGCTCGATGCGGCGGGCGTGAAGATCGTTGGCGACTATGTCGATAACTACCTGCACGGCCTGCCCTCCGAATTCGGCATCCTCAATCTGTTCGATCCGCGCACCGGCGCGCCGCGCGCCATCCTAGACGCCACCGTTATCACCGACATGCGCACCGGCGCCGTCACCGCGATCGGCGCCAGGCATCTGGCGCGCAGGAATTCGAAGGTGCTTGCCCATATCGGCGCGCGCGGCACGGCCTACTGGAACGTGCGGCTGCTCGACCACCTCTTCGACTTCGACGAGATCCGTGTCCATTCGCGCCGGCCGGAAAGCCGCGACGGCTTTGCCGCCAGGCTCTCCACCGATCTCGGCAAGCCGGTCAAGGCGGTGGCCGATTGGCAAAGTTGCGTCGAGGGCGCCGACATCGTCGTCGAGGCCTCGCGGCTGCCGGAACCGCAGCCGCTGCTGAAGACCGAGTGGATCAAGCGTGGCACGCTGGTAGTGCCCTATGGCACGATGAGCGCGGTCCGAAATACCTGTCGCCGGTCGGCGGCGCATCGGCCGGCTTCGTGCCGCTGCAGAAGACGGTAACATCGATCCTGGCCGCCATCCGCCACAAGGCCAATCCGGTGATGCTCGATTTCCTGCCCGTCTCCGAGGGCGTCGAGGACCATGCCACGCAGACGCCGCTGGCCGTTTCGAAATGCGCCGCCATGATTGCACTGTGGCGCCGGTTGATCGCCTTCGAACTGATGGCGGCCGCCCAGGCCGTCGATCTGCGCGACGGGCTGACGCTGGCGCCGCGCACAGCCGCTATCCATACGGCGATACGCGCGCTGGTGCCGGCGCTGAAGGAGGATCGGCCGCTCGGCATCGAAGCCGAAGCGCTGCATACAGCGCTTGCCAGCGACAGATGGCAGCCGACCTTAGCCCCGACCGACCTTGTCCAGGAACAGGCGTAGCTCGGCCGGGTCCATGTGCACCACATGCCTGTCCTCGGGATAGACGCCGCTGTTGACGTCGGCGACATATTCGGAGAATGCAGCCACCCGCTCCGCCTGCAACCGATCATATTCAGCGGCGAAGTTGCGATAGACCTTGGAGTGTCGTGGCATGTGGCCCCGATTCTGCCCGAGGATATCTTCGGCGAACAGATATTGCGCGTCGCAACCGGTGCCCGCGCCCATCGACAGCATGATCAGCGAGGTACGCTCGGAGATCGCCTTGGCGACCTCGACCGGCACCACTTCGATTTCGGCGCCGATGGCGCCGGCGGCCTCGAGCTGTTTCACCGCTTCGAACACCTGCATGGCGGCGCCGGCGGTCTTGCCTACCGCCTTGAAGCCGCCGGTCCACGTCGCGCGGGATGGAATGAGGCCGACATGGCCGATGACGGGGATGGCATCGTCCGCCATCCGCTTGATGGTGGCGTAGCCCGCGCTGCAATAGACCGCGTCGGCGCCGGCCTTGTAGAGCCGGAAAGCCCAACGCAGGAAATCATCCGATGTGCCGATTTCGTAGAAATTGTCTCCCGGCATGGTGAACAGGCTCGGTGCCGCATCGCGGTATTGCGGGTTGAGCACGAGTTCCGGCGGCACGGAGACGATATCGACCCCTGCCCGCTCGGCAGCTTCCGCTTCGTCCAGGGTCAGCACGCGCAGCATGGTCAGCTGACGCTTGCCTTTCATGGCGCGCAGGTCGGCGACGGTCGGTCTCTTTCGGCTCATTAAACGTTCCTCTTTTGCTTGCCGCGGTGCCGGATCGGTGTGCCGCGCTTCAGATCTCGATCATCACCTTGCCAGCTTCGATCTTCACCGGATAGGTCGCAAGATTGACGCAGACCGGCGCGCCCTTGGCCTGGCCGGTCTTATAGTTGAAGCGGCCATTGTGCTTGGGACATTCGATGATGTCGTCCATCACCAGCCCGTCGGCGAGATGTGCCTTCTCATGCGTGCAGAAACCGTCGGTGGCGAAGAATTCATTGTCCGGGGAGCGATAGATCGCGAAGGTTCGGCCACCGTGGTCGAAGCGGATGACATCCTCTTCCTCGACATCGTCCACCGCACACGCTTCAATCCAATCGACCATCTCTGTCTCCCGCAACCATTCGCGATCCTTATTCAGCCGCCGCCGACATGTCGAACTCATGGAATTCGCCGCGATAGGGCCTGGCCGTCGGCGGCAGCTCGCGCTTGAGGTAGTAGTCCTCGTATTTCAGCTGCCTGAGCAGGACCGGCCAGACCTCGCGATAGGCATGCCACATCGACGGGTTCGGCACGGGCAGGTCGTGCTTGATCAGCTCATGCAGCCTGGGCAGCGCATGATAGGGCACCATCGGGAACATGTGGTGCTCCACATGATAGTTCATGTTCCAGTAGATGAACCGGCTGATCGGGTTCATGTAGACGGTGCGCGTGTTGAGCCGGTGGTCGACGACATTGTCGGCCAGCCCGATATGCTGCAGCAGGCCGGTGGTCACCATGTGCCAGGTGCCGTAGAGGCGCGGCAACCCAATCAGCACCACCGGTATCCATGACCTGAGGACGACCGCGACAGCGATCGTCGCAATGTACACGGCAACATGCCACCGCGCGGCCGTCACGGCCTTTGCCCATTCCATTTCCGGAACATAGCTCTTTTCCTCGTCGGACAGCTTGCCGAACGCCTGGCGCACGAGCGTCGGCAGCGAGTAGCGGAAATCGAGGATGCCGGTGAAGGCCAGCGCCGCCTTCAACAGGTCCGGCGGCCGCATGACGGCGATCTCGGCATCGCGGCCGACGATGATGGTGTCGGTGTGGTGGCGGGCATGGCTCCAGCGCCATTGCACTGGATTGCGCATCAGCATGAAGGAAGCGATGTGGTACACGACATCGTTCATCCAGCGCGTGCGGAAGGCCGTGCCATGGCCGCATTCGTGCCAGCGCGAATCACTCGACGAGCCGTAGAGCACGCCGTAGACGAACAGGAACGGCACCACCCACCATGAGCCCCAGAACCAGATGATGCCGGCGGCCGAGCCCAGGATCGCAACAATCCAGATGATGGTGTCGCGGATCGCCGGCCCGTCGGAACGCTGCATCAGCTCCTTCATCACCTTGCGGGGGACATCGGTGTGGTACCATTCGGCGGAGGCCAGGCCGGTCTCGATCGCGGCCCTGGTGCTTTCACCGACCAGGCTGTAATCCCGCTTTTTTGCCATCGTCTTCACACGGGCCTCCAAACTTCTCGCACCGCTCGCAATCCGGCCCGCCGGCCGGAGGGCTTGCTTTGAATACATGTCGCGCTCATGCCGGGCCCGCCAGTCTCCGGAAATTGCCGGAGGGCCGAGGATAATCCTGTTCGGGCTGGCGGGCGATTGCCGCAATCCTGTCTTCGGCGCCGGCGATAGCTTCCCTGCCGTCCAGGACCCGGAACACGGCATCGTAGGCGCGGCCTTCGTCATGCTCCAGCCAGATCATCTCGCCGCGTTCGCGCGCGGCGAGATCGCCGAGCACATGATGCGTCGATGGCTCGATACCCAGCGCATACTGTCCGGCCTGGAAATTCTGCCATTGATAGGCGCAAGGCAGCTGGTCTTTCCGCGTCACCATTTCGAAGCCGAGGCCGAGCCGGTCGTTGACCACCGCCACTGGTACCTCGCCCTTTCCATCGGCGTCCATTTCATGCTGCCAGACCTGTTCGCTGAACCCCATTCGCGGTTCCGGCACGGTGCGGTAGCCGACCTTCTGCGCCTCATAGCGCTCGCCGGCATGGCCGGCCCAAACCACGTCGCGGATTGGCGCGAGGTAGCGCGAGCCCTCGTCAAGCAGGGGATGACTGACATTCACATGGTAGAAATACATATGCGGCGTGCGATTGAAGCCATGGTTCACGACGCGGTCGGACAGCCGGATCTCGTTGCCGCCGACATCCGCCTCGATCCGCCGGATCAGATGCAGATCCTCGCCGAATACCGCCGATTGCTGGACGATGCCTTCGGCCCACAGCACGCAGCGGTCGCCGTCCCACGCCTCACCGTAGCCGGTCAGCCGCGCCGGGATGGTGCCGACACGGCCATGCAGCGAATGGATCACGGTCTTCTTGCCGGGATAGTTGTAGTTCTCGGCCGGCACCTCTTCCCGACCCAGTATATGGTCGAGGCCGCAGGTGACCAGCAAACCGGAAAAGGAGCGCGCCCAGGCCAGCCCCCCTTCCCCCTCATAGTCGTGAAGACCGGGGTTGCGAAAACCGCCCGGCGAGTGCCAGCCGATCGCCTGGCCCTTGAAGTCGCAATCGGCGATGTCGAGCGCGCGGTCGACGAGTGCGGTGAAGCGCAGGCCGGAGCCGGTGCGGAACTCCAGCATGCGGACACCGCGCTCCACCCCGTCGCCGAGCGTCATCAGCCGCACGCCGGCGAACTGCGACAGCATGCCGGAGCGTTCCGAGACCTGCCGGCGCGAGAGCGTCTTGCCGTAAAGCTCTACCATGCCGTCACTGCGCCCTCTTCATCAGAGCCGACAGGTCGGCGCCGGTGATGATGCTTTCCACGGTCAGCAGATCGGTATCGGCGACCGTCTGCTCGGCAACGATCTCGCCGCGGCGCATGACGATGATGCGGTCGGCAACCTCGAACACGTGATGGATGTTGTGGGTGATGAGCAGCACCGAATGGCCGGCCTGACGCATCTCCTTGACGAAGCGCAGCACGCCATGGGTTTCCTCGACGCCGAGATTGTTGGTCGGCTCGTCGAGGATGATCACCTTGGCGGCGAACTGCATGGCCCGCGAAATGGCGATCGACTGGCGCTCGCCGCCCGACAGCGTTGAGACCAGCGCGTCGGCGTCGAGTTTCTTCGAGATGCCGACGCGCTTCAGCAGGGAGGAGGCAGCATCGCGCAGCTTGGCGAGATCGAGCGGCGCAAACACGCCCAACCATTTGAAATTGACCGGTTCGCGGCCGAGGAAGAGGTTGCGCGCGATACTGAGATCCGGCGCCAGCGACGTATCCTGGTGGATGGTCTCGATGCCGAGATCCATCGCGTCGCGCGTCGAGCGGATCGAAACCTTCTGCCCGCGCACATAGATGTCACCGCGATCGACCGGGAAGACGCCGGAGATCGCCTTGATCAGCGTCGATTTGCCGGCGCCATTGTCGCCGAGCAGGGCCACTATCTCGCCTTCTCTCAGCGTCAGCGAGGCATTCTTCAGCGCGCGCACGCTGCCGAAGGATTTTTGCAGGTTCTGCAGCCGAAGCACTTCTTGCATCATAGTCAGCTCCTTGCCGCGTTTTTCTGCAGCAAAGCATGCAGGATGAGCATGGCGAGGATGATCACGCCGACGAAGATGTTGTAGGCGAGGCCGGGCACGCCGACGAGCACGATGCCGTTACGGATGGCGCGCAGCATCAGCGCGCCGACGATGGTGCCCAGGATGGTGCCGCGTCCGCCGGTCAGCGCCGTGCCGCCAACCACCACCATGGCGATCACTTCGAGCTCATAGCCTGTGCCGGCCACCGGCGAAGCGGCCGAAATACGAAAGGCGCTGATCATGCCGGCAAGCCCGGCCAGCACCGAGGTGGCGATGAACAGCCATATCTTGACGGCGTCCGCCGGCACGCCGCGGGCCACTGCCGCGTTGCGGTTGGAACCGATGGCGCTGATCCAGTTGCCGAGCTTGGCATAGCGCAGGACGTAGATTGCCAGCAACGACAGGCCGACGAACCACCACAGCGAGGTGTAGAAGCGGAACGAGCCGATATTGAAGCTGCCGGCAAGCAGCGTCACGAAGAAGCCAGGCTGGTCCCACGACTTCAGCGGGAAACCCTGCGTGATGTAGAGGGCCGCGCCGCGCACGATCAGCAGCATGGACAGGGTCACCAGGAATGACGAGATGCCGATCTTGGTGACGATCACCCCATTGATCGCCCCAATCGCGATGCACAGTAAAAGTCCAGCCAGAAGGGCGACGCCGATATCCACCCCGCCGTTCTGCACCAGAAGCATCACGACCACTGGCGCCAGGCCGAATACGGCACCGACCGACAGGTCGAACTCGCCGGCCGTCAGAAGCAGCGTCATGCCGAGCGCGATGATGCCGAGCTCGGGCAGGAACGCCATCATGTTGGAGATGTTGAGCGGCGACAGGAAATTGCCGTCCGCGATCGCGAATACCACGAGAAGGACGACGAGGATGATGAACGAGGAAAATTGCGGCGAGCGCATCAGCCTCGACCTGCTCCTGGCGCTTGCTGCGCCCTCTTCCGCGGTGACTGCCATGACGTTCTGAACCATGCTGTTTGCAGGCGCCCGCCGCCGGCGCGGCGGGCGTCCATTTTCACTTCTTGTCGTAGAGTTTGAGGATCGGCTCGACGCTCGACGCGTCGTAGAGACCGAAAGTGTGGATGTCGTAGCCGATTGGCTCGCCCGAGGCGGCAAGCCCGAGCAGTGCTACCGGCATGAAGCCCTGCGCCGATGGGTACTGCCAGGCCGCAGCGTTGACGAAACCGTCCTGGACGGCTTGCGCCGTCTCCTTCGAATTGCCCCAGCCGACGACCGGGATTTTGCCTGCCGGCACGCCGGCGCCGTCGAAGACCCGCTTGACGCTGGCCGCCACGGAATCGCCGAGCGCGATGATCGCCGGCGGATTGTTGGCAACCATATAGTCGGTCATCCTGGCGATGATGCCGGCCGGATCGGTGCCGCAATCGACCACGTCATATTTGATGCCGAGCGGATCGAAGACGCTGGCGATGCCTTCGGTCTCGAGCTGCTGGTAGCTTGCGCCGGGGACTTCGACCGGCAGAAAGACCTTGTCACCCTGCTTCACCATTTTGTGGTCGACAAGATACTTTGCCCAGATCGTGCCGGCCTCCTTCAGGTCGGCGCCGACATAGGCCTGCCGCCCCGTCGCCGGATCGTCGGTGTTGAAGAACACGATCGGGATGCCGGCGGCCTTCGCCGCCTTGACCTCCTCGGTCCACAGGCCAGGCTGCGCCGAGGTGGTGGCGATGCCATCGGGCTTGGCGGCAAGCGCGGAATTGAAGGCTTCCTTCTGCGCCGCCATGTCGCCGCCGCTGAAGGAGATCTTGCAGGTCACCTTGAGCTGGTCGCAGGCCTTTGTGGCGCCGGCGTTCCAGTCGATCCAGAACGCATCCGACGGGCCGCCATGCGACAGTAGATAAAAGGTCTTCTGGCCGTCCTGTGCCTGCGCGGCCGACCCGAACGCGATGCCGGCAAGCACAGTCGCGGCGGCCGCCAATTTCAATGCAGATTTCAACATTGCTTTCCTCCTTGTTTGGAGCCGTGCCGCCATGCACAGGCGGCGCGGCCGGCCGTCACAGGCCGTTGGCGCGGAACTTCCCGTCGAGGAATGTCTTGGCGCGCGGCACGTCGTCTTCCGACAGGTGCTCGATGATGACCGGAATGTTCGGGTGCTTCTCGGCAAGCCGCTGAAGATAAAGGTCGTAGTTGAGCGAGCCGAGGCCGGGCGCCGGCAGTTCGATCTCGCCGACGCCGCGGAAGGTGTGGCTTTCCATGGCATCCTCATCGCCGATGTCGGCGTGCTTTTCCGACTTGTCGCTGCCCGAGCGCTTGACGTCCTTGGCATGCGCTATCTTGATTTTGTCCGTCAACGTGTCGAACACCTGGTTCAGGATCTGGTCCATCCTGTCGATGTTGTGCGTCTCGAAGTAGTTGGTCGGGTCCATCAAGAGGCCCAGGCCGGGATGGTCGACCTGCGCGAACATCTTGACCGTTTCCTCGACCGAGCCGACGACGTTGTTGACATAGGTTTCGAGCAGGAAGACCGCGCCATGGTCATAGGCGGTTTGCGCAAGATCAGCGATCACCTTGCGGCATTCCTCGAACCCCTCCTCGGTCTTGTTCTTGGGGTGGTGCACCCAGTCGGATTCGGTGTTGTAGGTGCCGGTTTCCGAGATCACGTAGGGCGAGCCGAAATGGCGGGCGTTGCGGATGATTTCCTTGAGGTAGCCGACGCGCTTGTCGCGCTCTGCCTTGTCGGGATGGATGATGTTGGTGTAGCCCGACACGCAGCAGACCGGCAGGTTGTGGTCGCGGAAGACATCGCGCACGGTCTTGGCCTTGTCCTTGGTGATCTGTCCGGCCGACAGGTCGATATCCCTGAAATGCAGGTCGAGCTGCACCGTGTTGAAACCGAGCCCGCGGATCTTCTTCGCCGTCTCTTCGAGGCCGTACGGGAAATAGCCCGTGAAAATACCTGCCTGCATCATGGTGTGAATTCCTCCCTGTAAGCGATTCAGTTACCAGTGATTTCAATTGATCGGGTTGTCGAGATTTCGGAAAGCTTGACCGTGCGGCCCGAAGCGATCGAGCGATAGCCCGCCTCTACCAGCGCCATGGTCTTGACGTTGTCGGCGACGGAAAGCGCCGGTGGCGTACCTGTCTTCACGGCGTGCTGGAGTTGTTCCATCACGCCGATGAAAGCATGCGGGAACCACATCGTGTCCCAGCTTGGGCTGACCCACTCGCCATCCGTCGTCTCGGCCGAGGCATAGGTGAGCGTCGAGGCCGCACCGGTCGGCCAGCCGATCGTGCCCTTGGCGACGCCCTTGGTGCCGTCGACGCGCCAGTTGATGTGCTGGTCGTCCTTGTAGCCTTCTTGCCGCGGACCGGACCAGACATCCTCCAGCGACACGGCGAGCACGCCGGACGGGAAGCGCAGCGTCGAGACGGTGATGCCGTCGGTGTGTTCGAAAGTCGTGCGCGGATCCTTGCGCGTCAGCGTGGTGATCTCATCGGGATCGCCGAACAGGAAACGCAGCACGTCGAGATGATGCACGCTCATATTGGCAAGCGTCAGCCGGTCGTACTCCTCGAGGAAGCCTTGCCAGTGCGGGATCGCATGCATGTCGATCTGCGCGAAGACGACGTCGCCGAGCGCGCCGCTGTCGATGATCTGCTTCAGCACGCGCATCGACTGGTCGTAGCGCATGTTCTGGTTGACCGAGAGGATCTTGCCCGCCTTCGCCGCCTCGTCGCGCAGCTTCACCGCTTCCTCGACCGACAGCGCCAGCGGCTTCTGCGCCAGGATCGCCTTGATGTGCTTCTGCTTCAGCGCGTGGCGGATCAGCGCCGGCTGCTGGTCCGGCGGGAAAGCCAGGTCGATGATCTCGACTTGCGGATCCTCGATTAGTCGTTCCGGCGTGTCGTGGACGGTCGGAATGCCCCAGCGCGTGGCGACCTTCTGCGCATTCGCCCTTGTACGCGAAGCGATCGCCACGACAGGAAAGCCTGCTTCCTTATAGGCCGCGAGATGGCATTCGGCCATGATCATGCCGGCGCCGACGCAGCCGATCTTGAATTCCCTGGTGCGAACCTTCACGTCCGGCTCGAAGCCTTTGCCTGCCAATCTCTTCCTCCCAGAATTCTGTCTTCGCGGCCGTCGTCATCTCGCCAACGCGCTTCCAGATGCTAGCAACCGGAGCCGCGGCATGCGGATCGGATCAGGCATTGGAATTCCTCCCTCAGGGCCAATGTTTCCTCCACAGCCATGAGGGACATTGACGGCAGTACGGGAAGGCTGTCAACATCATAAATAATCAAAACACCTCATAACATCGCAACGAGGCAGGGAAATGCGTCATACGGAGATCCATCTAGCGCTCATGATGCCTCGATTTGATGGGAAATCTATTTTCCCATGCCGACGCGATCCTGCCGGGCGATCTGATTTAGCCTGGCTGCTTGCGCATCGGCCAAGGCCGGATACATCATTTCCCATCAGAATCGCGGATGGCGAAGAGCAGTCGCCACCCGGCCGGCGGTCGGCATTGCGTGATCCTGATGCATTGAGGAGATGAAAGACGGTGCGTTCCACCCTGACTGACATAGCCCGGGAAGCCGGCGTTTCCGCCGCCACCGTCGACCGTGTTCTCAACAACCGTCCGGGTGTGCGGGCGCGCACGCGCGAAATCGTGCTCGAAATGGCGCGGCGTCTTGGCTACATCGCCGAAGGCGCGAACGGGGCGCCTCTCAAGCCCTTGTCCGGCGATGTCATCCGGCTCGACTTCGCGCTGCCGGCCGGCACCAATTCCTTCATCAAGATGCTGCATCGCCACATCGAAGCCCAAGCCTTGGCGCGGCCGGATCTCGATGTCCACATCGCCACCATAGAGGGCTTCAATCCCGACCGGCTCGCACGCCTTTTGCAGGATCTGCGCGGCCAGACTCAGGGCGTCGGCGTCATCGCGCTCGACCATCCGACGGTGCGCGAGGCGATCCGCTCGCTGTCGGCCAACGACGTCAAGGTGGTGACCATCGCCTCCGACATCCTGCATGTGCCAAGGGTCGCGTATATCGGCATCGACAACCGCGCCGCCGGGCGCCTGGCCGGCTATCTGCTCAACCGTTTCATGGGGTCGGAACGTCCTGGCAAGGTGGCGCTGTTCGCCGGCTCGCTCTCCTATCGCGGCCATGAGGAACGCGAGATGGGATTCCGGCACATATTGGCCGAGGAATCGCCCAATCTGGAGATTGTCGAAATGCGCGAGATGCTTGACGACCGCGAAAAGGCCTATTCGGAGGCATCAGCCCTTCTGGAGCGGCACCCCGACCTGGCCGCGATCTACAATGTCGGCGCGGGCAACACCGGCATTGCCCGCGCGCTCAAGGAGCGCGGCCGTGCGATATCGATGGTTTTCCTCGGCCATGAGGTAACCGAAGGCACCAAGGAGCTTCTGCTCGACGGCACGCTCGACGCGGTCATCGACCAGAACCCGCGCGTCGAAGCGCGCGAAGCGCTCAACACCTTGACCCATGCGGTCCGGAGACTGCCTTACGAATTGCATCAGCCGAGGCTCCAGGTGATCTTCAAGGAGAACATCCCGGAAATCTGATACTCTCTGAAATGGAGCGGCGCCGGAACCCCTGCCCGTTCAGCACGCCCGCTACTGGACGGCCGCGACTTCCGCGCCGGCCGCGTCGACAAAGCTCTTGTCGATCCATTTGCCGTAGTCGATCGAGCCCTTCAAAAGCCCGGCACCGGCCATGAATTTCTCTTCGCCCTTGAGCGCCTCGATCGCATCGTCGGTCAGCCTCGGATCCTGGTGAAAGACGCCGTCCGCATAGGTCTTGCGTACCGATTTCTCCGACGACTTGGTCGCCTCGACGAATGTCTTGATCGTCTCGTCGGGATGGGCATCGGCCCAGCGCGAAATCTCGATGTCGACCTTCAGCAGCCGCTTGACCAGGTCGGGATATTTCGCCGCGAAGGCGCCGTTGACCGAAATGACGTTCGGCACGTTCCATTCCGGATGGGTGCTGGTGTCGAAGAGCACCCGTGCCTCGCCGGTGTCGACCAGCTTGGCCGCGGTCGAATCCGTTTCGACGAGGGCGTCGATGTCGCCGCGCAGCAGTGCCGGGCCGGATGCCTCGAAAGGCAGGTTCAATCCCTCTACATCACCGGTCGTCAGGCCGACGCTGTTCAGCGCCTTGCTGAAATTCGAGTGCCGCACCGTACCGGTGAGATAGGCGACCTTCTTGCCTTTGAGGTCCTGCAGCGTCTTCAGTGGAGAGTCGGATTTGACCACGATATACGAGCCGCCCGACCGCACATAGCTCGACAGGCCAATCAGCTTGACATCGGCGCCGGAGGCGGCGACGCGCAACGCGGGATTGTTGCCGGTATAGGTGAATTCGATGGCGCCTGTCGCAAGCGCCGTCGTCGCCTCGGAGCCGCCATTGAAGGTGACAAGTTCGACCTTGATGCCGTCCTTGGCGAACTCCTTTTCCCACCAGCCGTCCTTCTGTGCGAGGACGAATTTGAGGTGCCCCGGCGCGGTGCTGCCGATGCGGATGAATTCGGGCTTGTCCTGCGCGAAGGCGGGCATGCCGCCAAGGCCGATGACGACGGCAATGGCGCCCTTCAGGAACAGCCGGCGAAATCCGTCGAATGCAATGTTGGACATGAGGAAAATCCTTGCTGATTGGAATGAGTGAACGGCTCAGATGAGCGAGGACTCGGACTGGCCTTTCCAGGCGGTCGCCCAGCGCTCGAACCAGACGAGCAAATAGTTGACGGTGAGCCCGATGACGGTCAGCGTCAGGATGCCGGCATACATGTCCGCCGTTTCCATCATCAACTGCGAGTTCTGAATAAGGAAACCGAGGCCGGATTTGGCCGCCAGCATCTCGGCGCCGATCACCGCGAACAGCGACGACTTCACCGCCAGCCTTGCGCCGGCGACAACAGAGGGGATGCTGGCCGGCAGGATAACCTTCCGGAACAGGTCGAAGTCGGACGTACCCATCGAGCGCGCCGCCTTGATCAGCAGCGGATCGACCGACTTGACGCCGCTGATCGTGTTGACCAGCAGAAAGAAGACCGAGGAGTAGAAGGTGATCGCCACCTTCGATTCCTCGCCGATGCCGAGCAAAAGGATGAACACCGGAAGCAGCGCGAATTGCGAGGTGTTGCGCAGCGTCTGCACAAGCAGGTCAGAGACCTTCTCGAACAGCGAGTAGCGCCCCATCAGCAGGCCGAGCGGAATGGCCACCACCACGCCGAGAGCGAAGCCGATCGCAGCGCGCTGCAGGCTGATGCCGATATGTTCGACCAGAACGCCCGAGGCGAGCAGGTTCCACCAAGCGACCAGCACCTCGCTCAGCGGCGGAAAGAAGATGCGGTTCAGCCAGCCGAGCCGTGGCGCGATTTCCCACACGAGAAAGAACAGGCCGAGCAGCGGCAAGCCGTAAAGGAAAGTCCCGTGGCTCGTCCCTTTGCGCCGGACCTTGGCACTGTGGGCGGTGATGGCCGGGACTCTTGCGGCGGCCGCCGTCTCGCCGGCGCCGGCAAACAGATGAAGAGCGCCGGCAGGGCCGAACTTTTCGGTAAGATAAGCCATGGCTCTACCTCCTCAATGACTGAAGGCTGGCGACAGCGTCCAGTCCTTTTGCGCCTTGTTGACCTCATCGCGCAGCGCGTCCCAGACGCGGCCGCGATATCCGTTGAATCCGGCGCTGGCGCGGATGTCCCCGTCGCGCGGCCGTGGCAGGTCGATGTCTATGATCTCCTTCACCGCGCCCGGCCGCGCCGTCATCACCACCACGCGGTCAGCGAGGAAGATTGCCTCGTCGATCGAATGGGTAACGAAGATCACTGTTGTCTTGATCTTGCCCCAGATCCGCAGCAACTCGCCCTGCAGGAGCTCGCGCGTCTGCTGGTCGAGTGCGGCGAAGGGTTCATCCATCAAAAGCACTTCCGGGTTGCTCGCCAAGGCGCGGGCGATCGCCACGCGCTGCTGCATGCCCCCGGAGAGCTGGTTGGGGAAACGGTCCTCGAAACCGGCAAGACCGAACAACGACAACAAATGGAGCGCCGTCACCGTGCGCTCGGCCTTGGCGACGCCACGCACCTCCAGCGCGTATTCGATGTTGGCCAGCGCCGTGCGCCAGGGAAACAGCGCATATTGTTGGAAGACATAGCCGGTCTTAGGATCCGGCCTGGTGATGCGCCGGCCGTCGAGCTGGACATCGCCGCCGCTCGCCTGCGTCAGCCCGCCGATGATGTCGAGCAGCACAGATTTGCCCGAGCCGCTCGGGCCGACCAAAGTGATGAACTCGCCTTTGCGGATCGAAAGATCGACGCCGTCGAGCACGGTGATGCGGTCGGTCTCCTCGCCGTCGACGGTGACGAACTGCCCCGGCTTGAGCAGAAAGGTCTTCTTGATATCGCTGACGACGATGCGGTCCATGTCCTGTCGCTTCCTATTGCGCCACGCGGATGCGGTGCGTCGGGTCGAATTCAGAGCCGCCGGCCTTGCCGCGCTTCCAGCCGAGCGCGCGGGCGTAGCCGCCGAACAGTTGACGTGCCTCGACCTGCGCTTCCGTGATGCCGGTCGGCCCCTCGGCGAACTCGGCCACGTAAAGCGCGTCGGTCGGGCAGTAGATTTCACAGAGAAAGCAGGTCTGGCAGTCGTCCTGACGGGCGATCACAGGCGCGCCGTCCTTGGTAGCGTCGAACACATTGGTCGGGCACACCTTGACGCAGATGTCGCATTCGACGCAGCGCGCGGCCGAGACGATCTCGATCATGACGCCAGCTCCGCCAGGCGCACCGGCGCCCCGGCAATGCGGAAATCGTCGACGCCGGTGATGACCAGCCGATGCGCGAGGGCCGGGTTCTTGCCCGGCTGATCGGTGCGCCGATGCATGCCGCGGCTTTCTGTCCGATGCAGCGCGGCCGCCACCGACCAGCGCCCCGCGGCGACGATCGACGCCGCCTCGCGCGCGCGGACCCGGTCCACCCCTTCGCCCCGCAGATGGTCGCGCACGTCGCGCCAGACACTCTCCAGCCGCCCCCGGCTTTTCTCCAAGCTCTCGCCGTTGCGGAAGAAATTTTTGTCGAGCGGCGTCACCTCGTTGCGCACCGCCTCGATGACCTCGCCTGCAGCGATGTCGGCACGCGGCGAGGCCGCCGGGCGCAGGCCGGCCTGGCCGAGTGGTTCGACGGTGTCGCGGAACGCCCTGCCGCCGCGACGCTTCGAATGGGTCGAGGCGCCCTTGCCCGCCCACCAGCCGCTGGCCAGCGCCCAGGAGGAATTGACGGCGCCGCCGCCCGATACCGCTCCGGTCATGATCTCGCGGCTGGCGGCGTCGCCTGCGACATAGAGGCCCGGCACGCCGGTGGCGCAGTCGTCGGAGACGATGTCGATGCCGCCGGTGCCGCGCACCGTGCCTTCGGCGCGCAGGGTGATGCGGAACAGCTCGGTGAACGGGTCGACACCGGCGCGGTCATAAGGCACGAAGCAGTTCGGCTGCCCTTGGCGCAACCAGCCTTGCAGCGCCGGCTCCGCCTGATCGAGCCGCGCATAGACCGGTCCCTCGATCAATGCGCGCGCCACCTCGTCCTCGCGGTCACCGATACCGTTGCGCAGCGGCTCACCGGTAGGGCCCAGGATCGGCGATCCATCCTCGCGATGGAATGAGGCCCAGCGGAACGGCAGCCCCTTGTTCAGCGAAGACCCAAAGGGCGCCAACGTGTATTTGCCGGTAAACTCGATGCCCGACAGGCTGGCGCCGGCCTCCGCCGCCATCAGATAGCCGTCGCCGGTCAGTCCAGTCCCGCCGAGGATGCGCTCACGGAAAGCGCAGCCGCCGGTCGCCAGCACCACTGCGTTGGCGTCGACGCGCCAGTCCTGGCCGGCCTGCCGGCCGATACCGGCCGCGCCTACGACGGCATCGCCATCCGACAGGAGTTCCAGCGCCGGATGATGGTCGAGCACGGTAACGCCAGCCAGAAGCACACGGCGGCGCATGAAGCGCATGTAGTCGGGCCCGCGCAGATTGGCGATGTAGAGCCGGCCGTCATCCTCGCTCGGGAACGGATAGCCCCACTCGGAAAGCCTGAGCAGGTTGCGATAGGCCGTGTCGACGCAGCGCAGCATCCAGCGCTGGTCCGCAAGCTCGCCGGTGCGCTGCCAGCGTCGCTCGACCACCGCATGCCTGTTGTCGCCCGGCGGTACGCACCAGGTACCCGTATTGGACGGCGCGGTGGCGCCGCTGGTGCCGAGATAGCCCTTGTCGGCCAGCACCACCTGCGCGCCGCTTTCGGCAGCAGCGACCGCCGCCCAGGCTGCGGACGGGCCTCCGCCCAGCACGAGCACGTCGGTCTGGAGTTGCAGCCTGTCGGACGCGGATCTTTGAGGCATGGACATGGATGCTCTGCGAAGGAGTGCGAGGCGCTAAGCAGCGCGCGCAGCGCCCGAGAACCACGCCGGCTCATTGCCGGCGCTCCATTTGATGTTGCAGCCGATCGACGGCACCTGGCCGGCGGCGGGCCTGCCGCCCTCCAGCACCGCGTCGACCGCCGCGCGCAGGTCGTTACCCGTCACCGCCTTGCCATTGCCCGGCCGCGCATCGTCGAACTGGCCATGATAGGCAAGCCGCCGGTCGGCGCCGAACAGGAAGAAGTCGGGTGTACAGGCCGCGCCATAGGCTTTCGCCGTCTGCTGCGAGGCATCCTTGAGATAGGGGAAGGAATAGCCGAATTTCTCCACTTCCTCGCCGATGCGGGCCAGCGTCTCTTCGGGATGCGCCTCATGGTCGTTGGCATTGATGGCCACCACTTGCAGCCCCTTGCCCGCATATTCCCTGGCGAAAGCGGCAAGCTGCTCGCGGATCAGCACGACGAAAGGGCAGCGGTTGGAGATGAAGGCGACGAGCAAGGCAGGCTTTGCATCGAAATCGCCGAGCCGGTGCAGCACGCCTTGTGCGTCGGGCAGCAGGAAATCGGCCGCTTTGGTGCCAAGCTCGATCGAGTTGGATTCTGTCTTCGGCATCGATGCGCTCCCTTCTTGCTGCCGCTCAGACGGACCATGCCGTGCAGCGCCGGACGAAGTTAGTCTATGAATTTAGTAGAATTATAGGCTAGACAACCCGCCTCCGGTCAACCGCGCCGCTTGGAATATCGTGCCAATGTTTCGGGCCGGGCGAAAAGTTTGTTCGAACGGAAGGCCGTTTTGAAAGAAATGAGATTTGGCGGGGAGCGAAGCGCCAACTGCCTTCGTCGTCCGCGTCGAGCTTGGTCAGGAAACGGTTTCCTTGCGGACAATTGCCCTGTCATCCCCGCCGACGCGTATCGCGATCCGCTCGCCGGAAACAATGCCGTCAATCTCGCAGACCACCAGCGGCATGCTGATCCCGTAGAGAAATTCCGCGACGATGGCGCCCACTGCCAGGATCGGGTCAGGCCGTTCCAGGAGGATGCCGGCCGGCGCCGTGCCCCTGCGGATTGCCTCGGCCAGCACCGAGGATGAGGACGAGGAGCCGCGCCCGCTCGGCATGATCAGGATTTTCCCGGCGACGTTCTGGCCGAGGCCAGGATGCGAGTGATCCATTATGTCGCCTGTCGTGGCATCAACGCCGCCCCAGAAGCTCAGCGGTTTCGAGAATACCAACGCCCGGCCCTCGGCACTCCCGGCCAGTTGGAAGGTGCCGGATCGCTGGACGACGCCCGGTTCCACCGGCGCGGTCATGACGCGCCCCGCACGACATGCCCCACCGCGGCGGAGCGGATGCAATCCGCCATATCCGCAAACGCAACCGTCACGCCGATATTGCCCGGAGCGTAATGCGCCCATTTGCCGGAATTGGTCATCACCACGCCGTCGAGCCGTTCCAGAATCGCAGTGACATAGGTGCAGGTGTCGGCGACGGGGATCAGGCCGAACGCCTGTGTGCCATCAAGCGCGCCCTCCTCCTGCAATCGCGTCAGCGTCGCGCGACCGGTGTTGACATAGATCGGGATGCCCCTGCCCGGCGCGATGGCACGCAGCAAGGGCAGCAGGCGCATCCATTCCGCATGCGAGAAATGCGGAGTGCCCAGCGACACGGCCGCCAGCGGCGCCCCGTCGGGTACGCGCGACAGCCTGGCCAGTGCATGATCGATATCGGCGCGCGTGATGCGGATCGTCTCTTCCGGCGCTTGACCATGGAACGCCTCGTCGAGCGTTCCCGCTTCCGGCGTGATGCCGACCGCATGGAACAGCGCCACGGCGCCGGTAGTCGCTGCTGCCGCGCCCAGCGCCTTCAGCTGGTCCTCGTCGCGCGGCCGTGGCAGACCTGTGACAACCGGAACGCGATCGCCGCTGGCTTGCCCGATGATCAGTCCGACGCCGACGAACAGGGCGTCGCTCGGCTCTGGCTCAGCAAAGTTCAGCTCGAACAGGATGCGGCCGCGCCGGTTCTCGCTCAGATGCAGGCCCCAGGCCGGCGCGCGGCCCGTCATGGCGCAGCACAGGTCGATGAAATCGCCATAGCGGTTGGTGCGCGCGCCGATCACCGAATTTGCAAACACGATGGCATTGGATTCGCCCCAGGCGATCTGCTGCCCGAAACCTGGCCGGAACCGCGTCTGGTAGGGCGCGCAGGTGAAGGTCGCCTGGCAGCCGAGCTCGATATGCGCCTTCATCAGCCGCCGCGCCGGCGCTTCCTCCGCCGCCGGCATCTTCACCATGCCGGGATGGATGAGATCGAATGAGCCGACATTGAGCGTCGTCGGCACCTGCACGCGGCCGCCGCCCTCGACCAGCCGTTCGACGAAATCGAGCCCTGCCGTGCCATGGTAGAGGCAGCCATCGATATGGGCGCCGGCAATGTCGAGGAGGCTGTCCGCTCCGACGGCTTTGGAGAAGGCGACGAGGATCTTCATGGCCGCGGCCGCCGACGGCCCTTGCTCGCCGTCGAGCATGGATTGGTCCTCGGCAGTCAATTCCAACGTCATTGCCGCTCTGGCCCCTACTCGATCTTATGGCGCGAAGGAACGCCAGCAGTTCAGTGAACTACCCCGCAGGGATCAACACCGTGCTCTGCGGCGACCAGCGTAGTACGACATGCTGACCTTCCGCCAGCCTGTCAGCGCCGGTGTTCTGGACGATGACCTTCAGCGTCTGGCCGGCACGCTCGACAAAGTAGGTGCTGTTGTTGCCGGCGAAGATGCGTTTGGAAACCTGGCCCTTCAGTATGTTGGCATCGCCCTCCGAAGTTCCGGCATCAAGGGCAATCCGAATACGCTCCGGACGCACGGCGCAGCTTGCCTTTGCGCCGGCGGCAAGCCTGGCGCCGGCCCCGGCGGCGATCGTCGTGCCGTCCGCTAAGCGGATGCCGTTGCCGGTGGTATCGCCGCGAAAGATGTTGGCATCCCCGAGGAAGATGGCGGCGAATTCGCTTTTCGGCCTGTCGTAGATCTCCTCCGGCGGCCCTTCCTGCACCAGCCGGCCATCGCGCAAGATACCGATGCGGTCGCTCATCGTCAGCGCCTCTTCCTGGTCGTGGGTGACGAAAATGGTTGTGATGCCGATCTCGCGCTGGATGCGCTTGAGCTCGATTTGCATGTCGACGCGCAGCGCCTTGTCGAGGGCGCCGAGCGGCTCGTCGAGCAAAAGCACGCGTGGCTTGGTGACGATGGCGCGCGCCAGCGCGACCCGCTGGCGCTGGCCGCCGGAGAGCTGATGCGGCTTGCGACCGCCGAGCGAGCCGAGCTGAACGAGGTCGAGCGCGCGTTGCACCTCGGTGGCAATCGCCGCCTTGGCCTCGCCGCGCACCGACAGGCCGAAGGCGACATTGTCGGCGACGCTCATATTGGGGAACAGCGCGTAGTTCTGGAACACCATGCCGATGCGCCGCTTCTCGACCGGTACCCGCTCGACGCTCTCGCCGCCGATGGCGATGCGGCCGCTGTCGGGAAAATCGAAGCCGGCGATTTGCCTGAGCAGCGTGGTCTTGCCGCTGCCTGATGGCCCAAGCAGCGCGTAGAAGCCGCCATCGACGAAATCGATCGAGACGTCGTCCAACGCCTTGTGCGCGCCGAAGCTGCGCGAGACGTTTGATACCTGGACGCCCGCCATTATTTCTCTCCGCCGAATTTGAAGAAGCGCGCTGTGAGCAGCATCAGCGCCATCGACACCACGATGATGATGGTGGAGACCGCGTTGATCTCGGGCGTGAAACCCTTGCGGATCGCGGCGTAGATCTCGACCGGCAGCGTCGTCTGCCCCGGCGTCGCCAGGAAGTAGGACACCACGAACTGGTCGAACGACACGGCGAACGCAAACAAGCCGCCCGCGATCACACCCGGCATGATCCAGGGCAGCGTAACGCGGTTCGTCACCTGCCACTGGTTGGCCCCGAGCGAGCGTGCCGCCTCTTCCAGCTCCGGCGCGAAGGTTTGCAGCCGGGCCGAGACGACGACGATGACATAGGGCAGCGCCAGCGCGACATGGCCGAGCAGGATGGCGAACAGGCCGCGTCCAATGCCGATGCCGAAGAAGAAGATCAGCATCGCCGTGCCGGTGATCAGCCAGGGAATGGCGATCGGTGGGAACAACAGCGCCTGCAGGAATTTCTTGCCGCGGAATTCATTGCGGTAGAGCGCCAGGGACGCCGCCGAGCCGAGCACGGTTGAGATGACCGTGGTGATGACGGCGATCTCGATGCTGTTCCAGGTGGCGGCGATGAGCTGGTCGTTCTGCCACAGCGAGGCGTACCATTCCGTCGTCCACTCGAATGGCAGCTGGTAGAATGGCGAGACGTTGAACGACATCAGCGCCATGATAATGATGGGCAAATACAGGAAGGCGAGCAGCACCGCGATATAGAGGCGGCCGAGCCACTCCAGGATACGCGTCGTCGCCATCACGCCACCCTCCGCAGCACCGGTGCGGCCAGCGCCAGAATGATCAGCACGACGGCCAGCAGAATGAAGGAGAGTGCGGCCCCCAGCGGCCAGTTGAACACGGCGACGAACTGGTCCTCGATCACCGTGCCGTAAAAGGTGCCGCTGCGGCCGCCGACGATCCGCGGCTCCATGAAGGAGCCGACGACGGGCACGAATATGAGGGCCGCGCCCGCCACCAGGCCCGGCATCGATAGCGGGACAATGACCCGCTTCAGCACCTGCAGCCGCGAGGCGCCGAGCGAGCGTCCGGCCTCGAGCAATGAATCGTCGATCGCCTGCAAAGTGAGATAGCAGGTCAGCACCATGTAGGGCACATAGGAGTGCACCAGTCCGATGATGATCGCCGGATAGGAATACATGAGGTCGATGTTGATCTTGAACGGCAGCACAGCGTTGAGCGCGGTGTCGAGAATGCCGCCTTCGCGCAAAACCATCGCCCAGGAGAAGATGCGCACCAGCCCGTTCGACCAGAACGGCAGGATGACGAGCAGGAAGATCGCCTCGCGGCTGCGCCCCTTCAGCACCTTGGCCAGTACATAAGCCGCGGGATAGCCGATGACGATGCACCACAAGGTCACCTCGAGGCCGAGGCGCAGCGAGGCAAGCAGCAGTGTCAGGTACAGGCTTTGCGAGAAGAAGGCGGCGTAGTTGCCAAGCGTGAACGCCCACGGCTTTCCCGTCAGCGGCAGGTCGGTCATGAACGAGAAGAACACCATGGCCGACAACGGCAGGAAGATCGCCACCGTCAGCCAGAGATAGGCGGGCGCCAGCAGCGGCAGTGCCGACCTCAGCCCGCCGCGCACTGCGACCGCACCCTCTGCTGCCATGCTATCCTCCTCCCCGGATTGGAAGGACCAACCGGCGCGAACGCCGGCTGGCCCTGGCGCGGGTTTTACTTCACGTCGACCTTGAGCTGCTGCCAGAGCGCCAGATAGGCCTTGCGCTGCGCATCGGTGATCGGAGCCTGGAACTGGATGCGCTTGGCGACTGTGGGATCACCCATCACCTTGCGGTTGAACGAATCCTCGGGCAACGCTTCCACCGCCTTGGTGTTGGCCGACACCGGTGCACCGACCTTGGTGACCCATTCGACATAGAATTTCGGATCGATCATGTAATTGATGAAGGCTTCGGCGCCCGCGACATTCTTGGAGCCAACCGGGATGGAGAAGGCGTCCAGCCAGGCGACGGCGCCTTCCTGCGGGATCACGAGCGAGACCGGCAGCTTGAAATGCGTCTTGGCGCGGTCGGCCGAACCGCTCCAATAGGTGCCGATGTCGATCTGGTTGGAAGCCACCATCTGGTTCCAGTCGTTCTCCGAGCTCCAGAAGGTCTTGATCTGCGGCATCAGCGAGGTGAGCTTCGTCTTGACCGCGTCCATATCCTTGATGTCGTTGATGTTCTGGCCCGTCGCGATGGCGCCGAACTGCACCGCCTCGACGGCGTCGTCGCGGATGACGACGCGGCCCTTGTGGGCGGGGTTCCACATTTCGGCGATCGACGTCGGCGGCTTGTCGAAGGACTTTTCGTTGATGGCAAGGGCGGTCAGGCCCCACACCCACGGCACGCCATAGACCTTGCCGTCATGGTCGAGCATCGGCGAGCTCGCCTTGTCCTTGCTGATGTCGGCATAGTTGGGCAGCTTGGAGGTGTCGATCGGCTGGATCAGCTTTTCAGCCATTGCCTGGTCGTTGAAGGCGGCGTTGATCATGACGACGTCATAGAGACCAGGATTGGTGCGGATCTTGGTCAGCATTTCCTGTTCGGAATTGAAGAAGTCGTTGACCACCTTATGGCCGGTCGCCTTCTCGAAGGCGGCGATCGCCCATGGCTCGTCGGCGCCGTAGCCCTTCCAGTTGAGCACATGCACTTCATCGGCCTTGGCGGCAAAGGTAAGTGCGGAGGTGAAGACGGCCGTCGCCGTCAAAAGAGCAGTCAGGTCAGGCATGCGCATGTTCGTTCCTCTCTTTGTTTGCCCGCTTCCCGGGCTTTGTCAGGCTGTCTGATGGGCCTTCCGGTCCTGGCCTCGCGCGCCGGTCGAGGGACCGTCGGCACGACTCAGGAAAGTCTGGATTTCCGCGTCGGCGGGCGCGGATGAACCGCCATGGCGGGTGACCGAAATGGCCGCCGCCGCATTGGCGTAGCGCACCGCCTCGAAAGGCGGCATGCCACGCGCGAGCGCACTTACGAAGGCGCCAATATGAGTGTCGCCGGCGCCGTTGGTGTCGACCGCCACCACCTTGAAACCGGGAATGGTTCGGGCGGAGCCGCCCGCCAGTCGGATATGGCAGCCCTTGGCGCCGCAGCGGATGACGACGCCGTCGGCGTTGGGACAATGATCGGCAAGCAATCGCGCCGCAAGGGCGTCGGCATCGCCCGGGCCGGCAATGTCGGTGGCTTCCGTCGCGTTGCAGCTCAGCCATGTCGTGCGGGCGAGCACCCGCGACAGGGTGGCGCGCGAAATGTCCGAAACGACCGGCGTCGGGTCGAGGACAAGTGGAATGTCCGCCGGCAGCGTCTCGATCCAGTCGGTGAGCGCCTCGCGGCTGCCGGGATAGCTCAGCGTGTAGCCTGACGTGAACACCCAATCCTCGGGTGCCACCAGAACCGGCGCCATCAGATCGAGGCTGAGCACGCTCTCCGCCCCCGGCCACGACACGAAAGTGCGTTCGGCATCGCTGGAGATCATGGCGACGCAATTGCCGCTGTCCATCAGTGGCGATGGCTGGATCAGCGTCTCGATGCCTTCGGCACTGAAGGCGGCGCGCAGGAAGTCGCCATTGGGTCCGCTGCCGAGCTGGCCTGCGAATACCACCTTCATGCCGGTGCGGATTGCCGCGACCATCATGTTGAAACCGCCGCCGGCGACCTGGGCGTAGCTCGAAGCCGTCTTCTCCGTGCCCGGCGCCGGCAAGGCATCGATACGGTAGACATAGTCGACCACCGCGCTGCCGATATGGACGAGACGCGCGCTCATGCCGCCGCGTCCTTGCCGGGGCCGGCCTGCTCCAGGCGACTGTTCGAAGTCCGCGCCGCGACGAGATCGGCGGCGAGCGCACGAACGCCCGCCATGTCAAAGCCTTTGAGGCGGGCGATGCGGTCCTGCGGCAATCGTGAAAGGCCGGTGCAGGCGCCGGCCATGCCTGCGGCGATGGCGCCGATCGTGTCGGTGTCGCCGCCGAGATTGGCGCTGATGACCGCCGCTTGCCAAGCATCGCCGCCGGCGACCTCCAGCACAGCAAAAGCGGCCGGAACGGACTCCTGGCTGGCAACGCCGGTGCCGACCAGATCGGTGATCAGCCGGACCGCATCTTGCGGCGCCTTGCCGCGGATCAGATCCTGCGCCCAGGCGACGCGCGCGGCGATGTCGCCGCCGGTCACCCAGTGGCCGTGTGTCGCCCCCCGCCTCGCCGCCGCGACGGCGCTGTCGGACGCGGCGCGCCAGTCGCCGCCGGCGATGCCGCGGCTGACGGCGGCCGCGACCGCCGCGGCGGAGGCAATGGCGATCGAGGTGTTGTGTGTCGCCCGGCAGGTTTCGGCCACCTTGTCGACGAGCGCATCCAGCGGCTCCGGCTGCATCATGATGCCGAGCGGCGCGATGCGCATGGCCGCGCCATTGGTGTCGCCGCCGCGCCCAGCCTCCTCGGCTGGCACGCCCTTGTTGATGGCGTCGATGGCGCGCTTGGTCGACGGTCCCAAAAGGTCGTAGCTGCCGCGCGCCTTGACCTCGCGCTCCCAGTCGAGCAGCGCGTTGACCCAGCGCGCATGGTCGAAGCGGTCGCCTGAGGCAACCAGGATGCGGCCGAGCAGCAGCGCCTGCTCGGTATCGTCGGTGATAGTCCCGGCCGGCAGCCCTTTCGACACCGGATGATCGGCAAAGGGCGAGACGAAATCCTCGACATGGCCGTAGAGTTCGGCGATGCGCTGAGGCGACAGAAGCTGCGTCGGCATGCCGAGCGCGTCGCCCAGCGCCCCGCCGACGAGCGCACCCATGGCGCGGTCCATCTCAAGCTCGTTCTCCGGCATCGCTCAGAACCTCATATGCAGCGCGAAATGGGCGGGATTGAGCAGGCTGGTGACATATTCGACCGGCCGCTCATCGGCCGCACGCGTCAGGCGACGGCCGCGCAGGAAGGGTGTGCCTTGCGGGCACCCGAGGATAGCGGCGTCATGGGCGTTCAACATCTCGATGTCGACCCACTCCTCGCCATGGTCGGGTACAAGCCCCGCTTCGCGTAGCGTCTGGTGCAGCGAGCCTTCGCGCAAGCCCCGCAGAGGCACGTCCTCCAGCTCTGGCGACAGCGGCAGGCGGCTGCGTTCGATGGAGATGGCATGGCCGTCGCTGGCATTGGTGCGGACCCGGTCGACGGCGATGAAGAGCGGACTTTCGACGCCTAACAGCACGGCAAGGTCGTGGTCTTCGATCACCTCCAGCCGCAGCGTCCGCGTTTCGGCGTTGGCGCCGGCATTGGCCAGCGCGCGCGACCATCCGATCGCATCATCGACAGGCTTGCCGTCAAAGGTGACGAAGGATCCGATGCCGACCTTTGTGGTGATCAGCCCGCGGCTGGACAGTTCCTCCAGCCCCTTGCGCACCGTGTTGCGGCTGACGGAAAAGCGTTGGACGAGTTCATTTTCGCTTTGCAGACGGTCGCCGAAACCCAGCACGCCGGAACGGATCTCGTGTTCGAGAACGGTGGCGATCTGCTCGGGCTTGCCCGTGCCGGGAGACAGTTTGATCGCGCTCCGCTTCATATAAGTACCTGTATAGTGAACCTGTCTAGTCTTGTTTAATCTCTCCTCGTATAGCGGGCTTGTCAATGGGACGGGTCATGTGCCCCGATGCACTGCTTTCGACGATCCGCCGGCCGCAGGCGGCAACGAAGAAGGAATTTCCCCATTGCTGGACGCGTCGCACCGTGTCGCGATCCTGCTGCGGTGACCCTACCGGCAGAAGAAGGAAAGCCCGCTCCGGGAACCGGGGCGGGCCTTGGAGGAGGACAAGGGTGGGACCTCTCCTCTTGCTTTCCACGGGGGGTGTGGACCAAAATCACCTTACGGGAGTTTCGCCAGACGCCGGATCACAAGCCTGTTTGCCCGCATCACGATCCGGTGCGCGCCGGCATCGACATGGTCACAGGATCGCGATCAGCGGCCAATGCATGTCGCCCAAACAATGCATGTCGCCCAAAAGCGGGCTCTCGCCTTGTGAGAACGACGTGCACGACGCGCTTTAGATGCGTCCAAGCACGACCAGAATAATGACGATCAGCAACACAAGCCCCAGCCCGCCGCCACCATAATAACCGGTTCCGTAGAACGGACCGCCGCCGAGGCCGCTGAAGCCGCCGAGCAGGGCGAGGATAAGGATGATGATAAGGATGGTTCCAAGACTCATGGCTTCCACTCCCGCAGGCACTTGCGCGCCGGTTCGGCACTTCTGGGTTGAGAATGTTGCTCACAGACAACGCTTTGAACGCGTTCGCGTTCCACCTAATGCATGACGTCGAGAAGGCGACGGCGCAATTCGTGCAGCAGTCCTGCCGCAATGGCGGGGCTTTCCGACCGGCCGACGCGCAGGATACGATAAAGCTGAAGGAACGTGATTACGGCGTAAACGGCGAGATTGTAGAAGGATAAAGCCGACAGCAAAAACAGGCGGTTGAGCGTCAAGATCGGATCCACTTCGACTTATCTCGATCTTGCATCGTCAGATCTGTGAGAGCGGATTTGCAATTCATGCTTGCATTTCTGGAACAAATAAGGAACAGTAGGGAACCTAGCTGCCAAGGCGGATTAAAGTTTTGGGGGGACCAGCGATATGATGAGGTGGAAGGATGCGCGGCTCCTCGCCGCCGCGATCGCGATGACAAGCCTTGCGCCCGACCGGTGGCCCTCAGCCGGGCTTGGCGCCGCTCTCGCCCGGAACACGCCTGCGCTCGCAGCCGAGAAGGATTATGCAACCTGCTTCGGCGAGGACATCGAGCCGGACAAGCGCATTGTTGCCTGCTCCGCGATTGCGGAGGACGCCGCAGAGCCGGCGCGCAGCCGCGCCACAGCCTATTTCCAACGGGGCGTCGCTCTCGGCGACCAGAAGCAATACGACCGATCGATCGCCGACTACAGCGAGGCGATCGCGCTCGATCCGAACGACGCTTCCGCGTATCTCAACCGCGGCGCCGACTGGTTCAGCAATGGAGACGACGACCGTGCGATCGCGGACTTCAACATCGCCATCAGCCTGGAGCCGTCTTCCAGCGATGCCTACAGCAACCGTGGCCTCGCCTTCCTGCACAAGGGCAAGATCGACGCGGCCATCATCGATTTCCAACAGGCAATCGAGGCGGACCCTCAGAATGGCAAGGCGCATGCGGGCCTGGGCATCGCCTGGGACAGGATGGGCGACCCGAAACAGGCCCTGGCCGAGTATGACGAGGCGGTCCGTATCGATCCCAACAATATATTGGCCAATGTCAAACGCGGTATCGCCCGCGCCGCCGAGAGTGAGTTCGATCCCACTGTCACCGATGACGATGCTGAACAGGCGCCCGGCGAGGACTTATCCGCCGCCAAGGATACGACCAGCAATCGCGCAGCCGCAAAGACCTTGATCGAGCGTGCGGGGATGCGGCTGTCGAAATATGGCCTCGAAGGCGCGCTTCTCGATTTCGACAAGGCGATCAGCCTCGATCCCGACAATGCGGACGCCTATCTCGGGCGCAGCCGCGCAAGGACACTCAAGGGAGACAGCGCCGGAGCGGCGGCGGATTGCCTGCGCGCCATCGAGCTTGATCCGACGCGGGCAGGAAGCTGCGGCGCTCAGCTCGCCGCCGACCAAAGCAAGCCGGCACCGTTGCCGGACACCCAACAGCAAAAGCAGCGAGCCGTCGTTCCGGATATCACTGCTACCCAAGACACGCTGGCCGCAAGGGTTCTGGAGGCGACCGATCCGCGCGCCCTCGAAGCGATCCTTGGCGGCGATGCCTTCCTGGACATGGGCAAGTACGATCAGGCGATCGGCGCCTACAACAAAGCGATTGCGCTCGATCCGAACAACCGGTTCGCCTATTACGGCCGCGGCAAGGCCCAGGCCGCCAAACGCGTTTACGAGCAAGCGATCGCCGATTACGACACGGTCATCCAGCTCGCCCCCAATTTTGCTGCGGCTCATTCTCGCCGGGGCCTCGCCAAGATCACGTCAGGCGATGCCGAAGGCGCTCTTGCCGATTGCAGCCGGGCTTCAACACTCGATCCAAAAGCGCGCGACGCCTACTTCTGCATGGGCATGGCCTGGCACGCCAAGGGCGACGCGGGGCGCGCGATTGCCGCCTATTCGGTAGCCATCGAGATCGATCCGAAAGACGACGCCAGCCATTACGGGCGCGGCATGGCGCGTGCTGACAGGAAGGACTATGACGAGGCAATCGCCGACTTCGGCCAGGCGATCAAGCTCGATCCCGACAATCGCGATTACGCGGTCGCCCGCAAGGCGGCTGTGGCTGCGAAGGGACAGGGCGATATGGCGGCCGCCACGCTCGGCGCCGTCAGCTCGGCGGCGGCCACCGCCAGTTCAGCCGCCGGTTCGGCCGCACCGAGCGATACTGATTCGGCCGCCAAGGCGCTTTTCGCCAAGGGTCGGAGGCTGCATGAGAAAAATGACTATGACGGCGCCATAGCCCTGTATGGCAAGGCGATCGCACTGGTCCCGGCATTTCATGACGCCTATCTGGCCCGGGCCATAGCTTGGGAGGCCAAGAACGATTATGCTCATGCTGTTGCCGATTACACGCAGGCGATCGCGATCAATCCGAATATAGCCGAGACCTACTACAGTCGCGGCCAGAACCTCAGTTTCCAGGAAAACTACGACGGGGCGTTTGCCGACTTCGAAAAGGCCATCAATCTCAACCCCGCGGACGCAAGGGTCTATGCCGATCGAGGCCTCCTATGGATGGGAGGGCACGAGGACGTCGCCGCGCTGCACGATTTCGAAAAGGCCATCAGCCTCGATCACAAGAACCCCTTTGGCTATTTCGGTCGAGGCGTGATCCGAACCAGCAGAGCGGACTATGAAGGGGCCATCGCGGATTTCAGCCAGGCGATAAGGCTTAAGCCGGATTTCGCAACCGCCTACGAGGCGCGGAGCCGGGCGTGGGAAGCCAAGGGCAACCGCAAGCGTGCTCAGGCCGATCGCAAGAAGGCACTGAGCCTTGGGGTAGATTAGACGGGCTTTTCGGGAGGGCGCGGATTTTGCGTTGGAGTGGTTTGGGCGTAATGGCAGTCGCCGCTCTGTGCTTTATTGCGGTAAAGGTTTTGCCTTGGGCGCAGCTCTGACGAGGCTGACGAAAGGCAATCAGCTTGAGCAGCGCTGGCGCCCGATGCGGTTTGATCCCTACCCCAAATAGAAGTTACTGAAATAGTTGCCAAAATCCGGTTGCCGGGCAACGGGCTCGCCGTCCCCGTTCCGGAGGATGCCGGCGGCGAAGAGATAGGAACCGATCGCTTCCATCTTGGCCGGGTCCATGCTGCCTATGGCGCCGTTTCGCCGGCGCAGATAGTGCCCGTCGATCAGCGTCTTCAGCGAGGCGTGGATCAATGCCGGATTGGTCAGGGCGTCCTTGTTGGCGGCGATCAGCAGTGTGGCCGCTTCTTCGGGATGATCGACGGTGAACTGGTAGCCGCGCCGCGTTGCCCGTATGAAGCCCGACGCCAATTCCGGATTTGCACGCAGATACGCATCGCTAGAGGAGATCAGCGTGGTGTGCTCGTCGGGCACGCCGTAGTCGGCATAGACGAAGCTTCGCTGTTTGACGCCTTTCAGTTCTGCCTCGACGCCTTCCCAGGTCGAGACCTCCAACGTGAAGTCGACCGAACCGTTGGCCAGCGCCTCATAGGCGGACGTGCCGAGCGTCACCGTTTCGAAAGCCCCCTTGCCGCCGTCGTGACGGATGATGGTCGAGATCAGCGCGTTTTCCCAGGCACTGCCGAAACCGCCATAGGTCAGGCCGTCAAGATCCCTGGGGGTTTTGATCTCGTCACGCGCTGCATTGAACACCAGCCGTCCGGTTTCGGACTGCACCACGGCATAGACCGCCTTGAGATCGGCGCCGGCGGTTTTCTGGGTGAAGAGGCCGATGGAGCCGTTGATGCCGAAATCGGCAACGCGGTTGGCAACCAGCGTGCCTGCACCGGTATCGCTGTAGGGCAGGATGTCGACCTCGAGGCCGGCCTCGCTGTAAAACCCTTTGTCGCGAGCGACGAACAGGCCGATATGGTTGGTGTTGACCGTCCAGTCCAGCGCCACCGTTACTTTCCGGGCGGCCGCCTGGGCAAGAGATCGGCCTGGCCGGGCTACAAGGGGAAGGCCGGCAGCGGCAGTGAGCAGCAAGGCTTGCCGGCGCGTCAGGTCAGTCATGGTCCGTGTCCTTCTGGTGGCTCGGGTTGAGGAGGATGTCGAGGATCTCGGCTTCGAGGGTGCCGGCCTGCCGTGCAGCGCCGCCGGCCAGTTCGCGTGGACGCGGCAGCGGCACGGTGATCTCAGCGACGACGCGCGCCGGCCGCGCCGAAAGCACATAGATGCGGTCGGACAGGAACACAGCTTCGCGCACGTCGTGGGTGATCAGCAGCGCCGTCCAGCAGTGGCGCCGCCACATCTGTTCCAACCAGCGTTGCATGGCGGCGCGGGTCAGCGCATCGAGTGCGCCGAACGGCTCGTCGAGCAGCAGCATATCGCGTTCCTGCACCACGGTGCGCAGCAAGGCCGCGCGCTGGCGCATGCCGCCGGAAAGCTGCGCCGGAAAATGCCGTTCGAAACCGGCAAGCCCGAATTCCTCGAACAGCGGAGCAACGCGAGCGCGGGCAGCCTTGCGCCTGACACCTTGCACCTCAAGCCCGAGCGTGGCGTTGTCAAGAATGCGCCGCCAAGGCATCAACGCGTCGCGCTGCGGCATGAAAGCGAAATGCCGGCCGTGGTCATCGAGCGGCTTGCCGTCGAAGAATATCTCGCCCTCGCCGTGAAGCGCGCCGGTCAGAAGCTGGAACAGCGTCGACTTGCCGGCGCCGGAGGGGCCCAGAATGGAGACGAATTCGCCGGCGCCGACGCTGAGCGAAATGTCGGCAAGCACGTCGAGTCCTTCGAAGGCCTTGCGCACATGTCGCAGTTCGAGCCGGTTCATCGCCACGGCCCCTTTCCTGCGGCCCGCCCGCCGGCGGTCCGTTCCCATGGCATGGCAAGGCGCTGGACCAGCATCGTCAGCCCGAACAGGACGAGCGTCAGCACGGCGCTGACGGCGACGGCGGCCAGCACCAGGTCCGGGCGGAAGTTGTTCTTGGCGTTGAGCATGTAGATGCCGAGGCCCTTCGCCGCGCCCGCATATTCGGCGAAGATGGCGCCCACGACAGCATAGGTGATCGAGATCCTGACACCGGCGAAGAAGTAGGGCAGCGCCGAGGGCAGCCGCGCCAGGACGAAGACACGCCAGCGCCCTGCCCCCATGGCGCGCAGCATTTGGCCGATCTCAGCCTCCGTCGCCTCATATCCTTCGGCCAAAGCCACCAACATCGGAAAGAAGGTGACCAGCGCCACCAGCATGATCTTGGGCATCAGCCCAAAGCCGAACCACAGCACCACCAGCGGTGCAATCGCCACCAGCGGCAAGGTCTGGCTGACCACGAAGACCGGAAAAAGGGCGCGCCGCAATGGCTGGGAGAAGTCGATCAATATCGACATCGCAAAGGCACCGCCGAGCGAACAGGCAAAGCCTGCGAGCGTGGCACGGAGGGTTGGCACGGCGTTATCGGCCAGCGCGTGCCGGTTGAGCATTGCCTGAGCGAAGACGCGCGATGGCGCCGGGAGGATTGTCGGCTTGATGCCACCAAAGCGCGCATAGAGTTCCCACGCGGCTAGCAGCAGCCCCACCGAAAGCATCGCCGGAGCGGTTCTGGCGATGAGGTCCACGATCGGACGCGAAGGGGCGAACGGGGAGGACACGCAGGTACCCGGAGCGGATGGCGCGGGGCGCGCCGTCAGACGGCGGTGGGGCTGTTGGCCGAGACGGTGACGTCGAGCGTTACGTGGCCGGCACCCGGCCCGAAGCGGCAAAAGGCCTCGTTGAGTGCGGTAAAAATGGCGCCTGCGTCGCCGCGCAACTTTGTGCAGAAATGCTTGGAGCGCTCATATACGCCCGACTGCTTCAGGAAGTCGATGCAGCCATAGATCTCGTCCATGTGGTCGTCGGTGCCCATGACATAAAGCGAGAACTGCGCCGCCGCCGGCTGGCCGGTGGCGGCCACGCCGCGCACGGCGGCGATAGCGGCTTCCTTGCGCGGGCCGAGCGGCCCGGCAGGTCCGCCAAACGCGTCGGAGCGGCAGATCGGATCGTCCGGCTCGCCCGGGCAGCCGCGCGAGATGGCGGCCGAAAGCACGCAATGCTTGCCGCTGCGCGCTGCCGCCACGAACAGGTCGCGCATGGCAGGAAACAGCACCTCGGGCGGCCCGACAAGCAAGGTCGAGATATCGTCGGTCTCGATCCGCAGTCGATCACGATAGGGGTCCAGTGCCCCGAGCGCGCCAAGGATGACGCCGACAAAATCGCCGGACATGGGATATAGGGAAATCTGTGCGCCTGAAAACATCGCCCGCCTCGCTCCGCTGGTATTACCCAGATCAGCTTCTAGGGTCTGTGGGCTTGCCGCCCCCGTCTCAGCCCCGACCGTACGGAGCACCCCTGTGGATGGACGCGTTAAAGCACCAATCGGGCGGCTATGAAAGCTGTTTTTTCAGGACCATCGCCGGAAATGCATTGCGCCAGGCCTGATTTATGGGCGGTTCCGTCGGGCCCGGTCTTGAGGGAAATTTGTCCGGAACCTTAGCCACGACGAGTGGTTGTCCCTATAGTCGCAAACGCGACGAACTTCGTGGAAACGAGCGAAGACTTCACAGAAATGGAGACAAACCATGCTCATGAAAATCCTCGCAGCTTCGGCTCTTACCATTGGTCTCGCGACTTCGGCGATGGCGCAAAGTGCTGGCGGAAACGGCGCCAATAATGGGCCCGGCAGCGGCCAGTCGGTCACGGTCGACCCGAACACGCCGGCATAGCCGAACACGGTGGATCCTGGCACGACCGGCAGCACGACCGTCATGCCCGACGGCATGAATTCGAACGCGGACCGGAACTGTCCGGCCAGCCCACAAGGTGCTCAGCCGGATGCCAGCCACACCGCTCCGGGCACCGCTTCGCCGACTGTCAACGACAAGCATTGCGGCAAGTAGCCATTCGCCGAAACTGCTGGAGAACGCCACGGGGCGTCTGTTCCGTGGCGTTTCCGTCTCTTTATGTTTCACCCTCGCCGAACAGGCAGGCGCCTGAGACGTAAACCGCCATCGGCCTTCGTCTCGGTTCGGGCGCCGTCTACGAAACAGCCTTTTCGCGAACCGGCAGCTTCCAGCCCGGCCTGACGAAATGACAGGTGTAGCCGTTCGGGTATTTCTGCAGATAGTCCTGATGCTCGGGTTCGGCTTCCCAGAACGCGCCGGCCGGAGCCACCTCGGTGACCACCTTGCCGGGCCACAGGTCCGAGGCGTCGACGTCGGCGATAGTGTCTTCGGCGACGCGCTTCTGCTCATCGGTGGTGTAGTAGATCGCCGAACGGTAGCTCATCCCCACATCGTTGCCCTGGCGGTTGCGTGTCGTCGGATCATGAATCTGGAAGAAGAACTCCAGCAGCGTACGGTAGCTCACACTGGCGGGATCGAAATTGATCTCGATGGCTTCGGCATGGGTGCCATGGTTTCGGTAGGTGGCATCAGGCACGTCGCCGCCGCTGTAGCCGACGCGCGTGGACAGGACGCCCGGGATGCGTCGGATCAGATCCTGCATGCCCCAGAAACAGCCGCCGGCAAGCACCGCGCGTTCGCTTGAAGTCGCCATATCAAATCTCCCCAAAGCAACTCCGGGAAAGGTTGTAGCCGTTTCCGTCGGAATTGCGCACGATAAAACTGGAGGCCCGGCGCTATGACAGCCGCTCCAGGATTTCCCATAGATGGGCATTGTCGTCGGCTTCGTCCAGTCGATGGGCGCGTCCTGCTGCCGATCACCACGGACGCGCGGCGTCACTCCCCAGGCCTGAACCTGCGCACCACGACCTCGAATACGATATCCGATATCCACATCGCGCAGACGCCGATGAGGAATGCGGCCGCCAGGGTCGTGGTGTCGTCATTGGCCATCGGCAGGCCCATGGCGCGGGAATACTGGACCACGGGCAGCGTCAGATAGGCGGCGGCTAGCGCGCCGCAGATCGGCGAGGCCACCATCTCGCGCGGTTTGTAGCGGTGGCGCGACAGCGCGCGCAATATGCCGCCAGAAAGGCCGGCGACCACCACCGGCACCTTGATACCGAGCAGGTCGAAAAGATCATGCATCATTTCATTGTCTCGCGATCAGGAAACAGAATGACCGATCCGGCACCGAAGATGAGCGGTCCCCGAGCAGCAGGGCCCGAATCGAGCGGCAACACGATCGTCATGGCTTCCACCCGCACAGTTTCTCGCCCTTGCGGTTGTGCGCCAGCAGCGTCCGGACTTCCGCATCCGACAGTGCTGCGACGGCGGATGCGGACAAGCGCAGCGGGCTCGAGACCGCGCAAAATCCGCCGGTGACGGTGGTGCAGCCGGCTACCGCGACAAGTGCTGCGGCCGCTGCGACAATCAATCCCTTGCCCATGACCTGAGCTCCTTTCGGGCAGTGGCGGCGGGTAGCGCGCCGATGTCGTTGTCAACCTGGTCGGCGACGTCGCGCGCCGCCGCCTCGGCCGCGGCCTGCCGACTACGTTCGGCGCGCTCGCCGGCAAGCCGCTGGCGAACACCCCAGCCAAACGCAGCGACGATGGCTGCGCCGATGCCGAGAACGGTCGAATTGCTGAGCAGGAAGGAGAGGAGCGCGCTCATTGGTTTGGCGCGTCCTTGACGAGATAGCCGACGGCAAAGACGGCTAGCGGCAGCAGCGTGGCCCATGTCTCGGCATCGTACCAGGATGGCCAGACATTGCGCACGAAGACGCCGGAAATCGAAACGGCGGCGGCGGCGATGGTCGCGGCCGTCAGTTTGTTGGTCGGGCGGATGGTCGGCTGGGTTGTGGTGGCCATGATCAGAACATTCCTTGCAAGGCGGCGGCGATGTGGTGCCAGGCGGCGTAGGCGACGAGCAGGCACGCGACAATGATCCCGCCCGCCTTGGTGGCAGCTGGGATGTTGGCGCCGGCAGGCGCCGCCGCGACCGGTTCGACGGCATCTACGGCAGCAGCGCCGCCCGGCGCCGCCGCAGCAGCGGCCGGTGCAGGATCTGGCCGCGTGGCCGATGCCTCGCCTGCCCCGACAGCCGTCAGCAGCAGCGCCTGTGCGCGGACGGATCCGACCCGCCTCGACCAGCCTTTGCCGAAAGTCGGCCAGGTCGGAAGCCGCTTCAGGAAAGCCAGGCGGGCATCGCAGAGATTGTCGATGACGACGGCGGCCGGTCTGGAACCGACGGCAGCGAGCGTCTCGGGCCCGATGCGGCCGTCCGGGGCGGTGCCGACCACTGCTTGAAGATATTTCGCCGCCCTGCTTGGCCCACTGTTCACGGCATAGTCGAACACCGCGTAATCCACGCCGTCGGGCAACTCGGCGCCAGCCACCGCATCCCAGTAGAAGCGGCGGTACACCGTGGCGAGTTGGGCATCGCTGATCTTCCTGAGATCCGCCTTGGCGGCATCCGCCTTCACGTAGCGGCGGAAATTGGCGAGCGTGACGCCCTTCATGGTGGCGCCGCCCGGATCGGCCGGATTGTCCGACCAGCCGCCTTCGGATTTGAGGACGAGCGCAAGCGCCCGCGTAAAATTGCGGTCCATGATATCCCTTTCGATTTCTTGGTGGATGAGGTGAGTGGGTGATCGCCGGCAGCACAGGGGTGCGGATAGTCGCCGTTGCGCGCGCCTCGGTGCCTACTTGCAGTGCGTCAAAACCGGAGGTCGCCTTGCGCGCCGGCCGGCGCATGGTTAGAAAAAATACAATTTTGGGACGAACAGGTCTGGGATGAGAGACTTTGTTGGCGCCGCGCGGCGCCTGGCCTTCAACAGGCTGTCGGCCGCCATCGATCGCCGCTGGAACGTCGACCCGCTGGGCTCGGCGCCGCGTGCCCCAAAAGAGGAATATCTGAGGCTGTTCGAAGCCACCCGGCGCGTCTCATTCCCTGAGATCGACAGGCTCGAGGCCGAAACCGGCTTTGCCGTCGATCGCGACTGGCTCGACGAACTGGCCCTCCACACCCAGATCACCATCAAGACCAGCGCGCTCGCCTACCCGCACGGGCGGGTGCTTTACAGTCTTCTTCGCCGCCAGTTGGCCGACAGCCCAAGGCCGTTCACCACCGTCGTCGAGACCGGCACCGCGCGTGGTTTCTCCGCGATCTGCATGGCCAAGGCACTCGCCGATGCCGGCGCCTGCGGGCATGTCGTCACGCTCGACGTCCTGCCGCACCATCATCGCTTCTACTGGAATTGCATCGACGACCATGACGGCAGGAAGTCGCGCGCCGAACTGCTTCGGCCGTGGCAGCCGCTGGCCGACCGGATCATTTTCCTGCAAGGCGATTCACTCCTTCAATTGCCCAGGGTCGGCGTGAACCGGATCCACTTCGCCTTCATCGACGCGCAGCACACCAGGAAGAACGTGCTGGCCGAGCATCGCTGCGTTTCGGGCGTTCAGCGCGAGGGCGACATGGTCGTATTCGACGACGTCACGCCAGGGTCCTTCGATGGCGTGGTCGAAGCGGTCGCCGAGATCGAGCGGCAGGGCCGGTACGAGGTGCGCCGTCTGAACGCGTCCAAGCAAAGAACCTATGCCTGGGGCATCAGGCGGTGACGAGACGACAGCCCGGATAAACCATCGGAGGCGAGACCTTGCTCAGAAATATCGCCCGCAGGCTTTATCTCGGCATGCGCCGGAACATCGATATCAGCCCCATGGCGGCCGATGACTACCTGAAGGTGCAGTACTTCCCGATGGCGACGAAGCATTGCTGATCCTGCGCAAGAAACCGACCTAGCGCGCCACCCAGCGATTGAGCCTGACCGCGCGGCCATGGGTTTCAATCGCCGGCTCGGCTTGGTTTAGGTTGGAAAGCTACCGCTCTGTCCACCAGCGATAATTGTCGATGTGTGTCAAACTTAAGATCGCCTTGCGCGCCTGACCGCACATGGTTAGAAAATTGCAACTCAAGACGAACACTTTGAGAGAAGACTATGCTGGCGCGTCGGGCATGAAATGTGGGTGAACCAATCGTATGCCTCCCAGACTCGTCAGACTATGGGGAAGCTACAAAGACTGACAAAGCCCACGATCGGCGTAGCGGTTGCCCTGTGCATATGGATGGTGAACTGGGTGATGGTCAGAGGAACGCCATTTCCCGATCTGCAGAACTACATCCAGAATTTCGACAAAAGGGCATACTATGTTTCTCCTGATACCGCTTCACTGATCGATTGGTATGCCCAAGAATACCTTTGGCGGAAGGGTATCTACGCTCTCAAAGAGAGCTTCGAACTAGCCAGCATCTTTTCTATCCTGACCTTAATCTCCTTGGTAGTCATCAGCGTCTACGTGGCAGTCAAAGCCTCGTCCCCAGCCTACATCCTTTTGCTAATCCACCCTCAGTTAATCGATCTCGTATTCTCTCAAGTACGATCGGCTGTCGCCATGGCCGCAATCTATCTGGCCCTCCTATTGCCATGGCGCCTGGTCAAATATGCATTGGTGGGAATTGCACCCTTTATTCATTCTGCGGTTCTGGTCTTTGCCGGCGCGTTCGCAGTGGGCCAAATTATCACGGGCTCCGATATTTGCGGGCGCCGACATGTGCTAATTTCGACATGCTATATAGCGGCCATAGTTGTCGCCGTGACCATCCTCAAAAGCTACCTTCTGGGCTCGATCGGCGACAGGCGAGCGACGATAGAAATTACTACGAGCGGATTCCTGCTGACGATGATGGTAACGGCGTATGCTGTCCCTTTCCTCTTCTTTGATCACCTGTTCAGCAGGAAGTTTGCCGCGTTTGTTGTAGTTCTCGCTTCATCACTCTGCTTCGGGATGTACCTCTACAATCAGAATGGCATCCGGTTCGTCGCTCTTGCGATTCCAGCGCTTGCGGTTGCAATCTCCAGCATTCCCGATCTTCACTGGCGCCGCCTTACACTAATTGCGGCTCTCGCGTCACAGGTTGTTTTCTTCGGCTATTGGGCCAAAGGTATTCTCTAATGAAAACCTTGCGATGGATGGCCCACCAGTATCTTGCCGAAGGAGATCGTTGGCGGATTGCATGTGTCGAGGTGTTCGGCTTAGTCTGGAGGAACGCGTTTTTCCAAGCCTTCTTCTGGTTGATGGTCGCCGGCAACCTCCTGGCTATGTTCTTTGGTGATTCGTTGATCCGTTGATTAGCCTCCGAACTGCCATTTGCGGACCACAACAGTCATCACGCCGCTGCCAGGGTCCTTCGTTACCCCTGTATCGTTTGCAATGATTATGTCGACAATGTCAGCGGTGACGACCCCGGCGTACTTAATCGTGCAGCCCAGCAGGTCGGCGCTAAATCCAATGCCCGTTACCAAGTCACCACGAACGGCACCTGGTACGGCAACCTGCACAGTCAGACTTGTCCCCGTCGGGATGCCTGGCGTCGGATTGAGGAATACCTGTCCAATGGTGCGGAGCTCGCTTTCAGATATGCCGTTGAAGGGCGTGGTGATCGTGCCCAGGCTAAGGTTCATCGCATTGCCCGCGAGCCAGTTCTTGCCGCCATCGGTGACGTTGGCAAAGCGGATGCCGTTGGTGAACGTCACTCCGTTTGTGGCATCGAAGACGTTGTTAGCAATACGACACCCGATAAGCTTGGCATTCTCCACAAGAATGCCGTTGTCGACGGTGAGGCCGGAGCTCGGTGGGAGGAAGCCGCCAAAGACGTTCCCCTCCACAATCAAGCCGCTGAACAGGCGATTGCCTGAAGGTGCCCCGATGCGAATGAAGGACGAGATACCCATGCCTGGAGAGAACGTAAACTGGTTGCCGCGCACCGATCCGCTCACCGGGTCGTTGGCCTGATCGTTGGTGATCTGAATGCCCTGGTTTTTCTGACTAGCCACATAGGTAGACTGAGACATCGCGAACGTATTGTTGTCGCAAGAGAAGCCAGTCGTCCTATGGATGATGATGCCGTTGTGCGGCACATCGTTGAGCATGTAGACTTGGAGCCAGTTTTTATCGACCTTGATGCCAGCCCCGTGGACGACATAAATCTGGCAGTTGCCACCGGCCCCCTTCGTCTTCACCCCTTCGATGATCGTCCCATTGCCAAAGAAAGAGATAATGTTGGCGCAGGGCATCGCCTCTGGAACGGTCAGATTTGTGCCGTCGCCACAGCAGTCCTGCACGTCGCCGTTCTGAATACGAAGTGATGCCGCACGGTAATCGAGAATGCCGAAACGGTCGATCTGGGAGAAGAGCGGGCTGTCGATGAGGCAATTTTGGGTGTAGCCCATGTACATGCCGCCGCCACACCGAAGTATCTCGATGTCACGGAACGTGCAGCCGAGGCCGCCCTTGTTGTTGACACCACAAGCCGCGATGGTGCCCAAGCTGTCGAGCGGCCCCCCCTCTGGCCCAGTGCCACGGAAGCCGTCGATGCAGATGCGCTCCATGACGACGCCCTGCGGCAGTGCAGAGCCGCTTTGAAAACCATCCGTATCCCATAGCGCGAAGGCATGGCCGTTGCCGGCGGCCCCGGTCAATTGATTGCCAAGCGCTTTAAAATCGCGAAATCCGAGCCGCAATGTGTGGCCGACCAGACGGAACAGCGGCGCGCCATTGATCATTGCGCTTGTGATGGTCGAAACGTCGCGGCCGAAGCCTTCAACATCGAATAGTCCGAGAGCGATGTCGATCGTTTGGTTGATCGTGATATTCGTTGGTGGCAGGCGGATTGTGCCGCGATCCTTGCCGTCGACGATCTGGACCGCCGCAATCAGCGCCGCGGTGTCGGCCGCTGCGTTGCCGAACCCACTGCCCAGTTGACGTAAGTCAACGACGCTTTCATTCAACACCCAAAAGCCGCCATTGACCGCATCGGTCGTGCCGTCCGGCATGAAACGGTCGGCGGAGCGGAAATAGGCCAGCGCCGGGTAGCCGCCGGCGGTGATCGCCGCGCGCGACATGCGGGCATAGTTGGCGCCGCCCACCAGGGTTGCCGGGGTCGTGAAGACCGGGGCGTAGAATTGGGTCCTGATGCTCTTGACGCCGGCAGCGATCGTCGAGCCCGATGCTGTCGCCACGGATGCGTAGATCGGCACGTTGACGCCCGAAACCTGCGCGGCGTCGGCGGCATATTGCTGGGCCAGGTCGCGCGCGAGTTCCGCGATGTGGATGACTGCCGCCAGCGCTCCGCCGATATCCCCGAGCGGATCATCCGACAGATAGTAGGAGATCACGATGTCGCTCGTGCCGATCACCGGGTTGAGGGTCTGGAAAGCGTAGACCAAGCCACCCGAAACAACCCCCTCCTGCACGTGAACGGTCGTTCCCTTCTGCATCGTGCGCGCGGTGCGGGCGTCCGCCGCGCGGTACCAGTAGCCCTCGCTCGCCGTATAGATGCCGTTCAGCCGGGCGTCCGACTGGTTCTTGACCAATACCCGGTCGCCGACGGCGGTCAAAACCCCGTCGATCGTCTTCAGGCCGAGGATCCAGGCAACGCCGTCGACGATGACCGTCTCCAGGTTTGCCGTCGTCGCCAGGCGCACGGGTTCGCGCTCGCCCGTCAGCAGGCGAACGGCGGCAGTTGCGGGTCGGGCCATGAGGCTTGCTCCATAAAAAAAGCCTCGCGAAAGCAAGGCTTGGAATTCGGGTTGGTTGGCGGCGTGGCGACGGGTTCGGATGGGATAAGCGCTGGCCCGTGCGGCCACGGCGCCACGGTCATTCAGGTTCTTCCTTGAGAAGTTTGGTCACGATCGCTCGGCTAGGCGAGAGACAATTCAGCGGTCGGTTTTCTGTCCTTGGGCACGCACTTCCTGAACAAGCAGCAATGCCGGCTTGCTCCCGGACTGGCTGCCGTGTTAACACCCGCGCACTGCGGTGGCTTGCGCTATGGGAGCGTCAATGTCGCAGCGCTTCCACAAGGTGTGATTTCCGATGAAAAAATCCGCGATTGTCGTCGCTGCAAACGACAACCGCACGGCAGAAGAAAGGCCGTTCGCTTCCCGGTACAAATCCGTTGGAGCGGTGACGGCGCCGGCGGATTCACAGGCAGGAGGCGAAGAGCCGACCGAGGCCCGCGCCCTGACGGCTTTGCAGATGTTCTGTCGCGTAGCGGGCGTCTAGATCGCCTTTGAGGCTTCATCCAGACGGCAGGACAGGTTCTAAAGTCCCGACCCGCTGTATCTGGTGGCCTCCTTCCACAAGGCGAGCGCAAGGGCGGGTGTCCGCCCCTTCACCGCATATTCGCGGTCCCGGTAGCTTCCCGCCGCGATCCACACCGTTTTCGAGCGTTGATAGATCGTAATGCCCCGCTCGTTCGCCCGCGCGAACAGTTCTGTGTCATTTCGATACATCGGTTCCAACCCCTGTGGCCCCCTCAAGGGGTAAGGTGCAACGAACATGCCAAAGTTTACGCCTAGCTAATATTATACATCGCAGAGCTGCCAGCTGCGCCATCGAAGTGCACTGGCAGCCCTAATGCCAAGGTGTTCCCTGGGTGTTTCCGCTGTATTGCACCTGAACTGCCCCCAGGTAACAGAATAGAATAATCCGGAAACATTTTGCTTAAATTTTAATCGCCAGTGCCTACCATTTCGCCCAATATATGGTCCGACAGGTGACAGGCCAGCACGACAGGATCGGCGCCGATTACCGGATCGGCTGTTTCGAAGGCGTAGACGAGATGGGACGAAACGGCGCCTTCTCGGACAAAAACGGTGGTGCCCTTCTGCAAGTCGCGAGTTCCGCATGTGTCGGCTGGACGACGCCAATGGCCGTCGCTTGCCGTATAGATGCCATTCTGAGTGGCGTTCTTCTGGTCTTTGACAAGCACCCGGTCGCCCACCTGAACCTCCACGGCGTCGATGGTCTGCAAGCCGTAGAGAGCGATGTTAGCAGTTGTCGCCAAGCGCACCGGTTGGCGTTCGCCGGCCAACAAACGAACGGCGGCGGTTGCAGGTTGAGCCATGAGGCTTGCTCCATGAAAAAACCCCGCGAAAGCGGGGCTGTGGGACTTTCAAAACCGTGTGGTCGGTTCAACCCAAAAATCGGCGGTCGCAGAGGGAGAGACCCAAACCCGTCAGTTCCTCGGCACCTTGTGAATCTCCAGTCTGACCGGACCGCCTCGATCGCAGCTCGTGCAGACAAGCGCTCTCTCAACAGTGCTGAACAGCGCATCCTTGCCGTATCGCCGGATAAGCGCCGCTGGCTTCACCTCGGCGTAATGCGAGCAGCGTTTGCACCAAGCTCGCAACATGTGCCATTCGCGCAGATCGCCAAGTGAAACGTCCAACCCCGCATGAATGCTGCCGTTAATCACAGTCTGCGGCGGGATCTTCACCTCACCCGGAGTGATGATCTTCTCCATGACATGGCGGCTGTTGTAGTGAATCAGCAGCATTCCGGGCCGACGCCGAATGGCCGCCTGCCAAGCTGCCTGGCTGACCATCGCGTCCGGAGATCGGCATATGGTTTCGAGGTGGGTTTTCTCCTCTCGATCCCAGACTTCGATCCGGAAATTGTCTTCCGCCGTCTCAGTCATCGAACGCGCGCCTTGTGCCAGCCGCGAGAATAGCCGTTCGAGACTGCGGCCCGGGACAAGGCCAGTTCCCGTTCAAGGTCGTTGTTCCTGGCAAGGACGTTCAGCAATGCAACCAAGACGTCGCCGCCGGCTGCGGCTATGGCCTGCTCAACCGCCTTTTCCAGTTCTGACATAGCTTCGCCGGCCGGCGCGTTCTGGCGCTTTCCCATGGCTTCTTCCTGCTCAGATGCCATTCAGGAATAAGGAACATATTCCTTCCTCGTCAAGAGCAGTCTTGACTCGATGTTCTCTTTTCGTTCGCTCTGGGCAGAATAGTCACAGGAGATCGCCGAAAGTTCGCTCGCAGGGTAGCAGGCATCACACAAGATCGCGGCGGCCGACACCATCTGTGCCGTTGAAGCCGCGGAGCAGGCGGCTAACGAGATGTTTGTGCTACAGGGCGACGTGAGTTCCCCCGAACGTAGCCGATTGGCCGTCGGATGCGATACTCGCTGCGCCGTATGTCGTTGACCTACCGCACCAATGCACCCCAGTTGAGCTAGTGCGCGCCGTTGCCGTTTTCGGCCATCCAGTCTGGAGGCATCGTTACGGCAATGACGGACGCTAAAAGGCGCCTGTACTGCCATTCATCGTACCGATCACCTTCCGACTGGAGCGTGAACGGATAACCCCATCCAGTTTCCCAGACTTCCAAGCCGTTGCCCAAATCGGCCATGTGCTTGCACTTATAGGGCGCGAGTCTAGTGACGATCTCGCCCCGAGAAAAAAGCCGAACGGCAATCATGAAGTATGATTACGCTGCTTTTGCGTATTCAACAACGAACTGCTGAACGTGCATGTCCAGCTTCTGCGGATTTGCACAATCCATGATTTCACCCACGGTGCGCGTCGGGTGGATATTGAAGTCACTGAAGCCGAGGCGCTGCAACAGGGCTGACATGGCCGGTACGATCAGATTGATGACCTGTTCCTTATCCGGTCCCGACAGGATCAGCCCCGGCAGATCGTCGCTCTGTACGCGCAGTCCACCATCTTCCCGGTCTAGGAGCGATACAGTGATCGTCGCGAACTTATGCGTCATGAGATTCATGTCCATCGTCAGTCCCCCCAAGCAGTTTGAGCGAGTTGTGTGAACAACTCGTTATACCGGAAACCGTTCCGAATACCCTGCTTACTGTTTGTTCGGGTAGCTGTATCAGCGTTGTCAAGTGCCTTCAAGCCGTCTTTTAGGGCTACTATGCCGCGCCTCGCTGGCAGTACTCAGCCCATACACGGCTCAACGATGATTGAGCGCATCGCCAAAGATGGTGTATGCGCAGCGCAATTTGGCCAGCGACGGCGAGCCGGATGCCAGCCCCGCGCTTGGCGATAACTGCCCGCCTACGACACTGTTCGTCAGCGGCGATGTACCCGACATGGAATGACTGTCGGACTTGCCGTCCCCACTACAAGCTCTCGGCGCGCACCGTCTCCACGGCGAGCGATCCCACCGGAAGCGGGCGCAACAGATCAGCCTCGGGTTTCGTCAAGTTGATCCAGGCCACCCAATTCTCCGGCTGGACCACCACAACCTGCCGATTGTGATACGGCGCGACATCCGGTCCGGGGTCGGTCGTCAACATGGTGAAGGTCGGCGGTTTATTGCCTACAGCTTCCCGCCAAAGTCCGGCGATGGCGAGAAATGGCGCGCCGTTGAGCGTGAATCGATGTTTCGCTTTCGGATATTTCGTGCCCGTGAATTCGAAGAACGCGGACGCCGGAATGAGGCAGCGTTTGCTATTGCCGAATTGCCGGCCTTCGGAGCGGAAGTTGAACACAGGCCCGCCTTTCGGTCCGGCCGGCGGAAATCCGAACGTCATCGACGCCAATTCGATCCCATCTCCGGCAGCGCGCATTATGGGCGCTGGATCATTGATGCGAATATCATCCGCCTGCGGCAGGTCGAGCTCGGTCTGATGGGTCGGGATTTTGAGCGCCAGCAACGCCATCATCCGGCAATATTCAGCCCAGAGTACATGCTGCTCGTAGTCATTGCACATGAAAGACTCCCTGTGAGGTTCGCAGCTTCTTCTTGGCAACGGCCATTTCGCCGCTTCTCCCTGACATCCAGCAGCGAAGTGAAGCCGGCCCGATCGACTGGTGGAATGGATGCAAGCCGGCTTTAGCCGGAACGCTTATGCACTCTGGAATCATGCTACGCCATTTAGCTACATTAGCACTTCATGATTGACACGCTTTCTGCGTGAGCAGACGCTGAAGGGGGTCAGACAGCGGGGAGATCTTGGCATGGCAAAGTTCAAATTGGCAGCATCTGTCTGCGTCCTTCTGGCAGCAACAGCACCAAGCGGCGCAGCAGATTTTGACGTTTGTCAAAGCATCGCTGGAAAAGCAGGCACGCTGGTCGACAAAAACGATTCCGAGCAATGGAACCAGTCCGTGGACAGTGAGTTTGACCACGTTTGCAAAGACACCGAGAGGTATGAATCGACATTGGCAGGATCGAGCGATGCCACCCAGGCTTCGTTTGGTTATGCGGGATTCCAGCTCGGCTATGGAAACTCCGCCAGCGACGTTAATTCCAGGACCAGCAAAGCCATCGACGCGGTATGTAAAACCGGAAAAAGATATGTAAGCACCTATTTCCACTCCGTCGATACGGCTGTTTCAGCGCGATACGCGGTCCAGCTTGTCGATGATTGTTTGCGGATATTGGCGCAGTCCGATCTTGAGGCATTCACGGGCGTGACAGAAGTGAGTACAGCCTCAAACACAGCTTTTTTCGTTCAAATGGATTTCAAACCCAGCTCCTCTGCGCCAAACAGGAAATATAAATTAATCAGCATTCAGTCGGACCCCAAAGCTGACGTGAAATGTACCGAACAGCCTAACAAAGATGTTGTGGGAAGTCTTATAGTGGAGGCTCAATCAAAACTTAGTTTCACGTGCACCAGGACCGCAAACGTCGACACCAACGGAGCATTTAATTTTGCTTCAGAAGGCGACAGCACAATCACCCGGTCATTGCGCTTTTCTGTGCCATCGTTGTCCGGGCACGAGATGATTAGAGAGCAGATCAAGAAGGAGATCGAGTCAGAGATTGACGGCAAGATATCAGCCCTACGTCCATTCCTTTTGCCCCACGGGGCGATTGTGGCGATGAACGATCCAGGAGGATGTACAAAACTGGGAGAAGGGTGGGCTGACGCGCACCTGGACGGCAAGTTTATTCAGGGTGCAAATTCCGAAACATTCAGGAAAACCGGAGGCGCGCCAACATACGTTTTGGCAGGGGAAAATATTCCCGAGATAAATCTGATATGGCGGCATTTGAACTCTGGTGAAGTGAGCGGCTTTCGAGCCGTCGAGGGGCTCGTATTCGGTGCTGCCCAGGATCTGGATAAAAGCACCCCAAACGTGCCGCAGGGCGCAGGTCAGTCGCAGCCCAAGGCCATAGACACCATTCCTCCATATGTTTCTCTCTATTTCTGTGAGCGCAGTTGAGCAGACGCTGGCGAGGCTGGCGACGCGGGCCCGCGCAAACGGTGGATTCTTGCGCCAGCGGCCACGGTCGATCTGGGCAAGGTGCGACTGGCTCAGAGCCATGTCGCACCGAAAGCAAGAACGGCGCTCATTGCCGATGCGGGTAGGGCGATCGGAAATGCCGCCCGCCTCCGGCGGTTCCCGACTCCCAAGACTTAAGTTTTTGGCGGCCCGCACCGTCCTTTTAGAATGGCAATCTCCGTTTCGTGATCCCCTCCGGACAGCGAAGAGACGGGCACGCCAATAAGAAATACGCCAAGGGCGTCTCCGGTCGCAGCCTTGCTCTGCTGATTTGTTAGAACAGCCAAGCGCTCTCGGTCAGCCTGCGTACAAGGGCCAGCATTCGGAACCCCTGCAATCTTATCAGGCGGTGTAGCGCACCCCACCAAACCAACCAACATTGACGCAATCAAAGCAAATTTTTTCATAAATTCTCCCCTAGCCCGCCGGCAATATTGCCCAACGCCAACCAGCGCGCAAGTATTCCAAGCGCGAAGCCGCATGGTTATTTTGCTCAATCTGCTGACACTGCCTGCATGGCGAGGTGGGCCGATATCGTTCACAGCGCGAAATCAGTCGCGGTGCAGCGGCTCGGTCTTTTCGAGGCCGAGTGGCCGCCGCGCGGCGGTAGAGTCGGCGATCGCCGGTTCATAACCGCCGGGCTTCTCGGCGGCGCGCTTCGGATCTCGGGCGATCATCGCCTGAACCAGCGCCTTGGCCGTGTTGCTGCGCCAGGCCACTTCCGCCGCTTGCCGGGCAGTTGGATTACCCATATTGGCGACCAGGTCGAGCCCGCTCTGCTGGATCGCCTCGAAGCTTGCGGCATCGCTTGGGTCGCTCTCCGCGATGGCCTTGAGCGAGGCGTCCTGCACCTTCGCCCACTCCGCCAGCTCATACTCATCGCGCTGCTCCTGCTGCCGCTGCGCCATGCGCGGCGAGCCGGCCGCGCGCATCGGCTCCTTCTGCCTGGCGAAAGCGGCCCGCCGGCTCTCGGGTATCTCAGGCAGAGTCTCGTCGAACAGCGTGTCGAACAGGCCGGGCTTGACCACCTGCCCGCTGCGCGGGTCGACCTCGCCATACATCGCATCGTGCAGGCCGCTGCCGTCGGCCGGCGCATTCGCCGCCACCTCGTCTTCCGCCTGCGCGATGCGCTCGGCGAACCGGCGGCGCGCCAACTCCGCGTCGAACGCTTCCTGCCGCTCCTTCATCTGCCGGTAGCGCTCGGCGACGGCCGAGAGCTCGTCGCCAAGATCCTGCATCGCCCTGCCGGCCGGCGACCCCTCGGGATAGGAAACGCCATTGCCGGCCTCGAGCCGGCGCTGGGCAAGCTGGAGAGGAATCGTCGCCATCAGTAGAGGCCCCCCTTGAAGGCGCCGCCCGGCGCCGGTGGGAAGGCGCCCTTGCCGAAGGTCACGGCCTTGCTCGGGTCGTAGAGGCGGGAGAGACCGGACACGAGGCTGCTGCCCGCCCTGAAGATCGACGCCGCCGCGGCCTGCCTGCCGGAGAAGCGCGAGAGCGCCGCCTGGCTGTCGAGAGTGTTCCGGCGCAGCGCCGAGCCGTACTGGATCGCCTTCAGGTCGAGCTGGCCCTGCCTGGCATTGGCCGCCAGCACCTCGGCCGGCGAGCCCGACAGGCCGACGCCGGAGGCGCCCGCCCGGGCCCGCGCCTGCGAAAGCAGCAGATCCTGCCTGTGGCGCTCCTGGCTCTGTTCGAAGGCGGCACTTTGCGCATCGGCCTGCGCCTGCTGCCCGTAGGCCTTGGCCTGGTAACCGGCCGCCTGGTTTTGCTGCCGGCCTTCGATCAATGCGCCACCCACCGAGATGGCCGTGCCGAGAAGGGCTAATGTGCACATGGTCAGCCTCGCTGGGATGCGGCAATGGGGGTTTTCCTGGCCGGGCGCGCACCGAGCGCCGGTCGCGGGTCGAGCGCGCCGCCGGGGTTGGTGAACGACAGAAGCAGCCTGTCGGCCTGGATTGCCGGGCGGCTGAGGCGCGCCGGCGCCGCCGCGCGCGGCCCGGCCATGGCGGCGCGGCGGGCAACGGCCAGGTTCACCTTCAGGTCGGGCATGCCGGCGGCGTCGAAGAGGCCGTTGGCGGTGGCGAGCGCGCGGGCGAGCGCATCGGCCTCGAACAGTTCCTGGCGCAACAGCTCGACCAGGCGGCGCACGGCGCGCCAGCGCTCGGTCAGCACCTCCGCCTTGGCTTTCGCTTGCCCGCCCAGCGCCTCGACGGCGGCGCGCGCCTCTGCCGCGGCGGCCGCGGCACGGCATTTGTCCGCTGCCGCGATGATCTTCTCCAACAGCGCGACGACGTCGTTGCAGTCGTCCAGCGCGATGCGCGCGGCGGAGAGATCGCCGTCGCCGAAAACGGCGCGGTCCTCGGCCTGTTCGCAGCCGCGCCGGCGGGCGATCGCATCATTGAGGTCGGCATCGAGCAAGGCGATGACGGCAGCATATTCGGCAGCCGTCCGCGCCCTGCCGAGCTGTTCGGCATGGGGGGATGTGGTCACGGGATGGGTCCTTGTGGTGGGGTGTGCGGGAGGGCGTAACTGCCAATCCCCCTTGTGGGGGAGATTGGCAGGGCAGAGGGAGGCGCGGAGGATCGCGGCGTTGATTCAGCCTGGGTTCCTCGCCCCACCAAGTGGGGAGAGGTGGCTCGGCGAAGCGAGACGGAGATGGGATGGCGCCGACCTGTGCCGGACTCTCCGGCAGAAGCGCCTGCGCCTTACGAAGACCCCCTCTCCGACCGCTTCGCGGCCACCTCTCCCCCGCCTTGCGGGGGCGAGGAACGTCAGCTCGCCCTAAGGCTCGGCGTCGAACACTGGCGTGAACGCGCGTATCGTGCAGGGCGTCGGGTTGACGTGGCGGATCCGCACCCGGCCCTGCCCTTCCCAGCTGTCGTCGATGGGCACCTCGACATTGCCGGTGAACAGGCTCGCCTTGCCGTCGGGCGCGACGAGGGAGGGCATGCGCACGCTTTCCCAGCGGCCGCGGATCAGCGACTGCACCTGAAGCCCTGTCGTGTCGGTCTCGAGCAGGGACAGGATGACACCCGCCACCTTCTTGCGTCGCCCGAGGATCGAGCCGTCCCGGCCGGCGCCGTCGAGCTCCAGCGTGTCGGCCTGCGACTGGAACGCAAGCCCGGCCTGCCATCTGGCCGCGACGGCGCCGCCGGGCAGCGTCACCTGGCCGGAGGCGACCGGCAGCCCGCGATAGACCTTGCCGCCGGCCAGCACGTCGACCTTTTCGCCGTTGAGATGGGCAAGCCCGGACACGGTGTTGACGGCGGCGCCCGAATAGGTCAGGCCGCAATCGACCTGGAAGGCGTCCTCCAGCGCCCCATATTCGAACGGCGCCGTCATGATCTCGATATAGCGCCTGGTCACGCCGCCGATGGTGCGCCTGACGATCAGCCAGATGTCGTCGACGCCATCCTGGCCGGGCGTCACCACAGCGCTTTCGACAGCCGCCCAGCCGGAACCGGCGACGGTACCGCCGAAGCGGTGGCGGTGCATGCCGCGCACCTCCTGCGAGGGCTGGTGGGTGTAGCCGCCGAGCTCGCCATTATCGAGCGGAAACCAGAGCATCGGGTCGGGGTCGGTCTGGAACGCCAGCTCGACCACGCCACGCTTGGCGATATGTTCGGAGATCTGGCCGATATCGTCGGAGGTGAAGCGGCCGGTCGAAGCCTGCGTCAGCTCGGCGATCGAGCGGCGCGAGCGCGTGACATAGAGGAACGACTGGCCGGCATCGACGGGGCGGATGCGGGCACAGCCCGACGTGCGCGAGCGCCGGTTCTTGAACGAGGAGGGCGTCAATGCCTCGTCGATGCCGGAGCCGGAGAGTGCGCGGATGCCGCCGAGCGTCCCGATCAGCAGCGCGCCGTCCGATTCCGCGATCCACGTGATGTCGTTCGCCTGGCCGCCGCCGGCCTGGAGGAATTCCAGCGCGTCGTCATCCTTCTCGCCCAATGCGAAATTGTTGAAATCCCCCGTCGCCGAGGCGTAGACCGAAAACTTGCGGCTGAAGGCCAGGCGCTCCTCGTAGAGCGATCCGCTTTCGACATATTTCCCCGGCACGAGCGTGCCCAGGCGCCAGCGGGATATCGGGCTGAGGTCCGGCAGGGCAAATCCATGCAGTTGGACTTTCACCGCCGTGGCGCTGGTGCGGCTGGTGATCTTGGCCCAGCGCCAGCGGCCATCGGACGCTAGCAGGCGAATGGCCCGGCCGACGTCAGAAGCCTGGAAGCCGGCGCCGCCATTGATGCCGGCGGTCGATGACGCCGTGAGGTCGAACGGGGTCTGGCTGGCCGCCGCCCGGTTGAGGTTCAGTTCGGAAAACGCGCTGTCCGAAGCGCCGTTGATCGCCTTCCACGTAAAGCGGTGATACTCGAACGCCAGCTTGTTCAGGAATTCATAGTAGCGGGTTTCGCCGCCCGACCAGCCGGTCTCGCCGGTGCGGCTGTCGAGCGTCACCCATGTCGCGCCGTCATTCGATCCTTCAAGCACCCAGATTGTCGGCGTGCGGTCGACCGTTCCGCCGGTGCGTGCGGTCAGATAGTAGTTTTCGACGATGGCCTGCGCGCCACCGGCAAGCTGGTAGGTGACCGAGCCGTTGGTGGCACCGGCGATGCCGCTGTCCGTCTCTGTCGCCTTGTCGAAAAGCTGGAAGGCGTCCCCTGCCCCGCCCATGCCTGAGACCGTGCCGGAAGGCGCGGTGTTCGACGTCATCTTCGGCGTCAGCGCCCCATAGTCCGCGGGCGTCAGCGTGGTCGGCGTATCGTTGATGTCGTCATAGGGCCCGTCGTCGATCGCGTAGTCGTCGAGCGCCCATGCCGTATGGGCGGTGCGCGTCAGCACCTTGAGCGGATAATCCCTGTGGGAAATCCACATCTGGTCCGCGGACTGCACATAGTCGAGATCGAACAGGTCGGCTTCAAGATAGGGCGAGGCCACCTCGACCGTGCCGACACGCGCGCCATAGGCGTAGACGCGGATGTAAAGATTGCCGAACTCCAGCATGTAGGCCTGGTCGGCCGAGAAGATGAACGGGATCGCCCGCGTCGCCTTGGCGGACGTCTTGACTTCGCCGACGAAACAGGTGCCGCCGCGCTTGCGGATGCCGCCATGCGGCAGGGTGACGAAGTTTTCGCATTTCGACAGCGCCGCGCGGTAGAGATCAAGCGAGGCGCGCGCATGCAGGCGTGGCGAGATCTCGCCACGGGTGAAGACGTCCTGGACCGGATAGAGCGTCGCCATCAGCGCATGGCCCCCGCATAAAACCGGCTGTCGCCGCGCTGCCGCGCCCAACTCGATGTCGAAAGCCGTCCGCCGCGCTGGATGGCCTGCGCGGTGAAGGCGGCGTCCAGCGCGCGGTCGTAGGCCGAACGGGCAATGTCGATCATGCCGGCCTTGTGCGTCAGCGGATGCGCGATCTTGACGGCGAGTGCCGCCACCAGCACTTCGGTGAACGGCGCGTCCCAGTCGTTGGGGTCGGTGAGGTTCGCGACATAGCGGATGGTGAGCGGTCCCGCCCGGTCGCTGTAGACCAGCCCCGCCTCCTGCCGCCACGAGATCGCGATGCCGTCCGGCTCGCCATTGTGGGTCAGCGGCAGCGGGCGAAGGCAATCGACGGGGAGTTCATAGACCCAGTTCAGCGTGCAATCGCCGGAACCGGTATCGCTGCCGGCCAGGGATGCCGAAAGGATGGCGAACACCCAGGCGTATTTCGTCAACTCGGCCTCGCGGGTCAGGTCGAAATGCATGTTGAGCAAGCGCGCGGCCTTGATGTCCTCGTCAAGGCTGTCGATCGGCGCCTCGTCAAGGACGGCCAGCGCCATATTGGCGATGTCGGTCGGGGTTATGGCCATGGGTAAGGCCTCCGTGGGTTGTGATTGGGGGAAGTGCGTCTTTCTCCCCGTTCACGGGGAGAAATGCCCGGCAGGGCAATGAGGGGCAGCGCCGGCATCGACGGTTGGCGTCAATGTTCAAGCGCCGGCGCTCGCAGGAAGGAGGTGGGCCTGGCCCACCTCCCGGGAGACGAAACCCTATGCCTCGGTCGTCTTCAGAGCGATGAACGTCATGGTCTTGACGCTCGACGCGGTGCGGTCCCAGTTCGCCGCCAGCGCCAGCTCCGCGTCGGTGGCGAATTCGCCGGCGGTGGAGGCGTCGAGGAAGCGGGTGCCGGGAACGTGCGGCACGAAATGCCGGCGGCCGACCATTTCCGTCACCCCGCCGCCATGGCCCTGGCGGGGCTTGCGGTCGAACTCCAGCGGCCCGCCTTCGGTGTTGACGGGCAGCTCGTTCCACAAGATCGCCTTGTCCTTGAACATGAACGCGGTGTAGACGCCCGCCGCCTGCGGGATGTCGTCGTCGACCACGCAGCGCAGCCCCATGTAATAGGGGATGAGCGGCCCGCCCTGCTGCGAGGACGGCACATAGTCGATGAGGTCGGCGAGCTTCAGCGCTTTCATCTGCTTGGAATGAATCCAGAGGGTGCGGAACTTGTCGGCACGGTCGCCCATCAGGTAGGCCGCCTCGATGATGTCGGTGTCGACGATGGAGGCGCCGGTGGCGCGCACCAGGTCGCCGCCGTCATTGGCCAGATTGTCGACGACGACACCCTTGAGCATGCCGATGAGGGTCAGCTTGTTGGCGCGCTGCCAGTACTCGGTCTGCCGCTTGACGATCAGCTTCTGCGGATCGTCGCCCGCCAGGATGGAGGTCAGGTCGGGAACGCCCCACGCCTGGGCGCGGACATTGCGGGCGGCGACCTCGCGGCGCGAGCCGATCTTCTTCATCTCGATGGAATCGGCCGGGTCGTCATTGACCGGCTCGGACGGATCGTTGCCGAGGTCCTTCCAGCCGGGCATGTCGACGGAACGGCCGCCCATCGACAGTTTCGAGGAGATGGCCGGATCGGAAAACAGGATGCCGGCCTGGTAGATTTCGAGCGACTGGACGTGCTCCTCGAAAGCGTATTGGGCATAAACGGACGGAACGATCGCGTCCGCGATACGGGTATAGGCGTCTGCCATTTTGTCTTTCCTTTGAGAGATTGATCGGCGGCTGATGCGTCGGGATCAGAGCGGGTTGTTCGGCATCCAGAGATCCGGGTTTTCGCCCGCTTCCCTGGCCAGCCGCCGGGCGCGTTGAGGGTCGCTTTTGACAAGGGCTGAAATGGCCGAAACGTTGCGCTCGCCGGCGGCGTTGCGCCGGAAGGGGTTTTGCCCCCGCGGCGCCGCGTCGGCGTCGATCGTGTCTTCGCGGAACATCGCCTCGCCGATCGCCTGGAAGGCCCTGGCGATCTGCGGATCGGTCAGGGCGCCGTCGGGCAGAAGGATGCCCTTCTGCTTGTAGGCATCGACCAGGCCGAGCTTCTTCATCGCCCGGTTGGCCACCTCCAGCTTCTGGCGAAAGCCATCGCTGTCGGCCGGGCCCCAATCCTTGACGAGGTCGTCATGGGTGGCTTCGACCGAGCGGGCGAGCGCTGCCTGCTGGGCCGCCGCCTGCTCGGCCATGTAGCCGACGAACCTGTCATGATAGGCCTGGGCGATCTTCGGCGTGGCGCCGGCTTCGACCGCCCAGGCCTTGGACGCCTGGGCGAGTTCGTCCGAATAGGCGAAGGTTTCCGGCAGGCCGTCGGGCCGCCGGTATTCGACCTTTTCGGGCGATGTCAGCGGACGCATCGCCTCGGGCAGCCGGGCATGGAATTTGTCCCAGTCTTCCTTCGGCGCGTCCCTGGCTGGAACGCGCAGGCTTTCGCCCTGCCGCCGCTCCAGCTCCGCATAGGATGTGAAAACCCGATCGAGGCTTTCAGGCTTGGTCCAGCCCTTGGCTTCAGCAAGCTTGCGGTTGCCTTCGGAAAGACCGTCAAACCAACTTTTGCCGGCAAGCACGGCGGACCCGTTATCCGCGCCTGCCGGTGGCCGTTCCGGGTTGCCCGCCGGCTGCGACGAGGCAACCACGGACCCGGCATCTGCCAGATCTGTCATGTGATGTTCCTTTTGAGGGTTAGGTTGAAAGTGAGCTTGGTGGCGCCGCCAATCGTCCTTGTGTGAGGGTGAGGAGCGGTCTACGCGGCAGGAAGGGCGGCCAGACACGGCCGGGACCGCTCAGGCTGAATCATTTTGACAGGCATCGGCGCTAGCGCCTTGTTCGAAAGAGGTGTTTCGCCTCCCGGTTCATCAACGCCCGAGAAACCATGTCTTATATCGTGACAGCCTGTGCCGCCGTTCCGCCGCAATGCGGCCGCACGGGACGATCGATAGGGATTTCAAATCTTTAAGGGAGACGTCACATGAACCTTCACAAAACAACTGCCGCCGTTTTGATGATCGCCGCGCTGGCGGGCTGCGCGCAGACGGAAGGCCAGCAGCGGGCCGGAACCGGTGCGCTGATCGGCGGCGCCGGCGGCGCCCTCGTCGGCCAGGCCATCGGCGGCAACACCAAGAGCACGGTCATCGGCGCGGCCAGCGGCGCCTTGCTCGGCGCCGTCGTCGGCTCGGCCACCACCCCGCAGCGCCGCGGCGACCAGCTCTGCCGCTACCAGGACCGCTACGGCCGCATCTACACCGCGCCTTGCGACGACCGGTACTACAACGGCAATTATTGAATCACCGGCGGCCAGACCGCCGATCTCCCCCCTTGTGGGGGAGATGTCCGGCAGGACAGAGGGGGGCGCCGTAGAGCGCCGACCTCGGTCGCTGCCGAACTTTGAACATGGCCATATGTTTGTCGTCTAGGGCCCGGCTTGAGCGACCGCTCGTGATTTGATCGCCGTGCGATGAACACGGCAAGGCCGGCGGGACAGCGCCCCCCTCTGCCCTGCCGGGCATCCCCCCGCAAGGGGGGAGATCGGCGCTTCAGCGCCTCACCTCTCCTCCTCCCGTGCCGCCTTTTCCAGCGCCACGAGCTGCGCCTCGTCCAGCGTCAGGAACCCCATAATGTGCTGCACCACTTCGGCGCGCGCGTTGCTGAGCGCGCTGTGCAGCTCGAAGCCATTGGGGGTTCTGGTCCGCGCCATCCACTCGCCGTATGACGGGCGCCTGAAATAGCCGACCGTCGCCGCGAGATCGGCCAGCACCATTTCGCCGTCCTCGCCGGAAAACACGCGCATATACGCCTTGGCCAGCGCCTCGCGCGCTTTGGCGGGGCCGCCGCTTTGCGACGCGTGGGCGAAGCGTTTGCGGCTCATGCGCGCTGTCCGGCCGGCATCGCGCCCTGGGCGCCGGCATCAGGTGCCGGCCCATCGGCGGTGCCGCCCTGCAGCATGCCTTGCAGGCCTTCGAGCAGGCCGCTGTCGCGCGCCTGCACGGCCGCCGGCACGGCATCCTTGGCCACCTTGCCGGCGGTGGCGATCGCCGCCATGCCGGCCTGCGCCTGGCTGGCCTTGGCCCTCGCGTCGCGCAGGCCCGCCACCTCATCCTTGCGGCGGAAGATGCGCTGCGGGCTGCGGCCGGCGCTCTGCACGATCTTGAGCGCCTCGTCGCTGTCGATATTGTCCATCACATCAGGGTCGAACTGCGCCATCTGCATGGCCGTGGTCACCAGCTGGATGGTGTCGCGCGCTTCCGCCGAGCGGCGCAAGACATCCAGCGGACCGGTGAAGGTCGGCCGCACCGCCTTGCCCGCCAGGCTCGCCGGCGGCAGGAATCGGCTGTCCTCGTCATAGAGGCCCTTGTCCTCCAATATGCCGAGCTCGCGGTCGAGATTGGTGGCAAAGCCCGCCTGGATGATCGAGCCCGACGGCCCCAGCAGCGCGCCCTTCTCCTCCTGGCGGATCAGCGCCTCGGTGGCGGTCATCTGCGGGTTCTGCACCAGGGTCTGGAACAGGTTGACGAACATCATGTCGCGGATCTCCTCCGCCCGGCTCGCCGCATAGTCGAAGGCGTAGCTCGGGTTCTGCCCGGTGGTGATCGGCGCGATCAGCGGCCTTCCATTGTCGTCGATGAGGCCAGGATAATTCTCGCCCGGATCGAGCACCGGCACATAGTCGAGCCTGGCCTTCGACGCCGTCGGCGGATCGGTGATCTGTTGCAGCGCGCGCAGGCCCGAGCGGCGGACCGCGTTTTCCTCGCGCACGGTCGTCAAGGCTTCGATGGTCGGCGAGATGCCATAGGCGTCGCCCTCGTAGCGGCGCCAGTTGAAGGCCGACACCGGGAAGGTGCGAAAACCGCTCTCGCGCACGATCTCCTCCTCGTCCTCGATGACATGGTAGGAGGCGAAGGCGGCGTCGAGATAGCGGTAGCTTCCGCCCGATCGGTACATGCGGCGCTCGTCACGCGGCTGGATGCACTGGATGAGCGCGATCTTCTCCTCGCATTTGGCGGGGTCGTCGACCAGCGTCCTGATGCGCGCCGGCAGTTTTTCATAGCCGAGCAGCTGCGCCGCCTGGCGCGCGGTGCGTTCGTAGCGGCGGTGGAAGATGTCGACCTGGCCCCAGCGGTTGCGCGAGAGATAGCCTTCCACCACCGGGATCGAGGCGTAGCGGATCAGCGTCGAACCGAACCCTTCCTCGGCATAGAGATAGGCCGGACCGTAGCGCACGACATTGCGCAGGCAGGCTTGCGTCGCCGGCACGAAATTGGAATTGGCGGAGTAGCGCAGCGAAAACAGGAAGTCGCGCAGGTTTTCCGCCCATTCCTTTTCCTCGTCGGTCTCCTCGTCGTCCATCTCGGCGGTGGTCAGCCCGTGCCATTTCTCCGACTGCGGGATGATCAGGCTTTCCAGCCCGGCGGCCAGCCGGTTGGCGGCCGAGTTGATGGTGTTGGCATAGACGCGGGCGCCGCGCCGCTCCTGCCGCTCGGCCTGGCTGTCGCCGCGGCGGGCACCGCGCCCGGAGCGGATATCGGGCGCATCGGGATCGCAGAACTCCGCCACCGCCTCCCAGACGGGCTCGTAGGCGGCGCGCTCACTCTCGAGTTCGGACTGGCGGGAAAGAATATCGCGGGCGCGGGAATCGCTGGTCATGGGGGCCTCGTTAAAACTGGGGGATCTCCCCCCTTGAGGGGGAGATGGCCGCAAAGCGGCCAGAGGGGGTCGGATCGACCGGGTTCGGCCTTCTGCAACAGAAGGAGGTTAGCGCTTCATGCGAGGCGACCCCCTCTGTCGCCTCCGGCGACATCTCCCCCTCAAGGGGGGAGATCGGCAGCTTCAGCCGACGATGTCATTCTTTTGCGCGGTTCTTGGTCTAGGAACGTCTCGCGGCGGGGTTTTGCAGGAGGTCGATGTGACGACGACAAGCCTTGCCGCCCTGAAGAACCAGAGCAAACGTACCGTTAAACGGCTCATCGGCTATGATTCCCGCAACTGGCTGCGCATCCGCCAGATCGAAGCCTTCACCACTTTCCTGACGGCCGCCAACCGCAAATCGCGCGACGTGATCGAGATCTCGCCCGGCTGGAACCGCTACTGGAAGGCGATGTGCCCCAACTATCGCTCGGTCGACTTCCCCGATTTCGACATCTGCAAGGATCGCACCGACGAGCAATATTCCATCGTCATCGCCGACCAGGTGCTGGAACATGTGCAGCGGCCGCAGGCGGCGGCGCGGAACATCCACGCCATGACCCGCGAGGGCGGCTGGGCGATGGTGGCGACGCCCTTCCTGTTTCGCGTACACGCCAGGCCGCACGACTACAACAGGTGGACGCCGGCCGGCCTGAAGCAGCTGATGGTCGATGGCGGCTTCGCCGAGGACAACGTCCAGGCGTTCGGCTGGGGCAACAAGGCCTGCGCCCGCGCCCACATAGGCGGCCCGGTCCGCGCCTACGGCCTGTGGCGGGACCTCAGCAACGACGAGGAATACCCGATGATGGTCTGGGCGTTCGCGAAGAAGGGATGAGCGGTGGAAGCTGCCAATCTCCCCCCTCGTGGGGGAGATGGCCGGCAGGCCAGAGGGGGGCGCTCTCCCGCCGACCTGTCAGCTGAATGGTCGATCCCTCAAGCCATCGCAGGTTGAAAACTGAGAGGTCGGCGTTCCTTCACGCCCCCCTCTGCCCTGCCGGGCATCTCCCCCACGAGGGGGGAGATTGGCAGCGTTCACCCGCCACGCCGCTTCACCAACCTTGCATGCCGTCTCCAATACCACCAGTCCAGCACGCGCCGGCGAAAACTGCGCTTCATCGCGGTCATGGTTACACCCCCAAAAGCACGCGGCGCTGGCCGGCGAGGCTACCGGGCGCCAGATCGGTCTTTATGGTGCTGGCCGTGCCCTGGCGTTGTTCGAGCTCAGCCCGAAGTGCTGCTTCGCGCGCCTGCACGTCCTTATCCCCGGCCGTCGGCACTGCCGGCAGCGGCTTCAGTTCCGGTGGTTTTTGAAACAGACACATGGTTCCAGCCTTCTCTTGTCCAGTCGTAGAGGAAAAAATCTTCGCCGTTCCGGCCATATCCGGGCAGCAGGCAACGTTGCGTGGCGCCCAGCCGCGCAAGCCAGCGCAGCGCCAGTTCATTGCCGGCCAGCGCCCGCGCCTCGACCCGCCAGGCACCGCGGGCGGAAACTTGCGGACCGAGCACCGCGTGAAAGAACTCCGTAATCCCGGGCACGCAGCGCCTCATGCGGCGCGTGCCCCAGCTCCAGGCGATCCAAAGCCCGCTCCGCTGTTCGGCCGCGCCGAAGCCGACCTCCGGATTGCCGCCGAGCTCGGCCACATAGGCAAACCCTTGCAGCGCGGTGAGCGCCAGCAGCGCCGGCGACCAGTAGTCGAGCTGGCAATCGATCTCGGCGCGATCCTCGGGCCGCAAATTGGCGGCGATATAGGAGAGATCGCGCAGGGTCGCGGGGATGATGCGGAGGGTCATGCGGATGCCAGAGCCCGGGGGATAAGGTTCATCTGTGTGAGTGCCGCGTGAAAAATTCACGCCCTTGACCGGTCTCCTCTCCGGTGACCTACTTCGACCATAGAATGAGGGAGCAAAACATCGGTCATCCAATTGAAGGGAGACGGGCGAATGGACATTCGATCGGCGCTGACGCAGATATCTGAGGCCTTCAACGCGCACGATCTCGATCGCATCATGGCGTTCTTTTCCGACGACTGCATCCTGGAGATGCCGAGGGGAGGCAATCCTTGGGGCTCTCGTTTCGAGGGCAAGGAAAACGTACGGCAAGCACTGGCGACACGCTTTGAAGGCTTGCCCGATGTCCACTACGGCAACGCCGAGCATTTTGTGGATTCGACCGCCAATACCGGCATCTCGAAATGGATCCTCACAGGTACCACCCGCGAGGGGGAGAAAAAGGAGGTCAGGGGTTGCGACTTCTACACGTTTCGCGACGGCAAGGTGATCCGCAAGGATTCATATTGGAAAATCGTGGAGTAGGCCCCGCAGGGACATCGCAGCGCGGGCTATCGGGCCGGCGCCGGAGCGCCCGTTTCCTCCAGCGGGAATTGCGCTGCCGCGACGCTCCGAAGAGCCCTCCGCCCTCACCTGAACGCCCCCAGCGGATCGCTCTGCCCCTTCGCCCGTCTCGCAGTCCTGAACTCCGCCGGATCGACCACCGCTTCCCTGAGCATCATCACGCCATAACGCGTCGCCGCCATCAAATCGTCGCGAAGTTTGACCACCTGGCCGTCCTTGCGATGATAGAGCCGGAACTCCTCGAACCAGGGGACAAGCGTCGAAAACACCTTGAACCGGCCGGACTGCATGCGGTCGAGCATCTCCATCAGCCCGGCCTCGACCGAGACCGAACCGTCGGGGAATTGCGCGTGGCGCGACAGCATGTTCAGCCCGTGCGCGGCATATTGCTTGGCGAGCGCGGTGCCCGCCCCTTCCAGCGTTTCGCGGCGGCCGTCGCGCGGCCACGCCCAGGGCAGCCATTCGCCCCAAGGCTTCAGGGTCAGCGCCTGCATGGCGGGAGTCTGCTGCGAGGCGCGCGCGGCCTTGGCGACATAGACGACGTCGGCCTCCGTATCCCAGGCGAGCTCGACCGCGGCGGAAGGGTGGTCCCAGCCGAAATCGAGCGCCCCGATGCGCGGCCAGTAGCGCGGCAGCCGGAACGGCGCGCAGGCAATCAACTCCTCCGCCACCGGAAAGATGCGGCCGGACCCCAGCACGGGAATGCCCCGGGCGCGAGCCTCGCGCTCATGCGCGGGATAGGCGGCAACGATCGCCGCGCGCTCCTCGGGCGAATAATGCTCGGCGTCGTCTATGGTCATGAAGGTGACGTGACGGGACATGGGGGATCCTGAATCACTTTCGAGATAATCGATGTAGCGTCTTGTGAAGGCTACGTTTTTCGGACCAACGTCGCGCCGCCCCTCACCTGCCTGCCGGCATCCTCTCCCCGTATAGTGACGGGGAGAGGGGTGCTGTTGTCGACGGTTTCGCCAATCGCGAACGTTCAAAAATCGGCGCCGAGATTGCGGCCAGCTCCCTTCTCCCCGTCATTACGGGGAGAAGGTGGCGGCAGCCGGATGAGGGGCAGCGCCGACGAAGGGGAGCAAGCGCCAAGTGCGATGCCGCTCGTCCCCAATCAGTTTCTTCTCCATCACCCCTTCCCCATCCCCTCCACCTTCGCCGCCGACAAAAACAGCAGCACCACATCGGACATGCCGAGCAGCGGCGTGAAGGTGACGATGGTGATGCCGCCGGTGGCGTTGGTGCGGGTGAGGCCCTCGGAATAAATGTCGAGCGGCGGTTCCTCGTCGAACCAGACGCCGTGCAGCGTTTCGCCCTGCCATTTCTCGCGGCCCTTCTCGAAACTCTTGAACGACAGCACGCTCTCGCCGGCCTGCACGTCGCCGCCGCCGCCATGGCGCACCACGATGCTGTCGAGCGCGCCCGGCGCGCCGCGGCCCATCATGGTGTCGACGATGGCATCGGCCGGGATCATGCCGGTGCCCCATTGCGCCTGCTGCTGCGGCGGGCCGACCAGCACGCGCTGCGGATTGTCGCGCGTGCCCTCGCCGGTCACGCCGGCGGCCCACAGCCGCACGGGCGCATCGAAAACCTTGCCTTGCCACCACGCGGGATAGCGGCCGGTCAGGTGCATGGCCCATTCGGCGCCGCCGGCGCGGGTCTTGCCGAGCTGGTTGCCGGCCATGAACAGCCGCTCGCGGTTGGCGGCGCCTGCCGCGTGAAACGCCGCCTGCCTGGCATAGGGCCGGTAGGCGGCAAGCTGGTTGGTACGGCGCCTGCGGTCAAGCTCCGCCAGCAGCGCCAGATATTCCGTCCTCGCCGCCACCGGCGATGTCTTCGAGGAACGGTTTGACCGCGGCTTCGAGCGCGCGGATGCGGCTGCGGATCTCTTCATCGCTCAGGGCATCCAGATGGTTGACGGCGACATCGAAATCCTTGGGCAGCACCGAAAGCACGATCTTCAGATACTGGTCAGGCTTGTCGGCCCGCACTTCGGCGATGACGCCGGCGCCATGGGCGCGGAAATCGGCGCGCACGGCGGCGAGAAAGTCGTCGCCCAGCGTTTTCTTCGGGCGTTTGCGGCGGGTCTCCGGCGCGGTTTCCGGGCTTGCGCTCCGGCTGGCGGCCGGCTTGCGCCCCTTGCCGCGCGCCGGCACTGCGGCGGTTTCGTCAGCCATGGCCCGTCACCGTCTCGGCGTCGCCGGCGCGGGCCTTGGCCTTCGACGGCGCGGACTTGACCGACCGGACCCGCTTCTTCTTCGAGCGGGCGGATTTCTTCCTGGCATTCGTGCCGCCCTTCGGCCGCCCGGCAAGCTTTGCGGCGCCCGGCAGGCCCTTCAGGCCCGCCATCACGAGGCCGACGGCGCCGCTATGAATCGCTGGCTGCGGGAAAGCGAAGCCGCCGGCCGCGTCTCGAACCATGCCGATCAGCACGCCGATTGCGACCTGCTCGATCCGGCCGAGCCGCGTCTGCGGCGCCGCACCCTCGAATTCGCCAATGGCGCTGACGACCTCAAGGCCGTCATCCCCGGTGATGATGGTGGCATAGCGTGGCATGGGATTTCTCGCGGATAATCGTCAGGTTCGAAACGTCGCATTCCTTCGCGTCCCCCTCTGTCCTGCCGGACATCTCCCCCACGAGGGGGAAGATCGCAGCTTCGGCGCCTCGCTTTTTTCTACAACGTTGGCGATTGGCGAAAGCCGGGACAACAGCCGATCTCCCCACCCGTGGGGGAGATGGCCGGCAGGCCAGAGGGGGGCGCCGTAGAGCGCCATCGTTCGAAGAGGAAAGCAAAACCAGAAACACAAAACCCGCCTCGGCGGCGGGTCATCGGCGCAACTCAGCACCATAGATAAAAACATAGCATAGTTGCCTTCACCCCGTCAACAGGTTTTAGGAAAAAATTCCTTATCGGCTTTAGGCATCCCCGCGCAGCGAATGCACGCCTTCACGGCATGGGCGAACAGGATCAGCCCAACTAATGAACCGGGGCTTCGTCACAATCTCGCTGTGAAGGTCGCTAAGCGCGTTGAATGAAGATCCGCTCGAATATCGCGCCAATACCCAGCACGACCGGCGCTCTTGTTTCGGCGCGCCAGAATCAAAAACCCGCCTCGGGGGCGGGTCATCGGCGCAACTCAGCACCATAGATAAAAACATAGCATAGTTGCCTTCACCCCGTCAACAGTCTTTAAGAAAAAAAATCCTATCTTGCCCGTCCCAGCGTGATCCTCCCCCGGCCTATCCGCTTTGTCAGTTGGGTGCTGGAGCATTGACCGCGAATTGCGCGGCGAACGCCCTGCCATAGGCGGGCCGGGCTTCGCCGCGGGCCACATAGGCAGCCAGGTTTTGATATTCGTCCAGAATGCCCGACATTCTGAGCCGCAGCAGCACAGATACCATCAACAGATCGCCCGCGCTGAACGCGCCGTCGAGCCAGTCGGCGCCGCCCAGATGGGCCGAGAGCCTGTCCAGCCGGGCGCGAACGCGGTCCTTCACCAATGGCAGGCGCTCCTCGCTCCAGGGCTTGTCGGCCTCGAATATTTTTGCCGTCGTCAGTTCGAGGATCGGCAGCTCGACGGTGTTGAGCGCGGCAAACATCCAGGTGATGGCGCGGGCGCGGGCATCGCGATCCTCCGGCAGCAGCCCCGGATACCGCTCGGCAAGGTGGAAGACGATCGAGCCGGTCTCGAACAGGCAGAGCGAACCGTCCTCGTAGGTGGGGATCTGGCCGAAGGGCTGAATGGCCAGATGGTCGGGCGCCTTCATCTCGGCATGGGAAACAAGACGAACCTCATAGGGCTGGCCCACTTCCTCGAGCGCCCAGCGAACGCGCGTGTCGCGCGCCAGTCCCTTGCCGCCGTCGGGCGACCGTTTGAATGCCGTAATGGTGATTGTCATTGCATCCGCTTCCTTGCCTGTTTCCGGGCTTCCTGGCGATGACGAACAAGCCTGCGCGGCAGCCCGACATCGGTCTTGAACTATTTTCCTTGCCGGGCGCGGATCGCGAATGGATGTCCGCGCGTTCTGAACGCCTATGCACGCCGCCTCAAAGTGACCTCGGTTTTGGGCGACATGCGTAGGCCGATACCTGCAAGTGCGTCGCACGGGCCCTGTTCAGCGTGACGCGCCTCACCGATGGGAGCAACCGCCATGAACGTCGCCAACCTGCAACTCGAGGGCCTGCTGATGGCCGTCGCATCGATCAACCACGTCCTGGTCAGGAAGGGCGTGCTGACATCAGAGGAGATCGACATCGCCCTGCGCAAGGCCGAAGCCGGCGAAACCAGCGAGGAGCGGTCCGAGGGCATGTCGGCGTCGAGCCGCGACGCCGTCAATTTCCCGATCCGGCTGCTGGAGCTCGCCAACCAGTGCCAGCCCGAAGCTGACATGCCGTCCTTTTCGAAACTGGCGCGCATGGTCGGCCAGATGAAGGAACCCTACAACGACCAGATGTAGCTACGCCCTGCCCGGCCATCCCGGATTGAACGAAAGCACGCGGCCCGGCCCGTGCACGGCGGCGAACAGCAGCCCGGCCAGGAAGGAAAAATGGTCGACGAAGAAGCCGAATTCCGCCTGGTTGCCGGCCCAGTGGCTCGGTCCGTGGAAGGCGAAGCCGAGGAACAGCACGTAGACCGCCGCGACCAGCGCGGCCGGCGTGAAGAAGGCGCCGGTGAGGAAAGCGATCACCAGCAGCACCTCCAGTATCGCCGCGCACCAGGCCAGGAACAGCGGAAACGGAAAGCCGGCGGCGGCGATATAGCCGGCGGTGGCGCCCATGCCCATGAACTTGAACGTCACCGCCATCAGGAAGACGGCCGCGAAGATCAGGCGGGCGATGAGCAAGGCGGCGGTCTGCCACGGCGATTGGACGGTTGGCGACGGCATGGTTGTTCTCCCGTTTCGTTTGCTTGTCTTACCCAATTCCGGATGGAAACCGAACTTTCCTGGAATTGCTCCTAGGACGCGCCACGCGCCGCGCATCCGACATGTCTGCCGAAGTTTTTTCCGGATGTCGCGATCGGCGCCGCTCGATCGGGCCCGCTGTCGCAAAACCGGATTCCGGTTTGCCGGCTCCTGGATAGAGGGGGCCGCATCGTCCCTGATGTATCTCGCCGCCATGCGCCTGGAGCCGGCCTGAGGCGGCGGAGCCGATATTCCGGTCGGTGTTCGCCAAAGCCTGCAAAAGCCGCTATGGAACCAGCGGCGTCAAATGCTGTTATGTATGACCGCAGGGTCGCGCCGCGACGGCGGCGCGCCGGGGGTGGAAAGTGAGGCTCGGCATGGCGGACGACAAATCGAAGATCAAGCAGGATCGCAAGCTGGTTTCGAGCGAGGAAACCTATGAGGTTGCCGCTTTCGCCCGCAAATACGGCATCCCGCAGAGCGAGGCCCAGACCATCATCAAGCGCTACGGGCCCTCGAGGAAGAAGGTCGACAACCACATGGCCGCGCGCGGATAGCTCGGCGCGACCGGCTTTGGAAGCGTTGCCCGGGGCAGGACCCGGGCGCATTGCGGCACCGAATGGTTGGAGGCCACGGCCATGCCCGACACCGCGCGCAGAACCGGCAGTTGCCTTTGCGGCGGCGTGCAGTTCACCGTCAGCGGTCCGCCCCTGCGGGTGGGTCTCTGCCATTGCAAGGATTGCCGCAAGACCAGCGGCTCCGCCTTTGCCGCCTTCGCCATCTGGCCGCGCCAAGCGTTCGAGACATCGGGCATTCTCGGCACCTATGCCGGCCGCGGCTTCTGCCCGACCTGCGGCAGCCGTGTCGCCTCGCTCAGCGACGACGAAGCCGAGGTGATGATCGGCAGCCTGGACGTGGCGCCGACCGATCTCATGCCGGAGTACGAATTGTGGATCGGCCGGCGCGAATCCTGGCTGCATGCCTTGCCCGATACGCGGCAGTTCGAACACGACCGGCCCGCCGCGCAGGCTCCCGGCCCGCCGCCGCCGAGGCCGCTGTCGGACGCAGCTCCCGGCGGCTGAAAATTAGTCGAAAAGTTTAGCGGCTGCGACGGAACCCCGGAACGGCGGCCGGCGTTATCGGGCGCCTCAGTTTCAATGGAGATCGCCGTGAACGACAAGTTCTTTCCCCGTCCGGTCAGGCTGAAGGTCGGACCGGCCCGCGAGCGCGTGGTGCGCAGCGCCTGGGAAGGCCTGGAATGCCTGCGCGACTGGCCCGGCAAGCACGGCCGGCGCTACCGCGCCGCATGGCGCAGCTGCCGCGATGCCCTCGATGGCTGGACCCCGGCCGAGAAGGCGATGCGGGCCATGATCGATGCCGGGCGCGAGGCGGAATTTCTGCCCGGCAACGGCAAATCCTGAAAGCCTGCCGCCTCAAGGGGCGGTTCGGAACCCGATAGCTGCATCGCGGCAAGCCGCCGGCTACTGTTTCGGCGGCTGCGGCGGCACTTCACCCGGTTTGATCACCGGCGTCTTGCCTTCGTTGGGCGCCGGCGCGGCCATGCCCTGGTCGCCTGTCGGCGGCGGCTTCAGCACGCCGCCGCAATCGTTCAGCGTCTCGGTCAGCGTGTTGTCGGTCGGCTGCTGGTTGCCGTCGGGCTTGGCCCGGCATTTTTCGCTGGGCGCCTGCTTGTCGGGGTTCTGCTGCTCGGCCTGTGCCAGCGCCGCGGCGGGCGCGGCGAGCATCAGGCTGACGGACATGATGGCGAGAAGTCTCATCTCGGCCTCCTTTCCGGGTTGGGCCGCCCTCACCGGCCGCCCAATAGTCGATGGCGTGCCTTCGATAGGCTTGCCTCAATAACCGCCGACGATCGGCAGGATTTCGCCGGTGATGTAGCTGGAGCATTGCGGCGAGGCCAGGAACACATAGGCGGGCGCGATTTCCTCCGGCTGGGCGGGCCGCTTCATCGGCGTCTTGGCGCCGAACTGCGACACGTCCTGCGCCTCCTTCTCCGACGGATTGAGCGGCGTCCACACCGGTCCCGGCGCCACCGCGTTGACGCGGATGCCCTTGCCGACGAGGTTGCCCGACAGCGCCCGGGTGAAGGCATGGATGCCGCCCTTGGTCATGGAGTAGTCGACCAGGTCCTTCGATCCCTCGATGCCGGTGACCGAACCGGTGTTGATGATGGCCGAACCCGGCTTCATATGCGCCACCGCCTCCTGCGCCATATGGAAGTAGCCGTAGAGGTTGGTCTTCAGCGTGGTGTCGAAATGCTCCTCGGTCAGGTCGGCGAAATCGGTGGAATGGATCTGGAAGGCGGCATTGTTGACCAGCACGTCGAGCCGCCCCAGTTCCTTGACGACCCTTGCCACGGCCTTGGCGCAGAAGGCGCGATTGCCGACATCGCCGCGCAAGGCGAGGCAGCGGCGGCCCTCCGCTTCGACCGCTTGCTTGGTCGCCTCCGCGTCACGGTCCTCGCTGAGATAGACGATGGCGATATCGGCACCCTCGCGCGCGAACAGCACGGCCACCGCACGGCCGATCCCGGAATCGCCGCCGGTGATCAACGCCGCCTTGCCTTCCAGCTTTCCCGAACCGCGCCAGAACGGCGCGTCATAGAGCGGCGCCGGCTCGATGGCCCATTCCTCGCCGGGTTTGGGATGATGCTGGGCGGGAAAAGGCGGCGCGGGATATTTTCGCGCGCCGGCCTGCATGGCGCCGTCGCCCTTGGGCTTGGCCTTGGCGCGGTCCTTGGCGTCGACCTTGCGCTGGATGCTGCGCTGCTTGCTGGTTGCTTTCGAACTGTCGCTCTGGGTGCTGGTCGGCATGGTCATCTCCTCTGTGTGTGGACCGAAGACATCCCGAACCTCCTCGCGCAACGCGCGGAACTGTTCGCGATGTCTTCGGTCCAAACGCTCTGCTCGCAGGGACAACGCATGTCGGCGGAAAAAGTTGGCGGCTTTCGCAGGCACGCATTGCAACCCTCGCATCCTGCCGCCGTTTCGCCTGCCGGAGGCAATCATGTTCGAAGGTTTTCAGACCCTCAAGGTCGACTGCGGGGATGCCCGCATCTTCGCCCGGCGCGCCGGCGACGGGCCCGCCGTCCTTCTGCTGCACGGCTTTCCGCAGACGCATCTGATGTGGCGCGACGTGGCGCCACGCCTGGCGGACCGGTTCACCGTCATATGCGCCGACCTGCGCGGCTATGGCGCCAGCTCATGCCCGGCGTCGAGCGCCGATCACGCCCCTTACGCCAAGCGCGCCATGGCCCGCGACATGGTGGCGCTGATGGCCGAGCTCGGCTTTTCCAGCTTCATGGTCGCCGGCCATGATCGCGGCGGACGTGTCGCCTACCGCCTCGCGCTCGACCATCCCGACCGCGTCGAAAGGCTTGCCGTGCTCGACATCGTGCCCACCGCCGACGCCTGGGACCGGGCCGACGCCAGGCTGGCGCTCGGCTATTGGCCGTGGTCGTTGCTGGCCCAACCCGAGCCATTGCCGGAAAAGCTCCTGGCGGGCGCGGCCGACGCGATCGTCGATGACGCCCTGGGCGGCTGGGGCTCGTCGCCAGAGACATTTTCCGCCGGCGTGCGCCAGGCCTATGTCGAGGCCCTGCGCGATCCCGCCCATGCCCATGCGATCTGCGAGGAGTACCGGGCGGCCGCGAGGCTCGACCGCGAGCACGACCATGCCGATCGCGCCGCCGGCCGGCGCATAGCCTGCGCGGTGCTGGCGCTGTGGAGCGGGCAAGGCGCGCTCGCTGAATGGTATGCCGGCGAAGGCGGACCACTGGCCTTGTGGCGCGGCTGGGTCGGCGATCTGCGCGGCCATGCGGTCCAGGGCGGGCATTTCTTTCCCGAAGAAGCACCCGCGCAAACGGCCGCCGAATTGAGCGCTTTCTTCGCCGGCCCCGAAACCACCGCCCGAGAGGGCAATGTCAGGAAAAGTGCCTAGCGGTTTCCCACGTACCACTTTCCCTGGGGAATCGCGTCGAAACGTCTGGAGCGGTTCAGCGGGAACCTTCCCAGCCGGCCGCGACCAAGGGAATTGGAACCACATCCTTGGCTGCGCAGTTGCAGGGGCATCGAATGAACCCGGGAGCAGAACCATGCCACGCGGAGAAAAATCCAAATACACCGACAAGCAGGAGCGCAAGGCAGACCACATCGCCGAGGGCTACGAGCATCGCGGCGTGTCCGAGAAGGAAGCCGAGCGCCGCGCCTGGGCCACCGTCAACAAGGATGATGGCGGCGGCAAGAAGGAGGGCGGCTCCGGCCGCGGCAAGCACACCGGCCATCCCGCCGCGCATAAGGGCGGCGAAAAGGGCGGCAAGGCTTCCGCCTCGCGTTCGGCCGCCAGCCGGTCGGCATCGGCCAGGAAGGCAGCCGCGACCCGCAAGCGCAACGAAGCGCACGCCCATTGATGCGCGGGCGACCGGGTCACGAAGTTCCTATGCACCTTGCCTGCCCTCGCCCGGGCTGCTCTTGATCAGATCGTCGCCCGGCGGATCATCGAAGTTGGGCTCGGCCGGATTGTCGGACGGCGGCCTTTGCGGACAGTCCTCGTAGCCGTGGTCGCGGCCGCCGCAGAACGAACAGCACATGGCCTCGCGATCCCTGTTCCCGGGCGGCCATCGCGGGGTTTGGTAAGGCTTCCTGCCGAGCATGCCCAGCAATGCGCGAGGCGCGATTTGGTTGCGCGCCAGCGCCGTCCCTCGCAAGAGAAGACGCCGGCTGTTGCGCAACCGCCAGACAAAGTGCGAATCTCCCCGGCATGCCGCAACCAAGCTTGATCGCCCGGCGTTGCGGATCATGCCTTGGAGAGACCGCCATGTCCGTTCGAATCCTGTTGCCGACCGTGGCCGCCATGCTTGCCGCCACTGGCCTGGCCGAAGCCCGGCCCGACAGCCGCGCCATGAGCTGCGCGCAGATCCGCGCCGTGATCCAGAGCCACCGCGCCGTCGTGCTGACCACCGGCCCCAACACCTATGACCGCTATGTCAGGCAGTTCGGCAATGAATGCGATTGGCCCGAAGTGCCGATGTCGGCCTATATCCCGGCCCGCGACGGGCACTGTCCGGTCTACCGCTGCGAGGAGCCGGTCAACAATTTCCCGAATTGACCGGTCGGCCAGGCGCCGGCATCGACGTTCGGGGATTGCCGCATCCCTGCCTGAAACCATTCCGAGGGGCCGGCGTTGACGGTGGGGTGGCCGCCACAGGAGATGCCCATGACCGTCAACTGCCGCGTATCCATCGACAACCGACCTCAATCCATCGAGGCCGTGTTCCAGGCCGTGCCCCGGATCGGCGAGAGCGTTTCGCTGTCCGTCGACGGAAACGCGCAGGACCTGCGCGTTTCGCGTGTCGTGCATGTGCCCGACGGCTCGCTCGAAGGGGCTGCGATCATCGTCGAGGTGACGGGCAACATCCTGTAGTCGCCTGAATCCGCAAATGCGGCGCGCCTTGGCCACGGCGGATCGGCAGCGGCAGCTTTCAGATGCCTAAGCCGATCGTCTGGCCGGCGTCTTCCATAGGGTGCTGCGGCACAATGATCGACGCCAGCGGCGCGTTCAGCGTCCATCTGAAATAGCCGGGCGAGCGCTCGATCACGGCGGACCCGCCGAGCGACTGCGGCGCCACCCTTTGCAGGACAACGGTGCCGAACCCCTTGCGCGTGGTGTCGTCGCGCTCGTCGCCGCCGCTATAGGGGGGCGACCGCTCCTCCCAGACAAGTTGGAATTCGCGTTCGGCCAGAGCGTCGTCGCTCATGCTCCAGGTCACCTCGACCCGGCCGGAATCGCTGGCGAGCGCTCCGTACTTGGACGAATTGGTGCCAAGCTCGTGGAAAGCCATGCCGAGATTCTGCACCGCATTCGACTGCAAGGTCAGCAGCGGTCCCGAAAGCAGTATCTGCTCCTCGCGGCCGAACGGTTTGAGATGTTCCTGGACCAGGTCGAACAGGCTGGCTCCCGCCCAGTTCGAGGTGACCAGCAGATCGTGCGAGCGTGACAGCGCCATGATGCGGGCGCGGATCATCTCCTCGAACTCGCGCGGGTCCTGCGAGCGCTTGCTGGTTTCCCTGACCATCGACAGGATCACCGCAAACTGGTTCTTGACGCGATGGTTGACCTCGCGCATCAGCATCTTGATCCGGCGCTCGTTCTCCCTGCTGGCGCTGATGTCGCGGGCGATCTTCGAGGCGCCGACGATCTCGCCGCTGACGTTCCTGATCGGCGACACCGTCAGCGAAACGGCAATGAAGGTGCCGTCCTTGCGCTTTCGCGTCGTCTCGTAGCTCGCGAGGCGTTCGCCGCGGCGGACCTTGGCGATGATCTCGGTTTCCTCGTTCTTGAGGTGGTCGGGGATGAGCATCAGGATCGACTGCCCCAACGCTTCCTCCGCGCTGTAGCCGAACATGCGTTCGGCCGCCTGGTTCCAGCTTTTGATGATGCTGTTCAGGTCCTTGCTGATGATGGCGTCGAAGGAGGAATCGACGATCGCCGCCAGCTGCGCATCGGCCGTTGCGTCCTGTTTTTCACCGCTTGCTATGTCAGCCATTGCCCCGCCAGGTGTCAGCCTATAGCCACTAGATAACGCGTGCGCCGGACAAGGCAATCACCTTGAAGCGGCCTGCTGCTTCAACTTCATCGAAATCGCCTCGCCGGCTGGAGTGATCGAGGGGAAGGTCGTTCCGCAGATCAGGGCGGCCGGCATCGGAGACGCCAGCGACCATACAAAATGGTTTTCGAGCACCAGGACAGAGCGGACATTCAAGTCGATGGGCACCGGAAGCGCGGAACCCGTCCTTGCGGGCCGGCATGACCTGAATGTCACCGCGCCTCAGTCAGAATGGCCGTCGCCCACATTGCCGTTGCCGCCCGGGGTGGACAGCAGTCCGAAGTCCTGGGACTTGACGCCCTGCTCCGCCGCCAGGAATCCGTCCGAGGCGAGGCCACGCCGCAAGAGCTCCCTGACCGCGGCCGAGCGGCTCGGCATGCGCTTGTCGAAGCGCCAGTTCTCCAATGCCGCCAGTTCATCGGCGGTCAGCATGACCTGCAAGCGTTCAGGACGTTCCAGTTCAGTCACGGCACTTCCTCGCAAAACCCAATACGCGAATGAGTATCTGTCTCATTCCACTAATAATTAGGATAGCAATCCTAACACGTCAAGGTCGGCAAATACGCGACCTCCCCATCCTGCTCATGATGACTATAAAGCGTCGGGTGCGCCTTTGCGTAACCATGCTAACTAACTGATATATATCGACTATTTTCATATTTTCGCTTGCCAGACGCCGATGCGAGGCGCATGCTACAAAGGCAAAACCAGTCCAGGAGGTTTCGATGCGGTATGACTACTCGACGCGGTTGCGCGATGACGTTCAATCCGCGGTCACCACGGCTTTCAGGACGTACGGCATCGTCAACATCACCGCGGTGGCCGAACGGATCAGGCTCAGGAACCTCGACGAAAACGTTGCTCTCGAGGACGTCGAGCACCTGGTCCTGGCGGCCGCCCAACTGCTTGGCGCCGCCATCGAATTCGAGGGCCTGACCATGATCGACCGCTTGCCGGACGCTCATGTCAACGGCCGCCCCGGCGGACCGGCCCCTGCCCTGAAGCGCCTCGTCTGAACAGATTTGAGGCGACGCGCTAAGTCATTTCGGGCGACCTGCATCAGGGCTCCGGTGGCCGGGCGAGCCCGCTGGACGCGGCCTACCTGTGGAAATTGAGCGCGCGCGCTATATGGTGTTGAATTCCCCTCCGGAGAACACGCCATGACGCTCGACACACGCAAGCTCGGCAGCCAGGGGCTGCGGGTTTCTGCCATCGGCCTCGGCTGCATGGGCATGAGCCAGTCCTACGGCCCGGCCGACGAAGCCGAATCCATCGCCACGCTGCACCGCGCCATCGAACTCGGCTGCACCTTCCTCGACACCGCCGAGGTGTATGGCCCTTACGCCAATGAGGCGCTGCTCGGCCGCGCCTTGAAGGGCAAGCGCGACCAGGTGACCATCGCCACCAAATTCGGCTTTCGCATCGAAAATGGCCGGCAGGTCGGCACCGAACGCGACAGCAGGCCGCAAACCATCAGGGCGGCGGTTGAAGGGTCGTTGAAGCGGCTCGCCACCGACCATATCGACCTTCTCTACCAGCACCGTGTCGACCCAGCCGTGCCGGCCGAGGATGTCGCCGGCACGGTCGGCGAACTGGTCAAACAGGGCAAGGTCCGCTTCTTCGGCCTGTCGGAGGCGGGAGCCGCGAACATCCAGCGGGCGCACGCCGTGTTTCCGGTCTCGGCGCTGCAGAGCGAGTACTCGCTGTGGGAGCGCAATCTCGAGCCGGAAATCATTCCCCTGCTGCGGCAAACCGGCATCGGCCTGGTGCCGTTCTCACCGCTCGGCCGCGGCTTCCTGACCGGCGGCGCCAAGCGCGCCGAGGACTATCCGGAAGGCGATTACCGCCGCGGCGACCCGCGCTACCAGGGTGCGAACTATGACGCCAATGTCGAGGCCGCCGCGAAGGTCCGCGACATCGCCGCCGCCAAAGGCGTCAAGCCAGGGCAGATCGCGCTGGCCTGGCTCCTGGAGAAGGGCAATGTCTTCGGTGTCGACATCGTGCCGATCCCCGGCACCAAGCGGACCAAATATCTGGAAGAAAATGTCGCCGCGGCGTCGCTGAAACTGGAGGCCGCCGAGATGGCGGCGCTCGACGACGCGCTGGCCCCGGGGAAGGTCTCCGGCCCGCGCTACGGCGACCGCACCATGGTGATGATCGACCGATAGGTTCGCACGTCGCCGGTGAATCGGGCCTATTCCACCGGTGCCGGCTTTTGCCGAGGATCAGGCCGCAACCGCTGGTGCAGTTCCCTGCCGGCATGCAGGGTCCGGTCCGCCAGCGCGGCGAGTGTTCCGCGCAACGTCCTTGTTCCCAGCACCGAATCCAGCGTCACCGACTGGGTCGCGAAGCGCCGCTTGAAATCCTCGCCGCCGCACAGGAAGTCGACCATCGTCAGTCCCCTGTCGATCGACCACTGGATGTAGTCCATCATCAGCACCATGCCGGGAGACGCTCGTTCGACATCCGGATCGTAGGTCGTGACGAAGGCCATCATCGTGTTGCGCTGGACGAAATTGATCGAGACCGCCACCACCATCCCGGCGCATTCCAGCACGAAGACATGCAGGAGCCCTTCCCTGGCCAGCACCGCGACCAGCGCGGCCAGGGCCGGCGACCCCTCATCGAACAGGTTGGATTCGTGTCCGCGCGCGGCGAGCCATTTGCGCTTGAACTCGGCGAGCCTGTCGAGGACGGGCTGCATCGGCTCGTCCGGCGACATGAGGCGGAATCGCACTTCGCCGCCCTCCTCGAGGAATTTGCGGCCACGGCGATAATTCTGGCGCATCTTCTTCGTTTGTTCCCCGAACCAGTCCGCGCCCGTCCGCCATGGCCCCGCGACCCGGAAGCTGGTTTCGCTGCGGCGGTTCGGGCGGAGCGCCATCTTGGGCGCCGAAGCGGGAGCAAGCAGCGTGCGCATCGCGGCGTCCGGCAGCAGGCGGTTCAGATAGACGAGATCGAAGCCGCCCGCGGCCGAAATTTCCTGCCATAGCGCCGCGACCGCCGCCGGATCGCAGTCCGGCGCGACCAGCACGTCGCCATAGTCGCTGTGGTCCTTGGCAGCCCATTCCAGGACGTTGACGCCCTTGCGCCGCACCGTCGCCAGCGGGATGACGGCGTCGATCCGGTCACCGTTCCAGACGAGGCCGATCCTGAGACCACGCAGCTCCCGGTCCGGGGCCGTCTGCCACCACGCCGTGACCCAGGCGTGGCTTTGAAAGATCAGCCCCTCCGCCCGGCGCCACAGCTCCGCCCAGGCCGGCCCGACCGACGCGAGGCGCTCCTCGGAGGTGACGATCTCCAAAGCACCGGCCTTCGGGCCCGCGATCGCGGCGTGAGCGTTCATGGCTGCGGGCTCCGTGTCGGCTCGGACGAAGCGCGGCGGCGGAACCGCCGGGCGATGTGCCCCCACATCTTCTTGAGCGGCAGCACGTAAAGCCCCGACAGGGATTGATAGTCGCGCGCGCCGCGTTCCATCAATCCGAACCTGAAATCCTCATCGGGCTTGGGCACGCACAATGTTCCGAACAGCCGGTCCCAGAACGAGAACAGCAAGCCGAAATTCTTGTCGTAGTGCCTTGGATCGACGCTGTGGTGCAGTTGGTGCCAATGCGGGCACAGCACGATGTTGTTGAGCGGCCCGAACGATATCTTGAAATGAGTGTGCCTGACGAAATCCATCATCAGGATATTGCGCATGACGTAGACGTTGACGCCGAAGATCGTCACTTCGACGAGGTTAAGCGACAAAAGGGTCCAGATGCCGAAGCAGATCCCGGGTATGACGCCGTCCCAGGCGCGGTTCATGAGCTCGTCGAGCGGATGAACCCTATCCTTGGTGATCCCGACCATCACCTCCGCCGAGTGATGCACCTTGTGCAGCTCCCACAGGAACGGGAAGCGGTGCTGGGCCACATGGTACAGGTAATAGGATATGTCGTAGGCGATCAGCATCGTCACCGTGAAGATGACGATCGTCACCGCTCCCGGCGGTCCCGGCAGCAGCGGCGGCTCGATCTGGAGGAGTGCCGCCAGCGTCCGATTCGTCGCGTAGCCGACGGCGACGACGAAGGTCACGCCCGCGGGCAGCATCAGGAAGGGCATAATCGCCTTGCGGGTGATCCAGAAAAGCAGGTCCGCCCGCGCCGAGGGATGCGTGACGATCTCGTTGGGAAAGACGAAATCGAAGAATTCCCTGAAGCTCTTGCGCTCCGCCGTCCGCCAATAGGCGATCAGGGCGCTGCCCAGCGCGGTCAGCAGCAAGAGGCCGGCCGCAAGCAGGCTGGAGCCGGACAACTTGTCCAGGATCCTTTCGATGATGCCGGCAATCGACATGGGCCCACTCATTTATGCAACCGAAGCTTGACTTGTAGAAAGCGATTGACCTGACAGGCAGGGCAAGCCGCCACGCCGTCAGGGCTCTCGATCATTTCGCCGTCACCCTAGTCGAGAATCCATAGCGAAAGCTTAAGCTGATTAAAAACAATGAATCCGCTAAAAAGCCCGCTATATATTGCCGAATTCTGAATAAAACTCCTAAAATTGACAGCAAAGGACCGGCAGCGCTTGGCGTGGAGATCGCAACTTCGGGGAATCGCCGGGTGATCGTGCCGGTCCCGAGCTCGCGGGCTCGCGGCCAGGCTGCCAAACCCCTCCCAAGCTTATTTCCCGGCGCCCGGCTGCTTGTTGAAGATCGTGAGCAGGTCCATCGGCAGCGGAAACACCACCGTCGACGAGCGCTCGCCGGCGATGTCGTGCAGCGCCTCGAAATAGCGTAGTTGCATGGCCTGCGGCTCCTGCGCCAGCATCTTGCCGGCCTCGACCAGCTTTGCCGCCGCCTGCTGCTCGCCATCGGCGTTGATCACCTTCGCGCGCCGCAGCCTTTCAGCCTCGGCCTGCTTGGCGATGGCGCGGACCATGTTCTCGTTGAGGTCGACATGCTTGATCTCGACATTGGACACCTTGATGCCCCATGCGTCGGTCCGCTGGTCCAGGATCTCCTGGATGTCGCTGTTCAACTTGTCGCGCTCGGCCAGCATCTCGTCGAGCTCGTGCTTGCCGAGAACCGAGCGCAATGTGGTCTGCGCAAGCTGGTTTGTCGCGGCCATGAAGTCCTCGACCTGGATGACGGCCCGCTCGGCGTCGACGATGCGGAAATACAGCACCGCGTTCACCTTCACCGAGACATTGTCGCGCGAGATCACGTCCTGCGGCGGCACGTCCTGGACCACCACGCGCAGGTCGACCCGCACCATCTGCTGGACGAAGGGGACGAGGAGGATGAGGCCGGGGCCCTTCACCCCGGTGAAGCGGCCGAGCGTGAAGACCACGCCGCGCTCATATTCCCGCAGGATGCGAATGGCGGCGGACAGGAAGATCAGCACGATGAGGGCGAGCACCAGATAGGCGACGTAACCGATGATCATTGCCTTGCTCCATTGTTCCTGCGCCGAACCGTCAGCACGAGATCCCTGACGTCGGCCACCTCGACGCTGTCGCCGGGGGCGAGCGGTTCATCGGCTTTCGCCCGCCAGCGCTCGCCCTGCGCGAGCACATGGCCCTCGCTTCCAGACCAATCGAGGATCCTGGCCGGCAGCCCGTGCATGGCCTGCGCGCCGACACGCGGCAGGCTCCTGCGCGCCCTCCACAGATAGCTGCCGGCCAGCAGCGCCAGGCCAAGCGTCAGCGCCGCGGCGGTGCCGATGAGCGCCCACGACATCTCGAAGCCCGGGCCCTCGACCTTGAGCAGCATGGCGGCGCCGAGCAGGAAGGCGGCCACGCCTCCGAGCCCGAGCACCACGGTCGGGTTGAAGGCCTCGATGACGAGGAAGGCGATGCCAAGCAGCATCAGGGCGAGGCCGGTATAGCTGATCGGCAGCAGATTGAGGGCATAGAGCCCGAGCAGCAGGCAGATGGTCCCGATCACGCCGGGCGCCACGGCGCCTGGGCTGGTGAACTCGAAGACGAGGCCGTAGACGCCGGCCAGCATCAGGACGACGGCGATGTTGGGATCGGTGATGACGGCGAGAAGCCGGATCAGCCAGCCGGGATCGAGCGTCTCGACCGCCACGCCCTTGGTCGCCAGCACCTGTTGCTTGCCGGCCACCTCGACCGTGCGGCCGTCGGCAAGCTGGAGCAGCTCGGCCGTGTCGCGGGCGACGAGGTCGACTACATGTGCCTGAAGTGCCGCATTGGCGGAAAGGCTGGCCGCTTCGCGCACCGCCTTTTCGCCCCAGTTGGCATTGCGGCCGCGCAGTTCGGCGAGCGAACGGATCAAGGCGACCGCGTCGTTCGTCACCTTGGTCATCATCGCGTCGCCCGCCGGAGGCCCGGTGGCATTCTTCTGGTCGCCCTTGTCCTTCTCGTCGCCACCGGGAAGGGACGGCAGCCCGCCAAGCTCGACCGGCGTGGCGGCGCCCAGATTGGTGCCGGGCGCCATCGCCGCGACATGGGTGGCATAAAGGATATAGGTCCCGGCACTTGCCGCGTGCGCGCCGGCGGGCGCGACATAGCCGATGACGGGAACCGGCGAGGCAAGGATATCGGCGATCATTTCGCGCATCGAGGTGACCAGCCCGCCCGGTGTGTCGATCTCGAGGACAACGGCTTCGGCGTGCCGCTCGGCGGCTTTGGCCAGCGCTTCGTTGAGCTGCCTGGCGCTCGCCGGGCCGATGGCGCCGTCGATCACGACGCGCAACGCGACCTTCTCCGTAGCCTCCGCGGTCACGGAAGAGTGACTGGCGGCCGCGGCGGCCATGAAAGCCACTGCAAAAACCGCCATCCGCGCGAGGGTCACGCTCAAAACTCCCTGGATTACGCGGGATATGCTGTGCAGGATATGGCGTTCGGTCCGTCGAAATCCATGGCCTGGCCTCAGATTGCAAGCCGGCGACCCTGCCCTTCGCAGCCGGCGGCAAACGCAATGGGCAGACGTTCAAAGCCGGAAGGGGCCCCGCTCGCGCGCCGGCCCCGTCCTTGGTCAGCGGTCACGCATGTGCGTGCGGGTGACGGACGTCCCAGACGGCCCAACCCGATACGGCAACCACCAGCACGCCGAGAATGACGTGGGTGGCCATCGCATTCGTGTTCGCCATGAATTTGAGCAGCCAGGGCGACACGATCAGCCAGAGCCCGAGAACGACACCTACCCATTCCTCCCACTCGGCGAAGGCGGCAAGCGCCGCCACGGCCACCGCGCCCAGCACGACGCCGACAATCCAGGCGTTCCATGCGGGAGCGGTTTCAGCAGCGAAGCCGATTATCCAGGGTGAGATGAACAGGCAGACGGCAAGGACCAGATTGAGCCAGTCCTGGCCTTTCTTTCCTTCCATGAGTGTATTTGCCATGACAACCTCCATAGATGAAGCTTGGCCAAAGCGTTGTGTTCGCGTGCAAACGCACGCTTAATGGTTGATGTAACTATGCCTCACATGGCCTTCAAGGCCTGCCCCACGGACGGGTCGCCTCCGCGTGGATCGAGCTCCCTCCACCCGATCGGGATCAACGAGACCGGCCACATCAAAGCAAAACCACCCGCCTCTTGTCGGCGCATTCTAGAACGTGATCTTCACCGAGGCGGCACTGCGGTTGGCCGCCCCGTGATGCACCGCTTCGATGTTGTTGCCGTCCGGGTCGAGAAGGAAAGCGGCGTAGTAGCCGGGGTGGTACCGGCGTTCACCCGGCCCGCCATTGTCCCTGCCGCCGCCGTCCAGCCCGGCCTTATAGAACGCATCGACCATGGCGCGGTCTTTCGCCTGGAATGCCAGGTGATGGCGACCGGTCAACTCTCCCCGAGCCGCGCGGCTGTCGGCGGTTGAAATGAAAAGCTCGTCGGCCCAGAAATAATCGGCGGCGCTGCCGCCGATCGGAATATCGAGCACTCGAAATACTGCTTCGTAAAAGCGGCGGCTGGCGGCGATGTCCCTGACCACCAGTTGGATATGATCGATGAGCCGGCCGCGATGCAGTTCTTCCATGCAAGCTCTCCTCTCGCCAAGGGCTCGAATCTAACTAGCTTCGCGTGATCCGCCGTCAATGCCGCGCCGAACGTCAGGACTTTCGCGCGGCGTGCCGCGCCAGTGCGTGCTCGATCAGCACGTCGATGACCTGGCTGTAGCCGATGCCGATCGCCGCCAGCGCCTTGGCATACATCGAGATGTCGGTGAAGCCGGGCAGCGTGTTGACCTCGTTGACCAGCAGCGAGCCGTCAGCCCGCAGGAAGAAGTCGACGCGGGCCATCGCCTCGCAGCCGAGTGCCTGGAAAGCCCGCGCGGCCATCTCCCTTGCCTTGTCGGCGACGGCGGCCGGGACATCGGCGGGCACGTTCACCACGGCGCCGTCGGCGTCGAGATATTTGGCTTCATAGGTGTAGAAGCCGTGCTTGCCGGCCGGGATGATTTCGCCGGGCAGCGATACGGTCAGCGTTCCGTCGGCCCGCTCCAGCACCGAGCATTCGATCTCGCGGCCGTCGACGAACTCTTCGATCAGGACCTTGCCGTCGTAGCGGAAAGCCGTCTCGACGGCCCGTTCGAAGCCGTCCCGGTCGTTCACCTTGCTGACGCCGAACGACGAGCCCTGGCGCGCCGGCTTGGCGAAGAAAGGCAGGCCGAGCGCGCCGGCGATCTCCTGGAACGGCCCGACATCGTTTCGATGCACGGTGACGGAACGGGCAACCGGCAGCCCGGCCTCGCGCAGCAGCCGCTTGGCGACATCCTTGTCCATGGCGGCGGCCGAGGCGAGAATGCCGCAGCCGACATAGGCGACGTCGGCGACCTCGGCATAGCCCTGCACCGAGCCGTCCTCGCCGAAAGGACCGTGCAGCACGGGAAAGACGACGTCGACCGGCGGCAGGTCGGGCTGTGCTCCGCCGCCCCGTGCGGCCACCAGCCTGCCTCTGCCACCGGGCAACAGTGCGACCTCCACGCCGTCCTCAGACATCGGCGCCCCTGCTCCGTCGTCGCCGGCTTCGGATGAAGATTGCAGCAGCCATCGACCATCCCTGGAAATGGCGATCGGGACCACCTCGTAGCGCGTCCGGTCGATGGCCTTCAGCACATTGGCGGCCGAAAGGCGCGACACGTCATGCTCGGCCGAACGTCCGCCATAGAGGACGGCGACCCTAATCTTGTTCTTCATTGAAAAGCCTTGTCCTTCATCGAAATCCCACAAGATCAAATGCTGATGGCAATGCCGCGATTGGCAAAGAAGCGATCGAAATCGGCGGCCGCCAACACTGCGTTCGCCTGTGTGGCGCCGGTATGGCCGGACGGATTGTGAAAGCGAAGACCCTCATCCGATGCCGACATGACCAGCACCAGATGGCCGCCCTTGGAGGGGGGCTCGCACTCGGGCCAGCGGATCGAACTGCTGACCGAGGCGATGAAGAAGCGCGACTGCCCGAGGATCGCCGGAATGTCGGCTGTCGCGATATTGGTGATCACCTCTGCCTCCAGGCCGAATTCCGCCTTCACGAAGCTGACGAACGGGGCGTAGATCAGGCCCTTGATCGATCGTTCGGTGACGACATAACCGCCATATCCGGTGCAGCGCCTGGCCAGTTCGATGGTCGGCACGATCTGGCCGCGCGCCGCCAGGATCATCTTGAGGCACGCCATGCCGCAGACATTGGCGGCCCAGAGCGCGTATTCGTCGAGTGTGCGCGCACCCGAATTCTCCCACAGCGGATCGCGCCGCAGCGCCACGTCGGCGCCATCGGCAAGCACGGCCAAGGTCATGTCGGGCGTCTCCCACTGGCTGAAAAACGGCACGGTTCCAGGCGGTGGGCTCATCAATTCCTCAAACAGATTATTTCAATTTCGTATACAGGGATACGAGAGCGGGGAACAGTGCTTCAAACCTCATTCGCCTGATCAGGCGATGGCCCGCGCTCGGGTTTTGCCCGCCGCGCGAAGCTTGCCAATGCCCGCCGATCGGCGCACTCTCAGCCCTACGAAGCCGGTCGCCGGGTGTCGGTTTCTCTCCTCGCCCGTCGTGTTAGGATTGCGCAATGACCCGCGACCAGATGCTCGCCCACCTGCGTGCTGCCGACGCCGTCGCTCGCGAGGCGGCCGTGCACGGCCATCATCCGTTCGGCTGTGTGCTGGTCGGGCCGGACGATCGCGTGCTTATGCGCCAGGGAAATCTCGACACGGTGCGCCATGCCGAGACGGAGCTTGCCCGGCGCGCCGCGGCTGCCTACGAGCCGGATTTCCTCTGGTCCTGCACGCTGGTCTCGACCGGCGAACCCTGTGCGATGTGCGCCGGAACACTCTACTGGGCCAATATCGGCCGCCTGGTCTACGGCTTCGAGGAGACGAAGCTCCTGGCGCTCACCGGCGATCACGCCGAGAATCCGACGATGAGCCTGCCCTCGCGCACAGTGCTCGCCTCGGGCCAGAAGAAGATCGAGGTCTTTGGCCCCTTCCCCGAGATCGAGGACGAGCTGATCGCGCCGCATCGCGATTTCTGGACGCGCTGACGCGCCGGCCGAGGCCGCGCGCAAAGCCGCCAGATGGCCACCGGAACGGAATTCAAACGATCTCTTGGAACGTGTTTGCCAACAGCGTCGTCAATGCGCTGGTGGCCCGGGCGACTGCCTGAACCGGTCATGCTTACCGCCCATAGGTGTACGTCACGCTAGTCTCGCCGAGCGCCTGGCTCTTCGCGGCCACTGCCACCATTTCCGGAGAGGGATTCTCCGGCGCGCGCAGCTTCGGCGCGCCGAGCGCATAGAGCGTGAAGACATAGTGATGCGTGCCGCTGCCGGGCGGCGGGCATGGCCCGAAATAACCTGCACGGCCGATGCCGCCCTTGCCGAGCACCGTACCCTTGGGCAAGCCTTTGCCGCGCTTCGAGCCCGCCCCTTCGGCCAGGCCCTTCGCGCTTGCCGGGATGTTCCAGGCCAGCCAGTGCCAGAAACCCTTGCCGCCGCCGGCGTCGGGGTCGAACATGGTGAGCGCGTAGCTCTTGGTGCCTGCCGGCGGGTCCTTCCATCTCAAGGCGATCGATACGCTTTGCCCGCTGCAGCCGCCGGCCTTGTCGCCGAGATATTTTTCGGCCCATTTGCCGTTGGAAACCGACGGGCTTGAAATCTCGAAAGCCGCCGCCTGATTGGCGAGGCCGAACAGCACCAGCACGGCGAAACCGAGGCGCAAGCTCATGGCTTCCTCCACTTCCAGCCAAGATGCCGACAAGTTTAGCCGAAAAGCGGCCCGAAATTAGGCAATTTGGCGCGAAACTGCTGGTGGGGGCTGCTGGAACCGTCGATCCTCCCGACATGGGCTGCCGACGGCGCTATTCCGCCGCGCTGCATTCTTCGGTCGGCTCAGCCGCAGGCGGACCGATCGCCGAGATCCAGAGCCGGTCGATGTCGGCTAGCTGCGCGCGGTCGATTTCGTCGAGATGGTTCCAGTACATGCCATCCTCGTAGAAATAGCCGAGCTCGCGCTCGATTTGCTCGGCCACTTCGACCCTATGGTGATGGATGCCCGCACGCGCATCCATCTTCATGCCGGCGAGGCGCTCGGGGGACAGTAACCGCAATTCCTCGAAGGACAGCCTTGGGAAGACCAGGCGGCTTTGCGGCAGGTCCGACAGGTTGATGCAGAGCGTGCCGCGTCGCAGCGCATGAATGAGCAGGCGGGCGGATTTGGCCTCGAGGCTCTGCAGCGTGACATCGTCGCGCAGCGGGTCGGCGCGGCCGATGCCGTAGAAATGGGTGTCGCCGGCCGTGTCGTAGATCATGTCGCAGCCGAGGAAGGCGAGCACGTCCGGCCTCTGGCTGTGGACGGCCCAATAGGCCGCCGTCAGCGACATGGTGGCGCCGGCATAGACGAAGCCGCCGAAAGTATTCTGGGCCGGCACGTAATGCGCGGCGCTGAAGATCTCGGCCTGCCGCAGCGGTTCCAGAGGCGGCATCCGGTCGGACGGGAAATCGCCGGCATGCACCAGCACGTCCCAGTCGGGGCGCACGCGCCAGGCATTGTTGATGGCGACGATGCTGGCGAAGGTCTCCTTCGGCCAGGCGGCGCAGCGCACGACATCGGGCGCGCTGCCGAGAAGCAGCGTCACTCTGGGCGTTGCGGAGACCATGACATCCTCATTCGACCGGCAAAGGCACGCCCGCATTTACCGCACGCCTTGCCAGGCGCACAAGGGCTGCCGACAAGCCGGCCTGACGCCCCGGGGCCAGGAATCCGGTCGGTTGCTAGTTCCTCAGCAGCTTGGCCAATCTGGGAATGCCCTCGGTCACAGCGCGGCGGTCGGCCAAGGTGAAGGACAGCCGCAGCGTGTTGCGCCCGGTGCCATCGGCGAAGAAGGCGCTGCCGGGCACGAAGGCGACACGCGCTTCCTTCACCGAGCACGCCAGGAGAGGTTCGTGGTTCAAAGCTGGGCTTCGATGGCGGCCTTGTCGATGATGGACCACACGAGCCGGATCTTCGCGCCGCGAAATTCATAGAAGACGTTCTCGGCGAAGGACACTTTCCGGCCGTCTACGGCAAGCCCGAGGAAATTTCCCCTGGGCGTGCAGTCGAACATCAGGCGGCTCGCGACATGAGGCGGATCGCAGACCAGCAGCCGGATATCGAAACGAAGATCCGGAATGTCGTCGAAATCCTTCTCCAGCATCGCACGGTAGCCGGAGAGACCGATCCGCCTGCCATTGTGGGACACGTCATCGTCGACGAACTGCCCGAGGTTCGGCCAGTCCTGCCGGTTGAGGCAGGCAATGTAGTCGCGGTAGATACCGGAAAGGTCGGTCATGGCGCATGAACCCGCGTTCGTGGACACAAGGCTATTTTGCACCAGCAACAAGTCAGGGCAACCCGGGTTTGTTCGCCGCTGGGGCGATGCGCCGTCGTTTGGCCGGCGCCTTAAGCCTTGAGCAGCGCCGCCAGCCGCGGGATGCCCTCGCTCACCGCGCGCTGGTCGGCGAGCGTGAAGGACAGCCGCAGCGTGTTGCGCCCGGTGCCGTCCGCATAAAAGGCATTGCCGGGCACGAAGGCGACACGTGCTTCCTTCACCGAGCGCGCCAGGAGCGCGGTGGCGTCGGCGCCTTCCGGCAGCGTTACCCAGACGAACATGCCGCCTTCCGGGCGGCTCCAGGTCACACCCTTCGGCATGTTGGCTTCAAGCGCCGCAAACAGGCCGTCGCGGCGCTCGCGATAGGCGCCGATCAGCTTTTCGACCTGATCATCGAAAATGGTTTCGGCGACGCGGTGCATCACCATCTGGTTGATCGACGGGCTGTGCAGGTCGGAAGCCTGCTTCATCAGCACCAGCTTCTCCACCACGTGACGCGGCGCGCAGACCCAGCCGACGCGCATGCCCGGCGACAGGATCTTCGAGAACGAGCCGCAATAGAGCGTGCGCGCCTTGTCGATGCCGCCGGATCGGGCGCAGTCCAGCGCCAGGATCGGCGGCACGCTTTCGCCATCATAGCGCAGCGCCCGGTAGGCGGCGTCCTCGACGATTGCGATGTCGAGCTCGCCGGCAAGGTCGAGCACCGCCGCGCGCTGCTGCCTGTCCAGCGTGTTGCCGGTCGGGTTGGCGAAATCCGGCACCAGATAGGCGAACTTGACCCGGCCGCCATTCGCCGCCGCCGCCGCGCGATAGGCATCCGGCGTCATGTTACCGCCTTCCGGCCGCAGCCGGTCGTAGCGCGGTTCATAGGCGTTGAAGGCTTGCAGCGCGCCGAGATAGGTCGGCCACGTCACCAGTGCGGTGTCGCCGGGCGACAGCAGCAGCTTGCCGATATAATCGAGCGCCTGCTGCGAGCCCGAAGTGATGAAGATGTTGGCTTCCTCGCAGGCGACGCCGAGCTTGCCCATCTGCCCGGCGATCCATCGCCGCAGCGGCAGATAGCCCTCGCTCACCTGGTACTGAAGCGCGGCCCCCGCCTCGCCGCCGCCGAGCACGTCGGCATAGGCGTCGCGGATCGCCTCGGCCGGAAACAGCGCCGGATCGGGAATGCCGCCTGCGAAGGAGATGATGTCCGGCTGGTCGAGCAGCTTCAGCAGCTCGCGGATTTCCGAGGCCTTCATGCGCGACGAGCGCGACGCCAACAGGTTCATAAGGGTCAAGCACGCCTCCCCGGACGCATCGAATATAGGTCAACTTAGCTGACCTATATCTGGTCTCGCCGCAAATTGAATAGGGCCTGCTAGCCTTCCCGCATGCGCCAGCCGCCCGCCTTAGCGGAAAGCGACGGCCCCGCCTGCGCTACAAGGTCTTCTTGTAGCCGAGATGGGTGCCGGTGAAGCCGAGGCTTTCATAGAAGCGGTGCGCGTCCGCTCTGGTCTTGTCGGTGGTGAGCTGGACGAGGCCGCAACCGCGCGCCCGGCATTGATCAACAGCCCATTCGATCATCAGCCTGCCTATGCCTTCGGAACGGCGGTGCCCGGCGACCCGCACCGCCTCGATCTGACCGCGCCAGGCGCCCTTCCGCGACAGCCCGGCAAGGAAGCTGATCTGCAAGGTGCCGACCACGTCGGCGCCATCGACCGCCACCGCCAGCAACTGGTTGGGGTCGGCATCGATGGCGTTGAAGGCATCGACATAGCCCTGCGCCAGCGGCAGCGAGGCATCCTCTCTGGCCGCGCCAAGCGGATCGTCCGCCAGCATGGCCACGAGGGCAGGCAGGTCGGAGGCCAGGGCCTTGCGGAAGGTGATCATGAGCACGACTTACGGCGACGCGCCGGCGCCGGCAAGGCCGTTGGTTTGGAAGCCCCACCCTATCTTCGTCATCCTAGGGCGAAGCAGGAGCGAAGCTCCGTCGCGGAGACCCTGGGATCCATGCCGTGTCATGGGAGCGCCGCTACCGTGCGGAATTTCGATCACCGAGCCCCGCGACATGCCCCGAGTCAAACCCGAGGACGAAGTGGCCAATGGCTACCATCCTGTTCCACGAAACAGCTCGAACCATTCAGGATTGGCCTTTTCGATCAGTTCGACCTTCCATTGCCGCCGCCAGCGCTTGAGCGATTTCTCGCGCTGGATGGCGTCCGTGATATCAAAATACTCCTCGTACCAGACCAGTCGCTGCACGCCATATTGGCTGGTGAAGCGCGAACCCTGGCCCGACTTGTGTTCTGGCATACGACGACCGAGATCGTTTGTGACGCCGATGTAAATGGTGCCGCCCTTCTGGCTGGCGGTCATGTAGACATAGCCGGTCATGTGTCGGGGCTATCGGTCCATGCGTTGGGAGAACATCCTGATTCGCTGCATTCTTCGGCAGGTGTCACGGCATGGATCCTAGGGTCTGCGCCGCGTCGCTTCGCTCCTTGCTCCGCCCTAGGATGACGAACCGAGGGAACTTCTTCAACCCCATACCCATCCTGGTCTTGCCGCACGGCGCCAGCGCCTCCCTCCAACACATTTGCAGCACCCGCCGGCAGCATATAGGAAAAGCCACAAGATGGCATTGGCGTCGGCGCCGGTCCTGGTTTCGCGGAGAGCGGTGTTGAGAGCGTGTGTTCGTCTGTGCCTGTCGCTGGTCGCGGTGCTCGCCTTGCCGCTTGCCGCCCGTGCACAATGGAAGCCCGTCGAGACGGTCGAGCCCTACGCCATTTCAGGCCGGACCGGACAGGAGCTCTACCGGTCGATCGGCGAGAACGGACCGCTGATCCGCGGCGCCAAAACGCGCACCATCGCCTACACCAATTTCAAGCTGACCTGGACCAGGGACTACCAGAACAAGGGCGGCGATTGCGTCCTGGCATCGGCCAGGCCGAAGCTGATCATCACCTATGCCTTGCCGAAGCCGTCAGGCTCCCTGCCGTCGGCCGTGCAGAAGAGCTGGGACAGCTTCATCGCCGGCGTCGCCGCCCATGAGAAAGTGCATGGCGCCGATATCATCGCCATGGTGCGCAAGATCGAGGCGGCGACCGTCGGCCTCAGCGTTGCCGACGATCCCAAATGCGCCAAGATCCGGACCGAGATGACCAGGCGCCTCTCCGAATTGTCGCAGGCGCAGCGGCGGGCAAGCCGCGATTTCGACCGCGTCGAATTCGGCAATGGCGGCAATTTGCAAAAACTGGTTTTTGGCCTCGTGACCGGTCCCTGAGAGGAAGGCGCCACCCTCACCGCGTCTGCGCGCTCGCCGCGAGCTCCGCCCGCTTCTCGTCCGACACCACGGCCAGATCCAGCACCTTCTGCAGTTCGGCGGCGTGGCGGAAGGACGGTTCGGCCTGCACGCCGGTCCGCACCGCGTCGGCGAAACGCTGGTAGTTGGTGGCCACCGTGCCGGCGTCGAGCTCTTCCCATATCCCGTCGTCGACATTTTCGCCGAGGCAAGCCTTGAGCGACGAGCCGTCGAGATTGTGCACCACTTCGAGACCGCCTCGATCGCCATAGATGCGCAGGCGCAATTCGTTGAGATGGCCGGTCGCCCAGCGGCTGGCATGCACCACGCCGAAGGCGCCGTTGGAGAAATCCACCGTCATGGCGAAACTGTCATTGGCGTCGAGCCCGTAGTCGCCGATGCGGTTGCCCGGCGCCTTGTCGAAGGAACGCAGCCGGCAGAACACATGATCGATGCCGAGGGCCGCGCCATAGCTGGCGAAATCGAGGATGTGGATGCCGACATCGCCAAGCACGCCGTTGGAGCCGTGGCCGCGCGACAGCCGCCAGAGCCATTTCGGGTCGCTGCGCCAGTCGCCCCAGAATTTCGACACCAGCCAGCTCTGCAGATAGGACGCCTCGACATGCCGGACCGTGCCGATCTCGCCGGCCTGCACCATCCGGCGGGCTTTCTGCAGCGCAGCGACATTGCGGTAGGTGAGGTTCACCATGTTGACGATGCCGGCTTTCTCGGCGGCCTCGGCCATCTCGATCGCCTTGCCGAAATTCTCGGCCAGCGGCTTCTCGCACAGCACCGGCTTGCCGGCCGCGATCAGCTGCATGGTGGTCGGGTGGTGGATGCGGTCCGGCGTGACATTGGCCACGGCGTCGAAAGCGCCCCATTTGAGCGCCTCGTCCAGCGCGGTGAAGCGGTTGGGAATGTTGAAGCCGTCGGCGAATTCGCCGACGCGCGCCGGATCGAGGTCGACGGCCCCGACAATGTCGACGCCATCGATGGCGCTGAATTGCCGTGCATGTTCCTGCGCCATCCAGCCGGTGCCAAGTATCAGAAGCCGCATTTTTCCTCCTTGGTGCGAGATGTCGTCGCGCCAGGCGGGATGCCGGCCCCCCCCGCGGCGCGCGTCGGACAGGCCTCCCCTCCCGGACCCGCCTCAAATAGCGCGAATGATCCCGCCGTCGACGCGGATGTTCTGGCCGGTGATGTAGCCGGCGCCGTCCGAAGCCAGGAAGGCGATGGTCGCGGCGATCTCTTCCGACGTGCCGTAGCGCTGCATCGGCACGGAGTCGCGGCGTTCTTCCGTCGCCGGCAGGCTGTCGATCCAGCCGGGCAGCACATTGTTCATGCGCACATTGTCCGCTGCATAAGTATTGGCGAAGATCTTGGTGTAGGCGGCAAGGCCGGCGCGGAACACGGCCGAGGTCGGGAACATCGGGCTCGGCTCCACCACCCAGGCGGTCGAGATGTTGATGATGGCGCCGGCCTTCTGCTTGACCATCTGCGGCGCCACGATGCGCACCGGCCGGATGACGTTGAGCAGGTAGACGTCCATGCCGGCGTGCCACTGTTCGTCCGTGATCTCCAGGATCGGCGCGCGCGGCCCGTGGCCGCCGCTGTTGACCAGCACGTCGACGCGGCCATAGCGCTCCAGCGTCAAGTCCGCGAGGCGCTGCAAGTCCTCGTTTGACTGGTTGGAGCCGGTGACGCCGATGCCGCCCAGTTCCTTGGCCAGTGCCTCGCCCTTGCCGGATGAAGACAGGATGGCGACCTTGAACCCGTCCGCCGCCAGCCGCTTCGCCGCCGCAGCCCCCATGCCGCTGCCGCCGGCCACGATGACAGCCACTTTTTCTGAACTCATTGGGTTTTCCTTCTCGGGTTGGCGGGAATTTCGGTCTCAGCGGTCATATAGCCGGTTTCGTCGGCCGCTTCGAACCAGAAAGGCTGAACCGACCTGCAGAAAAATGCGACGCGCCAACCGCCCTAGCCTTCCACCGTCTCCAGCACGCTGAGCAGCGTGCCTTCCATGTCGGGCTCGTCGCCGGAGCAGACGCACAGCATTTCGGCGTCGCCCTCGCCCACCGAGAGGTAGGCGTGGCCCATGGTGGAATCGATATAGACGCTCTCGCCCTGTTTCAGCCGCACCGGCGCGTACTGGTCGGTGTGCAGTTCGATCTCGCCCTTGAGCACGATCAAAAATTCCTCGCCGGCATGTTTCGTCAGCGGCCCGAACTCCTCGGGCGTGCGGGCGCGCGCATAGGCGTGGATCGGCACCATGCGCTTGCGCACCAGGTCGGTGGCCAGGTACCGGTAGTCGTAATTGCGGGTCAGCTGGCGCAGTGTGTTGGACGGTGAGGTAACGGAGCGGCGGGTGCGCGCCGCCGGCTGCTTGCGGTCACCGCTGAGCAGTTCCGTTACATGGATGCCGAGCCCTTCGCAGATCTGCAGCAGCTTGTCGTAGCTCAGCGACATCTGGTCGTTCTCGACCTTGGACAGCGTCGACACCGCGACCCCGGTGAGCCTGCTCACCTCCTGCAAGGTCCAGCCATGCGTCTTCCTCAAGCCGCGCAGGCAATCACCCAGCTTCGGTTGCTCCGACATATCAGCTCCATGCCGCGGGATCGCGCCGCTCCATCCTACGTAATTGAACTTCCCGCCGTCATCAACAACGCCCACAATTTTCTTATACGCTAAATATTGACTGGATAAGAAATTATTTTTACGACTGAACGATGCAGTCGAATTCACTCCCGAAAATCGTCGTCATCGGCGGCGGCATTGCCGGCCTCTCGCTTGCCGCCGAGGTGGCGGACTGGGCCGACGTCACCCTGATCGAGCGCGAGAGCCAGCCGGGCTATCATGCCAGCGGCCGCTCGGCCGCCCTGTTCACCGAGACTTATGGCAACCGCCTGGTGCGCGCGCTGACGCTGGCGAGCCGCCGGGCGATCTTCGACGGCGGCTTCGTCGCGCATCAACGTGGCGCGCTGCATGTCGGCCGCGCCGATGACGGCGCGGCCGTCGACCGGCTGGCCGGCGAATTGCAGGCCATGGTGCCGAGCGTACGCCGCCTCTCCGCCGCTGAGCTGCATGCGCTGGTTCCCGTCATCGATCCGCAAACCACATGCGGCGGTGTCCATGAACCGGGTGCGGTGGACGTCGATACCGGCAAGATGCTTGCGGCCTGCGCTTCGGCACTGAAGGCCAGGGGCGGCATCATGCGCACGGGCGAAGAGGTGCGCGAGATCGCGCCCGCCGGCAATGGCTTGCGCGTCGCCACCAGTGCCGGCGCCTATCCCGCCGACATCGTCGTCAACGCCGCCGGCGCCTGGGTCGATGTCGTGGCCGGCCTGGCGGGGCTCACCGGCCTCGGCTTCCAGCCCAAGCGGCGCACCGCCTTCCTGTTCGACCCGCCCGCGGGCGCCGACATTGCCGGCTGGCCGCTGGTGGTCGATCTGCACGAACAATTCTACTTCAAGCCAGACGCGGGCAGGCTGATCGGCTCGCTGGCCGACGAAACCGATTCCGAGCCTTGCGACGCCTGGCCGGAAGACATCGACGTCGCCATCGCCGTCGACCGGATCGAGCAGGCAACGTCCATGCGCATAGGCCGCCCGTCGACGCCCTGGGCCGGCCTGCGCACCTTCGCGCCCGACCGCACGCCGGTCGCCGGCTTCGACCCGCGCCTGCCCGGCCTCTTCTGGCTCGGCGGCCAGGGCGGCTATGGTTTCCAGGTGTCGCTGACATTGGCGCGGCTCGGCTCGGCGCTGATGCGCGGCCAACCCTTGCCCGACGATGTCACCGCGCTTGGCGTCACCGCCGCGGGGCTGGCGCCCGACCGCTTCCTGGCCCCGGCGGCGAAGCCATGAATTTCATGCCCTTCCCTCAACCAGAAAAAGTGTCATCAGGAGCGTTTGCGATGAAATCCACCGTTCTGCGCACAGTGCTTGGCTCGACCCTTCTGGCCTCGTCCGTCCTTCTCGGCGGGCAGGCTCATGCCAAGACGCTCGTCTATTGCTCGGAGGCCAATCCCGAGACCTTCAACCCGGCGATCGGCATCGCCGACTCCACCATGGATGCCGCCGCCAAGACGATCTTCAACCGGCTGGTGGAGTTCAAGCCGGGCACGACCGAAGTCGGACCGGCGCTGGCCGAGAGCTGGGATGTCTCGCCGGACGGCAAGACCTACACATTCCACCTGCGCCAAGGCGTGAAATTCCAGTCGAACGAGCATTTCACGCCGACGCGCGAGTTCAACGCGGACGACGTCCTTTACACGTTCAACCGCCAGCGCGACGCCAACAATCCCTACCACAAGCTCGGCGGCGGCTCTTACGAATACTTCAACGCGCTGGGCATGGGCACGCTGATCGACAAAATAGACAAGGTCGACGATTACACCGTGCGCTTCACGCTGACGGCCCCCAACGTCACCTTCCTGGCCGGGCTGGCGCTCGACTACCTCTCGATCTTGTCGCTGGAGCAGACCGAAAAGATGGTGGCCGCCGGCACGCCGGAGCTGATCGACAGCCAGCCGGTCGGGACCGGCCCGTTCATGCTCGAGGCCTATGTGCCCGACAGCCAGGTGCGCTATGCCGCCAACAAGGATTACTGGCGCGGCGCGCCGAAGATCGACACGCTGGTCTTCGCCGTCACGCCCGAGCCGACCACCCGCGTCGAGCGCCTCAAGGCCAATGAATGCCAGGTGGCGGCCCCGCCTCCGCCCAGTGCCGTCGCCGAATTGCGCGCCGATCCAGACATTACGGTCCTCGACCTCAAGGGCCAGAATATCGGCATCCTCGGCTTCAACGTCGAACATCAGCCGCTGGGCGATGTCCGCGTGCGCACCGCGCTTGCCAAGGCCGTCGATCGCAAGGCAATCGTCGATGCCGTCTATGCCGGCGCCGGCACCGTTGCCGGCAGCGTCGTGCCGCCGGCGCAGCTCGGCGCCGTTACCGATGCCGGCATCGACTACGATCCCGACGGCGCGAAGAAACTGCTGAAGGAAGCAGGCCACGAAAGCGGTCTCAAGATCAGCCTGTGGGCGATGCCGGTGTCGCGCCCCTACAACCCCAACGCCAAGCGCATGGCCGAGATGATCCAGGCCGACTGGGCGAAGGTCGGCGTGCAGTCCGAGATCGTCAGCTTCGAATGGGGCGAATATCTCAAGCGCACCGCAGCGGGCGAGCAGGACGCTTTCCTGCTCGGCGGCAGCAGCGACAATGGCGATCCCGACAACATGCTGAGCTATCTCCTGTCCTGCGACGGCGTGAAGGGTGGCTCGAACCGCTCGCGCTGGTGCGACAAGGATTTCGAGAAGCTGCTGGATGAAGGCCGCGTCGCCGCCGACCCGAAAGAACGCGCCGCGATCTACGCGAAGGCGCAGGCAATCCTGAAGGCCGAGGTGCCGGTGGCGCCGATCGCCCATTCGCTGGTGGCGATCCCGATCCGCAAGAGCGTGCTCAACTACATCCTCGACCCCTTCGGCCGGCAGAATTTCGCCGCGGTCGATGTGGCTGAGTGAGGGCAGGCGCTCCCTGTCCTTACCCCCTTGTGGGGGAAGGTGGATCGGCGCGCAGCGCCGAGACGGTTGAGGGGTGTTCCAGCGGAATGAGACGTTGGTATTCCCTGGAGCACCCCTCATCCGACCTCGCTTCGCGAGGCCACCTTCTCCCACAGGGGGAGAAGGAAAAAAGAAAGCGATATCAATGCCGAAAGACCTGACCTCCCTGCTCAACAGCTACCTCGCCGATGGCGCGGTGGGTGCCTCGCTGGCCTATTCGACGGGCAGCGCGCCGACCGCCCTCACCGCCGGACTTGCCGACCGCGCTCATGGCATATCGGTCACACCGGACCAGCTGTTCAAGATCGGCAGCTGCACCAAGACCTTCGTCGCCGCGGCCCTGGTCAAGCTCGCCGAGACCGGCAAGCTCGAGCTCGGCGCGCCGATCTCCTCCTGGTTCCCGGATCTGCCGGGCGCAGGGAATATTTCGGTGCGCCAGCTGATCAACCATCGCAGCGGCCTGCCGGAATTCGAATATTACATACCGATGGATCCGGGCCGGCAATGGACGCCGCAGCAGCTGGTCGACATCGCCTTCGCCTCCGACAAACAGAAAGCACCGGGCGGACCCGCTGTCTACAACAACACCGGCTATGTGTTGGCCGGCATGGTGATCGAGGCCGTCACCGGCCAGTCGCTCGGCGCCTATGTCAGAAGCGCGGTCCTGCGGCCGCTCGCCCTGGAAAACACCTGGTCGCCAGCCACCGAAGCATTCCCGGAAAGGTCGATGGTGCGCGGCTACTACCACCGGCCGCCGCTGGCGCCGGGCGCACCGACAGACATCGCTTCCGGCGGCGAGATGTGGCGCATGGACGGCGTGCTGCCCTACTCCGACGAATTGCAGGATTCTTCCGATTCCTTCCCATTCGGCGCCGCCTATGGCTGCGGCGACATGGTGTCGACGCCGTCCGACATGGTGAGCTTCATGCGCAGCCTGTTCTCCGGCAAGCTCTTGTCGCCGCCTTTCTTCGCCGAGATGTTCGAACGCCGCGTGCCGGCGAGCTTCCCGGGCACCCGCATGCGCGAGACCGGCGCCGGCATGTTCCAGAGCGCCTATGCCGACCGCGCCTTCTACGGCCATCAGGGCAGCATTCCGGGCTATGTCGCGGTCATGCTGCATGATCCGGCGACCGGTCTTACCATCGCCATGACCAGCAATGTCGGCTCCGGCAACCGCCTGTCCTTCCAGGCCAGCGGCCTGCATCCCGTGGTGGATCAGGCGATCCGGATCATTCTGGAGCAGCCAAGCCGGGCAGCATCTGGCTGAGCACGCGATCTCGCAGAAGAACGTGGTGGAAGACGGCCGCCGCGGCGTGCAGGCCGGCCAGCCACATGAGGATGTCGCCAAGCGTGCCGTGGATTTCCGCCAGCGAAGCGCCGACGTCCCATGGGGCGAAAAGCGGACCGATCGGACCGAAGCCGTACACCGTGACCGGATGGCCGCCAAACCATGCGCCGAGCATGGCGGTCACCGGCACAGCGAACATCAACGCGTAGAGCGCCCAATGTACCGCCTTCGACCCGACATACATCCAGGCGGGCATGGACGGAGCATCGGGAATGCGATCGAACAGCCGCCAGGCCAGGCGGATCACCAGCAGCCAGAAAACCGCGAAGCCGAGCGATTCATGAAGCAGCAGCATCGAGGCCCTGGGCGCTGAATAAACGCGCGTAGGAGGGCCGCCTGCCGAGACCAGGAAGGCGATGAGCACGAGCAGTGCCGTCAACCAGTGGAATGCCTGGGCAAGGCTTCCGTAGCGAGTTGTGGTACCGGACAGTGACATGCAGGAACTCCGCGGCAGTTGCACAAGGCTCCCCGCGCCAGGCCGAATTTGCCTTTATTTAGCTGCGCCTCGAGTGAGAACGATTTATGGCGGAGCAGGTCGGGTCGGCTTGTCGCACCGGCTGCGCCGCCGTCGCCGCGACGATCTCCGCATTGTCCAGCGCCACCTTTCCATCGGGAAGCGTCCTGCCGTCTTCCAGTCCGACTCGCGTCGACCAGCGCCTTCGACGCGCCAGCTCCACGAACGGCCAGACCGTGGCGTCGGCGCCGTGCAGCAGGATCGGCCGCCGCACCCCGGCGCGGTCCAGCGCGGCGACGATGCCGTGCGCCTCGGCGAGTGCGGCGGGCAATTCCTGTATGTCGATCTCGATCAGGATGCGCAGCACCCGGTCGTGATCGGCAAGACTGACGAACCGCTCGGCATCTTCCGTTGTGGCAAGGCCGGCCTCGATGCCGACGCCGCGCTGGCGCAAAAGCTCCATCACGCCGGGCGCGTCGGCCTCCGAAAGATTGACCGAGGCATAATCTGGCAGTTCGCGCCAGCCGGCGATCGCCGCGCGGGTGCGCTCGACGTCATTCTCGATCCAGGCGCCTGTCGACACGCCGATCAGCGTGCCGGGACAGGCCCGACGCACCGCCAGCACGGTCGCGTCGACGGCGGCCAGGCTCTCGCGCCCGTCCGCGCCACGCGGATGGATGTGCAGCTCGGCTGCGCCCGCGACGACGCAGGCGGCCGCATCGCTCGCCATCGCCTGCGCCGTCAGCGGCAATTTCGGATGAAAATCGCGCGGTCGCGCGCCATTGATGCAGGCCTGGACGATCATGGCTGCCATCCTCGGACAAGGGAGTAGCATTCTAGCCGCGTGGCAAGGCATGGCAAAGGGGTTGGGCGTTGTCTCTCCTGACAGCCACCGCCTCGCCCTTCTTGCCGGAATCCCCCGGCATTTGAATAAAATCCGCCTGTGGATATTTACCCTGCGTTCCGCCGGACCGGCCAAGGTATATTAGGGCGAGGTAATGGAGGGATCATTGACCAGCGATTTTTCAGCCGCCCGGGTGCATCTCGAACGCGCCTATCACTATTTGCGCGGCGACGACGAGACAAGCCGCTCGGCATGCGAAGCCCTCGACCTGCTGATCGAAGCGGTCGCGGAGGCGCAGCACAGGCGATCGGAGGCAGAGGTGTTGGAGTTTCCGCGATCGGCACGGTTCGCCGACCGCCAGTGATCGTCCCGCCACGCCCGGCCGACCGCCCGGAGCCGTTCCAGGGGCCGTGCTTAACAGCTCTTCGGGATTGCCTAATACAGCTCTTCGGGATTGCCTAATGGAGTGTTGGAGTGGCTCGGCGATTCTGGCGGGCGGCTTGCCCGCTTCAGGCGCGCCGCCTGTCGGGCGTTCCGGCCGTCGCGCGCGAAACGATCGCCTCCAGCGGCTCGGGACGATGCAGAAAGAAGCCCTGACCGTAGGCGACCCCCATGTCCTGGAGCATGGCCAGCGTATCGTGCCGTTCGATTTTTTCGCCCACCACGGCGAAGTCGAGGCTCCTGGCAATGCCGGTCATCGCCAGCACGATCTCGCGGTCGAAGCGGCTGTCGGTGATATGTTCGATGAACGAGCCGTCGATCTTGATCGCATCGACGGGAAAGCGCCTGAGATACTCGAACGAGCTCATGCCGGCGCCGAAATCGTCGAGGCTGACCCGGCAGCGTCGCTCACGCGCCTTGCGCACGAAGTCCTCCGCGGCATCGAAATTGGTGACGGCCGCGGTTTCGGTGATCTCGAATCCGATGCCGGAATGCGGCGCACCGGTTTCCTCGATGGTGTTGTCGACGAAATCCCACAGCCCCGGATCGCTCAATGTCTGAGCCGACAGGTTGAAGCCCAGCGTCAGCGCCCCGGCACGCAGCGCCGGTCCGTGCCACAAAAGCGCCGTGCGAATGATCCAGCGGTCGAGTTTCGAGGCGATGCCGAAACGCTCGGCCACCGGGATGAATTCGCTCGGCGGCACCAGCCGCCCGTTGCGCGCGGCGAGCCTCGCCAGCACTTCGACGTGCCGGCACTCTTGCCATGGCTTTCCCAGGAGATGGATTTCCTGGCCGAACAGTTTCAGCCGCCCGTCGTCCATGGCATCGACGGTGTCGGCTGCGATGCGCGCCGCATTGAGGCCGGCGGCCCCAGATCGCGCCGCGGCCGAAAACACCGCGAAGCGGTTGCGCCCCGCCGCCTTGGCCGCGTAGCAGGCGTCGTCGGCGCAAGCCAGCGCATCGGCCACGGTGGTCGTGGCGTCATCGATGAAGGCGATGCCGATCGAGGCCGCCAGTCGGCGCGATGACGCGGCCGGGCCGAGATCGGCCTCGCGCACCGCCCCAAGCACGGCGCCGGCGATCCGCTCGGCCTGCACCGCGTCGCAATGCGGCACCAGCAGCGCGAACTCGTCACCGCCCAGGCGCGCCGCATGCGCCGACGGCGGCAGGCAGCCGCGTATGCCCCCCGCGACGCTCTTCAGCGCCAGGTCGCCGGCGGCATGCCCGGCGAAGTCGTTGAGCGCCTTGAAGTAATCAAGATCGACATAGAACACCGCCAGCGGCGCTCCCGCCGCGATATGCTCTCCAAGCAGCCTGTCGAAGGCGGCGCGGTTCCACAGGCCGGTCAGCGCGTCGTGGCGGGCGGCATAGGCCAGTTCCTGTTCGCGCAGCTTGTCCTCGGTGATGTCGCGCACCGTGCCGAGGATCTGGCCGGCGGCACCAGCGGCGGCGACGAAACGCACCAGCGATTCGACATGACGGATCTCGCCGTCGCGCCTGATGATGCGGTATTGCGCGGCAATGACGCCGTCGGTTTCCAGCGGCGCCCTGTGGGCGCGTTCGGCCGCCTGCTTGTCGTCGGGATGCAGGTAGCTGTGCCATAGGTCTGCCGTCACCTCGTCGGTAACGGCGACAAGGCCGAATATTTCCCTGGTGCGGGAATCCCAATAGCTTTTGTTGCTGGCGATGTCGTAGTGCCAGATGCCGGTGCCGCTGGCCGCGAGCGCCAGGCGGAAGCGGATGTTGACCTGTTCCAGCGCGGCCTCTGCCGCCTTCTGTTTCGAAATATCGGTCTGCACGCCCATCAGCCGGATCGGCTGGCCGTCGCCGTCGCGTTCGACGATGCCGCCGCGGTCGAGCACCCAGACCCAGTGGCCTTGCTTGTGCCGGAGCCTGAGCTCGGTCTCGATGGTGTCGGTCAGGCCGGCGATGTGACGGTCGCCGCTGGCCAGCGCCTGCTCGCGATCGTCGGGATGGGTAAGCCGCAGCCAGAGGTCGCTGCTGTTGGCGAGCTCGCTTTCGTCATAGCCCAGCATCCGCGCCCAGGTGGCGGAATAGAAACACTCGCCTGTCCGAAGGTCCCAGTCCCAGACGCCAAGTTGGGCGCGCTCCAGGGCCTTCTCCCAGAACGTTCCATCACGGCTTTTCTTGTCCTGACCCGCCATCTTCCGTTTCGTCCAACCCCGCCGCGGGGCAATCTGCGGCAAAACCAGAGAAGAAAGCGTTACCGCGCCGGTGGCTCCGCCGCGTTCCTCGCTTGCGGTCCCGACTTTCGATTGGCGGGCAAGAAGCGGAGTTTGCCCGCCCGCCGATCCTCCTAGTGGTTGCGCGGGGTCGCCGCCCGCCCTGGCGATCTCGTGCAAACACAAGAGGACTTTCCCCATGACCAAACAGGAAGACAACAAGGCCGTCGTCGTCAGATGGTTCACCGATTTCTGGGGTGAAACCTGCGATCTTTCCGTCGTCGACGCCATCGCCGCGCCCGACATGCTCCTGAAATATTCGCTGCACGAACCGCGCCGCGGCCGCGACGACATCAAGGCCTTCATGACCGATTTCCGCGCTGCCTTCCCGGACCTCAACTTCTGGGCCACCGCCGACCTCATCGCCGAAGGCGACTATGTCGTCGGCCAGTGGGAAGGCGGCGGCACCCATGCCGGTCCGGCCTTCAGCGATTTCCTCGTCGGTTCGCTGCCCGCCGCCACCGGCCGCACCATGCGCTTCACCGGCACCACGGTGCTGAAGGTGATCGAGGGCAGGATCGTCGAGGAGATCGGCCTCGACGACGGCGTCGCGGCGTTGACCCAGCTCGGCCTGATCAAGGCGGCTTGAATGAGAGGGACCATCGCCGTCCAGGCAGTGGTCCCTCTCGATTGCACGTGCGTGACGAAAGGCCTCTTGGCAGCAACCCAACACAGGGCCAGCACCGCCATCGTCCTCAGCCCGTATTTGAATACAATACTACACTATTGAGTATTACATTGGAAACCAGACACCATTACGGGTGCAACAAGATATTAATAGGTTGCCGCCAGAACATTCATAACAAGTTCGAAAGCTGGCGGGACCTCCCTGATGAGTGGGTACACCGGAACACAGGGCGGCGATCTCCGATCGGTTTCCACTGTTGATCTTGGCGTGGCGACAACCAGAAGCAGCTGGCTGCTGACGGGCCTGTGCCTGGTCTGCGTCGCGACGGCGCTTTGCCTGCGGCCTGAGCGATATCTTCTGCTGTCCATAAAGTACTTCGGGACATTCCTCGGCTTGCTGCCGGTGCTGCTGGTGGTTGGCCTCGGGTTAACGGCATTGGTGTATGGCGGGCCCAGGCCGACAAGATTCATGGTGCACATACTCAAGGAACGCGGGCCGGCGGCCGCGCGGGTCGTCTTGCTATTCTTTCTCGGCATCATCGCTTTCACGACATTCAGGATCACCATACCGGAGATCGTGCCTTACTATGCTGATCCCATGCTGGCCGACCTCGATCGTTGGCTGCACGGCGTCGATCCTTGGGTATGGACGCACGGCATCGTTTCAGAGCCCGCCTCCATGCTGGTTTTCAAGGCCTATATGTCCTGGTGGTTCATGCAATGGCTTGGCGTCGTGCTCTTCGTCGCCTTCTGGAACAGTCCCGCCCGGCGCATCCGCTATCTCTGGGCGTTCGCGCTCACCATGGTGTTGTGTGGCACCGTTCTTCCAATCATGCTGTCATCCAGCGGGCCGATATTCTACGACCGGTTCTATGGCGGCAGCCGATTTGCCGGGGTGCTCGCAGCGCTGATGGCAGACCCGTATGCGTTGCCGGTGCGGTTCGCCGCCAGCTATCTGCTCGATGCACACGACAGCGGTAGCTCCGCGCTGGGCAGCGGCATCACGGCGATGCCAAGCATGCATGTCGCCATCGTCACGCTCAATGCCTTCTTCCTCACCGGCTTTGGTCGCCGCTGGGCCGTTGCAGGCTGGTCGTTCGCCGCACTCATCCTGTTCGGCTCGGTCTATACCGGCTGGCACTATGCCGTGGACGGCTACCTGTCGATCATCGTGGTCTCTCTGCTCTGGTACCTGACCGGACGCTTCGTTCTACCGGCATCGGGGCAGCAGGCTTCCGACGTGGCCCAACAGTCTTCCGATACGGGATCGGCGGCCCCCAATCCCGCGCCGCGATAACGGGCCGGAGCGGACAGCGTCGAGCCAGGCGGCCTTCACCGCCTGGCTTCATTGCTTACTGGCTGGGCGCCACCGCGTGTTCGCACGACACTTTCGGGTTCATGTCGGCGAAGGTGCCGGTCGGGTTGCCCTTCCAGGCCCAGACATGCAGCTCGTAGAATTCGCCCAGGCCGTAGCGGTTGGGCGCACTGTTGAAGTTGAACAATTGGCCGTCCAGTGACGCCGGCCCCTTGGCGGTGATGTATTCGACCGCCACCAGCTTCAGTGTGCCGTCGGCCATCGGCTCGTACATCACGGCCTCGGGACGGGCGATGTCGATCTTGTCGTCCTTCAGGTACTGGCCGTTGACATAGTGAATGCCCATCGCGCCGCCGGTGATGCCGCTGGCGCAGGGAATGGGCGCATAGCCTTCGTCCGTGGCGACCTTGGCGTCGAGGAACCGGCCGTTCGCCGCCCGCACCTTGCCGGCCAGTGGATTCGCGCCGGATGTAAATGCGACCTCGTCCTGATGGGCCTGGGCGAAAGTGGCGCAGGCGGCCAGCATGGCCCCCGCCATGAGAAGCCCGTTGTGGAATTTGCGTATCATGTTCATTCCATTCTTCTTGAAAAGGCCCAGCGCGCCGGCCGCCGGAAATACGGAGGCGCGGCAGGCAAGCGCCGTGATTGTCGTTGCTCGGAGAGCCCGAAAGCGATGCGACGGATGGAGGAATGGGTCATCCCTTCGGCAGATACGGGATCGTCCCCGCCAGGTCGGTGTTGTCGATCATCTGGAAGCGGCTGTCGCTACCGTCCTGACGGGCCGAGACGAAGGGCGCGTAGGCCGGATCGTTGGCGAAGGCGCGCGCCGCCGCTTCCGACGGGAATGCCATCAGCGCGATCAGAGTGGTGTCGAGCGGCTTGCCTTCAAGCGTCTTCACATTGCCGCTGCGCGACAGATACTTGCCGCCATGCTTGTGGACGAGGTCGTGCACCGATGCGGCGTAGGCCGGCATCCACTGCGGGTTCTTCACCTTGATGTCTGCAATGACGTATGTGGTCATGGTCTTCTCCCTGTTACGGCGCACAGGGGAGATCCCCGCGGCCGGTCAAAGGGCTCGCATGGCAGGGCCGGCGCCGGCCAGTCCGCGATCTGTACCGGGCCGGTACAGTTTCCGTACTGGCCGCTTCCTTCATGAAGGCCTAATGTTCAGCCCAGTTTCGAGGGAGGACGTCGGATCATGGCCCAGCACGGATACAAGCAGTTCTGCCCGCTATCGATGGCCGCCGAGGTGCTGTGCACCCGCTGGACGATGGTGCTGATGCGCGAATTGGTGGCGGGTTCGACCCGTTTCAACGACCTGCGCCGCGGCGTCCCCAAAATGTCGCCCAGCCTTCTGTCGCAACGGCTGAAGGAGCTCGAGCTCGCCGGGATCGTCGAGCGCAAGGAGGTGCCGGGCGAGAAGGGCATCTCCGAATACCGGCTGACGGAGGCCGGCCGGGATTTGCGCCCCGTCGTCGAGGCGATGGGCTTTTGGGGACAGAAATGGGTCGAGTCCCGGCTGTCCCTCAAGAACCTCGATCCGTCGCTGCTGATGTGGGACATGCGGCGCAATCTGAACCCCTCGCCGCTGCCCGACGGGCGCACCGTGATACAATTCCTGTACCAGGAGCTGCCGGCGTCCAAACGGTCGTGGTGGCTGATCGTCGAAAAGCATGGCGAGGTCGATCTGTGCTGGTACGATCCGGGCTTCGATATCGACCTCTACGTCTCAACCGACCTGCACACGATGACGGCGATCTGGATGGGATTGATCACCGTCGAGAAGGCCGGCGCGAAGGTCGCCTTGACCGGAGATCAGCACATCGCAAGGAAGATGCAGACCTGGCTCGGCCTCAGCCCGTTCGCGGTCGAGCCCAAACGGGCGGCGTAGAAACGAGAGCTCGGGGAACAGCGATCGGGCACCGGGAGCGGCGGCTTTCGCCTTTCGCGACAGGTTGAATGTGTGAGTGAATAACCTTCAACGGGATTTGGGTGCTTCGATAGGGTAGTGCTTATCCTCATAAGCGTCGATCAAGGTCGCGAGAACATCAAACCGGTAATCGCCAAGAGAGCCGATTTCCGGCTCGTTCTCGAAGTATTGGATGATTTCGGCAATCGCCCGATCGTAATCGGCTTCGGTCTTAAGGGGTCGAATGTTTTCCATCACACCTTCTCCGGATCAATCTTGTCATATCCTTTGTGTGTCCCGACGAATACGCTCGCGTCCACCTCTCAATTGGCAGGAAACGGGTGGCGACGCGGGTCGTCTGCGGCTTCAATGCCGGCCATGTTCATCACCCTTGCCAAGTATCTCAAACCCGCGCCGCTGCCGGTCGCCGACGATCCGCGCTGGACGCAAGTCGTGGAGCGCGACAAATCGGCCGATGGCAGCTTCTGGTATTCGGTGGCCACGACCGGCGTCTATTGCCGGCCCTCCTGCCCGTCGCGGCGCGCCAACCCGAAGAACGTGCAGCTCCACGACACGCTGGACGAGGCCAGGGCGACCGGCTTTCGCGCCTGCCGGCGCTGCAATCCCGACGGACCTTCGCTCGAGGCCGGCAACGCCGCGATGGTGGCCGAGGCCTGCCGCAGGATCGAACAGAGCGAGGAGGAACCGTCGCTCGGTGAACTGGCCGCCGCCGCCGGCCGCAGCGCCGGCTATTTCCACCGCACCTTCAAGGCCGTTACCGGCCTGACGCCGAAGGACTACGCGGCCGCCCGGCGCGCCGAAAGGGTGCGCCGGGGCCTGGAAGACGGCGCCAGCGTGACAGCGGCGATCTACGATGCCGGCTTCAATTCGAGCGGACGCTTCTATGAGAAGTCGGCCGGCATGCTCGGCATGACGCCGACGCGCTACCGCGCCGGCGGCGCCAGCGAGGAGATCCGCTTCGCCGTCGGCGAATGCTCGCTCGGCGCCATCCTTGTCGCGTCGAGCAGGAAGGGCGTCGCCGCGATCCTGCTCGGCGACGACCCGGACGCGCTGGTGCGCGACCTGCAGGACCGTTTCCCCAAGGCGCGCCTGATCGGCGCCGACCGCGATTATGAGGCGCTCGTCGCCCGCGTCGTCGGTTTCGTCGAGGCTCCAAGGCTTGGTCTCGACCTGCCGCTCGACCTGCGCGGCACCGCGTTCCGGCAGCGCGTCTGGCAGGCCCTGCGGGACATCCCGGCCGGCCGCACCGTCTCCTATGCCGAGATAGCAGGGCGCATCGGCGCGCCGAAGGCGACCCGCGCCGTTGCCGGCGCCTGCGCCGCCAACGCGCTCGCGGTCGCCATTCCCTGCCACCGCGTGATCCGCAAGGACGGCGCCCTGTCCGGCTACGCCTGGGGCGCGGAGCGCAAGCGCGCGCTGCTCGGCCGCGAGGCCTGAGGAGGAGCGGCAATGGGCGCGATGGCAAGGTCTTCCACCACCGATGCGGACATTGGGATCCCCCATCGCGGCGCCGTCAGACGCGCCAAAGATGCGCGGTCGCTGGTGATGGCTGCGCTCGGGGAGCTTGTCGAGAGCGGCAAGGCCGAGTGGAGCCGTGGCGCGACCGGCGAGATCGAACTGCGGCTGTTATCAGGCGAGGTTTTTTTGCTTGGCGAGGTTGCTGTCATTCGTATCGCATAAATCAGCGCTCTACGGCGCCCCCCTCTGTCCTGCCGGACATCTCCCCCACTTGGGGGGAGATTGGCTGTCACAACCGCCTTCGCCAATCTACGACGTTGCAGGAATGAGTGGGGCGCCGAAATTGCCAATCTCCCCCCTCGTGGGGGAGATGTCCGGCAGGACAGAGGGGGGCGCCGTAGGGTACTTACCTCCGCACCGTTCCGGAAATTGAATTTGAAAGCAAGCATCGGAGTGAGGAACGGAAGGCACGCGGCTAGGGTTCAGGCACACAGAAGGAGTGAAGCAATGAACCTCATGCAAACCCACACGCCGGCGACAGCCTCCGGCGCCGACACCATCACCTACGCCATCGCCCAATCCGCGATCGGCAAAATCCTCGCCGCGCGCGGTTCCCTCGGCGTCTGCACCATCCTGATCGGCGACGACGCAGAGGCGCTGGCGCAGGACCTCGCCAGCCGCTTTCCCGGCAAGATGCTGGTCGAGAACGAGACCGCCTTGCATGACGATCTCGCGGCGATAGCATGTTTCATCGAAACGCCCGCCGCCGGCCTGGACCTGCCGCTCGACATCAGCCACGGCACGCCGTTCCAGCAAAAAGTTTGGGGCGAGCTTCGCAGCATCCGCCGCGGCGCAACCATCACCTACGCCGCCCTTGCCCAGCGTCTCGGCCAATCGAACGGCGCCCGCGCCGTGGCGACGGCCTGCGCCGCCAACGCGATCGCGCTCGGCATTCCCTGCCACCGCGTCGTCCGCGCCGACGGCACGCCCTCCGGCTACCGCTGGGGCACTGAGCGCAAGCACGCTTTGCTCGACAAAGAGGCCGCAATATGAACGCCCATGCCAAGGTTGCGGCATCGGTGGTGAAAGCCGCCGAGGAACGCGTTGCCGCTTACGACTGGCCAGCCCTAGCCGCCGAACTCGACGGCTTCGGCTGTGCGGTGATGGAAAAGCTGCTCACGCCGCAGGAGTGCCGGCAACTCGCCGGGCTCTATCCGCATGAAGAACATTTCCGCAGCCATATCCACATGGCCAGGCACGGCTTCGGCAAGGGCGAATACCGCTATTTCCGCTACCCCTTGCCAGACCTGATCGGCGGGCTTCGCACGGCGCTCTATCCCAGGCTCGCCGAGGTCGCCAACCGGTGGAACGAACGCATGGGCATCGCCACGCGCTATCCCGAAACGCATGCCGCCTTTCTCGAGCAGTGCCACGCCGCCGGCCAGGTCAGGCCGACGCCACTTCTGCTGCAATATGTGCCCGGCGACTTCAACTGCCTGCACCAGGACCTCTATGGCGACTTCGCCTTTCCGCTGCAGGTGGCGGTTCTGCTTTCAGAACCCGGCGAGGATTTCACCGGCGGCGAGTTCGCCCTGACCGAACAGCGGCCGCGCATGCAGAGCCGGGTGGAAGTGGTGCCCTTGCGCCAGGGCGATGCCGTCTCCTTCGCCGTCCACAATCGGCCGGTGCAGGGCACCAAGGGCAATTACCGCGTCAATCTGCGCCACGGCGTCAGCCGCCTGCGCTCGGGCATGCGGCACACGGTGGGCATCATTTTTCACGATGCGAAGTGAATTGATGAGGTCAAGGTATTGACCAAGAGGTACATTGAGGCGCGTCTTGCCTTCTCCCCCTGGAGGCGAAGGCAGAACCGCGCTTGGTGCTGCATCGCCGACTGCCATGCCCAAGCTCAACGGCAGGCATGATATCAGTGCAATGCCTTTCGATTAGCCGGCCGGCGCGTAGCGGCTCACCACCATGCCGCTCGCATAGGATTTCGAGCCGAGCAGCCGCAGCCTGCCGAACCCGCCTTGGTCGAAGATGCGGCGGCCGGCACCCAGCACGGCCGGGTTGATGAACAGCTGGAACTCGTCGACCAGCCTGGCCGCGATCAGCGCCGAGGCGAAGCCGGCGCCGCCGAACACCGCGATGTCGCCGCCCTCACCCCTCTTCAGCAAGTCGATCTCCCGCGGCAGGTCGCCGCTGACCACTGTCGTGCCCTCCCATCGCGAGGCCTTGAGTCTGTCGCTCGGCACCACCTTCCTCGCCTCGACGATGCGCTGGGCGAAAGCATAGAACGGGTCGCGCGGATATCTCTTCGCCGCATTGCCCCAATGGGTGAGGTAGCCTTCCTCGGCCATCTTGCGGCTCAAGAGGATGGTATCGATGCCGGCGAAGACGGCGTTGAAGTCCCGCTTCAGCTCCTCGTCCCAGGCGCTGTCGTCGCCCCATTCCCAGAGCTGCCAGCGATGATCCCCGGCGGCGCCGACAAAACCGTCGACCGACATCTGCATCTGGAGGATCAGCTTTTTCATCATGGTTCTCCCAGTCAAGGGCCGAGCGGCTCGTTTTACCCGTCCGGCCGGCACGGTTGCCGATGGTTTACATTTGGAACTATTGACCTGAGATGAAAACGATGTCAATAGTAAAGCGATTTAAAAATGGAACCATACACATGTCGACACGGGACCGGTCTGGCTGCCCCATCAACCTGTCGCTCGAACTGCTCGGCGACCGCTGGACGCTGCTCATCATCCGCGACCTGGTCTTCGCCGGAAAAAAGCACTTTCGCGAATTCCTGCAATCCGATGAGGGCATTTCCTCGCGTACGCTGGCCGAGCGCCTCCAGACATTGCAGGACGAAGGCATCCTCACCCGCAGCGGTGATCCCACGCATGGGCTGAAGGCGATCTATCGCCTGACCGAGGCCGGCATCGACCTTTTGCCCGTGCTGGCCACGCTCGGCGCCTGGGGCAGCAAGCACCGCAAGGCCGACGATGATCTGGCAAGGATCGCCGATAAGCTCGCTGCCGACGGCGAGCCGGCGCTGGAGCGCCTCAGGCAGGCGCTGCGGGCGGAGCATCTCGGTTGATGGATGTCGCCAAGGCGGCCTCGGGGACAACGACCCGCACAGGCAACGCGCCTCAGAAAGCGCGTCACGGCCCTCTATTCGGAATAGCGCAAAAACAAGCGATTGGAGCGGTTGCGTGATGCATTGCAGCACGCCGGCGGCGAGCTATGGCGTGCGCAATATGTCGGCGCCCGCCTGCTCATCGAACAGCACGGCGCAGCCGCACTGCAGCGCGACTTCACTCAGCGCATTCGCGACCGTTTCGTCGGCCGAGACGAAATCGCCGGTCAGCACCCGCAATTCCTCCACGGCCTTGGCCATCGAAACCAGCCGCCCCGCGGCGCGGTCGGTCGAGCAGGCGTTGACGACGCAAACCAGATCGATCATTTCAAAGTTGCCCATGCCAGCCTCCGCACACGGCGCCCTTCGGCCGTCAACGCGATTGTGAGCGACAATGTTCCGGCGGATCGCGACCTCGCTTGACAGCGAGCAATGTTTGTTCTCTTTATGTTCCATACTCTACAACGTCGCGAGGAACCGGGGATGGAGCCCACCATCCTGCATGCCGATCTCGACGCTTTCTACGCCTCGGTCGAGCAGCTTCTCGACCCGTCGCTGCGCGGCAAGCCGATCGCGGTCGGCGGCGGCGTCGTGCTCGCCGCCTCCTACGAAGCCCGCGCCTTCGGCGTGCGCGGCGGCATGCCGGGGCGCAAGGCGCGCGAGCTCTGCCCACAGTTGATTCTCGTCGGCGGAAATTTCCGCGACTACCAGCGGCTCGGCGACGCCGCGATGAAGGTGCTCGACGATTTCACGCCGCTGGTCGAGCGCATCTCCATCGACGAGGCCTTCGCCGATGTCGCCGGTTGCACGCATCTGTTCGGCCAGCCGCGGGAGATCGCCTCGACCATTCGCCGCCGCGTGCGAAGCGAACTCGGCCTGCCGATCTCGATCGGCGTGGCGCGCACCAAGCACCTGGCCAAGATCGCCTCGCAGGTGGCCAAGCCCGATGGGCTGGTGGTGGTCGAGCCCGGCACGGAGATCGCCTTCCTGCATGACCTGCCGGTCTCCCTGATGTGGGGCGTCGGCCCGGCGACCAGCGCGCGGCTGGCCGAGATCGGCGTCCAGACAATCGGCGAACTGGCCAGGACGCACAGCGGCGCGCTGGCGCGGCTGCTCGGCCCTGCCGCCGGCGAAAAGCTTGCCGCCTTGTCGTGGAACCGCGATCCGCGCAAATTGGAAACACGTCGCCGCGCCCATTCGGCCGGTGCCCAGTCGGCGCTTGGCCGCAAGCCGGCACTGGAATGCGTCTACATCCCCGTCCTGCTGCATCTGGCCGACCGGGTCGCCAGCCGGCTGCGCGCCAAGGCGCGCCCCGGCCGCACGGTGACGGTGCGCGTGCGCTTCGCCGACCTCAGCGCCGTCACCCGCTCGATCACGCTCGACCAGCCGATCTCGGCGACGGTGATGCTGGCCGAGATCGCGACAGACCTGGTGCGGGGCGTGCTTGCCGATCATCCGCATGACAGGACGATTTCGCTGCTGGCGATCTCGGTCTCGCATCTGGAGGAAAGTGCCGAATTGCAGCTCGAACTGCCGCTCGGCCTCGCCGACGAAAAGCGCCGCCCCGGCACCAGGAAGGGCCTCGCACGCTTCGGCGCCGACCGCGCCATCGACAAGATCCGCGAGCGTTTCGGCAAACAGGCCGTCGGCTACGGCACCGTGGCGCTGGAGGCGGCCCGCTCGGTGCCCGACGAGTTCAGGGAATTGGCGCAGAAGGAATTGTAAGCGGGAATGGCTGTCTGCGCTTCCCGAATGGCGCACACCAGTTGGCTTCAGAGCCGCATCGTGCCGAAGACCCGATCCCAGAACAGCGACGTCACGCCGAAATTGACATTTTCGTCGACATGATGATGCAGCGCGTGGCGGCGCTTCAGCGTGTAGAGATAGCTCGGATGAGTGGGATGCCAGTGATGGATCACATGGTGGATGCTGACGTACCATAGGTAGCCCAGCATCAGCCCGCAGCTCGCCGCGCTGGCGACCGCGAAATCCGAGACCATCCATACGGGAAAGAACGCGACAAGCGCATGCACGCCGAGGCTGAGCCAGGTCGGCGTGCCCACCGGACTGCGCTCCTCGACATGATGGCGGGCGTGCAGATCCCTGATCCAGGGAATGTGGTGAAGGACGAAGCGGTGCATGACGTATTCGATCAGCGTCCACAGACACAGGCACGCCAGCGCCGTCGCCAGCCAGCCTGGCGCGCTCTCTTCGCCGGCCTCGATAAGCCCGGCCACAGCCAGCAGGGCGATCGCCAGGGGGTAAACCACGAAGTCGCTGTAGTATCCAATGAGACCGAGTTCCATCGGAGCAAGCCTTCAACGCCGAAGAAGCGACAGATTGCCGAATGCGCGGGCGGGGAGCAACGCGGATGCGCCTGACATAGCGTCGCAATCACCTCGCGCAAGGTCGGCGGCAACGATTTGGAAGCCAGTCAACCGGCTGTTGCCTTCGAAACCAGCCTCGCAACGGGCTTGAAAAATGGCGGAACACAGCGCGGTCCCGAATGGACGGCCAACTCTTGATCGCCGTCAACCGCGCGGCACCGTCGGGCGTGGCCGCGATGTCACATTGGATGGCACACCCTCACCCGAACCTTGCCGCCGTCCACGCCCCATCAGCCGCGTTCGACTCCACCGCCGCGGCGACGAACTTCACGCCGCGCGCGCCGTCGACCACATCGGGCACCTGCGCCGCCCGGGCCGCATCGACAGCAGCGCCCGAACGATGCGCGCGGATGATGTCGGCGGCGTCGCGGTAGAAATTGGCGAAGGCCTCGATATAGCCTTCGGGATGGGCGGCCGGCATGCGTGACACGCGCCGGCTTTCCTCGGTCGAGCCATGGCCGCCGCGCACGAGCGTGCGGCTTTCCTCGCCATATCTGGAGAAACGCAGTTCCTCGGGCCGCGTGCCCGACCATTCAAGCCCCGCCTTGTCGCCATAGATGCGCACGGAGAGATCATTATAGTGGCCGGGCGACGTCTGGCTGGCCAGGATCGTGCCGCGTGCCCCGCCCGCCCAGCGCACCAGCACATGCGCGTTGTCATCGAGCCGCCGTCCCGGCACGGCGGTGAACAGGTCGGCCGACACCGTCTCGGCCTCGCGGCCGCTGATGAAACTCGCCAGGTTGAAGGCATGCACGCCGATATCGGCCAGCACCGCCGACTGGCCCGCGCGCGCCGGGTCGGTGCGCCATTCCGCCTGTTTCTGGCCGTCGGCATCGATCGGCCTGGTCAGCCAGTCCTGGATATAGGCGCCGTGCACGGAGACGATGCGGCCGAGTTCGCCCGCCGCCACCATCTCGCGCGCCTGGCGCACCATGGCGTAGCCGGTGTTGTTGAGGGTCACGACGAAGCGGCGATTTTTCTCCCGCGTCAGCGCCACCAGGGCTTGCGCCTCGCCCAGCGTCGTCGACAGCGGCTTGTCGCAGATCACATCGATGCCGGCTTCCAGAAAGGCTGTCGCGACCGGCGCGTGCAGGTGGTTGGGCGTGACGATGACGACCGCCTCGATGCCGTCCGGGCGCGCCGCCTCCGCCTTTGCCATCATGCGGTAATCGGCATAGCTGCGCTCCGGCGCGATGCCGATCTCGGCGGCCGAGGCGGCGGCGTTCCCGGGGTCGGACGACAGCGCTCCGGCCACCAGCGCGATCTGGTCGTCGAGCCGCATGGCGAGGCGATGCACCGCGCCGATGAAAGCGCCCTGCCCGCCTCCCACCATGCCGACGCGCAAACGCTTGCCCGCCGATCCGTCCGATGTCGCATAGACCATATTTGTCTCCTCCGATTTAAGGATGTTAAGCCAGCACCCACCGTCGAGTTCTGTAGCGCCCCCCTCTGTCCTGCCGGACATCTCCCCCACAAGGGGGGAGATCGGATGTCACGCCGGCTTTCGCCAAATTGCCAGCGTTGCATGAAAGGCGTCGCGGTCGACGCCGCCAATCTCCCCACCTGTGGGGGAGATGTCCGGCAGGACAGAGGGGGGCGCCATAGGGTGCTATGTTGAATGCATCGAACTTCTTCGCTGCAGAACAGCTACCACCCTCGAACAGGATTTCCAATTTTCATATTGTAAAACGATCGTATCGCGCTAGCCTGAAATCATGAGCGGGGCGCGCAAATCATCCGGACGGTCCAGCGCCGACGAGGCGACGACCCGCAAGCGCGGGCGCTCGCTGGCGGCGCTCGGCTATATCAAGCCGCAGACTTACGAGGAGCTGCGCGCGGTGCTGTCGTCGGGCACGGTCCATTTTCCCAAGCGGCTGCGCCAGGTCGCGATCTTCCTGTGGCAGCATCCGAGCGACGTCGCGCTCGGCACCATCGCACAGGTCGCCGCGCAGGCAGGGGTGCAGCCTTCGACGCTGGTGCGCTTCGCCCAGATCTTCGGCTATGCCGGCTTTTCCGATTTCCAGGGCCTGTTCAAGGACCATGTCAAGGCGTCCTGGCCGGAAGGGCGCGGCCAGGAACGCACGCCGCGCGTATCCAATGCCGACCTGCATTTCCTGCGCGGCATGGTCGGCGCCTCGCAGGCCTCGCTCGGCCGCATCGAAACCGGCTTCGATATCGAGAGCTTCGAGAAAATGGTGGCGTTGCTTTCGGCCGCCGAGCTGATCTACGTCATCGGCTCCAAGCGCGCCTTTCCCGTCACCAGCTATCTCTCGCTGACCTTGTCGCAGCAAGGCGTGCGCAATGTGCTGGTCGACAATGTCGGCTCCACCGCGCTCGACCAGGTCGGCTGCATCGGCAGACGCGACGCGGTGCTGGCGGTCTCCTTCAGTCCCTACAATTCGATCACGCCCGACCTCGTCGCGGTCGCCCACGAGCGGCGCGCGCGGATCGTCACCATCACCGACAGCACTTTTTCTCCGCTGGTCAAGTTCTCGGACACCTGGCTGGAAGTTGTGGAACAGGACTTCGCAGGCTTCCGCTCGCTGGCGGCGTCCCTCGCCGTCGGCATGGCTTTGGTCCATGGTGTCGTGGCCCAACGGGCAGAATGATTGCGCGGTTGACTAACGGGAACTGACATTCCATATCTTCAGAAATAGAAACTTTGTTCCGGGAGGAGGAATGGAGCTTCAGCTCGACGGCAAGATGGTGCTGGTCACCGGCGCGACGCAAGGCATCGGCCGGGCAGTCGCCGAAACCTTGGCGCGTGCCGGCGCCGGCGGCCTGCTGGTCACTGGCCGCGACGGGACGCGCGGCGAGGCCGTTGCTGCGGAGCTCTCGCAAGCGGGCACGCCGGCACACTTCATCGCCGCCGAGCTTTCCGACCCGGCAGCCCCTGCCCTCCTGGCGCAAGCCTGCATCGACCGCTTCGGCCGTATCGACGGTCTCGTCAATGCCGCCGGCCTGACCGACCGGGCCTCCTTCCTCGATGCGACCCCCGACGACTGGGCCTCGCTGTTCGCCGTCAATGCCCGCGCCCCTTTCTTCCTCATGCAGGCGGCGATTGCCGACATGCGGAAGCGGGGCCAGGGCGGCGCGATCGTCAACATCCTGTCGATCAATGCCCATTGCGGTTCGCCCGAGCTCGCCGTCTATTCCGCCACCAAGGGCGCGCTGGCGACGCTGACCAGGAACGCCGCCAACGCCCACCGCTTCGACCGCATCCGCGTCAACGGCATCAATGTCGGCTGGACCGATACGCCCGCCGAGCGCGTCATGCAGGCCGAGACGCTCGGCCACGGCGCCGGCTGGCTCGATGCCGCCAACGCCGCGCAGCCCTTCGGCCGGCTGTTCTCGGCGGAGGACGTGGCCAGGCTCGCCGTCTTCCTTCTCTCCGACGCCGCGGGACCGATGACCGGCTCGCTGATCGACCAGGAACAGTGGGTGATCGGAGCCAACCGGTGAGCAGAGCCGCGCACGAGACGCTCGGTCCGGCCTTGCTCGGCCGCCTGACGGCGACGGTGCAAAGGCCCGGCTATGACCGTGCCTTGCTCCAGGCAGGCATGGCGCATCTCGGCGTCGGCGCCTTCCACCGCTGCCACCAGGCCGAATACACCGACGACCTCCTGGCGCGGAGCTTCGGCCGCTGGGGCGTGGTCGGCATCAACATCCGTCCGCCGGCGCTCGCCGATACGCTCGGCCCTCAGGACGGGCTCTACACCAGGCTCATCCGCCAGGATTCCCATGTCGAGGCCCGCGTCATCGGCAGCATCGTGCGCATTGTCGATAGCCAGGCGAGCGCTATGCCCGCGCTCGAAGTGCTCTCCTCCCCGGACATCGAATTCGTGACGCTGACCGTTACCGAAAAGGGCTATTGTCATATTCCGGCCAGCGGCGCGCTCGACCTCGACCATCCCGACATCGTCCACGATCTCGCAAACCCGCTGACGCCGCGCAGCGTGCCCGGCATTCTGGCGCGGGCGCTGGAGCAACGCATGGCCACGCACGGCCGGCCGCTGACGCTGCTCTCCTGCGACAACATCCCGGCGAACGGCACCATCCTGGAAAATGTCGTGCGGACTTTTGCCGAACGGCGCGGCAACGGCCTTGCCGGCTGGATCGCGGCCAATGCCGCCTTCCCCAGCGCCATGGTCGACCGCATCGTGCCGGCGAGCACGCAGGCCGATCTCGACGGTGTGGAGCAGCTTTTCGGCTACCGCGATGGAGCCGTCGTTGCCGGCGAGCCGTTCCGGCAATGGGTGATCGAGCAGAAATTCGCCGGCCGCGTGCCGCGCTGGGACCTGGTGGGGGCAACCTTCGTCGACGACGTCACGCCGTTCGAGCATCTCAAGATGCGTGTGCTGAACGGCGCTCAGACGACGCTCAGCTATCTCGGCGTGCTGGCCGGCCTTGAACACACTTTCGATGCGATGGCGGACCCGCTGCTGTCGGCCTTCGTGCGCCGCATGCTCGTCGAGGAGACGCTGCCAACGTTGAAGCCGGTGCCCGGCATGGACCCATCAGCCTATGTCGAGCAGAGCCTTGGCCGTCTGCAGAATACCGCGATCCGCCACCGCAACCACCAGATCGCCACCGACGGCTCGCAAAAGATCGTGCAGCGCCTGCTCAACCCGATCCGCGATCGGCTGGGCGAGGAAAAAAGCATTGCGCTGCTGTCGGTATCCGTCGCCGGCTGGATGGCCTATCTGATCCAGGCTTCATCCCGGTTCGGCCGGCGCTGGCCGGTGTCGGACCCCTATGCCGGCAAGATCGCAGGCATAGCGGAGGCAAGCGGACGCGACGTCCCGGTACTGGCTGCGGGCATCCTGGCGATTGACGCCATCTTCGATCCCGCCCTCGCCGCCAACGACATGTTCCGCAAGGCCGTCACATCGGCGCTCGACGGGCTGTTGTCGGACGATCCGATGGCAACCGTCAGGCATGCATGCGCGCAACCGGCAGATGAGCGGTTGAAGCAACCGGCACGATCTGCATAGTAGGAATCGGTCGTGAATTCACGACCGGGGGAGGCATTATGAGGCTTGGACTGCTCACCGCACCGTTCGCGGAGACGCCGCTCGACGCGGTCGCCGACTGGGCAAGCTCGGCCGGCTTCGAGGCGCTGGAAATCGCCTGCTGGCCGAAAGCCTCGGGCGCCAGCCGCCGCTATGCCGGCACCAGCCACATCGACGCCGCCGCGACCTCGCCGGCGCAGGCCAGGGATATCGCGGCAAACCTTGCCGGCAAGGGGCTGACCATTTCCGGTCTCGGCTATTATCCCAACCCGCTGCATCCCGATGCCGCCCACCGCAAGACGGTGATCGACCATCTGAAGCAGGTGATCGTGCTGGCCGCGAATATTGGCGTGCCCCTGGTCAACACCTTCTGCGGCGGCGATGCCTCGAAGACCGTCGACGTCAACTGGCAGCACGCGCTCGAAATCTGGCCCGATATCGTCGCCCATGCGCGCGATCACGGCGTCAAGCTCGCTTTCGAGAACTGCCCGATGATCTTCAGCTATGACGAATGGCCGGGCGGCCACAACATCGCCTATTCGCCGCTGGTCTGGCGCCGCATCCTCGAAACCTGGGGCGGCGATGTCGGGATGAATTTCGATCCTTCGCACCTGGTCTGGCAGATGATCGACCAGGCCCGCTTCATCAGGGAATTCGGCCCCTACATGCTGCATGTCCATGCCAAGGACCTGATGATTGATCATGATGGTTTGTACGAGCGCGGAATCCTTTCGTCTGGCATAGGCTGGCAGGTGCCGCGCATGCCGGGGCTGGGCGATGTCAGCTGGAACGGCTTCTTCTCCGGCCTCTATCGTGCCGGCTACGACGGCCCGATCATCATCGAGCACGAGGACCGGTGGTTCGAGGGCAGCGACGATAAGGTCAAGCGCGGTTTCCTGCTTGCCCGCGACGTGCTGCGTCCCTTCGTCAAATGAAGGCGCAAAAACAACATCGAGGCGCCGCCTGAATCTCTTTCTGCGCGGCCCGGTGTAACGACTTGGAATCGAAACGAAAATCAAAGTGGAGGAAATCTGAAATGAAGAAATACCTGACCATGGTGCCGCTCCTTGCCGGCGCTGCCTTGCTGGCCTCGATGGGCGCCTCGTCCGCCGAGGGCAAATACACGATCGGCATCTCCAACACCGTGCAGGGCAATGGCTGGCGCGAGGAGATGGTCTGCGCCATGAAGGCGCAGGCGCTGGCCTCCGGCGAAGTGACCAAGCTCAACATCGCCCACCGCAATACCGACGCCGCCGGGCAGCTCGAGGACATCCGCAACCTGATCAGCGCCAAGGTCGACGCCATCGTCGTCAATCCGGCTGATCCCGCCGGCATCAAGGCGGGGCTGGAGGAAGCCACCAAGGCCGGCATCGTTGTCGTCGCCGTCGACCAGGCGGTCACCGAACCCTCGGCCTACATCATCTCCAACAACCAGGAACAATATGCCTATCTCGGCGCCAAATGGCTGTTCCAGCAGATGGGCGGCAAGGGTGAGGTGTTTTACATGCGCGGCGCCGCCGGCGCCTCCGCCGACTCGGATCGCGACAAGGGCTTCAAGAAGGCGCTGGCCGAATTCCCCGACGTGAAGGTCGCGCAGGAAGTGTTCACCGGCTGGCAGCAGGACCAGGCCAAGCAGCAGATGCTGTCCTTCCTCGCCACCGGCACACCGTTCAACGGCGTGTGGACCTCGGGCATCGACAACGTCATCGTCGACGCGCTGGTGGAATCGCAGGCGCCGATGGTGCCCGTGGTCGGCGCCGACAATGCCGGCTTCGTCGGCCAGCTGAATTCGGTCAAGGACCTGGTCGGGGCCGCCGTGACCAATCCCGGCTCGATCGGCGGCGCCGGCGTGACGCTCGCGCTCCAGATCCTCGACGGCAAGAAGCCGGCGCAGCAGACCGTTCTGGTCGAGCCGCAGCTCTGGGAAAACGCCACCGAGGAAGGCAAGGCCAAGCTGAAGGCCGCCGCCGATCCGTCGCTCAGCCCGGAATGGCCGGTCTCGATCTCGATCCCGGACTGGACGACCTACACCAAGGACCAGATCGTAGCGTGCAAGGGGCCGGGGGAGTAAGGGCTATTTTGACTGGCTAGCGAGGATGGCGTTTGCCGTCCCCGCCAACCAAAGGTTTGATAGGTTAGCGCTCTACGGCGCCCCCCTCTGCCCTGCCGGACATCTCCCCCATTTGGGGGGAGATTGGCAGTTTCGGCGCCGGCTCTCGTCTTGCCACGTTGAAAATTGGCGAAAGCCGAAGTTACGGCCAATCCCCCCTTGTGGGGGAGATGTCCGGCAGGACAGAGGGGGGCGCCGTAGAGCGCCAGCAATTGAGTTTCTGATACGGACAGCAATTTGACCACCAGTCCCCTCCTCGACGCCTCCGGCGTCGCCAAGAATTACGGTGCGGTTGCCGCGCTGCGCGACGCGTCGCTGTCCGTGCTGCCGGGTGAGGTGCATGCCCTGATGGGCGCCAATGGCGCCGGCAAGTCGACGCTGGTGAAGATCCTGACCGGCGCGGTTCCTGCCTCGGCCGGGCGCGTGCTGATCCGTGGCGAGGCGCGCGACATACGCTCGCCCGCCGCCGCGCGTCGCGCTGGCCTTTTGCCCGTCTACCAGGAACCGTCGCTGATCCCCGATCTCGACATACTGTCCAATCTGCGGCTGACCGGCACGCCCGTCGAGCCGTTCCGCGCCTGGGTGCGCGAACTTGGCATTCCCGACCTCGACCTGCGCGACACCGCGCGCGACATTCCGCTGGCGGTGCTGCGCGTGCTCGACCTGGCGCGGGCGCTCGCCGTCGAGCCCGACGTGCTGCTGCTCGACGAGATGACCGCGGCGCTCCCCGCCAACCTCGCTGAAAAAGTGCTGGAAGTCGTGCGTCGCCAGGGCGACAGCGGCCGCGCCGTGATCTTCATCTCGCACCGCTTCGTCGAGATCTCGGCGCTCTGCGACCGCGCCACCGTGCTGCGCGACGGTGCGACCGTCGGCGTTCTCGACATCGAGCCCGGCGTGGAGGAAAAGATCGTCGAGCTGATGCTCGGCGCCCGCATCGAGAAGACCAAGGTGACCGCCCGCGCCGCCGGCCAGGCCGCCACGTCGGCCCCTGCCCGCCGGCGTCTCGCCGTGCGCAATCTGCGCGTCGGCACCAAGCTCAACGACGTCTCCTTCGAGCTCGCCGACGGCGAGGTCGCCGGCGTCGTCGCGCTCGAAGGCCAGGGCCAGGATGAATTGTTCGCCGCCCTTGCCGGCTCGATCAAACCGTCCGGCGGCACGATCGAGGTCGACGCCCAGCCGGCGAAATTCACCCATCCGATCGACGCCATCCGCGCCGGCATCGCCTATGTGCCGGGCGACCGCTCCGAGGCCCTCGCCATGCAGCGCTCGGTGCGCGAGAACATCGCGCTGCCCTTCAGCGCCGCCTTGCGCAACTGGGGGCCGATCGCCATGCGCAAGGAGCGCGCCACGGTGGCGAGCGCCATCGCGCGCCTCCAGATCGACACCCGCGCGCAAGGCGAGGTGCAGCGCCTGTCCGGCGGCAACCAGCAGAAGGTGACCATCGCACGCTGGATCGCGGCGGACGCCCGCACCATCCTGTGCTTCGACCCGACGCGCGGCATCGATGTCGGCACCAAACAGGAGATCTACAAATTGCTGCGCGAGCTCGCCGGCCACGGCAAGTCGGTGCTGTTCTACACCTCGGAACTCGAAGAGGTGCAGCGCGTCTGCGATCGCGTCATCGTCATCTTCGGCGGCCGCGTCGTCGATATCTTCCCGGTCGAGGAGGCGGACGAGCCGGCACTGATGCGCGCCGCCTACGGCCTGCCGCGCGGCGCCAAGGCCGATGTCGGCATTTTGGCGGACCCCACAGCAAATACCCCGGATGCACCGGAGGTGACGCCATGAGCCATCTCCTGCGCCGCCAGGGCTGGGTCGCCGGCCTGTTCGCCCTCCTCGTCGTGCTGTTCGTCGTCACCAAGCTGATCCAGCCCGGCTATGGCAGCGGCGATTTCGGCTCGCTCGCGCGGGCCGTCTTGCCCTACGCCTTTGCCGTGGCCGCGCAGACCGTCGTCGTCATCGCCGGCGGCATCGACCTGTCGGTCGCCGCCATGATGGCGCTGACCAGCGTCACCGCCGCCTCGATGATGGCCGGCGCCTCGGAAGAATACGCGCTGTTCGTGGTGCCTTTCGTACTGGCCATGGGTTTTGTGCTCGGCGCGCTCAACGGCCTGCTCATTGTCGCCACCCGTGTCCCCGACATCGTGGTGACGCTCGCCATGCTGTTCGTGTTGCAAGGGGCGGCTCTTCTGGTGCTCGGCGCGCCGGGCGGCGCCGCCGCCGAATGGCTGAAGGCGATGATTTCAGGCACGGTCCCGATACCCGGCCTGCCGCAGAACATCGACGCCTGGCTGCCGAAGGCTCTGCTGGTGCTGATCATCTGTCTCTGCATCGTCTGGATACCGCTGAGGCGCTCGCGCCTCGGCCTGTCCATCTACGCCATCGGCTCGAGCGAGCTGGCGGCGTTCCGCAGCGGCGTGCCGGTCAAGCGCACCCGCATCATCGCCTATGCGTTGTCGGGCCTGTTCGCGGCCATGGGCGGCCTGGCGCTGACCATGAGCACCGGCATCGGCGCTCCTATTCCCGGCCCCTATCTGCTCGCCAGCGTCGCGGCCGTGGTGCTGGGCGGCGTGGCGCTGGGCGGCGGCAAGGGCGGCCTGCTCGGCCCCATCGTCGCCGTCTTCGTGCTGCGCCTGGTGCGCACCGACCTCACCCTGCTTGCCATCGACCCCAACGTCACCGCCATCATCGAGGGCCTGATCATGGTCGCCGTGGTGATGTTCGGGGCTTTCATTACGATGCGGGGTCGGCAATGATGAGGGAGAATGAATTGGCGCATAGCGCTCTACGGCGCCCCCCTCTGTCCTGCCGGACATCTCCCCCTCAAAGGGGGAGATTGGCAGCTTCGGCGTCTCGCTCATTCTTGCAACGCCGACAATTTGCGAAAGCCGTCACCCCATCCGATCTCCCCCCTAGAGGGGGAGATGTCCGGCAGGACAGAGGGGGCCGCCGTAGGGCGCTACATTTGCAGACAAGAGCCACCCCATGAGCACGTCAGCAATCACGCCCCAACCCGTCCCCTTCGGCCGCCGTGTCAAACGCTTCATGGCCGACCGGCCGCTGATTCCGCTGGTCATCCTGCTGGTCATCCTGGTTGTGATTTTGCAGATCCTGCGCCCCGGCATCGTCAACGAGCGCTGGATCGCCAACACCATCAAATTCGCCATTCCCTTGGCGATCCTTGCCGGCTGCCAGACCATGACCATGCTGACCGGCGGCATCGATCTCTCTGTCGGCACGGTGGCGACGATGAGCGCCTTCATCATGGCTACGCAAGCCGTCAACCAGGACCCAGCCGTGGCCTTCCTCCTGGCGATGATGCCGGCGGTGCTGATCGGCCTCGTCAACGGCATCGGCGTCGGCGTCTTCCGCGTCCATCCGCTGATCATGACGCTGGGCACCAGCCTGATCGGCACCGGCTTCCTGCAGGTCTATCAACGCACGGTGATCGCCTCGGGCGCCAAGATCCCCGATTTCCTCGCCTGGCTCGGCACCGGCGTGACCGCAGGGTTTCCCAACGCGCTGCTTCTGTTCGTCCCCGTCGCGGTGCTGATCGTCTTCGGCCTCAACCGCACCGGTTTCGGCCGCCTGCTCTACGCCGTCGGCGACAATGAGCGCGCGACCCGCCTTTCCGGCGTGCGCTACTGGCAGGTCATCACCGCGCTCTACGTCCTATCCAGCCTGCTCGCCGGCATCACCGGCTTGCTCTATATCGGCTTGATCAAGGCCCCTTCCCTGTCCCTCGCCGAACCGCTGGTGCTGCCCTCCGTGGCCGCCGCCGTCATCGGCGGCACCTCCATCTTCGGCGGCCGCGGCGGCTATACCGGCACCATCATCGGTGCCTTGATCCTGACCGTGCTGACGACGCTGCTGACGATTTTGCAGATGCCGGAGGGGGCAAGAAGGATCCTGTTCGGCCTGATCGTGCTGTTCGTGACGGCGGCCTATCTGCGGATCGTGGAGGAGCGGTAGGGAGGGGCCGCCGGCTCATCCCTCGAAACACCGACGCAGTGACCGCCCTCACTTCACCGTGATGCTCATGCCGCTGAGATCGGCGTTGACTTGCAGCCCTACCTGCCTGCCCGTGAGCTCGAGCTGGGCGCCCTTGTCGTTGGTCATGACGATCACCTGGGCGCCCTTGCCGAGCGCGCCGCCGCCGCCCGCCGCGCCGTACACACCCGTCACGTCCCGGGCGCGCTTGATATGGCGCACGGTGCCCCGGAAATAGGTCTTGGAGGCACCGAAGGCGAGGCCGCCCGAAATGCCGCCGACCGAGATCGGATACCGGCGGCCATGGAAGGTCAGCGTGCCCTCGCCTCCGGCGCCGCCGATGAAGAAGGCCGCCTTGTAGATGGAGAAGCGGATCGTTCCGGTGTCGGCGTGCGCGACACTGGCAAAGCCAACGCCCGCGGCAGTGATCACGGCGATGGCGACTGAACGAAATCTGGACGAAATCTTCATGACAAGGGGCTCCTCAAGGTCGCTGCTCACCCGACCGGGCCGGGACGTCGGCGTCGCATCGAAGTTCATGGCTAAACAGTCTCGCCCATCATTGGTTCCAAGCACACGGTCTCGTTCCGGCTGCGAGGAGACCGTCGCTAAACGGGCCCGCCGGCTGGCGAATTGTCCAGCGGCGGCTGGCGGCATCGCGGGTCGAGCAGGGGAGCACGGGGAGACCCATGGCGCCGTCTGGAGCGGGCCTGGTGAAACTTTTTGATTTTTAGGCCGTTGTCGCCGTTACATCCGAGGCTGAACTCATGCCGAAAACGGTCGACGGCGCCAGGCGGCGCAAGGCAGAGAAGTCGCACCAGGAGAAGGCCTCGACAGTCGAAGTTGCGTCCGAGGTCGTGGGCGAGGCTGCGCCACCGCCCGGGGCCATCGAACCCGGTCCGGAGCTGACGCCGCAGGAGGCCGAGCAGGCGCGCAAGCGATACCTGCTGAGGCGCTTCTGGATCAGCGCGCGCGGCTACTGGAGCACGCGCGGCGACAAGCTGGCCTGGCCGTTCACGCTCGGGCTGTTGATGCTGATATGCATCAATGTCGGCTTCCAGTATGGGATCAACATCTGGAACCGCTCGATCTTCGACGCCATCGAGCAGCGCAACGCCCACACCGTCTATGTGCTCAGCGCCGTGTTCCCGCCGCTGGTGGTTGGAAGCGCAAGCCTTGTCGTCGCGCAAGTCTACCTTCGCATGACGATCCAGCGCCGCTGGCGTTCCTGGTCGACCACCGCCATCATCGCGCGCTGGCTCGCAAGCGGCCGCTACTATCAGCTGAACCTCGTGGGCGGCGACCACACGAACCCCGAGGCACGCATCGCGGAGGATTTGCGGATCGCCACGGAATCGCCCGTCGATTTCATCTCCGGCGTGATCAACGCGTTTTTGTCGGCCTCCACTTTCATCGTGGTGCTGTGGACGATCGGCGGGGCGCTGACTTTGCCGATCGGAAGCTGGAGCGTCACCATTCCCGGCTTCCTGGTCGTGACCGCGGTGATCTACGCCGCCATCACCTCCACTTCGATGGTGGTCATCGGCCGCCATTTCGTGCGGCTCTCCGAGCAGAAGAACCAGGCGGAAGCCGATTTCCGCTACACGCTGACGCGCGTGCGCGAAAACGGCGAGAGCATCGCCTTGCTCGGCGGCGAGGAGGAGGAGCGCAGCGGCATCGACAAGACGTTCGGCACGGTGCTCCGGCAATGGGCGCTGCTGACAGGCCAGCACATGCGCACGGCGCTGGTGTCGCAGGGGTCGAGCCTGTTTGCACCGGTCGTGCCGATCTTGCTTTGCGCGCCAAAATTTCTCGAAGGCAGCATGACACTTGGACAGATCATGCAGGCTGCCTCAGCCTTCGCCATCGTGCAGGCCGCGTTCGGATGGCTGGTCGACAACTATCCCCGCCTCGCCGACTGGAACGCCTCGGCACGGCGTATTGCCTCGCTGATGATGTCGCTTGACGGGCTGGAGCGCGCCGAACGCAGCGACGCGCTGGGCCGCATCAGGCACGGCGAAACCGAAGACGGTGCGATGCTCAGCCTGGACAATCTCTCGGTGTCGCTCGACGACGGCACCGGCGTGGTCAAGGAAACCGAGGTCGAGATCGAGCCTGGCGAGCGGGTGCTGGTGGCCGGCGAATCCGGTTCGGGCAAGAGCACGCTGGTGCGGGCCGTCGCAGGCCTTTGGCCGTGGGGTGGCGGCAGCGTCGACTTCCACCCCGGCAGGCGGCTGTTCATGTTGCCGCAACGTCCCTACATCCCCTCCGGAACGCTGCGCCGCGCGGTCGCCTATCCGGCCGCCGCCGACAACTGGACGCTGGAGAAGATCAACGCCGCCCTCGACAAGGTGGGGCTCGATTATCTCAAGGACCGGATCGAGGAAGACGCGCCCTGGGACCAGACCCTGTCGGGTGGCGAAAAGCAGCGGCTCGCCTTCGCGCGCCTCCTGCTGCATCATCCCGATATCGTCGTTCTGGACGAAGCGACGTCTGCGCTCGATGAGAAGAGCCAGGACAAGATGATGGAGACGGTCATCCATGAATTACCGAAGGTGACCATCATAAGCGTCGCGCATCGCGCCGAGCTGGAAGCCTTCCACAGCCGCAAGATCACATTGGAGCGGCGCGAGGGCGGCGCAAAGCTTGTCAGCGATATCAATCTTGTCCCGCGCAAGGGCGGACGGAACCTGCTCAGGCGCGCCTTGTGGGGCTCCGGCGCTGCGGCCCAAAGGCCGCGCGAGCTGGACTAAAGCCGACTTCGCCCCTCCTCAGCGCCCGCTCAGCGCCGCGACGCGGTCGAGGGCGGCGCCGAGGCCTTTCAGGGAGACGGGGAAGTTGAGCTTGGTCTCGGCGTCGGTGATGACGTTGAGCGTCAATACGCCGCCCGCCTTCAGCTTCTGCGCCAGCGCCCGATCGATCGGAAACTGCGCCACGCATCCGTTCGGCAGGCAGGTGCGGAACCGCAACTGGCCGAGGGGCGGCTGGTCGTCGATCTGGATCGTCACGCCTGGGTCGAACAGGATACCGAACGGCAGAAGCAGGGTTCCGGTCAATCCACCCTTCGGCCCCGCCCGCAACTCCACCGCCAGCAGCCTCTGGCCGTTCTTCTGCGTCTGGTCCTGCGAAACCGAGCAGGCGCGTGCATTGTCCTGGATGGTGCAGGCCAGGCTCCAGTCCTGATAGGTCTCCTGGAGCGACGACGCGCCGTTTGGAAGCGTGGCCGCCTGCTGCTGTTGCGCACAGGCACTCGATGCGGGCAGCGCCGCCGCGCAGATTGCGGCCGCCTTCAGAAGAACAAATCTGTCAAACAACGATGGCGACCTTCTCTTTCGGGTTCACGCGCGTGACCCGAAAACCGGATGGGATTTTCGGGGCCGCGGGCATGGTCATCTGCCTCACGCAGCGTGCAAAAGCAATTCCAAAGCGCGCCGTGTGAGCGCGGCGCGCTTCAGGTACAGACCCACTCGCGGACCTTGCATTCGGTTCCCGCCGCCTCGCAGGCATGCAGAGCGAGATCTTCCGCGTCTTTGCGGGTCTCGGCGGAGTTCGCGCCCCACGGCGTCAGCCGGTCGCTCTGCTTCTCCTTAGCCACAGCCAGGGCACCGCAGCGCTTGTAGGGAAAGCCCGTCTCGTCGTCGTCTGTCCAATGGCGATGATTGCGGAACACCGTGACAACAGTGCAGCCCTTGCCGCCGGCGTTCTCGCAATATTTCATCGCGGCGTCCTTCGCCTCCTGGCGCTTGTCGGCGCCCCAGAAGAAGCCGTGCTTGGTATCGATGCTGGAATAGGCGATCGCCCCCCAGATGCCCTTTTCCTCCTTCGGCTCCGGCTCCGGCGGCGCCACAAGGTCGGCCGAGACAACCTGCCCGCTCCACAGCAGGGCCATGCACAAAACTGCCAGACGTCGCGATATCATGGTCTGCAATCCTTTCCAGGAGCCCTCGCCCATTCGCCTATCCCGGGTCTCACTTCGACGCCGACGCGATGGAAATCACCACGCAGCTATTGCCGGTCGGCAGCAGAAGCGCTTCGCCCGAATTGCCGCCCAGCTCATACACTTCTACCTGGCCGAGATGGTCGGTGATCTTGCTGCCTTGCGGAAGAACGGACGGGATCTCCGAACACGGGCTGGCGAACGGCGCCACCCGCACCATCGCGCCTTCGCAGCCGGAAGTGGTGGGCGATGCGAAAACCACGCCGGCGGCCGGTCCGCTGTATTTTTCCGTCGCATACTCCATGCCGACGAGGGCCTGCACGGCGTGCTTGTCGGCGGCCTGGTCGTTCCACAAGGATTTGACGCTGTATTTCGAGCCCGTCGTCAGCACCTGTCCGAGCACCGGAAAGATTGTCGAGCAGGCCTGCACGCCGGCCTGTTTGACATGTTCGAGGAAAGGCGAGTCCGGCAATGCGGGCGGCGCCGTCCCGGCCTGCGCCGCCGTCGGGGTGCCGACGAGACCGGCGATCGCGGCATAGTTGGCGGCAGCGAAGCCGATGCCGATCATGGCCAGCCCCAGCAGCGAGAAGGCTAGGACGCGCGGCCACCGCCGCTGCGGCTCGGCGCCCCTCTTGCGATCGGGCTCGACGATCCTCTTGCGGTCCGGCTCCACGCTCGGGCCGCGCGCTGGGGAGATGAACGGGTCTTGCTGGCTCACGGTGCTGCCTCGGTTATTTGATTGGCGCAAGGGCCTCGGACAGCCCCTTGAGCGTTGCGGTCACGGTAATCGTCTGGCCGTCGACGGTCGGGTAGGAGATGGCCGGCGTCGCTTTCTGCACTATCTGCTGGCGCATGACGGGCCCCACCGGCAGCATGCCGACGCAGACCACTTCGTTGCAGCCGTTCAAGTGGACGTCGATCGGGTCGCGCCCGTCGAACTTCAGCGACACCAGGCCGTCGCTTTTGGCGTTCGGCGCGGTGCGCAGGATCATGTAGGGCTTGCCGTCCTGCGTGGCCGCGAGCGACCAGCTGAAGGCCATCCTGCCGGCCCCGTCCTCGATCACCTGCGAGACATTGCAGACCTTCTTGCGCGCCTTGAGGTTCTCGTCGCAGATCAGCGTCCAGTTCTCGAAGGGCCGGATGGTGCGCTGGTATTGGCCCAGCTTCACATCCGGCGGCACCGCCACGTCGGATGGCTTGATCCTGTAGGGCGCGGTCGCTTGCGCGGCGGCTGGCCCGGCGGCCAAGGACAGGCCGCCGGCAAGCGCCAGGCAGGTCAGGAGGAAAAGCCGGGCATGACGGCTGGTTGCCCCGTTCATTCCCGCCTCAGTTTAACGTGAAGCTCAGGCCGGCGCCGACACCGACATTTCCGCCCGCCGCCGTGCCCGAGACATTGCCGCGGATGCGGCCGTCCTCGCTGGTGTAGCCCGCGCCGAAGGCAAAGGCGCTGGCATCCCGCCAGAAGCCGCCGCCCGCCGCGACGCTCAGCTTTCCGGGACGGTCGTCGTAGCGCAGCGAGGCGGCGGCGAGGCCGATTGCCGCCGCTTGCCGGGCTTCGTCGCGGATGCCGCTGATGTCCGAATTCAGCTGGCCGAGTTTCTGGTCGGTATAGTCGTTGGCCTGTTGCAGGGTCGTGGCCGCCACCTTGTCGGTATAGCTGTTGGATGTGCTGATGGCGGTGTCCAGGCCCTTGGTCAGCTGGTTGACATTGACCGCGTCGGTGCCGGCGACGCCAGGTCCGACGTTGGAGATGACGACCGGCGCGTTGACGTCTCCGCCTTGCAGCGTGATGGTGTTCGTCTTGGCGCCGCCCTGCGTGTCATAGGTCACCGCATTCTGGTTGAGATTTCCGACGCCGGTTTGCAGGGCCTCGATCGCCTGGTTGGAGGCGAAGAGCTGTGAACCATTGATCGCGTCGGTGCTGTCGGCGGCGATCCGTCCGGCTGCGACATTGGTGATCGTCCTCTCCGCACCGGCATCGCCGACGCTGACTGTTCCGGTCGGCGTCGTGCCGGCAAAGGCGTAGGTCTTGCCGTTGATGACGGTGCTGGAGGTGCCGACGGCGGTCTGCGTCACCGAGCCGGAGCCGAGCGCCACATCGTTGGCGTTGTTGGCCTGCGCGCCCTGGCCGAGCGCGACGGCGCCCGTCCCGGTAGCGGTAGAGCCATGGCCGGCGGCCAGGCTGTCGTTGCCGCTCGCCACGCTTTCGGGTCCGATCGCCACGGCGTCGGTGCCGCCGGCGATACTGTCGGCCAGCGACGAATTGGCGTGGAAGTACTTGATGCCGCCGCCATTGCTGATGGTGGTCAAGGCATTGTCGACCGCCGTGAGCCCGTCATAGACGGTCGTGTAGGTGTTGCCCTGGACGGTGTAGGTCGGCCCGGTGATCGAACCGTCGGGGTTGAGCGTGGTGTTGCCGCCGAACAGGTTGGTCACGTTTTGCGACACGCCGCGCAGCTGCGAGACGTTGACGCCGTCGGTGTCGGCCGAGCCCGCCGCGACATTGGTGAGCTTGCGTTCAGCTCCGGCGTCGCCGATCGACACCTCGCCCACCGAGGTCTGCGGGGCGGTCAGGGCAAAGGCCGCGTAGCCGGCCTGCGCGCCGACCGAGGTGATGGACTGCGCGCCCAGCGCCACGCTGTTGATGAAGGTGCTTTGCGCGCCGGCGCCGAGCGCCACCGACTGGATGCCGGAGGCGAGCGAATTGGTGCCGAAGGCCAGGCCGTCCGCCAGCATCACATGGGCGTTCTGGCCGATGGCGGTTCCGCCGGGCGCCGTCTGGTCGACGATGGCGCCGTTACCGATGCCGATGCCGTTATCGCCGTTGACGACCGTGGTCGGACCGACCGCGACCGATTCCGCGCCGACCGCCAGCGAGTCGGCCGCCACCGAATTGGCATGGAAATACTTGGTCGAGGTGGCCGACACGGCGGCGATGGCGCCCGCGAGCTGGCGCACCGTCACCGCGTCCTGGTCCTGCGTGCCGTCGGCGACATTGGTGATCTGCCGGTAGGAGGTGGCGTTGCCGACCGAAACGGCGCCGAGCAGCGCCTTGTCGGTGGTGTTGTACTGGATGAAGTTGGATGGGCCGGCGGGCAGTTGCCCGGTAGCCGGAGCGATCGGACGATCGGAGAGCGAACCCGAGCCGAGCGCCACGCCGCCGTCGATGCTGGCATTGCTGTCGCGGCCGAGCGCCAGCGCGCTGACGCCGGTCGCGGTCGCATTGTAGCCGACCGCCGTGGAACCGACGCCTTGGGCGAAGGAATCGGTCTGCGCCAGCCCGAACTCGTTGGTGCGGGCATAGCGGATGCCTTCGCCATTGGCGTCGGTGAAGACGGTCGAGGTGTCGCCGGTGATGTTGTTGATCGTGTTGCCGAGATTGGTCACGCCAGCGCCGATATTGGCAATGTCGGTCGTGTTCTGGGTCACCTGCTGGTTGGTGGCGAAGAGCTGCGAGCCGTTGACGGCATCGGTCGAACCGCCGTTCAACTGTCCGGCCGCGACGTTCTGGATCTGGCGCTCGGCGCCGGCCGAGCCGACCGAGAAGGCGCCCGCCGGCGTGCCGCCGGCGAAGGTATAGTTGACGCCGCCGATCGTCGTGCCGCCGACATTGGTCGTGGCGCCCGACGTCGAATTCAGGCCGATCGCGACATCGCCGGCATTGTTGGCGACCGCATTCGGGCCGACAGCGACGGAATCGGCTCCCAGCGCCTGCGAATCCGCCAGCGTCGAGTTGGCATGGAAATACTTGATGCCGCCGCCGACATTGATGTTGTTGACGACGGCGCCGATGGCATCGACCGCCTGGTTGGTGGCGAAGAGCTGCGAGCCGTTGATGGCGTCGGTCGAGAGCGCGCTGATCCGCCCAGCCGCCAGGTTGGTGATGGTGCGTTCCGCGCCGGCCGCGCCGATGCTGACCGTCGAGGTCGGGTTGGTGCCCTGGAAGGCGTAGGTGGTGCCGTTGACCACCCCGCTGGCCGTGCCGACCGCCGTGGTGGTCACCGAGCCCGAACCGAGCGCCACGTCGCCGGAGCTTGCCGCCGCCGTCGCGCCATCGCCAATCGCGACATTGCCCGCAAGACCGGCGGCGCCCGCCGTCGAGCCGTTGCCCAGCGCCACGGAACCTTGCCCGATCGCCTTGTTGCTGTTGCCGATCGCGACGGCGCCGTTGGCCATGTTGGCCGCGGTGGCGGTCGCCGTGCCGTCGCTGTTGGCGATGTTGTTGGCGCCGCCGGTGAAGGCGCCGGTGCCGCTGGCATAGCTCGGGTCGCCGATCGAGACCGCGCCGTCGCCAAAGGCGGTGTTGCCGGAGCCGATGGAGACGGCCTTGCCGCCGGTCGCTACCGCATTGGTGCCCATGGCGACCGCTTCGGCGGAATCCGCCTTGGCGCTGGCGCCCAAGGCGATGGTGTTAGCCGCCGTCGCGTTGGTCGAGGGGCCGATGGCGATGGAATTGGCTCCGCTCGCGGTACTGGTGGCGCCTACCACAATGGAGTAGGCACCGGACGCAGTGGAGCCTGCGCTGCCCACCACGGTGGCGCCGGCGCCAGTGGCGTTGACGGAAACGCCAAGCGCCACGGCCTGCGTGGCTGTCGCGTTGGTAGAGGAGCCCATGGCGATGGCACCGTCCTCCGTGGCATTGGCCAGCGTGCCGAGCGCCATCGCGTTGTTCTTATTCGCAAGCGCGCTGGTGCCGATGGCGATGCTGTTGGGCACGGCCGTGTCGGCCTGCACGCCTGCCTGCGCGCCCACACCGAATGCAATGGACTGGTTGCCCCAGGCGCTGGCGTTCTTACCCATCGCCGTGGCGCCCGTTCCCGTTGCCTTGCTTTGGCGTCCGATTGCGGTGGTGTCGACCTGAGACGCCGTCACGTCCGTACCGATAGCAATGGCGCTCTGGGCCAAGGCTCCCGTCCCGGCAGCGGTGCGCGAGCCGAGATAGACGGCGTTTATCGCGGTTGCGGTCGACTGGAAGCCGACGGCGACGGCATTTTGGCTGTTCGCAACGGTGCTGGTGCCTTGTGCAACAGCGTCCAGCCCGGACGCCCCTGCGAACTGCCCAATCGCAGTGCTGCGCAGCCCGCTGGCTACGGATCCGTAGCCAGCGGCGAACGCATAGTTGTTGCTGGCCGTGGCGCTGACACCGACTGCGGTGGAGTTCCCTCCCGAAGCTTGGGCGTTGGTGCCCAGCGCGCTGGCCCCGGCCCCAGTGGCACCCGCGGCGACGCCGATCGCTACCGTGTTGATATTGTTTGAAATCGTACCGGAGCCGATCGCCACTGCGCCGCCGGTGCCCGTGGCCGACGCGGTGCGACCAATGGCGACGCCGTATTGCGCCGTCGATTGGGCCTGGAAACCGAGCGCTATGGCCCAGTTAAGGCTGGCGTTTGAGCCGTTTCCGACCGCGATGGCCTCGGGAGCGGTCGCCGACCCGCCGCCGGCCTGATATTGCGCCTGAGCCGGCGTCGCGGCCATGCCGATCGCGAAGGCGCCCAGCGTCACGGCGGTCCCGAGCGCCCCGCCGACGCCCAGCGTTCCCAGCCCCAAGCGCTTGCGCCCCATGCCCAGCGCACGATGCGCCATGCGCAGGACCGCCATCAAGCGGCGCCGGGCCGAGCGGGACCGAGGATCGCCATTCGCGATCCAGTGACTGGCGAAATGCGCCGCACGGCGCTGAACAAGGAGCGAGCCGCCCGAAATATGGCCGCCCGAAATATGATTGTCGGTCATGGTTCCCTCTCCGCTGGCCGGCACGAAATGTCTGACACTTCCACTCCACAGCAGGAAGACATGATTCCCCTTCGCGGTATTTCACGAAATTGCTGTCTTGTGAGAAAAGATACGAGCATATACGCGGAGGTTAACGGCTCGTTACCTTAGCAACTGCTTTAAAATCAAGTAATCAAATAGTGACGAGAGCGCGGCTTCATCTAATCTTTGCGTTAAACTTGGCCGCCCGTGCCTGCATCGGCGTCATCTGCCGGTATTTCTTCATCATGGTGGTGAAGTGGCTCTGGCTCGAAAACCCGCTCAGATGGGCGATGTCGGCGATGGTCATGCGGCTGTCGGCAAGAAGTCTTTCCGCGAAGTCCAGCCTGAGATCGAGAACATATTGATGCGGCGGCATGCCGAACGTCCTGGAGAAGGCGCGCACGAAGTGGTACGATGAAAATCCGCAGACGGCGGCCATTTCGGCAAGCGCCAGCTTGCGCGAGAAGTTCTCGTTCAGGAACTCCTGCACCTTGCGCGCACTGCGGACGGAAAGCCCGCCCTTCACGTTGAGCAGCGGCTGCCGGGCCGGATTGGCTCCGGAAACCGATCCGGGGGGACCATCAGCGCCCGGCATTTTTCGGCCTCCCGATATTTCCAAGATGAACTTCAACCCGAGGCCTCCCTCCCCGTTCCCCCGAAAAACAATTCGTGATTGATCGAAGCGGGCCCGCATCGCCAACCCCGCTCATGTGATCGACCCGGCCGGATGGCAAGCAATGCGCGAACTGAATGGCATTCCAAATGACTCCAGCAAAGCTTGGGGCACAGGTGGTGACGGACGTATTTTGAAAAACTCCGGAAGCCTTGTAGGAAATTCCGGTCTTGGATCGCTGGCCGGCAGCTGTTGCTACTTTGCCATGGCCGGGCTTTCAATTCCTGCGGAAAGCGTCACCAGCCCGCCTGGCGTCCTTCCCCTGTATCTCTTCATGGTCGCGGCCAGGTGGCTCTGATCCGAAAATCCGGCAAGGTAGGCGACTTCGGCAATCGGCAACTCTCCGCCGGCCAGCAGCTTTTCCGCGAGATCGAGGCGCAGGTTGATCAGATACCGATGCGGCGGCATGCCGAATGTCCCGGCGAACCTTGCTATGAAATGATTTGGTGACACCCCCGCGACCGACGCGAGCTCGGCGACCATGACTTTCCGCACGAAGTTCTGGTCGAGATACTCTCGCACGCGTCGGGCGCCAACGGCGGAGAGCCCGCCTTTGGGCGACGCGGCCTGCCTCTTGCGACCCGTATAACCGCGCAGCAGATGCACCCCGAACACCGTCAGCAGCGAGTCCAGATAGAGCTCGTTCGGCGGCAGCCTGTCGGTCAGTTCGGCAGTGATCATCTGGGCTATGTTGAGCGCCCTCAGGTCAACCGTGCCGAACGCGGGCGGCTCGAGCTTGACGTCCGGGAGGTCGAACTCATGGGCCGCCAGCTCGGACAGCGCTTCGGGAGAGATCGAAACGACGGCGTTCTCCCTGGTCTGCGACCAGGCCAGCGTGCTGTCGACGCCCGCCGGATTGACGACGAGACAGCCGACCGGCGCATCGTACTGCGTGATCCTGTCACTGCCGAGCGAGGCTCTCAGCTTGCGTGCCGGCCTCAGCACAATCCCCGTGGAATGCTCCCTGGCCAGGAATTTCTGCGATCCCGGACTGCGGACGGAATAGATGACGCTTCCGCGGGCGGTGGCTCTTCTGGGACCAGCACTTTCCGGAATGATATCCAGGACGTATCGAGCTGTCCGCTCTTGATCGACGCCCTGGGAATCGCCGCTTTCCCGAGCCCCGCCCGCATGTTTCATACGTGTTGCCTCAGCCGGCTTACCGCCGCTTGGTATCCCCTTCCCCTGACCCGGAATCAACGTAACGCACACGCCTCGAATTGAAAAGAACTTCCACGCGCAAAGAAAATTCTTTATTCGAGATAAGAAAGAAGAACTGACCGTCGAAGGAAGTTCAGCAGCATTTCTGTCAATAGCGAAGAGCCTTGACGGATCTTCGCTTCCGGATTCGTCGGCCCGGGCGTAAGCCGGCAACGCATCGGTCACGAAGGAGGAGTTCACATGCGAGGCTGTGTCGGCCCTGTGGTTCGACAGCGTTGTTCGGCATCAGTGGCACGCAACGGCGCGGCGCGGAGCCAGTCGTTCACGGCCGTCTATTGCGGGTCCCCGCGACCTTTTTCGTAAAGATCCCACGCGAGTTCCACAAAAGCCAGAAGCACATCATCCTTGTCCCAGCCGGCCGCGACAGCCGCCTCGACGATTTCGCCCACGAGAGGCAACAATTGGCGCTGGCAGGCGAGCGGGATGTCAGCCTCGGATTCATCCACTGGAGGTCCATCGAAGTTGAACTTCATCGTTTGGCGCTCCCCTCGCCATCAAACGAAATGCTACTCGTTCCCAACAAACGAAGTGCTATTCGCCAGACCTTATTCCTATACAATAACTCCAACATTAAACATAGCAGGCTAGGCCGCCAACGGAGCGCAACACCGGATAATCCGTGTATCGACCGGCTGTCCTAGTGACGCTGGGGAAGCGTTATTACATCACTGTCCAAGGCAAGCTGCCGAATGGACGCCCGTCGGCCGCGCCGTCATGAAGCACGAGGAGTTGGCCGGGTTCGGAGACGAACCAGGCGAACGAGCCCCAGGCAAGCTGCGCGACGGTCTTCTTGAAGCCGGCGGACTGGCGATCCTGATAGGCGGTCAGGAACGCGATCTGTTTTCGGTCGAAACCGGCCGCGTCCGTGACAGCATGGAGGGCATCGCGCCGGCGATCCGTGATCGCGCCATCGGTCGCCACCACTTCCACGAACAGGATCAACGGCTCCTTGCGGCCGAGATCGGCGAGGATGATGTCGGGCAAGTTCCTGTCGGCCTCGATCTTGAGGCCGATCGCACTGGCGATGGCGTCGTCGCGCAGGACCACCTTGTTGCCGCTCTCGCTCAGCCACAACATGGCAGGGGCGGCGAGAAACCGTTTGGCGAACACCTCGATGACGGCTTGCGCGATGACCGAACTCGGTCCCGGCGCCAAAAGCCTGGTGTCGCCGTTCGGAAACGTGACGCGGATGCCGGCGGTGTTGGCGACAGCGCCGGCGCGCATGATGGTCACGCGGGCCAGCGCGCCCTTGCTGAGATGCGTTTCCTGGAAGTCCGCGATGGCGGTTTCCAGCGCCTCGCCTTCCAGCGCCGGGTCGAACAGGGCTGCAAATGCCGCCCTCAGCGCATAGCGGGGCTGGCCTGAAGTCGTCGGCAGATCCTCGCGACGCAGCACCGAGCCGATCGCCACCAGCCCGTCCCGCAGCGTCTCGTCGCGGATGGGCTCGCGCGTATTGTCCGCGTACCAGCGTGATCCCGCGACGGCGCCGTTCTTGCGCAGGACGGTTGCGGCGTAGGCATCCCGATCTGCATCGTCCGCCAGCGCCGCCTGCTCGCGGGTCATGCGATAAACATGGACAGGGCCCAGGAATCGCCCCGAACCCTCGACGGCGCCGATGTAGAGAGCGGCGAACACGGTGCTGGCGGCAAGTTCGCGGATGCAATAGATGCGGTTCGGCGTGCCTTCCGGAAAGATCAGCGGCAGGCGCCCGGCGACAAGATCGCGCGTCGCATAGGGCGGCCGTGCCGTCATGCAGGCCCACCGTAGAGGCGGCTGCATTCCGCCTCGATCCTGTCGCGCGGTGCACCGGCGGTGACCAGCCTTTCCAATGCCTGGATGCTCCTGGGCGGCGGCAGCGGCAGCGCTTCGAGCTCGAAGGCGGAAACGGCGACGCTGCCGCTGATGCAGCGGAAAAGATCGTCGACGACACGGCTGTTCAATAGCGCCGCCACGACCGCCGCCGGCACCTTCGTGCTGCCGGTCGCGCGGACCATGTTGAGATGGTTTTCGACGACGACGCCGCCATGCGCATCGATGAATTCCTGGCGAAGTTCGGCGGCGATCAGGCGGCGGGCCTGTTCCTTGGCGGTGGTGCGCTGGACGAGGATGCAGGGCTCCTCGACAAGCAGCCAGCCATCGCCGGCCTCCAGCTTGAAGTAAGGGGCGTGGTTCTTCTTGCGCGCGCGATAGGCGAACTGGCCGTCGGAGGTCACGGCTTCGGCCCAGATCAACGGATGCACCCCCTTGCCGCCGGCGCGATCGCGCAATTGACCCTTGAAGCGGTTCCAGACCAGCGGGCCGGTCGAAACCCCATAGCCCCAGTCGACGAGGCGATGCGTCATCGTCTCGGCCCGGGCGATGAGCCGGCTGTGCTCCGGCGTGCGCGGCGCAAGCCAAGGCATGGCGCGGTCGGATGGCAAGCCTATCGTGCCGTTGCGGGCAATCCCGGCCTCGGTCTCGGAGGCGACGGTCACGTAGTGGATCTGCGCGCGCCGCGGCTGCGCGCCGTTGACATAGACGGCAAGCAGCGTCTCCTGCAGCACGTCCTCGAAAACGCCGCGCCGCGCATGCACGAAGTCGATCGCGACGGGCGGCGCCTCGTTGGCCAGAAGGCTGCGCAGCGCCGAGTAGTATTGGCCGCCGAGAAAGCTTGTCGGCGTCAGGAAGGCGATGAGGCCGCCAGGCTTGGTCCAGCGCAGCGCGGCGTCGGTGAAAACGCCGTAGAGATTGGCGTGCCCGTAGAGGCCGCGCGCATAGCGCTCGCGCAATCGCGACGGCAGCGAGACCCGCCCATAGGGCGGATTGCCGACGACGAGATCGAAGACGGGTTCCGGATCGGCTTCAAGCGTGTTGCAGGCCGTCACGATGGCGGGGGCGGCGCGCCCGGCCCTGGTCGCGATATCGGCGAGCGCGATCTCCAGGGCGCCTTGCGCCAGCCGCGCCGCGAGGGGATCGAGCTCGAAACCGGCAAGCCTGGTGCCGACATGGCTGAGCGCGAAGGCTGGCTCGCAATCGCCGAGCGCGGCGATCATGCGGTGCGCGGCATGAAACAGAAACGTCCCACCGCCGGCGGCGGGATCGAGAACCCGTGCGCTGCGCCAGTCCAGGCCCTCTTCCTCGGCCTGGTCGAGCAGGCGATTGACCAGCGCCGGCGGCGTGTAGAAGGCACCGCGCTCACCGCGCTCCCTGGTCGGCAGCAGGACCGGATAGAGGCTGGTGACGAGATGCAGCGCTTCGAGGATCGGCAGCCGCGCGGCGGTCTCCCCGATGCTGTGCGCAAGCGCGGAAGCCGGCTCGTCCAGCGCCTCCGTATCGAAGGCGAGCGAGGGGCAGATCGCCGGGGAAATGCCGAGGGCCGCCGACAAGGCCTCCAGCGCGCGCCGGGTCAGCGAAACCGCATAGGTTTCGCGGTCGCATTCATCGATCGTCTCGCACCATGCGCGCGCCAGCAGGCGAGCCTTCGACAGCTCCGCGCGCGCCACTCGCAATGCATCAGCCACCGAGCGCAAGACGGCAGGCAATTTCGACCCGCGAATCTGTGAAACTTTTCCCATCGCCCTCGACCGTACCGCGCAAGACTCACCGATGCGATAGAGTATCACATGTTCTCGTTATGTTCCAGTGGAAAACCGCAACCGTGCCGCGCGCATGCATTGATCACAGCGCCAGGCTGCCCTGCTTCGTCTCCTCGGTATTGGGATCGCCCGGCGCCGCGTTGCGGTCGCCCGGCGCCGCATTTGGGTCGCCCGGCGCCGTCGCCCAGGCGAGTTCCACCAGCGTGACGGTGCGCCGGCCGGTACCGTCGAGCTGGCACACGATCAGGCCCTGCTCTTCGATATAGGTGAGCAGGCGCCGGGCGCGGCGCATGGAGTGCGAGCCATAGGCGCGGGCGATCGCGGCGTCGCTCGGGCAGGGCCAGCCTTCCTTTGCCGCGCGGGCGACCATCATGAACACGCCCTGCATGTCCTCGGGCAGCAGCGAGGCGCGCACGGAGACGTCGCGCCACGCATCGTCCTCGGCCATATCGGAACCCACGCCGGCGCGGGCTCGCGTCAGCATGCGGCGGAACTCCTGCAGATCGGGCACGACCGACGCCAGCCCCTCGATGCGGCAGCGCACCACGAACTCCTGGTAGAGCACGCCGATGACGCGGAAGCCCGCGTCGGGCTCGGCCAATATGGCGCGCAGGATGCGGTCCATCCGCTCGCGCCGCTCCGCCAGGTCCTCGGCGCTGGGCGCCGGCTCGGCCGGTTCGGGGCGGATCTCCAGCGCCGCGGACTTCGCCGCCATCAGCTGGTTGAGCAGGTCCGGCGATGTCACCCGCCGCTGCGGCCGCACGGCCTCCGGCGGCGGTGCCGCCAGGATGATCGCGCGGGCATCCTCCAACGCCGCTTCCGGCAACGGCATCAGCCGCGGCGTACCGTTGCGCGGGCTCGTATCCGTCGGCCCGATGCGCAGGCCGAGCGGACGGCGCGACAGCGCCGGGCCCAGCGCCATGAAGTGTCCGCGTTCCAGGTCGCGAAAGGCCTCCGCCTGCCGCCGCTCCATGCCAAGCAGATCGGCCGCGCGCGCCATGTCGATGTCGAGGAAGGTGCGCCCCATCAGGAAATTGGAGGCTTCCGCCGCGACATTCTTGGCGAGCTTGGCCAGGCGCTGCGTGGCGATGATGCCGGCCAGCCCGCGCTTGCGGCCGCGGCACATCAGATTGGTCATGGCGCCGAGCGAGAGTTTGCGTGCCTCGTCGGAGACCTCGCCGGCCACCGCCGGCGCGAACAGCTGCGCCTCGTCCACCACCACCAGCATCGGGTACCAATGGTCGCGCGCGACCTCGAACAGTCCGCCGAGGAAGGCCGCCGCCCGCCGCATCTGGTTCTCGGCGTCGAGCCCTTCGAGGTTGAGCACAGTGGATACGCGGTGGATGCGCGCCCGCTCGCCGGCGCTCTGCAACCCGCGCTCGGTATGCTCCTCGGCGTCGATCACCAGGTGGCCGTAGCGCTCGCCCAGCGACACGAAGTCGCCTTCGGGGTCGATGATGGTCTGCTGCACCCAGGGCGCGCTCTGCTCGAGCAGCCGGCGCAGGAGATGCGACTTGCCGGAGCCCGAATTGCCCTGCACCAGAAGGCGGGTCGCCAGCAGTTCCTCAAGATCCAGCGCCGCCGGCGCGCCGGCGGTCGTCTGTCCCATCTCGATCGCAACGGTCATATCAGACTCAGCCGCTCCTTCGCAGAGGGACTTATCAACCCGATTGCAAAGCGTCGAGCGCCGATGGCCGCCGGTTGGGCGTTGCGCACAGTTGTGCGAAATGCTGCCTGCCTGATGCGAACATCCGGCGGGCTGAACGATCGCATGACAAGCGCGCAATCGTTTTCGGATGGACGTGAAAACAAGCAGTTGAAGCGGAATCGCGATTCAAGCCCTGAAGCCTGGTCGACCGCTCCCGCGTCGTCTCACGCGGGCATCACCGTCCGGGGACCGGTGCCAATGCGGGCGCGTCCAGCCCCTGGAACGGATCGCGCCAGGCCTCGATCTCTTCGAGCCGGCGATACCAGCGCTCGATTTGGGGATAGTCGCCGAGCGGCAAGCGGGCGGCGTCGTTGAAGGGTAGGAACGTCGCCATGCGGAAATCGGCATAGGAGACCGAAGTCCCGGCCAGCCATGGCCGCCGGCCAAGTGCCGCCTCGAGGATCAGCGCTGTCCTGTGGAACTGTTCCAGTCCCTCCGCGACCTTTTCCGCGTCGATCGGACCGATGCCATAGCGCTGCTTGGTGCCGCGCTCGAAATGCACGATGTCACAGGCCCTGACGAACTCTTCCTTGCCCCAGCTCAGCCAACGGATCATCTCGGGTTCGTCGTCGCCCGCGCGCCAGAAATCCGAACCCATGTCGCGCGAAAGCCGGCAGGCTATGGCGTCCGCTTCCCAGAGGCTCCCTCCAGGCCAGGCCAGCAAGGGCAGGGAAAGATTGGGATTGAGCGGACGGAACCGCTCCGCCTGCCCCGGCGCCATGGGCGAAGCGAATTCGAACGCGACCTTCGCCCCGAGGTGACGGGCCACCGCGACTCCCAGGCGCGGATTGGGGTTGCGGCTGAAGAACAGTTTCATCTCCGCGTCCGCCCCGTGCGGTTTCGGCCCCGACCTTGTCACTCGCCATCGCCTCGCTCCTTGTTGCGGCATGCACGACAAGGACGGATAGCGCCGATCGAATCCGACAATGAGGTCGCGACCGCAAGGACCGGTTTTGCGAAAAGTCCGGGTTGACCGCTTCCGGACGCGAGGCGACTATCCCTCTCGAAGCATGGCAATGGATCCCGAGGAGGATGAGCGATGGATGAGCCCGACCGCTGGCGCCACATGTCAAGCGCGCCCAAGGACGGCAGCCGGATCCTCGTCACGGTCCGGCCGTCCGAGCAGGGGCCGGCGGAAGTCGACCTCGCCTATTGGTCGGATGGCGACCAGTTCGGCGAAGAAGGCTGGCGCGCGTCGGACTCCTCGCCCGGCCGCATCGTCGAATATGCCGAGCCCGAGCTGAAATGCTGGATGCCGATGCCCTCGGCCAACCTCGCCCGCGCCTCCATGCCCTCGCCCTGGGAAGGCGACGACGCCCAGCAGCTCGACGGCTCGGGGATTTGAGGCACTGAAGCTGCTGATCTCCTGAGACGCCGGCGGGACAGCCCCCCTCTGCCCTGCCGGGCATCTCCCCCACAAGGGGGGAGATCGGCTGTCGCGAATGCTTTCGCCAATCTTCAACGTTGAAGAATGTAGCGCCGGAGCCAAAGCTGCCAATCTCCCCCCTTGTGGGGGAGATGTCCGGCAGGACAGAGGGGGGCGCCGTAGAGTAAAAACGTTGGTGACCTCAAAACAAGAACGCCGCCGTCGCAGGGTTCGGCCCGACGCGGCCATCGGCTGAATCCATGCCGCGGATGGCCTTCAGGTCCTGCGCGTCCAGTTCGAAATCGAAGACGTCGAAATTGGCCGATATGCGGTCCTGGTGGACCGATTTCGGGATGACGATCAGCCCTTCCTGGAGATGCCAGCGGATCATCGTCTGCGCCGCGGACTTGCCGTGCTTTGCGGCGATGCCTGCTATGGTCGCGTCGCTGAGCAGCCTGCCGCTGCCGAGCGGGCTCCAGCTTTCGGTGTGGATGTTGTGCCGGGCATGGAACTCCCTGATCTCGCGCTGCTGGAAACGCGGATGCAGCTCGATCTGGTTGACGGCTGGCGTGACGCCGGTTTCGCCGATGATGCGCTCCAGGTGATCCCGGTTGAAATTCGACACGCCGACCGATTTGATCCGGCCGGCTTTCTGCAGCTCGACCAATGTCTGCCAGGCCTCGACATATTTGTCCTGGCTGGGCACCGGCCAGTGGATGAGGAACAGGTCGATCTGTTCGATACCGAGCTTGTCCATCGTATCCTCGAAGGCGCGCAATGCGGCATCGCGCTGGTGCGCGCCGTTGCGCAGCTTCGAGGTGATGAACAGCTCGCCCCTCGGCACGCCCGCGCCCCGGATCGCCTCCCCGACGCCCTTCTCGTTCTGGTAGCCTTCGGCGGTGTCGATCAGCCTGTAGCCGGCCTTGATCCCCCAACCCACCACCTTGGCGGTGATAGCGGGATCGACTTGCCACACGCCAAGGCCGAGCCGGGGAATGGTCGAGCCGTCGTTCAACGAAATCTGTTCAGGCATGGTCTGGTCCTCTGCGAAGATGGTCCAGCCTATCTAGGCCCGGCATCGGGCAACGGCCAGCCGGCGGCGGACAAATTGCCGAATGTGTGATCGACACAGACGATGCTCTTGTCGCTTTCGTTGGCATTTGAGCTCACCGCGAAGATTAGCCCTCATTTCGGTCGGCGCACGGTCCTCACCACGCCGCCCGGGCCGCCGCCGCAGAAGAAGCGGTCGCCGCCGTCGGATTCGAGCCCCGACACGCCCTTGCCGGGCGGCATGTCGAGCCGTTCCAGCACGTCTCCGTTCTCCGGGTCGACGCGCCGCACATCGCTCTGGTCGCCTTCCCAGGTGCCGTGCCACAGCTCGCCATCGACCCAGGTCACGCCGGTGACGAAGCGGTTGGATTCGATGACGCGCAGGATCGCCCCGGTCTCAGGGTCGATCTGGTGGATCTTGCGCTGGCGGTTCTGCCCCACCCACAACGTGCCCTCGGCCCAGGTGAGGCCGGAATCGCCGCCGCCGCCGGGCGCCGGAATGGTGGACAGCACCGCGCCGGTGCCGGGATCGATCTTCTGGATCCGGTCCTTGGCGAGCTGGTAGAGGTACTGGCCATCATAGGCCGTCCCGGCATGCGCGGCGACATCGATCGAGCGCACCGCCTGCCCGCTCTCCGGGTCGAAGGCGGTGAGCCGCTTGCCCGAGGCAAACCAGACGTTCTGCCCATCGAAGCTCACCCCATGCACGCTGTCCACGCCCGCAAAGGGGCCGTATTCACGCAGGATTTCGGCCGCCGCATGTTTCATGTCTTCATCCTCACCTTTGATCGTGTGATCCATTCCTAGCCGTTCGGCAACGGCGCCGGGAGTAACAAGGTGGTCGTGAAACCCGCCACCGGCGGCGTCATCCAGCGGCGCGCCCGGCCGTGGCCGAACCATTGCACCTTGCCGGTCTCGGCAAGCTGCTCCAGCGCGCGCTGCACGCTGCGCTGGCTGGATGCGAGCGCCAGCGCCAGTGCCGAGCTCGACCAGGCTTCGCCGTCGGCGAGGAAGGCGAGCACTGCCGCATGCCGCTCCTCGAGAGGCCGCGCCAGCACCACCACTTCGCCGCCCCGTTTCGGCGCCAGCGAAAAACCGCGCTTCGTCGCCTGGATGTCGGCCAGCCCGCGCAGCTCGGCGCGCAGCCGGCCGATCTCGACCCGCAGCCGGGCGCGATGCGATTCATCGGCGTGCCTGCCGCCGAAGGCCCTGGCGATGAGCGCCGCACGCGGCATGTCGCCGGGCCAGGCCTCGGCCAACGCGCGCGCCAGCGCAAACAGCACCGGGCGCGTCGCCAGAGAGGCCCGCGCCTCCTGTCTGCGCACGGCATAACGAAGACCGTCGACCACCAGCGCTTCCGATGCCTGCAAGGTCTCGACTTCCTCGAGCAGCAGCGGATGCTCCTGGCCGTTCGCGATCAGCCGCGCCGCCGGCGTTGCCAGCACCCGGAACGCGCTGTCGACCTCGGCCATCAGTCCGGGAATGCCGGCCCGCCATGCGGCGTGGCGGGCCCGCTCGAGTGCCGCGCGCGCGGTCTTCGTCCTGAGGCGCCGCATGGCGATGCCGGCGACGACCAGCTCGTGCGCGGCCCGCGAAGCCGGCGGAAACGGCGTCGCATCGAGCCCGGCCAGCACCTGCTCGGCCTCGTCGAGACGGCCGATCAGCAACAGGAATCGCACTTCCAGGTGCCGCGCATGCGCGGCGTTCAGCCGGTCGCCTTGCTTTTCCAGCGTCGCCCGCGCCGCGTCGAGCGCCTTGGCCGGCCAGCCGAGGTCGCGCGAAACCAGCGCGATCTCGGCTTCGGCGATGACGCATCTGGCGCGCGCCACCGCTTCCCTCGGCCCGAAGGTGCGCCCCGCCCGCCGCAGCAGAGCCCTGGCCCGGTCGAGATCGCCGAGCTGCGCCATGGCGATGCCGCGCAGCGCCAGCGCCGGCGCGTCCTCGCGCAACGCCACGCGGTCGAGCGCGCCGAGCGGGTCACCCGCCGCCAGCAACAGCCCCGCGGCCGTGATCAGCGAATCCATCAAAAAAATCCCGCCACGGCGAATCCCGCCACACTTGTAACTCTCACCATCCCGCTGTCCGGCGCTATGTCAGTCGCGTCACATCAAACCGGAACAGCGAGGCAAAAGCCATGACCAAGCAAATGCACACACCGCCGATCGTTTCCCAGCAAGCATGGGAGGCGGCGCGCCAGCAGTTGCTCGTAAAGGAGAAGGCGACGCTCCGCGCCAAGGACGCACTGGCCGCCGAGCGCCGGCGCATGCCGTGGATGGCCGTCGAGAAGGATTACACGTTCGAAGGCCCCAACGGAAAAGCGAGCCTGCTCGACCTGTTCGAGGGCCGCCGCCAGCTGATCGTCTACCGCGCCTTCTTCGAGCCGGGTGTGTATGGCTGGCCCGATCACGCCTGCCGCGGCTGCTCGCTGGGTGCCGACCAGGTCTCCAACCTCGCCCATCTCAACGCCCGCGACACCACGCTAGCCTACGCCTCGCGCGCGCCGCAGGCCGACATTGCGCGGTTGAAGAAGCGGATGGGCTGGGCAATGCCCTGGTACACCATCACCGACAGCTTCGACAAAGATTTCGGCGTCGACGAATGGCACGGCCACAACGTCTTCATCCGCGACGGGGACCGCATCTTCCGCACCTATCTGATCAACAACCGCGGCGACGAGGCGATGGGCACCGTCTGGAGCTACCTCGACGCCACGCCGCTCGGCCGCCAGGAGGTCTGGGAGGACTCGCCCGAAGGCTATCCGCAGACCCCGACCTACAAATGGTGGAACTGGAGCGACAACTACGACGCCGACACCGCGCCGGACAGGAAATGGGACGAAGTGTCTGCTGCCGGCGAGGCGGCGTTCCGCAACAAGGACGCCCAGTAGAGCCTGGCTAGAGCGCCGGCTCGACGCAAGCGCGGCCGGACGCTCTTCGCAAGGCGGCAGCTTTCCCAGGACTGCTGCTGCTTTCCGGGCTTGCGCCAATGCGCAACCGAGGAGAAAGACATGAGCGACATCCATACAGACGCCCGCCGCTGTCCCGATCAGGACGCGGCCCGCCTCGGCATCGCCGACTGGCTGGGCCTCGCCGCAGCGCCGATCTTCGCCCTGATGGCGCTGCTGGCCGGCATCTTCGGCGGCGATGCGGCGATGCTGTGCATGGGCACCTCTTCGCCGCTCGCCGGCATGCCGGCCATGTACCTGCTGATGAGCGCCTTCCATCTGGCGCCTTGGCTGCGCGTGATTTCCAACAGGCAGGCGGGCCGGGAGAAAGCAAAGCGCTTGGAGAAAACTCTGCAAAAACAGAGCATTGCGCAAGCAGTTTGAATCGCCGATGCAACCCGTCGAGGAGAAGAACCATGACACGGACGAGTGATACGCACGGTCCCGACACACGGGAGCCGATCGAGGCGGAGCCGACACGGCGCGGCGACGAGCCGTCGCAACCCGCCAAGGGCTGCCCCTGGTGCACGCCCGAAAAGACCTGACGCTTCGACGGCGGAGCGGCGCGCCGCCCAGGCGCAATGAAGCCGGCCGTTCGCCCTGCTCATCGCCGCCAAGCGCGCTGGCTTTTACGTCGCGATGTCGTTGACAGGCAGCAATGGCGCGGGAAGGTCGACCTCGCCGAGCCCGGTCCGCATCTCGATCTCGATGTCGCGGCAGATCTGCGAAATCGGCACATCGTTGGCGTTGCCCTCGAAAGGGTTGGCGCTGCTCTCGCCGACCTGGTCGAGCGACATGTATGCCCAGCCCAGCAGCGTGCTGAACGGGATCGTCAGCCAGATCGCGATCGAGCCCAGCGCCCCGCCGAATTTGCCCATCTCAGCGAAGACCGGAACGACGCCGAACGGCAACAGCGTGCAGAAGATCATGACGAACATGGAACTGACGATGGCGTATTGGCGGGGATAGGGATTGTTCTTGATGCGGTCGCAGCGCGCCTGCTGGTCGTGGAAGTCGCGGATGAGTTTTGTCAGTTCGCCATAGATCTGCGGAGGAATCTTGGCATCCTTGAACAAGCCGTTGACCTGCACCGATTGCATTTCGAGCAAGGCGATCGCCGGGCGGGGCGATTTCAGGACGCCCTCGGTCTGCTCGGCCAGCAACGGCCGCAATTCGTCGGCAATCGAGCCCGTATCCTCCTGGACATGGTAACGCCGCCGGTATTCGATATTGGCGGCCCGCGCCATGGATTCCCATGGCATCGGCCGCCGCAGCGCGAAACGCAGCGCCGTCATCCAGGCGATGTGGCGATAGATGAGTTGCTTCGCTGTCGGGGCGTCGGTGAAGTCCCTGCAGAAATTGGACCACAACCGGCTGCTGGCCGTGATTTGCGCAAACGCCTGCAGCGCTTCACCGCTGCGGGTAAACACCTGCGAATTCTTGAAGCCGGCCACCAGTGACACCGTGGTGCCGAGCACCAGCACGACAGACCACGGCACCGAGAACCCGGCAAGTCCGGGAAAACGGTAGGCGGCCACCGCCAGTCCGCTCACCACCACCATGTAGATGACGCTGCGCCGCGACCAGAGCGCGAAATCCATCACCTTGTAGGAACGGCCCACATACATAAGATGCCCCCAAATCGCGGACGTGCCCGCTAGCCGCAGGCCAGTCTCCAGTCGCCCTCACCTAGCCTTGGCGGCGCCGAACCGCAATCCGTCCATCAGCAGCCGGACCAGCCGGCGCGAGCGATCGCGCCAATCCGGGGTGTCGGGCGCCGAATAGATGCCGCCCAGCGCGTGCAGCACGTCGGACGCGTCGACATCGCCACGGATGGTGCCCTCGGCCACCGCCGCCTCGACCAATTGCCGCAACGCCGCCGAGACCCGACCCGACGTGTCGGAATAGAGATTGGCATTCGCCGTCAACAGGATGCGCAGGCTGGTCGCAAGCCCTCGCTTGGTGGCGATATAGTCGACGAAGCGCCGCATCCATTCTTCCAGCGCCACGTCGGACGGATGCTTTGCCGCCAGTTCGCCGGCGGCCGCGCACAGCCCTTCCACCTCGCGGCGGTAGACCACCTCGACCAGGTGCTCGCGCGTCGGGAAATGCCGGTAGAGCGTGCCGATACCGACGCCCGCGCGGCGCGCGATCTCCTCCAGCGAGGCGTCGATTCCGCGCTCGGCGAAGACCGAGGCCGCCACCTCGACCAGCCGGTCGCGGTTGCGCTGCGCGTCGGCGCGCAGCGGCTTGGCCTCTGCTGTCTTCTGGTCGGGGATGGCGGACGGCTCTGCGGCCAATTTTTTCTCCACTGTCGAAATATGGGGCTTGAACCCCATCGGGTCAGCCCCCACGTAATAAACGGAGGCGCCTCCGCTTTAGTGGAGCACCTTTATCATATAATCAGGGGAACCGGTATGTCACGTGCTGAAAGCTTGCAAGCCAAAGCCGATTTCCGTCAGGGACTGGTGAAGGCGCCGAAGAGCGTAATCTCCCCCCTTGCGGGGGGAGATCGGCCAAGCTGACCACATTGCGCCTTGCCCTTCCCCGCCCCGACACCACTTCATTTCCCTCAGCGTCAAGCAACTGGAGCCAGACGCCCATGACGAACACCACAATCCCCGTCCATCTCGATATCAACGGCCAGCCGCATACGCTGGACCTCGAACCGCGCGTCACGCTGCTCGACGCCTTGCGCGACCGCCTCGGCCTGACAGGCACCAAGAAGGGCTGCGACCACGGTCAGTGCGGCGCCTGCACGGTGCATGTCGACGGCGAGCGCGTGCTGGCTTGCCTGACGCTCGCGGCACAGGCCGAAGGCCGCACCGTCACCACCATAGAGGGGCTTGCACGGGAGGGCGCACTGCATCCCGTGCAGGCTGCCTTCCTCGATCAGGACGCCTTCCAGTGCGGCTATTGCACATCGGGCCAGATCATGTCGGCGGTCGCCTGCATCCGCGAAGGCCATGCCGGCTCCGATGACGAGATCCGCGAATACATGGCCGGCAATCTCTGCCGCTGCGGCGCTTATCCGCACATCGTCGCCGCCGTGCGCCAGGCAGCGCTGGAGGCCGCGTCATGAGGGATTTTTCCTATCTTCGCGCCAACTCCGTCGACGCCGCACGCCAGGCGGCCGCCCTGCCCGGCGCCATGCTGCTGGCCGGCGGCACGACGCTGATCGACCTCGCCAAATGCGGCGTCGCCGAGCCCGACAGCCTGGTCGACATCACCCATCTCAAGGGGCTGGACACCATCGAGATCGACGAGCGCGGCGCCGTCATCGGCGCGCTCGCCAGGATGAGCCATGTCGCCGACCATGCCGGCATCAAGGGCGGCTTTCCCGCTGTCTCGGAGGCGCTGTGGCAGGCGGCTTCGGCGCAGCTCCGCAACATGGCGACCGTCGGCGGCAATCTGATGCAGCGCACACGCTGCCCCTATTTCCGCGATCCTTCGAATTTTGCCGCCTGCAACAAGCGTGAGCCCGGCAGCGGCTGTTCGGCGATCGGCGGCGTCACCAGGGGCCATGCGGTGCTCGGCACCAGCGAAGCCTGCATCGCCATGTATCCCGGCGACCTCGCCACCGCGCTGGTCGCCTTCGACGCGGTGGTCCATCTCGGTGAGCGCCGCATATTGGTCGACGACTTTTTCCTGCTGCCCGGCACCACGCCTCAGAAGGAACACGCGATCGAACCGGGCGAGATGATCACCGCCATCGAAATCCCGGGATCCGCCGCCGCCCGCCGCTCGACCTACGTGAAGGTCCGAGACCGGCAGTCTTATGAGTTCGCCGCCGCCAGTGCCGCCGCCGGCCTCGAACTCGAGGCCGACGGGCGCACCGTCCGCGACCTGCGCGTCGCGCTAGGCGGCGTTGCCACCAAGCCCTGGCGGGCGCGCGCCGTGGAAGAGGCGCTGAAAGGCAAGGTGCTGGAGCCTGCGGCTGTCCGCGCGGCCAGCCTGCTCGCCGTCGAGGGCGCCGTCGACCATGGCGCCAACCACTACAAGATCGAGCTCGCGCCGCGCGTCGTCGCGCGCGCCATCCTCAAACTGGGAGAAGCGGCATGACCGTTCACATCGCAAGACATGGCGACGCCTCCGACGGCGTGCTGGCACAAGCCGTCGGAGGCCGGCTGTCGCGCGTCGACGGCCCGGCCAAGATCACCGGTGCGGCCAAATACGCCGTCGAACAGCAGCTCGAAGGCCTGGCCTATGCCGTGCTGGTCGACAGCACGATCGCGTCCGGCAAGGTGCGCGCCCTCGATACGGCGCAGGCTGAGGCGGCGCCCGGCGTGCTGCAAGTGCTGACGCCGGACACCATCATGGCCCTGAAAACCGCGTCGGACTGGTTCGGCACGCCCCCGCTCGACAAGCCTTATTGCCCGCTGGCGCGCGACATCAGCTTTTCGGGCCAGCATGTCGCCGCCGTGGTCGCGGAAACCTTCGAGCAGGCGGTCGCGGCAGCGGCCCTGGTCAAGGTCGACTATGACGAGACGCCGGCCATCGTCGACCTCAACGATGCCAAAGCCGGCGACGGCATTCCGATCGAGGCCATGACCAAGGAATGGGGCGACGCGCAGGCTGCCTTTGCGTCCGCCCCGGTCCGGATCTGCGCCGCCTACAACACGCCGCGCGAATACCAGGCGCCGATGGAGCCGCACGGCCTGATCGCCCGCTGGGAGGGCGACCGGCTCACCGTGTGGGAGCCGAGCCAATGGCTCGATGGCATGGCGCGCACCTATGCCGAATGGTTCGGTGTGCCGTTCGAGAATGTGCGGCTGGTCTCGCCCTATATTGGCGGCGGGTTCGGCTCCAAGGCGCTGGCGCTCGGCCACGGCGCGGTTGCCGCGAGTGCAGCCAAAATGCTCGGCCGGCCGGTGCGCCTGGTGATGACGCGCCCGCAGACCTTCACCGGCTATGGCGGCCGCGCCGCGACGCGCCAGACGGTGGCGCTCGGCGCGGATGCGGAAGGAAAAATCCAGTCGATCGTGCATCGCGGCGTCAATGAAACGTCGATCGATGGCATGTGGGTGGAGCCGTTGGCCTCGGTTACCTCGATCATGTACGCGACGCCGAACTTTTCGTCCCGGCAGAACGTCGTGCGGGTGAATTCCGTGGTGCCGGGCGCCATGCGCGCGCCGGGCGAGAACCCTTCGGCCTTCGGCATCGAAAGCGCCATCGACGAGCTCGCCTATGAGGTTGGCATCGACCCGCTGGAGATCCGGCTGCGGAACTATGCCGAGCAGGACCCGGAAGTGAAAAAAGCCTGGTCCACCAGGCAGTTGCGCGAGGCTTTTGCCACGGGCGCCGAGCGCTTCGGCTGGGCCAGGCGCTCACCGGAGCCGCGTTCGATGCGCGACGGCAACCAGCTGATCGGCTGGGGCGTAGCCGCCGGTACCTATCCGGTGCGGCGCGCCTATGGCGAGGCGATCGTGCGCATCCAGGCCGACGGCTCGGTGGAGGTCGAAAGCTCCTCGATCGACATGGGCCAGGGCACCTACACCATCCTGGCGCAGACGGCGGCCGAGACGGTGGGCGTGCCGGCCGACGACGTCGTGGTGAAGCTGGGCGATTCCCGCTTTCCCCGCGCCGGCGTCGCAGGCGGCTCGCGCCTGGCCGGCGTCATGACCGGTGCCGTCTACAAGGCCGCGACCTCGGCGCTCGACCAGTTGGTCGGGTTGGCGATCAGCGACCCGCGCTCGCCCTTCCATGCGCTGCAGGCCAACACGCTGGTCGTCGCCAATGGCCGCATCACCGCACCGCGTGGCGACGGCCCCGATGTGTCGATCGCCGAGCTCCTCAAAAGCGTCGGCCGCGATCGCATCGAGGCGACAGGCGATACCATGCCGGCCAATTCGAGTGCCGAGGACCGCTACAGGAACTACACCACCATCGCCATGGCGCTGCCGCACACCGAAGGCGACTATTCCCGCCATTCCTGGTGCGCGCATTTCATCGAGGTCCGGGTCGACGAGGATTTCGGCACGGTGCGCGTCTCGCGCGTCGTGTCGGCGCTGGATTCGGGACGGCTCTACAATCCGAAGCTGGCGGAAAGCCAGTGGAAGGGCGGCATCATCATGGGCATCGGCCAAGCGTTGCTGGAAGAAGGCATCATCGACCGCCGCCACGGCCGCATCGTCAACAACAACCTCGCCGACTATCTGGTGCCGACCAATGCCGACATTCCCGACATCGAGGTGATTTCGGTCGGCATCCCCGACCCGCACTCCTCGGTGCTCGGCGGCAAGGGCGTCGGCGAACTGCCCATCGTCGGCGTGGCGCCGGCGATCGCCAACGCGGTGTTCCACGCGACGGGGAAAAGGGTGCGCGACTTGCCGATCACGCTGGAGAAGCTGATCTGAGCGGCGGAAGCGAGTAATCTCCCCCCTTGAGGGGGAGATGGCCGGCAGGCCAGAGGGGGGCGGCCAGGCGCGATCCCGGCGAGCGAGCGCTTCGCGCCGGAGCCGCTCTGGAGGCGGTGAGCCGATCTCGCGCTGCGGACTACGCCTTCAGCCTGAATGCGCTGCCAGGGGCGTGCCTATGTCCGAGACGAGCTTGACAAGATCGGCTTGGCGTCTCGTCCCGGTTTTGGCGAAGATACGATTGAGGTGTGTCTTCAAGGTGTTTTCGCCGATGCCGAGCGCCAAAGCGCTCTTCGACGCCGACAATCCGCTGCCGATCCGCAGCAGGACCCGCGCCTCCGCGGGCGTAAGGTCGAACAGCGTGGTCAGGACGGCCTCCGGGAGAGGAGAAGCCGACGTCGTGGTCGATATGAAGACAGCCGCGCATGCCGGCCGGAAGGCCGCGCGCGCGGTTCCTTCGGTCAGCGGCAGCACATAGGCGACGGCGGGCGGCTGGCCTGGGGCCGAGACCGGCAGTCCTATGCCCCGGGCGCCAAGCGAAGCATCCGCGTTCGCGGCGCTGGCGATCGCTTCCAGCAGGGCGCGGGCGACCGCCGGATTCTGCGCCTGGAGCAGGCCGTTCCTGGAAAGAATCGGACCTTGCGCCGACAACATCCGTTCGGCAGCGCCATTGGCATGGAGGATGGCCCCGTTGGCGCCGGCAAGCACGACAGGCACTGCGAGATTGTCGAGCGCCTGGCGGTAAAGGCTGGCGGTAACGCGAGCCTGGTCGAGCAGGTCTCCGATCAGGGAAGCACGGCGCAGATGCGGCGAGAGCAACGCCAGGAAATGTTGGTCCTCGGCTGATATGATCCCCCTGTCGGCCCATGTGGTGCAACCCATGAGCCCGATCCGGTCCGATGTGTGGACGAATTTGGTGATGCAGGCTTCGCGCAATCCCTGCGGTTTGGCCCAATTCTGAAAAAATGCCGTCTGCCCGAGTTCGGCTTCGCTCATCAGCGACAGCGTCGCGACGGGCGTGTCGACGTCGCCGATGACCGCCGTCTTCAGACCGGGAATTGCATCAAAGTCATAGTCCTGGAGCACGCGCATTTGCACGGGATCCCAGGGCGATTGAGCGGCGAAGCGGCCATGATTGTCGGCGGTGCTGGCGAGCGCGATGGTTGTATAGGCCGCGTCCATGGCCGTCGTGATCCGGGTCATGACCCCGGCCCAGCCTTCCGGGTTCAAAACGCAATCGTAGATATCGCCGATAATGGAACCAAGGACTTCGCTGCTCAGCCTCTCCACCACGCCTCCAGACACACTGCGATCTCGCCTCGGAGAATTTTGTGGCGTCATACTTTTGGATGACGCCACTCCTGGCCGATCTCGATTAGGATTCAACTCGATTGCTTGACGCCAGCCGCCACTGTTGCCGGTTATTCTGCCGATTGAAAGTGGCGATCGGTATTTTTTAAGCGCGGATACTTTATCGAGGTTTTCCATTGTCGCGAAAGACGGTGTTTTCATCGGCTCAGTTGCCGCCGCATCTTGGCGAACGCGAGCGATTTTCCCTGTGGCAGGACATCCACGTCGCGGAAATCTGGTCGGTGGAATACGGCATATCGGAAAACCTGCCCTTCGAGGCCTCGATCGAAGCCACGGCTGTCGGTTCACTGGTTCTCGGTCAGATGTCCGGAACGATCAAGCAGGCGACAAGGAAGGCGAGCAACATCGCCGAGGACGACAATGACGGCTATTTGCTGCTGATCAACAAGGCCGACACCCTCTTGTCGGGCGTGCAGGTCGGCCGCGAATATGCCGTCGGTCGGGGAGAAGCCGTCCTCGTCACGGCCTCGGAAGCGCTGAAAATGAGCGGCGCCGACAGCAATATCTGGACCAATGTGGTGGTCCCACGCGCGGTCCTCATGCGCGCCTTCCCGCAGATCGACGACCGGCTGGGGTTGAAGATCGGCGCCGACAACGAAGCCCTCGATCTTCTCAAGCGCTATTGCGAGCTTCTTGAAAGCGGCAGCCCGCTCGCCTCGGCCGATCTCATAACCCATGCGACGGACACGATCGTGGACCTGATCGGCCTGGTGACCGGGGCGAAAGGCCGAGCTGCCGAATTGGTCGGCCTTCGCGGCCTGCGCGCCGCCAGGCTGGAGGCGATCCTGGCAACGATTGCCGAGGATTTCGCCGATCCTGGCATCTCCGCCCAAGGTGTCGCGCAACAGCTCGGCCTGTCGGCGCGCTACGTCCATGATCTCCTTCAGGAAACCGGAGTGAGCTTCTCCGAGCGCGTTCTCGAACTGCGGTTGCAGAGCGCCCATAGGATGCTCTCTCAGAGACACAGCGACATGCGGGTCAGCGATATCGCGATGACGAGCGGGTTCAGCGATGTATCGTATTTCAATCGCTGCTTTCGTCGCCGTTTCGGCTATACGCCGACCAGCGCCAGATAGGGTTGCGGCATTTTCTGTGGCCGGCCTTGGCGCGGCGTCCGATTCTCTCTTTGAGAGGCCGGTGAAGCGGCACCTGCGCGATCGTGGCGCAGAACTGCCACAGTGCGCGCAAAAGGCTCGGCTTTTCGCTCCAGTCCAATTCCAGTGCGGCCCTGCCCAAGACAAGCCCGAGCTCCAATGACATGTCAGCCTCAAGGTGAAATGACTATCATGTCAGGGGTTTGGATGCCGCAGAATGGTTTTGGTGGCCGCAGGGCTAACGCATGGAAATATCTGGCGCTGACGTCGACCGCGCTGGTCGGACTCGGCCAGCCGATCGCCGCGACGGCGGCCGATGCCTGGACCGGCACCACCTCCACGGATTGGTTTACCGCCGGAAACTGGAACGCTGGGTCAGTGCCGACGGCGGCCGATATTGTATATATCAGCAATTCGACACCGAATCCGACTGTTATCAACGCTGGCAACGCTTTTGCCGACGATATTTACCTTGGCTTTGTAGCTTCTTCGGACGGCAGCCTTGTCATTTCGAACGGCACGTTGACGACCGACCGAGCATTCTTATCCTGGGGGGATAACTCCACTTCTGATGTCACCGTAACAGGTGCGGGTTCCTCGTGGACCAGCAGCAGTTTGGTGGTTGGTAGTTTCGGGCTGGCTACGCTCGATATCCTCAATGGCGGTGTCGTGACGGATGCTGTGGGTATTGTTGCGGGCGGCAGCAACGTTCAAGGCGTCGTAAAGATCGATGGCGCCGGCTCAACGTGGCTTAACACTGATAGCCTCACGGTCGGCAGTTCCGGCGTTGGTGCGGTAACGGTTTCCAACGGCGGCAACGTCATCAGCGACAGCGCCTATATTGGCCAATATTCAGATTCGATCGGCTCGGCGACGATCGATGATGCCACCTGGACAAACAATGGAACGCTCTATGTCGGCCATGATGGCGACGGCGCGTTGATAATCACCAACGGCGGTGTGGTTAGCAATGCTGATGCCATGGTGGGCTACAGCACCGATTCAGCCGGTAAGGTGATGGTCGATGGCATCGGCTCAACCTGGCTCAACAGCGGGAACTTGTCCGTCGGCGTCGACGGGACAGGTACGTTGATGGTCTCGAACAGCGGAAAGGTCAGCAATACTTCAGGTTATATTGGCGCCTCCGCGGGTTCGACCGGCAAGGTGTTCGTCGACAACTCGACCTGGACAAACAGCGGATCGCTGAGTGTCGGCGATTTCGGCACCGGCACTCTGGCGATCAGCCATGGCGGCGACGTCAGCTCCAATGGGGGGACTATTGGCGCGAATGCCGGCTCGACCGGCAGCGTGTTCATCGAAAATGCCGGCTCGACCTGGACCAACAGTTCCGACCTGGCTGTCGGCGATTTCGGCACCGGCACGCTAGCGATCAGCAACGGCGGCGCTGTCAGCAATGACAAGGCCTATGTTGGCAAGTCGGCGGGCTCGACCGGCATCGTGATAGTCGTCGACTCAACCTGGACAAACAGCGGGTCGCTGATCGTCGGCGATTTCGGCAAGGGCGCTCTGCAGATCACGCAAGGCGGCGCGGTCAGCAACAGTTGGGCAACTGTTGGCGCGAAGGCGGGCTCGACCGGCATCGTATTCGTCGACGGTGCCGGCTCGACCTGGACAAACAGTTCGGACCTGATCGTTGGCGATCAGGGCACAGGTACGCTGACGGTTTCGAACAAGGGCACGGTCAGCAATCAGAACGGCATTTTGGCAAATGTTGCGGGCTCCACCGGCACGGCGACGGTCGAGGGTGCAGGCTCGACCTGGGCCAGCGTAGCCCTTTTCGTCGGTTTCGCCGGCACGGGCGAACTGAACATCCTCAACGGCGGCGCGGTCAACAGTGGCCTGGGCTTCGTTGGTTTCGGTTCGGGTTCCGCCGGCACAGTGACCGTCGACGGCGGGGGATCGACCTGGACAAACAGTTCCAACCTGTTCGTCGGCGATCAGGGTACTGGCACGCTGAATATCTCGAACGGCGGCAAGGTTAGCGATACCACAGGCTATGTGGGCGCATTCTCTGGCTCGACCGGCACGGTGACGGTCGACGGCGGGGGGTCGGCCTGGAACAACAGCTCGGACCTGTTCGTAGGCGGTTTCAGCACGGGTACTCTGACGATCTCGAACAGCGGCACGGTCAGCAATGGCTGGGGCTATATCGGCTACGTTGCCGGTTCGACCGGCATGGCGGCGGTTGACGGCGCGGGATCGAAGTGGACGAACAGCGGGGACCTCTATGTCGGAGGCTTTGGCACGGGCACGGTGACGGTTTCGAAAGGCGGCGTGGTCAGCAATGGCTTGGGCTTGGTTGGCTACGCCGCAGGTTCGGTCGGCACGGTAGCGGTCGACGGCGCCGGCTCGACATGGGCCAGCAGCGGAGATCTCGATGTCGGCGTTAGTGGAACAGGCACGCTGACGATTGCCAATGGCGGCGCGGTGTCGAGCGGCGGCGTGGTCAACATCGCCGCCATGGCGGGTTCCGTAGGCACGCTCAACATCGGTGCGGCGAGCGGATCGCCAGCAGCGGCCGCGGGCACGCTCAATGCGGCGAGCGTTCAGTTCGGACCGGGCTCGGGTGCGATCAACTTCAACCACACCCACACGAACTACGCCTTCGCATCGGCGATCGGCGGTGTCGGCACGATCAACCAGATCGCCGGCACGACGAACCTTACCGCCGATTCGAGCGGCTTCACCGGTGCCACCAATGTGGATGGCGGGCGACTGGCCGTGAACGGTTCGCTGGCCAACTCGCTGGTGACGATCTTCGGCGGCATATTGGGCGGCAACGGCACGGTGGGCGGCGTCATGGCGCGGTCGGGCGGCATCATCGCCCCCGGCAATTCGATCGGTACGCTCCACGTCGCCGGCAATCTCGACCAGGCGGCCGGCTCGATCTACCAGGTCGAACTGACCTCGACCGGCCAGTCCGATCTCATCCACGCGACGGGCACGGCGACCATCGCCTCCGGCGCGATCCTCCAAATGGTCAAGACGGACGCAGCGCCTTACGTGCCGGGCACGCATTACACGGTTCTGCAGGCCGACGCGGGCGTCATCGGCACCTACACAATCAGCGGACTGGGCCTTTTCACCGGCCTTTACGCCAATTACGATCCCACGCATGTCTACATCGACGCAGTGCAGGCAAAGTCCTTCGCCGATGTCGGCCTGACGCCAAACCAGATCGCCACCGGCGGTGGTGCCGAAAGTCTTGGCAGCGGCAATCCGCTGTTCGATGCCATATTTGCTTTGCCGAGCGAAGCAGCCGCCCAGGACGCCTTCGACCAGCTTTCCGGCGAAATCCATGCCTCGGCCAAGGGCATGCTGCTTGAAGACAGCCGCTTCGTCCGCGACGCGGCCAGCAATCGCATTGCTGCTGCCTTTGGCGATGGCGGCGCGGCGGCGCTGCCGGTCATGGCCTATGGCGAAGGTGGACCGGAAATGGTGGCGGCCGATACCGACCGCTTCGCCGTCTGGGGCCAGGTGTTCGGTTCGTGGAGCAACACCGACAGCGACGGCAATGCCGCCGCCTTCGACCGCTCGACCGGCGGCCTGCTGGCCGGCGCCGACACTTTGGTCGGCGGCTGGCGTGTCGGCCTCATCGGCGGCTACGGCCATTCCTCCTTCGATGCCGACGACCGCGATTCATCGGGCAAGAGCGACAGCTATCATCTCGGTCTCTATGGCGGCACCAACTGGGGCGCCATCGCCTTCCGCAGCGGAGCGGCTTATAGCTGGAGCAGCATCTCGACCAGACGCTCGGTTGCTTTCAACGGCTTTGCCGATCAACTATCAGCCGACTACGATGCCGGCACCGCGCAAGTGTTCGGCGAACTCGCTTACAAGGCTGATGCCGGTGGCTTCAAGTTCGAACCCTTCGCCAACCTCGCCTATGTCAGCGTGCACACCGACGGCTTCACCGAAACCGGTGGTGCCGCGGCGCTGACCAGCGCCAGCACAAACAACGACGCCACCTTCACCACGCTCGGCCTTCGCGGCGCGACCGACTTCGCGCTTGGCGGCATCGATGCCACCGCTCGCGGCATGCTCGGCTGGCGTCACGCCTTCGGCGATGTCGCGCCGACCTCGGTCTTCGCCTTCGCCGGCGGCGATCAATTCACCATCGCCGGCGTGCCGATCGCCAGGGATGCCGCGGTGATCGAGGCCGGCCTCGATCTCAACATGTCGGCCAATGCGACGCTCGGCTTGTCCTATACCGGCCAGTTCGGCAGTGGCACGGTCGACCAGGGCGCGAATATCGATCTGGGCGTGAAGTTCTGAACGACGGTGGCGAAACCGGGTTTGCAGCACGAACCTGCACGTTGACCCGCCCCTACTCCGGCGACGGCACCGGCGGCTTCGAGGTCAGCGCGGTCCCGGCGGCCGCGACGATGACGGCGGCGATGCCGGCCAGTTGCGGCGCGGTCAGGCTCTCATGCAGGAACAGGAAGCCGGCCAGCGCGCCCAATCCTGGCTCCAGGCAGGTCAGCGTGCCGTAGATGCGGGCCGGCATCCGGGTCAGCGCCACCATCTCCAGAAAGAACGGCAGCGCGCTCGAGAACAGGCCGACGAGCAAGGCACTGACCAGGATCGACGGCGCGAGCAGGGCAGCTCCCGCCTGCGCCACGCCGAAAGGAAGCACCAGCACGGCGGCGATCGCCATGCCGTAGGCGGTGGTGCGGGTGCCGAGCTCCGCGCCCGCCTTCTGCGCCAGCACGATGTAGAGCGCCCAGAAACCGCCGGCCGCCAGCGCCAGCATCACCCCAGTCGGATCGAGCGGCTGGAACGAACGGATGAAGGGCGACAACAGCACGATGCCGGCGACCGCCAACGCGATCCAGGCAAAGTCGCCGGCGCGCCGCGAGGTCAGCGTCGCCACCAGCAGCGGTCCCGAAAACTCCAGCGCCACCGCAACGCCGAGCGGAATCGTGGCGAGCGCGGCGTAGAACAGGAGGTTGAGCGCGCACAGCGTTACCCCATAAGCGACCAGCCACGGCATGGTGGCGCGCGAAGGCCGCATCTGCCAGGGCCGCAGCACGGCGATCAGCATCAGCGCGCCGACGACCAGCCTCAGCGTCGTCGTGCCCTGCGCGCCGATCACCGGAAACAGGCTCTTGGCGAAAGTAGCGCCGATCTGGATCGACACCATGGCCCCCAACAGCGCCATCACGGGCAAAGGCGCCGCTTCGCGACCGACAACCGGCGTCGATGTCACTTGATCCCGTCCTCCGTGCGCCATCAGGCAAACGCTGCGTCATGGGAGATAGGGTGAACCGGCCCGTCCGTCGTGAGGCAGGACCGGCATCTCGATGGGGCAAGAAAGGGCCACGGACGAGCCGGCCGCCCTCAGACGCGGCCGTTGCGCGCGTTCGGCAGTCTCGTGATCGCTGTCAGGACCAGCAGCGCGGTGCCGCCCAGAAGCGCCATAGCCCCCAGCGACCAGGCAATGCCGACATGGACGATGGCAAAGGCCAGCGCAAACGGCGCGACGGCCGAAACGAGCAGCCGGGCCGATGTGACGCGCCCCTGCAGCCGGCCATAGTCCGCACTGCCGAACAATGTCAGCGGCAGGGCGCCGATGACGATGCTGAAAAGCCCATTGCCCATGCCGAACACGACGGCGAAAACCATCGCGCCTGCGACGGAAGCCGCCGTGCAGTTCAGCACGACGACCCCGCTCGTCATCAGGCCGGCCGAGATGATGGCCAGCGTCAATGGCGGCAGGTTGATGCCGAAGATCATGTTGATGAAGCGGCTCAACACTTGTGACGGCCCGAACAGCGTTCCGACGATGGCGGCGGTCGCCCCGAGGCCAAGTCCGGAAAGCAGCGGCACCATATGCACCAGGACAGCGGCGCCAAGCAGGTTCTGCAGCGAGAAGGCGATGACCATCAACGCGAAGCCGAGCGGCCGCGCCGAGGCCGGAAGCGATCCCTGGACATGCCGTGGCGGCTCGGTCGCCGAGCGCCTGCTCTTGGCCAGCCCGTGGGAGAGCCAGGCGTGCAGCGGCAGGCAGACGAGCAGGTTCAGCCCCGCGAAGACGAGATAGACGGTTCGCCATGACATCTGCGCGTGCAGGGCCGAGGTGATCGGCCAGAACACGGTCGATGCGAAGCCGGCGATGAGGGTGAGATAGGTGATGCTACGTTGCGCCGCGCGCGGCCTTATCTGCACAAGCAGCGCGAAAGCGGCGCCGTACTGGACCAGGTTCGATGCCACTTCCAGCACGATCAGCGCCGCCACGAAGGCCCCGGCCGCCGGCGCGTAGGCACAGGCGGCGAGCGCAGCCGCGGCAAGGATCGAGCCGGCGGTCATGATCTTGCCGGCGCCGAAGCGGTCGATCCAGTTTCCGAGCCAGGGCGCCGTCAGGCCGCCAACCAGCAGAGCCGCCGAGAGCGCGCCGAAAATCCATTCGGTCGGCCAGCCCAGATCCCTGGCCATATCGGCGGCGAGAATGCTGAAACTGTAGTACAGCGTGCCGTAGCCGATGATCTGGGTGACGCCGAGGGCGGCAATGGCGGCCAGCGGCGAGCGCTCCGGGACTTCGAGATCGGAAAGGCTTCGATCACTTGATACCACGGTCATGGTTCACTACCTCGCCATCTTCCTTGGTGAAGCGGACCACCGGATGGTCGAGCAGATCGAGCACGAGCTCGGACGGACGGCACAGCCGCGTCCCCTTGGGCGTCTCGACGATCGGCCGGTTGATCAGGATCGGATGCCTCAGCATGGCGTCGATCAGCTGTTCATCGGTCCATTTGGCGTCACCCAGGCCGAGTTCGGCATAGGGCGTACCCTTTTCGCGCAGCAGAGCGCGCGCCGGAATTCCCATGGCGGCGACCAGCTGGCGCAAGCGGTCCCGGCTGGGCGGATGTTTCAGATACTCGATGATGTCAGGCTTCTCGCCGCTCGCCTGGATCATGGCAAGCGTGTTGCGCGAGGTGCCGCAGTCGGGATTGTGGTAGATCGTAACGGTCATGGCTTGGCCTCGACGGCAAGAGGTTCGATTTCGGATTGCTGACGCGGCGCGGTCGGGACGATCGCCCGGGCTGTCGGCGCGACGATCACTGAACCGGTCCCTTCACATCGGCGGCGCAGCAGTCTGGAGCCAACGCCGAAGCGCGGATCTCCAGCCGGCCGGAGCAGCAATCCTCCATCAGGAAACGGATGAGGCCGCTCAACGCGTCATATTCGGCGCTGTAGACCATGGAGCGCGAATCGCGCCGCACGCTGACCAGTCCTGCCCGCTCGAGCTCCTTCAGGTGGAAGCTCACATTCGAGGCCGAGACCTCGACTTTTTCGGCGATGGCGCCGGCGGCAATCCCGTCGGGACCGGCAATCACCAGATGCCGCAGGATGCGCAGGCGCGTTTCTTGCGAAAGAGCCGCAAAGGCGGAAAGGGCTTGACGTTCATCCATATTTCAACAATCCTAAAAACGTTGAAACAAGGATTACCGCACATGCTCGTTTCTGACAATCGGGAATTTGAACCCGCTGACGTCGTTGATCCCGACGACATCACCATCGCTGGCCTGCTGGAGTTTCTGGCGGGCTACAAGGACCGGCCGCTGGTGTTCTTCTACGACGGCCGGCCGGTGCGGCCTGGCTACCACGTCACCGAAGTGAAAGCCGGCCAGTTCGCCGCGCTGGACTGCGGTGCAAACCCGGAATCCTGGGCCGAGATCTTCGTGCAGCTCTGGGACGTCGAGGAGGACCGCACGCATATGCCGGCCGGGAAATTCTCGGCGATCATCCGCAAGGTGACAGAGCATGTCGGGCTCGACCATTCCGCCAAGCTCACTTTCGAAGTCAGCGACGGCGTGCGCCCGATGCAGCTCTACCGCGCCGCGCTCCCCCGGCTCGCGGGTGATGCGGTGCATGTCGAGCTTTCGCCGCGGCCGGCAAGCTGCAAGCCGCGCGACCGCTGGCTGGAGGAGGAGAGGAAAGCCAAGGCCTGCTGCGGACCTTCGGCCGGACCCCAACCTTGCTGCGGCTAACGCTTCGCAGCCGAGCAGATGGCTTGGCGCCGTCTTGACGGCCAAGACAGCCTTCCGCTCGCTCAGTTCAGCGATTTGCGCCGCGGCGGCGGCGTGCGATCGCGTTGAGGCAGCGGGCGCGGAACGCTGCCAAGCAGCGGGACCTGAGGCCATGCCGGCGAAATGAGCTACGGCGTGGCGCGGAGGTTCCTGCGGATGCGCCGCCTGCCCGTTCCACGGGCTTTCTCCGCCACCACGGCGGCGATGTCGACCACGTCCGCCTCGCGCGATCTGCCGTTGGTGGCCTTGTGAAGCCGCTCGTAAGGCAGCAATTCCTTGATCCGCGCGTTGAGCGATGCGATTTCAGCTTTGAGGTCCTCGCATTCCTGCCTCTGGACATCCAGCTGTATCTGTTCCGATGCTTGTTGCAGCGCAAGCTGCGAAAGATTGGCGTTCGCTTTCGAAAGGCTCGTCTTGTCGTTTTCGTTCTCGTCGGTGAGCGAGGACAACTTTTGATCGGCGATTTTCTTTTCGGCCAGCGTGTCGTTCAAGTCGGTCTTGAGCCTAGCGATCTCGGCTGTGGCCTCGCTGTTCTCGTGCGAGGCCCGCTCCAGCCGTGATTGCAGGTCCTGGATCTCGGAACGCAATCCGCGCATTTCCGTCTGGCTGCGGGCGAGTTCAGCTTGCCTGTCGCCTTCCATCATGCTGGCCGCTTCGGTCATTTCCGACAGCTTCGCCTGCGCGGTCTCGAGTGACTTCTGGAGCCGCATCTCCTCCTTCTCGCTCTTGCCGAGCGCGGTCAGCAGTTCGGCAAGCCGCGCTGCTTCGCTGGCATGGATCGTCGAGAGCTCGTCGAGCCTGTGCCGCGTCTGGGTTTCCCGCTTCAGCGCCTTGTCGAGCTCGATCGACAGGCTGACATGTTTTTCCCGCAGCATCTTGCTCTCGCGCAGGCGCCTGTTGGCCTCGACCGCCCTGGCCGTCAGCCGCTTGGCGATGTCGCCGAACTCCGCGTCGCGTTTTGCGCTCGCATTGGCCGTCTCGGCAAGTTCCAGCCTGGCCGCTGCGAGCGCTGCGCGAAGCGCCTCCCTGTCCTGGACCAGGCTTGTCTCGCGCTGTTGCAGCAATTCGCAGGCGCTTTCACGCTCGCGCAGCTTTCTTGCCGTGTCGTGCAGCTTTTCCGACAGCGTTCTTTGTTCCGCGATCAGGTCGCCATTTGCGAGCTCCAGCTCGTTGGCGCGAATAATATCGGTGTGGAGGATGTTGAGGAATTCGCGCGTCAAATGGTGTGAGGTCGCGATCTCCGACAATTTGCCGTTGATCTCGTCCATATAGTTCCTGGCGTCGTGGAACATCCCTTCGAAGGCACTCAATGCCGCCATCCGGGTCTGGGTATGGGGCGTCAGTCGTGGCGCGGTTTCAGTGGCGTCGGCGTTGCCCGCGCCGTCCGGATTATCCGCACCATCCGCATCTGCCGCATTGGCCTCGGGTGCCGAGGCCTCGGCTCCTGGCGCGGAATCTGGGATAAAGCCGCTGTCCGGCGGCGCGTCGTATTCGGTATCGAGGCTGGCATCCAGAGCGTCCGCCAGATCGGCCTGCAGCTCCTGGAGTGCATCATCTACGTCTTCGGCACGCTTGATCAGACCCTTGAAATTCATAACGAATGCCCTTTACGCATACCCAATTCAGTATTCAATAATTGGCTAATATGTATGCTTACATCCACTGATTGCGCAGGGGAAGCCCCCCATTAGGGGGAGCGTAAAGTTGGACATTTGGGGTTGCAATGCGGCGGGCAACCAATGCCGCGGCCGTCTTTTTTGCAGAATTGACGCACCCGATTTCTGGGTGGAATCTGAATGCGGGAAATCCTGGCTCCTACTTCCCTCGTGGAAGGTAGGACTGAGGGCGCTGGCGCTGGAGGATGCTCGTCCTGTAGCGCCGCGCCAACTCCGCCCGCTGCTTGCAGCGACCCTCCCCACAAGGGGAGGGTAAAAGTCAGCCCGCCATGGCCAGCGGCACGGCGCTTTTGTTGGGGATCTGGATGTCGATTTCCAGCGTCGACATGGTCTCGCCGCGGTCCATTGAGATTTGCAGATAGTCCTGGTCGATCTGCACGTGCTTGGCGATGACGGCCATGATCTCCTCGCGCAGCACGGAGACGAGATCGGGCTGGCCACGGCTGCGGCGTTCGTAGGCGAGCAGCACCTGCAGCCGCTCACGCGCCACGGGCGCGCTGGAGCGCCGCTTGAAGAGGTCGAGAATGTTCATGCCGCCCTCCTTCCGAGCAGCCTGTCGAGGAAGCCCTTGCGCTCGAAGGGAACCACGACCGGCAGGTCTTCGCCTTCCAGCCGCCGCGCCGCTTCGATATAGGCCTTGGCGGCGGCGTTCAGCGGATCGCTCAGCGTCACCGGCGAACCGAGATTGGAGGCCCTGAGCACATCCTGGCTCTCCGGTATGATGCCGAGCAGCGGCACCGACAGGATTTCCAGCACGTCGTCGATGGACAGCATCTCCCCGCGAGCCGCGCGGCCGGCATCGTAACGCGTCACCAGCACGTGCTTGGCGATCTGCTCGCCCTGCTCGGCGCGCATGGTGCGGGCGTCGAGCAGGCCGATGATGCGGTCGGAATCGCGCACCGACGACACTTCCGGATTGGTGACGATGACCGCCTCGTCGGCGAAGCGCATGGCGAGCTGCGCGCCGCGTTCGATGCCGGCCGGGCTGTCGCAGAACACATAGTCGAACACCGAGCGCAGCTTCTCGATCACCTCGCCGACACCTTCTTCGGTCAGCGCGTCCTTGTCGCGCGTCTGCGAGGCCGGCAGCAGGAACAGCGTGTCGACGCGCTTGTCGCGGATCAGCGCCTGCGACAGCTTGGCCGTGCCCTGGATGACATTGACGAGGTCGAACACCACGCGCCGTTCGGCGCCCATGATCAGGTCGAGATTGCGCAGGCCGACGTCGAAATCGACCAGCGCCACTTTCTTGCCGGTCCTGGCGACCGCGGCCCCCAATGCGGCCGTCGAGGTCGTCTTGCCGACACCTCCCTTGCCTGAGGTGACCACCACTACCTTGCCCATGAAAAAAGCCTCCGTCGCCTGATGTTGTCGTTTGTTATCGCTCCGTGCGTCGCACGGCTATTGTTGGAACCTGCCATCATCCCACGCGAAACCGGTCCCAACCTTGCGGACCTGAGCGTCCTGTTCGCGATCGAGCAAGACGAGAACTGGTTCGGCGTTTTCATCCCGGCGCCCTAGTTCAGCGGCACGACGCGCAGCACGTCGTTTTCGAGGAAGGCCTGCACCGGCTTGCCGCGCGAGGCGCCTTCCATGTCCTCCGCCGTGGTGTACCAGCCGTCGATGGCGAGCAGTTCGGCCTCGTTCCTGCGACAGAAGATGCGCGCCGAAATATTGCCTTCCGAGCCAGCGATGGCGCGGCCACGCAGCGTGCCGTAGACATGGATCGAGCCCGCCGCGATGATCTCGGAACCGGAAGCGACCGATCCAAGCACGATGACATCGCCATGCGGATGAAAGATCGACTGGCCCGAGCGGAGGGGCGACTTGACCATCAGCGTTCCGGCCGGCACCGGCTCCGCCGCGCCGGCTTCCTGTTCTGTCTTGGCCGCCTTGGCCGCCTTGACCTTTCCAGCCTCGGCCCTGCCCTCGTCGGGCTTGCCCGTTTCCTTGCCGCGTTCCGAAGACACCGCTTCCGTTTTGCCGGCCTCTTCCGCCAGGCCTGCCTTGCCGTTGCGGCCGGGCTGCGCCAGCAGGCCATCTGAAGTGGCCTCCTTGGCGCCGGCCAGCAGCGGCGGCAGCTCGGGCCCGAGCGAGGCCCCTTCGAGCTCGATGGCATAGACCCGGATGCCACGCGTGCCGAGCGAAGCGACCAGCGCCGCGATCTCGTCGGCCGCAGGCTTCAGCGCATTGAGATCGAGCACCACCGGCCGCCCTGAGAAATAGCCCGGCGAATTGCCGATCCAATGATCCAGCCCCTCCAACCAAGCACCGATCGGCGCCTCCGGCGTCAGCGTGAAAGCGACGAACGAACGGGCGCGAAAGCGAATGGATTTGGTCTCCAGGGGAGCGGCAAAGGTCACGGCTGGCGAATCCTTACTCAATGGTTAAAGGGTGCCGGCCGAATGGTTAACAAATGGTTAATAAAGACGGCTGGCACCTTGGAAGCCGCCAGAAATTGGAGGGTCGGCTAACCGCCAGTTGCGGATGCCGGCTGACAACACGCGGAATGTGTTGATAGCGCCGCGTCAGCAAGCGGATTACCGCCGTTCAATCGACAAGCTAGATCTCAAAATGCGCCATGACGGCAACAGCGGGGGAGCCACCGCCAGCGACGACCGATCCCCTCCGAAAGGCGCGCGCAGGTTGACAATCCTTGGGTTGATGCAACATCCTGCCGATCTTTGACCGGGAGGTAGTATGACTGTTTCGATCAACCGTCGCGTCTTTTCCGTCGGCGCGGGCACTTTGGCGCTGGCCGCGGCAGGGTTTTCGCCGGCGCGCGCGCAGCAGGCTTTTTTCCGTATCGGCACCGGCGGCACGTCCGGCACCTACTATCCGGTGGGCGGGCTGATCGCCAACGCGATCTCGGCGACGGGGCCGGCCGGCGTCGAGGGCCTGGTTGCCAGCGCCACGTCCTCCAACGGTTCGGTGGCCAACATCAGCGCCATCCAGTCGGGCGCTTCCGAATCGGGCTTCACGCAATCCGATGTCGCCTACTGGGCGCATTCGGGCACCGGCCTCTACGAGGGCAAGCCCAAGGTAGAGGATCTGCGCCTCATTGCGACGCTCTATCCTGAAACCATCCATCTGGTCGCGCGCGCCGACGCCGGCATCAAAACGGTGGCGGATCTGAAGGGCAAGCGCGTCTCCCTCGACGAGCCGGGTTCCGGCACCATCGTTGATGCGCGCCTGGTGCTCGGCGCCTACGGTCTAACGGAGAAGGACGTAAAGCCCGAATATCTCAAGCCCGGCCCGGCCGGCGAGCGCCTGCAGGACGGCGCCATGGACGCCTATTTCTTCGTCGGCGGCTATCCGACCGGCGCCATCGTCGAGCTTGCCAGCACCAACAACATCACGCTGGTGCCAATCACCGGCCCCGAGGCCGACAAGCTCCTGTCCGAACAGAAGTTCTTCTCGACCGACATCGTGCCCGCGGGCACCTACAAGAATGTCGGCGAGACCAAGACCATTTCGGTCGCCGCGCAATGGGTGACCAGCGCCAAGCAGACCGATGACCTCATCTACAAGATCGTCAAGTCGCTCTACAGCGACGAGACCCAGAAGGCGCTGCAGGCTGGTCATGCCAAGGGCAAGCTGATCACGCTCCAGAACGCGGTCACCAGCGCCGGCATTCCGTTCCATCCGGGCGCGGAGAAATTCTACAAGGAAGTCGGCGCCCTGAAATAAGAGGCCATCAACAGACTGGCGACAACGAGGCGGAAGGCGTGCTTTCCGCCTCGTTTGTCTGGGGATTCAGGATACGGAACCGACTATGAGCGACGACGACAAAATCAGGCTTTCCGGCATGGAGTTCGACGAGGAAAAGGCTCGCGAACTGGAGGAGAAATTCGACTCCGAGATCCGGTTCCGGCCGCTGACCCGGGCCGCCGGCTGGCTGGTCGGCTTCCTCCTGGTGGCCTTGTCGCTGTTTCACTATTACACGGCTGGATTCGGCTTGCTGCAGGAGATGCTGCACCGGGGCATCCACCTGTCGATGGTGCTGTCGCTGATCTTCCTCGTCTTCCCTCTGGTGAAGAAGGGCTACGACCAGCCCGCCCAATCCAGCTTTCTGCGGCCGCTCGGCATACCGGTTTTCGACTGGCTGCTGGCGCTTGCCGCGGTGGTAGCGGTCCTGCACGTGCCGATGATCCCGCTCGACGATCTTGCCTTCCGCGTCGGCAACCCCACGACGACGGACGTGGTGCTCGGGCTGACCCTCATTTTGCTCCTGCTGGAAGCGACGCGCCGGTCCGTCGGCATCCCGCTGCCCATCATCGCCATCCTCTTCATGGCTTATGCGCTGTTCGGCCCCTATATGCCGAGCATCCTCGTGCATCCCGGCGCGTCCGTCTCCCAGCTCGTCGACCACCTCTACCTGACGACGCAAGGCATCTACGGCATCGCGCTCGGCGTTGTCGCCACCTACGTTTTCCACTTCGTCCTGTTTGGCGTCTTCGCCACCCGCATCGGTCTCGGCCAGCTCTTTCTCGACTGCGCGGCATGGGTCGCCGGCCGCTACGCCGGCGGTCCGGCCAAGGTATCGATCTTCGGCTCGGCCCTGTTTGGCATGATCTCTGGCTCGTCGGTCGCCAACACCGTCACCGTCGGCTCGCTGACCATCCCGGCGATGATCCGGCTCGGCTACAAGAAGCATTTCGCCGCCGCGGTGGAGGCGGCTTCCTCCACCGGCGGGCAGGTGACGCCGCCGATCATGGGAGCCGCCGCCTTCCTGATGATCGAGTTCCTCGAACTGCCCTACACGACCATCATCCTGGCAGCGATAGTGCCGGCCTTCATGCACTTCTTCGGCGTGTTCATGCAGGTGCATTTCGAGGCCAAGCGCACCGGCTTGCGCGGCCTGCGGCCGGACGAGATGCCCGACGTGGTCGAGGCATTGAAACGGGACTGGCCGACCATCATCCCACTCGTCGTCCTGATCGGCGTGCTTCTTGCGGGTTATACGCCCTACATGGCTGCCTTCTGGGGCATTACCCTGTGCATCCTGGTCGGCCTGTTTAACCCGCGCCGGCGCATGTCTGTCGCCGACATCGTGGTGTGCCTGCGCGACGGCGCCAAGTATGCGCTCGCCGTCGGCGCTGCCGCCGCCACGGTCGGCATCGTCGTCGGCGTTGTCACCCTGACCGGCGTCGGCTTCAAGCTGTCCTACATCGTCACTTCGACGGCAGGCCATCTGTCGCTGCTGTTCGGCACCTTTATCCCCGAAGCGATCTTCTCGACGCACGGGCTGACCCTTTTGTTCACGCTGATCATGACCGGCGTGGTCTGCATCCTGATGGGTTGCGGCATCCCGACGACAGCGAACTACATCATCATGGTGACGATTGCCGCGCCGGCACTGGTGATGCTCGGCACCGAGCCGATCGTCGCCCACTTCTTCGTTTTCTATTATGGCCTGCTGGCTGACATCACGCCGCCGGTTGCGCTGGCTGCCTACGCTGCCGCCGGCATGGCGGGAGCTGATCCATTCAAGACCGGCAACACTGCCTTTCGGCTCGGGCTCGGCAAGGCGCTGGTGCCTTTTGTCTTTGTCTTCTCGCCGTCGCTTCTGCTGGTGACGAAAGATTTCACCTGGCCGAACTTCTTCCTGGCTTTCTTTGGCTGCGTGCTCGGCATCACCTGCCTGGGGGCCGCCCTCTCGCGCTACCTGCTCGTGCGCACCCGGCCATGGGAAAACGTGTTGCTGGTCTTGGCCGCCCTGCTTCTGGTGGCGCCCGAACTCTATTCGTCCCTACTCGGCCTGGTTCTGACCATTCCCGTTATCTGGCGCCATTGGAGCGCGCGCAACGTCGAAGAGGCGCGACCGGCTTGATCAGCGCCGCCCCAACGATCCCTCCCCGAGAACTCAAAGGGGCCGGAAACGTTTTGGGGACTTCAGGAAGTCAGCGTGCTCTCAACCTGAATCTGACGCGAACCGCCAGGATCGGTTCCGCGGGGGAAAAGTTCCCCGAGAGCTGACAGACAGCCTTCGACATCAGAAAGCGACAGCCGGAGTTTCAAGTAATTGAGGGTCAGTGACGAAAGGCATGATGTCCACGCCGTCTCCCGGGAAGACGGTGAAATGCGGATGGCTTTCGAACAGGCGGGCGGCGGCATCGATTGTATCGGCCTCGACGACAATGTAGCCGCAGAAAGGGTTCACGGCGTCTGCGACCCCATCCTTGGTAACGCGCGTCGTCCTCCCGACCATGCCGCCGCGATCGGGGAAAGATGCGGCATTTCTCTCCTCCCAGTCCGTCCACTGCTGTAGGCCGACGCTATCAATCGCATCTTGCTCGGGCTTGGGCAGGCTGCGAAAGCGGGCAAGGTCTTCAGGCTTCATGGTGTAGACGGCAAGAAAGCGGGGCATGTGACGGTCTTCGCGCTGACAGAACCGATGCCAGCCTAGACTCTCGGTTGGCCGAAGTCACTAAGCACTACCACCCTCAGGCACGGCGAATTGCCCTTGTCCGGGCACTTTCGGATCATCTCACTCTCCTTTCGAAAAGGGCCACGGTCGGGCCCTTCAGTCTCGGTGCTCCGGCACTCCTTTCAGCTGGTCCTTGGTCCATTGGGTCACGGCGTGGCGCCGTCCTCGTCGCGCATGAAGTCGAGCTCGGTGACGGCCACCGGGCTCGGCGAAGGGCGAGGAACGCCAGCCGTTCAAGTTTTCTCCGCGTCCGCGCAGGTCACTAAACACCGCTCTTGGCGCTGCGATGGAGTCGTCATCGCATCGTCTCTGGCCAGCTTCAGGCCGGCGCCTGGTCGGATGTGGGTGACCCCATGCCAAAGACATGGGGGCACATCGCTCTCAGACACTTTGATACGACTGCCCGCCAGTCAGTGAATGTTGATACGTCGCGTCACCTGACCGTTGCTTTCCCAATAGGTATGCTTCTTGGCAATGATGGGATCGTCCATTGCGGGTTGGACCTGCCCTCCCGTATCAACCGCGCGCGAGGTGACGGCGTGCTCTCCGGCGGAAGGCTTGGGCCAGTCGACGGACCATAGTTTCCAGGCAAAGTCCGCCTTGTCGGTTTCGTCGATGGCCGCCGGCATCCATGGCCCGTCATCGATCTTCACCTCGACCCGGTCGACCGGTGCGCCCCAGGCGGCCCCGACGATCCGGTAGTCATCGCCGATATGAGTGACCCGGGCCGGCGCCGATTTCAGCCTCGCCCGCCCGACCGAAGTTTCCACCCATACTGTCTCGCCGTTGTGGTCTTCCTCGCGCAGCGTGACATAATCGCGTCCCATGAACCGGTTCTCGAAGCGCTGATCGTTCACGTCTATGCGCTTGATCCATTTGACGTTCGCGATCCCGTACCATCCCGGCGCAATCAGCCGCAGCGGGAAGCCGTTGTCAGAAGGCAAGGGGGACCCATTCATCTCGTAGCAAAGGATGTTTTTGGGATCCATGGCGTCGGCAAGTGACATGCTGCGCGCAAAATTCTGCGTGAACTTGACGTCGTCGGCCCGCTTGATTTCCCCTTTATCGGTGCCCCAGAAGACGACCTCGATACCAGTGTCGAGGACTCCGGCCTCCTCGAGGATCGGCGCGAGCGGCGTGCCCGCCCAGCGCGCATTGCCAATGCCGCCATTGAAAAACGGCAGACCGGTATTGCCCGAACATTCGACCGTGAAGGTGACTTCCTGGCGCGGTCGAGCCTTGATGTCGGCGAGCGTCAGGGTTGTCGGCTTTTTAACGGAGCCGCCGATTTCGAGTTTCCAGGTGCTTTCGTCGATCACCGGCCGGTCGAAATGCGCGATTGAAAAGAACTTGTCGTTGGGCGTCACCCAGGAATCGAGATCCTCCCACACCAGCTGATTTTTGATGACTTCCGGAACCGGGTTCGGCGGCAGCTGATCCAACCATTTGATGACTTCCTCGCCGGCCCGGCTTGGAAAGGCAGAGGCAATCCGCGATTGAAAGGACGCCAACGCTGCGAGGGCTGCCCCGCCTTGAACGATGAATTCACGTCTGGGAAGGTAATGCATGACGACTTCTCCTCCAGTGAAAAGCTCAGTTCTCCTTCAGTGATAGATGCAATAGCGACCGGGATCGCGCAAAGCAGAGGCCGGCCGCAGCGGGCAATTATGAGAGCGTGTGAAACAACCCGAGTTAGAAGCGCGCCGTAGTTAAAGCGACGTCTCCGCTCTCAATCGCCAGCTTGTCAGGTCCGAGCCGGCGATCTTCAACTATATGCCCTATCTGTCCTCGTGGCGAGGGCAAGGGCCGCATCTTCGCATCACGATTGGCATCTGCCTCGTGTTCCAAAATCCAATGCAGCCTACAATTGGTGGGTCGGATTTTGTGAGCGGCAGGGACAACGCCGAGAATAAAGGACCAACGAGTCGATTTCCTCAATGGCGCTTGAAATACTGCACCTCGCGCTCATGCTTCTCCGCCGCCTCGCGGCTATCGAAAGTCCCCAGGTTCCGTCGCTTGCCCGTCTTCTCATCCTTCTTGCGCGAACAAAGCCGGTATTTTCCGTCCTTGAGTTTGCGGATCATTTGGCCTCTCCCTGACCGGGATTTCGCCGCCGCTTGCCCTTCAGCCCGAGTGCTGCCTGTTCGATCGCGGCGCGGTCGTTGCCCAGCCTGTCGATCAGGTCCTGTGCCTGCTTGCCTGATATGCCGGTGCGCATGGCCAGCTCCTCGACCGTAAGCACGTCGGTGCTGGCAATCTCGCGCGGCGGCGCGTTGCCCGCCGCCATCGACAGCTCCCTGTCGATCTCGGCCTCCGCGCGATGCCAGTGCTGCTCGGGGTCGCCGCCGCCTTCGCGCTCCCAGATCCGATAGGCGCGCTCCTGGATTTTCCCATGCCGTTGGTCGTCGCCCATTTCTCAAATCCTCCATTGGGTAGCATCTGAACGCCGCCCGCCTCCGAACGATCCAAAGAATTTGCGTGATCGCCGGGCCGGGTCGTTGGAGATTGGGATGACACGAGGCGCGCCGGGCAGAGCCCGGTCATGGAGCGAAATGATCCAGGCGGCGGGTCCCCCCGCCGCCTGGATGCCGGCCGCGGCGGCCGGCTTTGTTGTCAGCGTCCCCAGACGCCCTGACCATAGCCCTGTGCAGGCATGTCGGAGTTCGAGTTTGCCCCCATTGCGCTGTCAGTGATGCTGTTTGTGACGCTCGGGACAACCACCTTGGCGCCGCCCGACATCATGGCATGGGCGGTTGGATAGCTGCTTGCGGCAGGGATGAAGTCGGAGCCAAAGTGGTCGCTGCCGGCAAAAGCCATGCCGGAGGCGAACAACAACGAGGCAACGGTCAATACGATCTTCTTCATTTCGGTTTCCATCTTTTGAAGTTGACATTTGGCCCCGACGCGCCGCCCGCCCGCGTTCATGGGACCGTGTTTGTTGTTTCAGGCGAAACCGGCCAACCGCGATCCCACTGGATCTTGCAGTGACAGGTCGTTCAGCGCACGACCGTCTCGGTCCGTTGTTGCGCTGTTGGCGGCTTGATAAGGGCGTGGTGTTTGTGTGGGCGTGGTAGGCAGCGTGGTAGAAACCCTTGCCGGAGTGGAATTTTGCGTGGAATGCAGCCGGAAAGCGCAGCGCCCGCTATTGGCATTGCCGCCTCGGCCCGCCGGAATAGGGCTGGTAGCTGTTGTCTTCCGGGCGGTAGGAGCGGTAGCGGCTGAAGCAGGAGGCGACATGGTCATCATCGCCAGCGGCCGCATAGGCGCCCGGCCCAGTGCCGTTGTCCTCGACGTAGCTGGCCTCGGCGGCGGGCGGCGCGGCACGGTCGGCGTCGAGATAGGGCGAGATGCAGGGGCGCTGCTGCCCGCTATAGGACATGTAGCTGTTGTCCTGCGGCCGGTAGGAGCGGTAGCGGCTCGCGCACCAGGCGACATGCGGCTGCGGCAGTTCGGCCGTGGCGGGCGCGATGGCGCCGGTGGCGGTGGGATCGGTCTCCCCGGCCTGGCGCTTGGGCTCGATATTGGCGGGCGCGGGCTGCTCGGCCGGCAGGCGCTCGAGATTCTGCGCCGTTCTGTCCACCGGCCGCGCCGTTTTGGTCCAAAGCTCCGCCATGCTGACGGTGGCCGGTGCCTGGCGCGGTGGGTTCGCGGTGATTAACCAGACGGCGAAGGCCAGACCGCTACCGAACACCGCAAGGGTCAAAACAAAACCGCAGACCAGTCCCAACAATGCTTTCACGCCGCGCTCCTTGAGCCCCTGCTAAAGCAATGCGGGGGGTCAAGGCTGGTTCCAGCAAAGCGCGGGAAATAGGCGCGGCGCTCCGCTCGGCGAATGCGAAGGCGGCGCCGTTCAAACCAGCTGCTTCACGTCCACTGGCAATTGGGTCTCCGCTGTGGGCAACGCGGCCGGCATGTCCTCGCCGCGCTGGCGCTGTCGCAGATGGAGCGCCAACAGCCGGTCCAGCGAGACCCTGCCGGCGCCCGCAACGGCCAGCACGAACATGCCGCCCGATATCGCCAGGTCCTTTTCGAAATGCAGCAGTTCGTTCTGGCTGCCGAAATTGGTGTGGAACAGCATGGCCGTTGCCAAACAGAACAGGCCGAGCGCGATGGCGCCAAGCCGCGTCAGCAGGCCTGACGCGAGGGAGAGCCCTGCCCCCAGTTGCAACGCGACGGTGGCGACAAACAGCGGCAGGTTGACACCAAGCGCTGCCATGGCCCTGGCGGCGGCATTGAAATGGGCGGCCAGCATGGCGCCCTCATGCAAAAAGATGAGAGACAGAAGCAGGCGGCCGGCAAGCAGGCCCACGTCCCCGAGGTGGTATTTAGCGGCAAGACCCTGCAGCTTCGCGGAGCGTTCGGTCAATGTCATGGTCAGCCTCCGATCTTTTTGGCACGGGCAGGCGCCAAGCGCCTGATGTTGAAAAGGCCGGAGCCGGCGCGAGGGAGAGGATGCCGGCTCCGGCAAAGCGCGCCAGCCACGAGCGCCCAGCCGTGGTGGACGAAGGGGCGAGCTCGGGGCCAACGCCCCCTTCCGTCTCGGCTTCGCCGTGGAGGGGGAGGAAAGGTCTTACTTCGTCACCCTGGTGTCGATGGCCTGCCGCAGATCGGAAAGCTCGTCGCACCCGGCCGGGCACAGCTTCTCCAGGGAGGCCAGCTGCTCCTTGGCCTTGTCCATATCGCCGGTCTCGACATAGAGCTCGCCCAGATATTCGCGGGCGGCCTTGTGGTCGGGCTTCAGCTCCAGCGCCTTGGTGTAGTAGGTGAGCGCGGTCTTGAAGTCGCCGGTCTTGCGCAGCGTGAAGCCGAGCAGGTTGTAGACGTCCGCCTGCTGCGTGTCCTGCGCCAGATCGCGCAGCTCAGCCAATGCGCCGGAATAGTCCTTGGCATCGATCTTGGCCTTGATGGCGGTGAGATCCGGCGCGTCGGCGCCTTCTATGTCGTCGACCGCATAGGCCGGCATGATTGTCGCGACCGGAAGCACCGTGAGCACGGCAATGGCGCCGAGCAGGCCGAACAGGGCATGTCTGCCCGACAGGGCGTTTCTGCTCAAAAGGGATCGTTTCATTGTCTTTCTCGCTTGCGTTGGAAGCTCGTGCTCATATCTGGACCGGAGTAAATCCGTACGCCTTGCCGTCCTTGACGAAGGTGCCGGTGCCCGGGAACGGGAAGTGCGACCCGGAAATGCGGATATTGTCCGATATCACCCGGTCGATGATCTTGTGGCGCGTGACGATCGCCGTCGGCCCGTCCTGGTCGTAAGCGCCCTGCCACTCTGGATGCGGCGCCAGCAGCGCTGGCACATACATGGTGTCGGCCGAGATCATGATCTGCTCCTTACCGGAGTTGGCCAGGTAGACAGAATGGCCTGGTGTGTGGCCGGGCGCGGCGATGATCTGGATGCCGGGCGTGACCTCGGCGCCGTCCTCGACCAGCTTCCAGTTCTTCCATTTCGGAAAGTTCTCGGCGATGCGCTTGCCCGCCGGCTTGCGGCCCTCGGGCAGCTTGGCCAGCCGGCTTGGGTCGGTCCACCACTTGTATTCGGTGGCGTTGACGATGAGCTCGGCATTGGGGAACACCGGCGCGTTGGTGCCCTTTTCCATCAGGCCCCAGACATGATCGGGGTGGAAATGCGAGATCATGACGGTGTCGATCGCGTTGTAGTCGATGCCGGCCGCGGCCATGTTGGCCGGCAGATGCGTGGCATTGGCCTGCCACTGGCCGACGCCCGAGCCGGCATCCATCATGATCAGCTTGCCGCCCATCTTGAGCACGACGACAGTGAGCGGGATGGGCATGAAGTCGGTGGTCAGCCCCGCTTTGGCGAGTGCTGCCTTGGTGTCCTCGACCGAGACATCCTTGATGAAGGCCGGGTCGTGCGGCTTGCGCCAGATGCCGTCATAGATGGCGGTGATCTCGATATCGCCGACCTTGTATCCGTAGAAGCCGACGGTGGGCTCCACCGGAGCTTGCGCGAAGGCCGGACGGATGAATTCAAGCTTACCGGCAAGGCCGAAGGCAGCAGCAGCGGCGGCGGTGCCAAGCACTGTGCGGCGTGTCATGGTGAACATGGTGATCTCCTGTTCGAGGTGGTGGCTAAAAGTCGCGAATGGCCAAAGTCCTGGAAGGAATGACGAGGAGAGGCCGGTACCCGTCGGGAGCCGGCCCGGCCCATGAATTCAGCGACCCCAGAGGCTGTCGTTGTTGTGCCTGGTGATGATGTCCTGCACCGACCCCTGGCTCGGCCCCGTATTTATCTTGGTGTCGGCGCCATTGGGGCGTGCGGTGTAGGCGATCGAGCCGGTGGCATTGGTGTCGACCGGAGCGACCGGCTGGTTGGCGTTGTTGGCGCCATGATCGCTGCCGGCGAAGGCAGCGCTCGAGGCAAGCATCATGGCAGCCACGCTGAGAGCGAGCTTGGTCATTTTGGCTAGGTCCTTGTTTCGTTTCCTCGGCGCGGGCCGTCAGATTGGCCCGCTACAGTGAAGACCCTGCAGCCCCGCGCTTTATTCCCGGGCGCGATGAGATTCTTTTGAAGGAGAAAAATCAGGGGCTCGGCGGCCAGGACTGAAGTCCTCGCCCACGAATATTAGCGAGAGGAACCAGGCTGGGAATGCCGCCGCGTTCCGGCACGCCGACCGCGTGCACGCACGAAAGGCGCCGGCGCAGCGCGCCGGCGCCTCTGATGATACGCCGAGTCCGTTCTGGTTACGGACAGGTCTTCTTGCCGCAGACCGCGATGCAGATCGCCGGGTTCGAACAGGTGTAGGTTTTTCTCGAGCTGGTCCCGGACGAAGACCCGCTGCTGGAAGCGGCGATCTGCCCGGACGCGCCTTTGGACAGGTCCAGCGCCTTCATGTCGGGATCGCGCGCGGCGATCTTGCCGCATGTTTCGCTGCCGCAGACCGCCCTGCAGATTGCCGGATTCATGCATTTGTAGGCCGCGAAGACCTCGGTCGGAAGAATTGCGCAGAAAACCGTAATGCCCAGTATCAAGCTTCTCGCCGCACGCATTTTTATCTCCAGGGCCAGCTTTCCGATGTCACGGAGGCCTGGCCGCTCGCCCCCGCTCCCGCGCATGCCGTTGCACCCGCGTCCGCCGGCGCGACCATGCCCGCACCGGGGATAAAGGCGTATCGCACTGGCGGCACAGGCAAGTGGCACTGACGGAACAGGTGACCGGGTTTGCCATGCGTGAGCGGCCGCATGCGTCTCACGGCGCGCGGCCGGCGCGCACCTCCGATGGGGTCATGCCATAGCGGGACCGGAACTGCCGGTAGAAGGTCGAGGGTTCGACCAGCCCCGCCTCGAAAGCGAGGTCGGCGATCGGCCTTGCTGAAAAAAGCGGGCTGGCGAGCTGCCGGTGGACCCGCTCCAGCCGTCTTTGCATGACATAGTCGGAAAACCCCTGCCCCTCTTCGGCGAAAAGGCGCCTGATGTAGCGCGGGCTGAGCCCCAGCCCCCGGCCCGCCGTCTCTGCCGAGAGGCGCGCTCGGTGCAGGTTCTCCTCGATATAACGCTTGATGGCATGCATGCGGGCGGTACGAACGCCGCGGCCGGCGACCACCTGGTCAACCTCGCGGTTGGCGCCGACCGCCGCGGCGAACAGATCGGCAATGTGCTGGGCGGCCAGCGGCGCCAGACCGGGGCCGATCGCCCCACCCGCCACCGCCTCGACATAGGCCAGCAGAAGCCGCGCTTCAGGCGTGCCGGGATTGATGGCATCCGGCCTGAGATCGCCGACATGGCGAAGGAGAGGAGTGAGCGTCGATCGGGCAAATCGCGCGCAGATCGTCCAATCGCCGTTCTGCGCCCTCGCTCGCCAGCTCCGGTCCATCGGCATGATGCAGGGCGCACCGGGCGAGGTCTCAACCGCCTCGTGCCGTGCCGTATCGAAACGCCACCCGCCCGCGATCCAGGACACCACCAGGTCGTCATTGGCGTCCTGCTGGAGCGCGGCCGTGCGTTCCCAAGCCATGGGCGCGACCTGCCCGTGGGCCACGCTCACCCCTGGCAGGATGGTGGTGGAGGCGCTTAGCCGCAACTCGCCGCGTTCAAGCGGCGCAAGGTCCAGCCGCATGCAGATGCGGCCATAGAACTCGCGCACGGCAGCTTCGCGCTCTCGGGCCGCGATCGCGTCCGTGGACAGAACTATGATGGTGTCCTGGTCGGCCACCTGCGTTCGATCCCCGCTCAGAACCTCACGGGGTGCCGCCGATGGCGGGCGCCGTTTGCTGCCTCTCCGCTCTAGACAGTGCCATGAACCCCTCCAGTGCCCTCGACGTGGTGTGAGCCTTCGGCCGCTTTTCGCGCGGGCTGCGGCAGAATTTCAAGACCTATGTGAGGGCTCCGCGCAAATGTGGCATGAGGCGCAGGGAATGTGGCCGCTGGTGCAACCGATCGGGGAAATCGCCTCGGAAAGCACGGGAAGGCTCTTCACATGCCTGCTGATCGGACACCGCTTGTCCATTGATTCATTTGCCTTTCGGCTGGCACGCCGCCTCTATCGCAGTTCGCGGATCCAGTGCCACATGGTGCGGTTCTCGCCATGGCCGAGGGACTGGCTGCGCCCATGGGCGGCATGTGCCCGCATCTCCCGCGGGGTCATGTCGAAAGAGCGGCGGAAGGCGCGCACGAAGCTCTTGCGGTGACCGAAACCATAGCGACCGGCGATCTCGGCAATGCTTTCGTGCCGGCGGCCGGGATCGGCGAGCTCGGCGCGGCAGCGGCGCAGCCTCTCCTCCTGGATATATCTGGAAAGACCGCCATGAGGTTCGAAGAGGTAATAGAGCTTGCGCATGGACATGCCGAACATGGCGGCGATGGCCTCGGCGGTGAGGTGCCGGCTGCGGATATGCGCGTCGATGTGGCGACGGATCTCGCCGGTAAGCGCCAGGTGGACCGAAGCGGCGTTCTCTTCCGCCACAGCCGAATTTACGGCCGCGGCGGCGAGTTCCAGCGTCGGCCCGATCACCGCCTCGGCGTCCTGACGGCTCATTGCGGGCGCGGCCCCGTAGAGGCCCACAAGATGCCCACGCAACAGCGCCGCCAACGGCGCGTTGCCGGAAATGACGCGCATATTGTGCTCGTCCGGCGCCTTTAGGAATGGCGCCAGCAGGCGGCGCGGCATGGTCAGGTTGAGGCTGTCGAAATCGGACGTACCCGTCGACTGGGCCTGTGCCAGGTCGGCCACGATCAGGTCCCCCGACGAGGCCTTTTCATCCGATGCGCCATCGCGCCGTCCATGGCTTCCGCGCAGGCAGACCTGCACAGTGATGTGATCGAGGCCGTCGCGGCTGATCCGGGCGCGCGAGCGGTCGAAGCTTTGCGCGATGCACCCATACGAGGTGAGGACGATCTCGCCGAAGTGAAAGGCATCGGCGTGGAAATGAAACCGGTCATCGCCGGCGTTGCGCAGGCGAACGTCGTAGAGCAGGCCGATATTCTCCTGCCACAACGCAAGGGCTTGCCGAGGCGCCAGGCCTGCCGTGTCCAGCACGCAGCGCTGAACCCCGGTGTCGACGAATTGCCGTTGGGACACAACGCCTTGACTGCTGCCTGCCGCTGCCACCGCCCATGCTCCGCAACCGCGAACCGCTCACAATATGCATTTATGCCGGGGCGCGACAACGCCTGATCGCACGGACGCCGCCGGGAATGTGGACTCAGAGCTGGCTCACCACTTCGGTATATTCCCTCACCTTTCCATCCTGCCCACGAATGCGCCAGTTGCCGCCGTCGCGGTCTTCCACGTAACCCGGCCCGATCGGCACCTTGCCGCCACCGTCGGGCAGGTCGAGCACGTAGATGGGATTGCAGATGCCGGACAGGCGCGCGCGCAGCGCGGCCACCAGCGCCTGGCCTTCGGCGATCGTGGTGCGGCGGTGCGCCATGCCGCGCGCAAGGTCGCCGTGGTGGAGGTAATAGGGTTTTACCCCCAGGCGGTACATCAGCTCGCGGCAGAGTTCTTCCTGCACCTCGACAGTGTCGTTGACGCCCTTGAGCAGGACGCTCTGGTTGAGCAGCACGAATCCCGCCTGCCGCAAGCCGCGGCAGGCCGCCTCGGTCGCATCGGTGATCTCGCGCGGATGGTTGAAATGGGTGACGACCGTGATCATCAGCCGGCCTTGCAAGGCAGCGATCAGCCCTGGCGTGATGCGTGAAGGCAGCGCGACCGGCACGCGGGTGTGGATGCGCATCAGCCGCACATGCGCGATCGCCTCGATGCGGGCGCGGATTTCGTTGAGCGCCTTGTCGGGCAGCGAGAGCGGGTCGCCGCCGGTCAGGATCACCTCGCGGATCTCGGGGTGGGAAGCGATATAGGCGAGCGCCGGCTCCAGGGCTTCGCGCGTATAGCCGCGTCCGATCGAGGTCAGGGACTCCTTGCGGAAGCAGAAGCGGCAATAGACCGCGCATTGATAGGTGGGAAACAGCAGCACCCGGTCGGCATGGCGATGCGTCAGCCTGGGCACCGGACTGAAGGCGTGGTCGCCGATCGGGTCGTCGAGCTCGCCTTCGCCGGTCACCAGCTCGTCGGGAGACGGGATGACTTGCGCCCGGATAGGATCGGCGGGGTCTTCCCAGTCGATCAGGTCGAGATAGGATTTGGGGATACGCACCTTGTGGCGGGAGGCTGCTTCCTGGGCCGCCGCGCGTTCGCCTGGCGACAGCGGCTGCACGGCCAGATCGCGCACATGGCGCACGCCGGCGCGGATGTCGTCCTGCCAGGCGGCGTCGGCATCGGAAACGGGCTCAGCTGCGGCCGTCGTCGCATCGTGGAGCTGTGTGGTCATGGGGTTCTCGAGGTTTTTAGCGGACCTATCGGCCGGATGGCCTGCCGGGTCAACCGCCTTGCGCCGGCCTTCCCCGTGTAGCAAGGACGGTCTGTGCTCTCGAAAATGCCGCGGAGAAGACCCGGGATGAGACTTGTGGTGTTGGTGGTGCTAGCCACGGTGGCAACTGGATGTGTGAGCTCTCCGGTGGATTATGGGGCCTCGCTTTCGACGCAAGACCCGAAATGGATATCGCCGGAATGCCAACAGGCCCGGGTCGAGGCCTCGAACTATGATGCGCGTGAAAAAGAGCATCCCGGTTGGGGGACCGGTGTCTTCCTTGGCCCTTACGGATTGGGTCTCGCGGCAGCCATCAAGGAGCACGAGCAAAAGGAGCGCAAGATATTCGCCCGCAGGATACATTTGCAGTGCTCGAGTTTGCCGCTGCCGAACGAACTCGCGGGCGAGCCGAGCCCCCCGGCCACGACAAAATATCCATAGATGATATGCTTTGATGCTTCTGAAGGCAGGCCAGCGTTTGATGGGATCGCAGAAGCGGAAGCAGGCCTGAACTTGGGAACGCCGGCGATGACGACCATTTACGAATTCGCGGTTGTCGAGGGCCAGGAATGGGTGCTTCCGGTCGACGAGGCCTACTACGAGGTCTTCTCCTCCCTTGACGGAACACCCCTCGAGAACTGGGATCCACCGGTCATGCGCCGCGTGTCGGAGGGCGACCCCCTCTATTCGGACTTCCCTTGGCTTGGCGAGCATGCGCCGCTTTTGCGCAAGCCTGCCGTCGACGCGCTGAAGGCATATCTGCTGCCCTATGGCCAGCTGATCCCGTTGCGCGGGGAAGAGGTCTGGCTTTTCAACGTGACCACCGTGATCGATGCGCTGGACGAGGAGCGGTCTGGAATCGTCTATTTTGATGACGGCGCCATTCTCGCGATCGAGCGATACGAATTCGATGCGGACAAGATCGGCACCGCCGAAATTTTCAAGCTGCCGATGCGCGCGTCCCCGGTGTTCGTCAACGACGCATTCGTCAATCGCGTGCGCGACGCCGGACTGCGGACGGTATCGTTCAAACCCAGGTGGCGTCGCATCGAAGCGTGACGTTTGACGACCCTGCGATGCCAACTAGATCAGGTTCTGTCCGCCATCGATGCGGATCGTCTCGCCGGTCGTGAATTCGCTTTCCATGAGGTAGAGATAGGCAGGGGCGACGTCGGCGGGCGTAGCGACCTTTCTCGCGGGCAGGCGGGCGGCTATGCCGGCGAAAAAACCGGATTTGGCCTCACCGACGAGTTCGTCCCACATCGGCGTGTCGACCCATCCCGGCGACACGATATTGACGCGCGTCGGGGCCAGCTCCAGCGCCAGCGCCCGGGCGAAATAGCTGAATGAACCGGCGATCGCGGAAACAACCGAGCCTCCGGGAACCGGCGGGCGGTCCTTGTTGATGCCTGATGTAAAGGTCATCGACCCTCCGGCTTTCAGCGTGCGCACGCCATGTTTGGCGAGCATCACGGCGCCGATCAGCTTGTTGTCGACGAAGCGCCGCACGTAGTCCATGTCGGTCTGGCCGATCGGGTCGTTGGGCGGCGGCGTGCCGGCCGTCGAGACGAGGTGGTCGAAGGCACCGGTTTCGTCGAACATCCGGGCAATGTCCGCTTCCTTCGTCATATCAGCCGAAAGGCTTCGCACGCGACCGCCTGGGCCGAGCGCCCGTTCCGCGGCCTTGAGCTTTTCGCCCGAGCGGCCGACGATCACCAGCTCCGCGCCGCGCTCCAGCGCGGCTGCCGCTACGCCGAGCCCTATGCCGGAACTGCCTCCGACGACAATAATTCTCTTGCCTTTGAGCGATGCCATGGGAACCTCCGTCTTCAGGATGGACTGCTGGATTACGCCTTGCCGGCGTGGGCCGCCTCAATGTCGGCGACAATGATCTTGCTCATCTTGTACGTCGCCTGCCGCGCCCGCCCCGCCTTGTCGCGGTCCGGGTCGTTCATCAGGCGCAGCGCCGCTTCGGGGATCACCTGCCAGTAGACGCCGAATTTGTCCCTCAGCCAGCCGCAAGGCTTTTCAGCGCCGCCGCCCGCCGTCAGCGCGTTCCAGTAATAATCTGTCTCGGCCTGGTCCTTGGTCTCGATGTAGAGCGAGATCCGCTCATTGAACGGCGGCATCGAGCCGGCATTGAGCGCGGTGAAGCGCTGGCCCTCGAGCTCGAAGTCGAAGATCGCGTGCGGCACCGTTTTATTCGTGCCGCCGACGAAATCGGTGAATTCGATCGCCTCAAGCGCCCGGCCATTCTTGAACACAGACAGATAGAAGTCGCGCGCCTCTTCGGCGTTGAGATTGAACCAGAGGAAGGGGTGAACGGTAGCCATGCTGCTCTCGTGACGTTTGATCACAAATCCTGCGAGCATTCTGTCCAGCATGCGCTGGACAGACAATCCAAACTTTGGCAAGGATTTGTGATCAAATCTCACAGATTGGCCATGATCCGCAGACTTCCCCCACTCAACGCGCTGCCGGCCTTCGAGGCCGCCGCGCGGCATTTGAATTTCTCCAGGGCAGCCGACGAGCTCAACGTCACGCACGGCGCCGTCAGCCGGGCGATCAAGCACCTTGAGGAACAGCTCGGCGTGCTTTTGTTCGAGCGCGCGACGCGCTCGGTGCGCCTCACCGCCGTGGGCGAGCCCTATGCGAGGGCGGTCCACGAGATGCTCGACCAGCTCGCGGCCGCCACCCAATCGGCGACGGCCGCCCATTCGGGCTCGACATTGAACGTCTCCACCTCCGACGGCTTCGCGGGAAAATGGCTGGTGCCGCGGCTCTATCGCTTTCATCGCGCGCATGGCGACATCGACGTCAGGATTTCGACGACGGGCAGGTTGACCAATTTCCTTGGCGACGGCATCGACGTCGCCATCCGCTATGGCGCCGGAAACTATCCGGGTCTCACATCGGAATTCCTCACTGGCGAGGAGGTGTTTCCAGTGTGTAGCCCGAGGCTCATGCAGGGCGCCTGGCCGCTGGAGAAGCCCGACGATCTCAGGCACCACACGCTGATCCATGATGGTTTCCCGATCGGCTGGGCGGCCTGGCTGTCCAGCGCGGGAGTGGAAGGCGTGGATCCGCGGAGCGGGATTACCTTCGATTCCGCCACTTTCGCCGTCGAATCGGCCGTGCAAGGTGAAGGCGTGGTACTTGGCCGGACCATGCTCGTGGCGGCCGACCTCGCCACCGGAAGGCTTGTCCGCCCTTTCGGCCACGCGCTGAAATCGGTTTCCAGCTTCTACCTGGTCTACCCTCCGGACGCGGTCCGCCGGCGCAAGGTGAAGGCTTTTCGCGATTGGCTCTTTTCGGAAATGACGGCGTAGCGTTCCACGGCCGCTTCCGGAGAGTAGCCTCTGTGCTTATCCCCTCAGCCCCGGTGCCTCCTGCCCGGTGCGCTCGACATATTCGGTGTAGCCGCCGCCATAGGTGTGGATGCCATCCGGCGTCAGTTCCAGCACGCGATTGGACAGCGCCGCGAGGAAATGGCGGTCGTGCGAGACGAACAACATGGTGCCCTCATACTGCGACAGCGCCTCGATCAGCATCTGCTTGGTGACGATGTCGAGATGGTTGGTCGGCTCGTCCAGCACCAGGAGGTTGGGCGGGTCGAACAGCATCAGCGCCATCACCAGCCGCGCCTTTTCGCCGCCCGAAAGCACCCGGCACTTCTTCTCGATCTCGTCGCCGGAAAAACCGAAGCAGCCGGCAAGCGCCCGAAGCGGCGCCTGGCCGGCCTGCGGAAAATTGTCCTCCAGCGTCTGGAACACGGTGCGCTCGCCGTCGAGCAGTTCCATGGCATGCTGGGCGAAATAGCCCATTTTCACGCTAGGCCCGCGTGCCACCGAACCCTGGTCGGGATCTGAGGCTCCGGCCACCAACTTCAACAACGTCGACTTGCCCGCGCCATTGACGCCCATGATGCACCAGCGCTCGCGGCGGCGGACCTGGAAGTCGAGCCCTTCGTAGATCGAACGGCTGCCATAGGCCTTGTGGACGTTCTTCAATGTCACGACGTCCTCGCCGCAGCGCGGCGCCGGCTGGAACTCGAAATTCACCGTTTGGCGGCGCTTGGGCGGCTCGACGCGATCGATCTTGTCGAGCTTCTTCACCCGGCTCTGCACCTGGGCCGCATGCGACGCGCGCGCCTTGAACCGTTCGATAAAGGCGATCTCCTTGGCCAGCATCGCCTGCTGGCGCTCGAACTGCGCCTGCTGCTGCTTGTCCGCGATCGCGCGCTGCTGCTGGTAGAATTCGTAATTGCCGGAATAGGCGGTGAGCGAACCGCCATCGATCTCCACCACCTTGTTGACGATACGGTTCATGAACTCGCGGTCATGCGAGGTCATCAGGAGCGCGCCGTCATAATTCTTCAGGAACTGCTCGAGCCAGATCAGGCTTTCCAGGTCGAGATGGTTGCTCGGCTCGTCGAGCAGCATGGCGTCGGGCCGCATCAGCAGAATGCGCGCCAGCGCCACGCGCATCTTCCAGCCGCCGGAGAGTTTTCCCACGTCACCGTCCATCATCTCCTGCGAGAAACCGAGACCGTCGAGCACTTCCCGCGCCCGGCCGTCGAGCGCATAGCCGTCGAGTTCCTCGAAGCGGTGCTGCGCCTCGCCATAGCGTTCGATGATCTCGTCCATCCGGTCCGCCTGGTCGGGATCAGCCATACCCGCCTCCAGCGCCGCCATCTCGGCCGCCACTTCGCTCACCGGCCCGGCGCCGTTCATCACTTCGGCCACCGCGCTACGGCCGTCCATATCGCCGACATCCTGGCTGAAATAGCCGATCGTGACGCCGCGATCGACCTGCACCTGGCCCTCGTCGGGCTGTTCCTGCCCGGTGATCATGCGAAACAGTGTTGTCTTGCCAGCGCCGTTGGGGCCGACGAGCCCGACCTTTTCGCCTTTCTGCAAGGCGGCTGACGCCTCGATGAAGACAAGCTGACGGCCGTTCTGCTTGCCGATGTTTTCAAGTCTGATCATGAGTGGTCCGGGAGGCTGATGTGAGGGTGCGGGAGTTGCCCCGGCCCATACGCGAATGACAGCGGCGGGGAAAGAGGCAGAAGCGCCGCAGCGGGCGCAGCGCTCTTACGTCTTCCCACAGCGGAGGAGGGAGAAGCGCCCTCCAGACACACTTTAGAACAAGATTCAACGTCCGGGAAAAACTGGAGAAAAGCGGTGCTGCGATAACCACCCCCGCGGCGGCCGGAACCGCTCGCGGCGCAACGCAAAGGGATGGTCCTGAAAATGCAACGACGTCCGACCGGATGGATGAGTGCCCTGCTTGGCATTTCGTTTGCCATCAATGCGGTCGCATCGCAAGCACGCCAGCCGGCATGTGAAGAAGCCTGTACGCAAGCACACCCACGTCAGGAAGCACAAGGCCGCGGCTTGATCTTCTCAAGCCCGAACAAGGAGATAGAACGGTATCTTGAATCTCTTGATCGTCTTCTTCTTGACGTCCTCCCAGGAAAAAGCCGCCCTCGCGCAAGCGACGGCGGCTTTTCTTTGGACTGGGCTGAAGGCTTTCCTTCTCTGCTGTCGAGAAGGTAACGCGCTCACTGCAACTGCGGCTTCTTCAGGAAACTGTCGCGATCGGCGGATTTGACGCGCAGCCAGGTTTCACGGCCGTCGCGCAGGACCCGCATCGGGATCTCGGCGCCGGCCGAACCGCTGTCCCATAGCTTGCGATAGAAATCGGCCAGCCCGTCGACCGCGCCGTCTCGTATGTCGGAGATGACGTCGCCCTCGCGCAGGCCCGCCTTGGCGGCCGGACCGCCTTCGGTCACGCTCATCACCACCACCCGGCCGTCGCTTTCGGCCGAGAGGGCGCCGAGCCATGGCCGTGGCGGCCGCGCCACCTGGCCGCGCGTCAGGAGATCGTCGAGGATCGGCGGCAACAGGTCGATCGGCACCACCATGTTGATATCGGCGACCTCGCCGTTGCGGCTCATCTGCAGGCGCAGCGACCCGACGCCGAGCAGCGCGCCCTTTGCATCGAACAGCGCCGCGCCGCCCCAGGAAGGATGCGCCGGCGCGATGAAGATCGCTTCCTCGAGCAGATATTCCCAATAGCCGGCGAATTCCTGCTTGGTGACGATCCTGGCCTGAACCGACTGGCCGATGCCGTCGGCGAGCACCACGCTATCCCCGATCCTGGCCCTGCCGGCGTCGCCCAGCGCCACCGCCGGCAGGCCAAGCGGCGCCAGCGCCTGAACCAGGCCAAAGCCCGATTCCTGGTCGTAGGCCAGCGCATGCGCCGGCACGACGCGGCCGTCATGGGTCGTAAGCCACACCTCTTCCGCCTCGGTAATGAGATAGCCGATGGTCAGCACCAACCCATTCTCGCGGATAACGACGCCGCTGCCTTCGCGCAGCGTGCCCAATGCCCCGGCAGTGAAGGCATCGTCTGGAATGGTGGCGCGCACCGCAACGACGGAGCGTCTGTTGGGATTGATGGGCATGCTCTTGTCCTGGACGGGCTTGGGGGTCACGTTCCTATAGGTATGGCACGCGAACCAAGGCGCAAGGGGTTGGGGGGCATCCCTCCATCCTTTCGAAGCCCAAAGGGAAGATGAGAGGCATGGTCATTGACAATAGTTCAACGCAAGTTGAACTTTCCCGTTTGCAGCCCTAGCTGTAGGTGCAACTGCCAGTCCCGCTTCCAACCTGTCTCTCCCCACAATACGAGGCCCCGCGATGACCGAATACACTCCGCCGAAAGTATGGACCTGGAACAAGCCGAGCGGCGGCGCCTTCGCCAGCATCAACCGCCCGATCGCCGGCCCGACGCATGACAAGGTGCTGCCGGTGGGCAAGCACCCGTTGCAGCTCTATTCGCTGGCGACGCCGAACGGCGTCAAGGTGACGATCATGCTGGAGGAACTGCTGGCGCTTGGCCACAAGGGCGCCGAATACGACGCCTGGCTGATCAGGATCAACGATGGCGACCAGTTCGGCAGCGGCTTCGTCGAGGTCAATCCGAACTCCAAGATCCCCGCACTGATGGACCGCAGCGGCGCCACGCCCATCCGCGTCTTCGAGTCCGGTTCGATCCTCACCTATCTCGCCGAAAAGTTCGGCGAGTTCCTGCCGACCGACCAGCCGGCGCGCGCCGAGACCCTGTCCTGGCTGTTCTGGCAGATGGGCTCTGCCCCTTATCTCGGCGGCGGCTTCGGTCATTTCTATGCGTACGCGCCGACCAAGATCGAATACGCCATCGACCGCTTTGCCATGGAAACCAAGCGCCAGCTCGACGTGCTCGACCGCCGCCTGGCCGAAACCGAATATCTTTCCGGCGCCGGCTACTCGATCGCCGACATGGCGGTCTGGCCCTGGTATGGCGGACTGGCGCTCGGCCGCATGTACAATGATTCCGGCGAGTTCCTTTCGGTGCAGGATTACAAGAACGTGCAGCGGTGGGCGAAGGCGATCGACGAGCGCCCCGCGGTCAAGCGTGGCCGCATGGTCAACCGCGCATTCGGCGAACCCGCGATGCAGCTGCACGAACGTCACGACGCCAGCGACTTCGATACGAACACGCAGGACAAGCTCGCGGCTGAGTGAGCTGCGAGGGCGGGCAGCGGCGCTGCCCGCCCTCCGTTTGATTTTGCGAAAGCGTCGATGACGGCAACGTCTCACCTGGAGGCGTGGATATCGCGCCGATCCGCTCCGCGCCGTCCAAGACGGCAATGCGTCTTCTTCTATCATCGTCCGACGTCAACAGCGGTCCTCTCACACAGGCCCCATAGAAATCTGTTGCGCAAATGCCGGCCGGGGCGCAACGTGTTGCCAGCAGATCGATGCAAGCGAGCAAATCGATCCTGCAGCGCGGCGTCCTTGTCGCGCAGGGCATGCCTAGGGTTGCCGCGGCGTCCTTTTTTGGCGCGAGCACGCGGCCTTGGTTTGGTCGGGGGAACAAATGACGCTCACGCTGATCGGGGCCGGCTTCGGGCGCACCGGTACATGGTCGACCTTCGTCGCGCTGAACAGGCTCGGCCTGCCCTGCTACCACATGCAGGAAGTGATCCTGAACAAGGCCAACAAGGGCCATCTCGATTTCTGGCGCAAGGTGGCCAACAGCCCGCCCGGCACGCAGCAGGACTGGAGCCGGGTGTTCGGCAATTACAAGGCGACGGTCGACAATCCAGGCTGCTGCGTGTGGCGCGAACTGATGGCCGCCTATCCCGACGCCAAGGTGCTGCTCACCTTGCACCCGCGCGGCGCGGAAGCCTGGTACGAGAGCACCATCGACACGATCTACTTCACCGAGAATGTCTGGCAGTTCAAGATCCTGGAATGGCTGACGCCGTTCGGCCGGAAATTCGGCGACATGTCACGCAGGCTGATCTGGGGCCGCACGCTAGCCGGCGTCATGGGCAACCGCGCCAAGGCCGTGGAGCGCTACAACGCCTATGTCGAGGAAGTGAAGGCGGCGGTGCCGCCGGAAAAGCTGCTGGTGTTCAAGGTCAGCGAAGGCTGGGCCCCGCTCTGCCACTTCCTCGACGTGGCGCAACCGAACGAGCCCTTCCCCAATCTCAACGACCGCGAGGCCATCAAGAAGATCATCGCCGACATCATCAAGGGCTCCTACATGATGCTGGCGCTAAGCGTGGCGGCCGTTATCGCGGTGATCGCGGCGCTATGGTGGTGGCTGGGGTAGTTGGGCGCCGTTCGTCGATCCCTCGGTGCAGCGGGAGCGAAGCGACGCGAAGGCTTTGCGACCCAGGCCACGCGATTGCGAAAAAGCGCTGCGGTCAAAAACAAGGGCGTCGTTGTCGATACCGCCAAGCAGGCTGAATCGCGCGATCACCGCGTTAATTGGTGCCGCCGTCCGAGGACCGTCGTACCCGAATCTCGATACGCCGGCGTTCCCGAACATCGCCAACGTGGCTGCCGTCGGCGATAATGTCTCCCGGCATTACGAGCTGTGCCGCTGACAACGGAATGATCTTCACACTGCCCAGCCGTCCCGTCTGGATCAGCGCGTTCGCTACCGCGATAGCGCGCGAGAGCCCCAGCCCCGCATTGTCGGCCGGGGTCAAATCGCTGATAGCGCTGGCTCCGTTCATCGCCGAGATCGCAACCGCATCGAGGTTGGACGGCTTGGCCGGATTGATTTTCTGCTCATCCGTGTGACCGACGATCTCGACGACATCGACTTTGTAGCGTGTCAGCAAAGACAGAACGTCGTCCGTGACCTTGGTCTGCAAACGAGCCCGGAACGCGTCGGTGAGAGCAGCGCTGCCACGTTCAAATGTATAGCCGTCGTCGCTCAACGTTATCATCGGCGGCCACTGCATCGACGATTCAGCGTCCGCGCTCCTGTCGTTGGAGGCCGAGAGCGTCTTTTCAAGTCGGTCCAGCAGACGGGGGTCGGCGGCTTTGGCTTCGCTGATTTCGAGCAGCAATTTCCGCAGCGTCGGATCTGACGTCGGCGCGGCATCGATGCCCTTTTCCGTAAGCCCGTCGATCACCGCTTTGGCCGCCACGAGCTCGGTCCAGTTGGCTGGCGGCAAAGGAAGCGCCGCTTTTGGAAACAGCGCCTGCAGGCGCGCCAGTTCGGCACGCATGTCGGCAAGCTGGCCCACCGTGATGTCCAGGTTCGCGGAGGCCTGCAGCTCGGCGATCCTCTCATCTTTTCGCTGTGCGATGCTGGCCGAGACCAGAAGGAGGCAGAAAAGCAGAAGGAGGAGAAGCTCGGCCATTGTGAGCCCAAGCACCACGCCTCGGCGATGGCCGCGTTCCCCTTCGGCGATAAGCGAGGAAGGCATCTTCATCGACATCGTCCCACACTGACCATGCAACGCGCTTTAGCCGCCACGCCAGAGCCGTCTGAATAGACCCTGCCGCGTCGGCGCTCGATCATAACCCTCAAATGTCGCCGCAAGTTTGTCGAGCACATCGCTGGCCCGAAGCGCTTCCGCCGTGGACTGTTCCAGCCCGCGCCGAAGCTCCGCCACATCGCCAAGACGGGAAGAGAAATCGCTCATGGCGGTTTCGATCGCCCGCTGCAAACCGGCCACGACCGGCTCCAGCCGAACCTCGATGACCTTGTCGGGTGTCGACATGCCAGCGAGCTTGTCGGCCATCATCTGTGTCGCGGTCGCAATCTGCGTGCTGGCGCTGGTCAGGATGGCGTTGATATCGTGAACTGCCTTGGCTGTCTGGTCGATGCCGCCCCGCAGCTCCTTGGTGTCTATTCCGCTCTGCATCGCCAGCGAGGATGCCCTGATGTGCTCGGAAGCTTCCTTGGCGAGCAGGTCCAGAGACTGGACCAGGGATTTCGCCGAGGTTTCCACTTGCGTTCGTATCTCGTGATAGCCCTCTTGCAGCATCTGCTGGTTGGAGCGTTGGAAATGGTTCATCTCGCTCAGGATGCCATCGAGTTCCCGGCGCACCTTGCGGGATGCTTCTGCGAGCTCGAGACGTGACACGCGTTCCACTTCCATGGGGTCGCGTCGGAGCTGATTGAAGACGATGCGAAATGCAATGCCGGCGATGGTGGAGGCAACCGCGATGCCGAAATTGCGCACGATCTCGTCGACTGCGCCACCGCCTCCATACTGGTAAAGCGAAACGGCGAGGCTGGTGAGCGTGAAGATGAAGCCCATATAGTAGAAGTTGTCCCCGGTTTGGTCGTCGCGCAGCCGGAGCCCGCGCGCGATCATGATCATCGCCGCGTAGCCCATCATCAGCGCGATCGGCACGAAGGTAACGACGAATGCCGACACGGAAAGCGATTTGGCCACGACGATGTAGGCGGCGCCCAGGCCGGTAAAAACGATAAAGACCAGTGGCGCCGCAGCGTCCAACTGCCGGCTGGCCACGCGCGGCCGCCTCACCCTTCAACTCCTTGCAACGACTTGGCAGAGCTGAAAACGCCGTGATTGTAATCAATCCACTGCTGCCAGAATGCCATCAACGCGACGCTGTCGACGGGCGACTTCGCCCGGCGTATGAGCCAGATCGAGACGTCGCTACCAGCGAGATCCGTAGCGAAGCGGTTTGCCGCGGGCGACTTTTTGAAGGCATTGAAATCGGTGGAACCGCGGTAGTGTGAGAAGAATTCGGTATTCTCGAACATGTCCGAAACGACAATCAGCCGCGAGGGGATCGCACGCGCTTTCTGGGTGACCAGATGGCTGACGGCTATCGACTGAATGCCGGCCATGATCGGCGAGCTGTCGGCCTTGTTTGCCTCGACCGCTTTCTCAAGCGCGACCAGCAGCGGCTGGCCGAATCCCGCTTGCCAACGCTCTCGCGCCAGCGCCGCGTTGCCGGTGAAAGCACTGAGGTCGACGCCATTGCCGGGGTTGCACAGCGAGAAGAGTTCTTTCGTATAGGGTGCCGCTGATGTAAGGGCCCTGATCTCGAGCAAGCCACCGCGCTGGATGCCGGAGGCGGTATCGCGCAGCAGGGTCTGGATGTTCAGTTTGGTGACGTCGGCGATTGCATCCGTGGTATCGATCAGGATGATGGTTTGCGACGCAGCTCCGACGACCGGGCAAAGCCGATCGTCAAGTTCGACGAGTTGCGAGCGCGCCGAGACATAGACGTAGGTAAAGCCTATCGCGGCGGCAATGAGGCCGAGCGCGAATAGAATAATCCAGCCCCAGTTGACAAGGTTGGAAGGCGAGCGCCGGGACCGTCGACCGCTCATTGGGCTTCAGGCACCAGCACATCCAGTTCGCGATACTGCTTCAACGCAGCCTCGAACTGTTCACCCAGGGCGACCAGCATCTTGTCGAGGTCGCCTTGCGCATCCTTGATGGAAGCTTGCAATTCGTCGCTGTTCCATTCCCCGTCGCGGAAATACTGGACGCCGATGCGGCCGAGTTGGTATGGCCGCGAAAAGCGCTCCGGCGCGGGTGTCGTGCGTACAGCGATATTGGCGTCCCTGTAGATTCGGAACAGGCTGTTTGCCGCGCGTTCAAGCTGAGCTTGGTGGGCGTCGAACAGCCCAACCAACCGAGAGCGATGGGCCACGATCGCATCGTGTTCTGTCCGCTGCTTGCTGAGGTCGGCGCGCGCATCGGCGAGTTCGTCCTCATAACCACTGCGAACATCGGAAAGCTCGCCGATCAGGCCTTGCCGCTTGTTTCGATAATTTGCCCGCGCCTCGTCAAGCCGGTGATCAACCGTGGCGTAGCCTGGATAAGTGTCACGCATGCTGAGCCCATCGATCAGGGCAAAGAGTGAAAACATCACACCGAGGAAGAAGAGTATCCAGGAGCGAAATTCGTTCAGCGCGAATGGCGCGCTTAGCAAGCGTCGCATCACCTCGTCGCCATTGGTCGCGATCGTTCCGGCAACCTCGCGGTAATGCGCCAGTCCAAGATTGATGGCAATCGCTGCGCCGATATAGGCGGCGATGGCGAGAATGCCGACAAATTTACGGAAAATCGAGCGATGCGCGATCTCGCGCACACCATAGAGGGCGAACATCAGCGCGACGCCGACATTGAGAATCGCGAAGATCAGCGCCTCGACGATGCCGCCGACCAGCCCGAGCTCGTTTCGCTTTGCAAGCAGTTCGCCATTGATGACGAGCTCTGCCATCACCAGCGCCACCACAAAGAGCCATTTCAACGTGGTACCGATGGCCGTGGTCTTCTTGCAGGGCCGGCGAAGCCCGTTCTGATCCTTGAAATCACGATGCCAGGACTCTGCCTCCTTCAGATCGCGCCGCAGCCCATGCAGATCATCGATCCCCATCTGCAATTCGGCTTTCAAGTCGGAGAGACCAGCCGTGGATGCCGCTTTTATATTGGCAAAGCGCGATTCAAAGTCGAGGTCGATGAGACGCTGCCTGAACCCCGCAAGTTGGTTCTCCAGATGATCGTGGGATTGTTTCTGGGCGGCTCCGACCAATTCGATGATATCGTTTCCAACGGCATCGTAAGGTAGGTCATCGCTTTGAGGCAGATTCTCCCTGCCCCGCTTCTCGCCTTTCTCCGCAAGCCGCATATCCGTTGCAATGCGCTGGACGTCGATGTCGGGGAATGACTCTGTCGTCGGCCTATAGGCATGCGGCGGCCGCAATAGCCGTTGCTTGAGCTTTTCCAGTGACCCGAACATTCCACCCCACGTACACTCTTCCGACCACCCGTACCGAGGCTAGCGGTAAGCTTCGGATTCTTCAACGAGTTTCGCCCAATCGAAAGTGGAGCTTTTGCGGACGCAAAAGCTCGGCAATTCCATCAGAATGACTGTCTACTGCTAGGGAGCCGTATTTTACTCTGCGCCGTATACTGTATGGTCGCTGTCGCCGAAGGGCGGAGAAAAAGAGAGCGGGCATTCTGCTTCGCCAAACGCCGCCCCTCACCGCAACTCCACCCACACCGGCGCGTGGTCGCTGGCGCCGTCCTCACCGCGCACGTCGCGGTCGATGCCGGCAGCCTTGAGTTTGCGGGCGAGCTTCTTCGACAGGAGGATATGGTCGAGCCGCAAGCCCGCATCGCGCGGCCAGCGGTTCCGCCGGTAATCCCAGAAGGTATAGAGCGTCTCTTTGGGGTAGACCTTGCGCAGTGCGTCCGTCCAGCCTTGCTCGATGAGCGCGGCAAAGGCTGCCCGGCTTTCCGGCTGTACCAGCGCGTTATCGTCATAGGAGCGTGTGGCATAGATATCGCGCGGCTCGGGCACGATGTTGTAGTCGCCCGCCAGCACCACCGGCAGGCCGGTGTCGAGCAGTTGTGCCGCATGCGCGGCGAACCTGTCATGCCAGGCGAGCTTGTACTGAAATTTCGGCCCCGGCTGCGGGTTGCCGTTCGGCGCGTACAGGCAGCCGATGACGATTCCGTTCACCGCCGCCTCGATGTAGCGGCTCTGCCTGTCGGTATCGTCGCCGGGCAGCACATCGCGCGTCAGCACCGGCTCGGCGCCCCGCGCCAGTATGGCGACGCCGTTCCAGGTCGGCTCCCCCTTCCACACCGCGCCGTAGCCGGCATCGGCCAGGGCAGTGCGCGGAAACTGCATATCGCGCGCCTTCAACTCCTGCAGGCAGACGACATCGGGTCTTGCCGCCGCCAGCCAGGTCAGCAGATTCTTCAGTCGGCTGTTGACGTTATTGATGTTGAAGGAGGCGATTTTCATCGGCGGGTCAAGAGACGAGCTTGCCCGTCCAAGCCTTCACCGTTTCGGCCAGCGTCTTCAGATGATCGGCGGTCGAAAACCCCGAGATGCTCTTGCGCGGCTTCAGATCGTGATCGCCATCCTCCAACCATACGATCTCGATGCTGTCGGAGAGCCCATAGCCGGCAACCTCGTCGGGCGTGCCGAACTCGTCGCGCGTGCCCTGGAAGATCAGCGTCGGTATCGTCAACCCGGCCAGATGCTTGGTCCGCAACTGCTCGGGCTTGCCGGGCGGGTGGAAGGGATAGCCGAGGCAAAGCAGGCCCGAGATTTCGCCCCTGGCAAACATCTCGTCCGCCACCATCGAGGCGACGCGACCGCCCATCGATTTGCCGCCGATGATCAACGTCCCGGTCACGCCCCTCGCCCTGAGGTCGGCGATCGCCTTGATGTATTCCGGGTTCACTGTCTCGGCGCGCGGCGGCGGCTTGCGGTGGCCATAGCGGCGGGACGCCATATAGTGGAACTCGAACCGCGCGACCTGAAAGCCTACTGCCGCCAGCGCCTTGGCGGTGGCGGTCATCGAAGGAGAATCCATCGACGCGCCGGCGCCATGCGCGAGCAGGATGGTGACGGGAGCTGTGTCGTCGCCGTCGAAGAGGAAGGTGGTCATGGAATAGGGCTCCCGTGGCTCGGCGTTGGTGACCCCTTCTCCCCTTGTGGGACCCGAAGGGCGGGCGAGACCGTTGGCTCGCCCCGGGGGTGGTCTCGCGAAGCTCGGCCGGATCACGGGTGTTCCAGGAAACGCAAACGCCTCATTCCGACACGCACCCCTCAACCGTCTCGGCGCTGCGCGCCGATCCACCTTCTCCCAAAACGGGAGAAGGAAAGAGCTTTACCCCGCCGATTTCGCCAGCTGCATGTCCACGAACTGCACGCCCTTGGCCGCAACTCCAGCCCACTCCGACTCCGCGTCGAGCTCCAGATACCGCGCCCACAGCCGCCGCGCTTCCAGCAAATTGCCGGCGTCGAATTCGAGCCGGGCGAGATTGAAAACCGGATCGGCGTAATTGCCGTCGAGCGCGATCGCCTTCCACAAGTGCCTTCGCGCCGACGCCGTCTTGCCCTCCTCGCTCATCAGCCCGGCGAGATTGAACCAGGCCTCGACGAAAGCCGGATCGAGCTTGATCGCGCGCGCATAGTCATGGGCCGCTTCCGCCGGGTGGCCGCCGGCGCGCAGGCAGTTGGCGCGGTTGAAGGCGGCGATCGCGTCGCCTGGATCGATGGCAAGGCAGCGCTGGTAGAGCGCGGCGGCACCATCATGGTCGCCGCCCTCCTCCGCCGCTTCGGCCTCGGCGAACAGCTCTTCCAGCGGATCGTCGTCGGAGGCGCCGAGATCGAACAGCAATTGCCCGTCGAGCTCGCTCTCGCCGCCATCCAGATAGATCGCATCGGGCCGCCCGGATGCCGAGCCGACCGCGAGCGACTTGGCGGTGAGCGAAGCCACCGGGCCGGAACGATGCACCGAGCGCGCGATCGCGCCCCATGTCGCGCCGCCGGCGACCAGCCCGGCATATTTGCGCGCCAGGATCAGGTCGCGGAAGGAATAGGGTTCCGAGTCATGTTCGAAGGCATCGAACAGCGACAAGAGATCGAGGTCAGCGCCGGATAGCTGCGACTGATCGATCAGCGATTGCCGCGACAGCGAGGAGGCCTCAGGCGCCTTCATCAGTCCGAGCAGGCGCAGAAAACCGTTCTCGCTGAGCAATGTGCGCCCGGCGCCGCGCTCGGCGGCGACGCGGCGTTCGACCTCGACATCGCCGGTCTTCGTGAGCCCGGCTTTGACCAGCCCGGCCTTGAGCAGCAGACCGCGACCGAACACGACATGCGTGGTGCGCCGGATGACACCGCGCCTGAGTTCGCCATGCTGGCGCGCGACCTCGCGCGCCGCCAGCCTGAGCGGAAACGCCGCCAGCGCGCCGATCGTGCCGAATATGGCGCCGGCTGGTGCCGTCACTTCTTGCTCTTGCCGACCGCCTTCAGCAGGTTGGCTTTCAGCGGATTTTCAGCAGCGCCGCCCGCGGCCGCCTTGGCCTTGGCGGCGGGCTTCTCGTCGGCCTTGCTCTTCGACTTGGCCGGCGGCTTCGACTGCGACTGCGACAGGCTCGCCTTCAGCGCATCCATCAAATTGATGACGTTGCCGCGCTCGGGTGCCGCCGCGATGATAGGCTTGTGGCCCTTCAGCTTCTCGCGGATCATGGCCATCAGCGCGATCTCGTAGCGGTCCTCGTAGTTCTTCGGATCGAAGGTGGTTTCCTTCTGCTTGATCAGCGCTTCGGCCAGTTGCAGCATTTCAGGATCCGGGTTGCCCGCAGGGATGTTGCCGAAATATTCAGCCGTGCCGCGCACTTCGTTCGGGTTCCTCAACGTACACACGAACATGCCGTTTTCGCGCGCGCCGATCGTCACCACGCGCTCGCGGCTGGACAGGACCAGCCGGGCGATCGCCAGCTTGCCGGATTTGCGCATGGCTTCGCGCAGCACGGCGAAAGTCTCCTCCGCCATCGCGCCGTCCGGCGCCATGTAATAGGGCGCATCCTGGTAGATGACGTCGACCTCGTCCTCGTCGACGAAGGCCTCGATGTTCATCGTGTGGTTGGATTCGATGCGCACCGCGTCGAGGTCGCTATCGTCGATGATGATGTACTGCTTGTCCTCGTACTCGTAGCCCTTGACCAGGTCCGAACGCTCGACCAATCCGAGCTCCGGATCGACCGGCTTCATGTTGATGCGGTTGTGGGTCTTCTTGTGCAACTGGTTGAACGAGATGCGCTCGCTGGCGCTGGTGGCGGGGTATAGCCGCACCGGACAGCTCACCAGACTGAGCTTGAGGTAACCTTTCCAACTTGCCCTGGGCGCCATGATGAACTCCTACGCGGCCATGCACTGCAACTTTTCGCAGCGCTTTCGTCCGAAGGACGAACAAGGCTGCGTAAATCCTACACCGACCCCGCACCTTACCGGCAAATCCTGACGAAATGTTTTAGGACGCCGGAAGGGCCGCGAGTAGAGAATAATTCAAATTGTCAAAAGCGTCGATGGACTTGGGGTTCTTCGCCCCCGCGAAGCGGGGAGGAAACCAATCTATTTGAACGTAGGCAAATCCCGAGCAAACTCGTCGATCTCAGCCCACGGATCGCCCGACGTTTCCAAGAGTCCCGGCAGCGACGCATAGTTCAGGTCCTGCGGCGCGTCGATCGTCTCCAGATCCGCCCAGCTCACCGGTGTCGAGGCCGGCAGGTTGGTGCGGGCGCGCAGCGAATAGGGTGCGGCGGAGGTGTGGCCGCGCGCGTTGCGGTGATAGTCGATGAAGATGCGCTTCTTGCGGTTGTCCTTGCCCATTGTGGTGGTGAAGGTGTCCGGCGCGCTTGCCGCCAGATGCGCGGAAATAGCGCTGGTCGCCTGGTGCAGCGTCTTCCAGTTTTGCCTGGCCGTCACCGGAACGGTGATATGGATGCCCTTGCCGCCCGAGGTTTTGGCAAAGGGCACCAGCCCCAGCTCCTCCAGTTCGCCCTTGATGTGCACGGCGGCCTCCACCACTTCGCGCCAGGAGATCCCTTCGCCCGGATCGAGATCGAAGACGATCTGGTCGGGCCTGTCGAGGCTGGTGCGATGCGTACCCCAGGTGTGGAACTCGACCACGCCGAACTGCGCCAGCGCCAGATAGCCCTTTGCGCCCTCGACCGAGAGGTAGGATTTGGTCTCACCCTCGGAATTGGTCGCCTCGAAGGTGGCAACCGAAGGCGGCATGCCGGTGAAGGCATGGCGCTGGAAGAAGCAGTCCTTCGGCAGGCCGGTCGGGCAGCGCACCAGCGACACTGGACGCCCTAGAATATGCGGCAGCATGAAATCCCCGACCAGCGCGTAGTAGACGGCGATGTCGAGCTTGGTCGGCCCGGTCTTGCCGAACAGGCGCCTGGTCGGGTTGGTTACCCAGATCGTGGCGAGGTCAGCCTCCGCGATCAGCCGCTTGCGCTTGGCCGAAACCGGCGTCGAGAGGCCGACATCCCTGAGGCCGCGAAACACCGCATGGCGCAGAGCATTGTCCGCCGTGCGGTTGGCGTAATGGATATGGGCTGAAAACAGCGGCTTCACCCAATGCATCTCGCGCATGATTTCGCGCGGCGCGCCTTCGGGCGCCATGGCGCCTGATGTGAGCGGCTCCAGCCGGGCCAGAAGATCGGCCGCGGTCTCGGCGTCGAAGCCGGTGCCGACCTTGCCGCGATAGTGAAGCTCGCCGTCCTCGAATTCGGCAAGGCCAAGCGCCGCCAGCCCCTCGGCTGCATCCGAAACGGTGTAGCCGGCGATGACAAAATCGCCGGTTTGCAGCGCCTTCGTCTTGGTCCAGCTCTTCGTGCGGCCGCTCTGGTAGGTCGCGGTTGCGCGCTTGGAGACGACGCCTTCCAGGCCAAGCTCCGAGGCCTGGTCGTAAAGCCCCTGCCCGTCGCCGCCCACGTGATCGCTGTACTGGATCGCGGAGTTGGCGCGCAGGCCGGCGAGCAGTTCGGCCAGCAGCGCCTTGCGCCTTTCCAGCGGCGCCTTGCGCAAATCCCAGCCGTCGAGATGCAGGAGATCGAAGGCGTAGAAATGCAGCTTGCTGCCGGCGCCCTCCGCCAGCGCGTCCTGCAGAAGCGCGAAGCGGGAAATGCCCTTGCCGTCGAGCACGACGATCTCGCCGTCGATGATGGCCTCCCGGCACGGCAGCTTGGCGAAGGCATGCGGCAGATCGCCATAACGCTTGGTCCAGTCGATGCCGCCGCGGGTGATCAGCCTGACCTCGCCACCTGTCAGATGCGCCATGGTGCGGTAGCCGTCGAACTTGATCTCATGCAGCCAGGACTCGCCGGTGCGGTCGCCAGGATCGTCACCGCCCGGCGGTTTCGGCACCTGTGTCGCCAGCTGCGGCTCTATGCGGGCGGCGGGAGAGGCCTTGACCGCGCCGGGCAAGGCGCCGGGCTTCAGCGTGCCGGGCCTTGGCGCAGCCTTGGCCGGCGGCGGCGCCACCAGCTCCTCGATACGGCGGCCGGATTTCACGCTCTCCGGCCGCTCTTCGAGGATGTCGAGCGTGGGATTGGAAGCGAGATCGCGCTCCTTGAACAGAAGCCAATTCTTCTTGCCCTCCTCTTCGCCGGGCTTCGGCTTCAGCCTGGTCAACATCCAGCCGCCATTGAGCTTTTTCCCGGCCAGCCGGAACTTGAAGGCGCCGGTGCGCAAGCTCTTCTCGACATCCTCCATCGGCGCCCAGCTGCCCGTGTCCCAGACGATCATCGGCCCGCCGCCATACTCGCCTTCGGGAATGACGCCCTCGAAGTCGATATATTCGAGCGGATGGTCCTCGGTCTCGACCGCCAGCCTTTTGTCGGCCGGATTGAGCGAAGGTCCGCGCGACACCGCCCAGCTCTTCAGCACGCCGCCGACCTCAAGGCGCAGGTCGTAGTGATCCGCCGTGGCATGGTGCTTGTGGACGACGAAGCGGTTGCCCTCCTCGGCGATCAACCCACCCGCCGGTTCCGGCGTCTTCGAGAATTCGCGCTTGGCGCGGTAAGGTTTGAGCTTGGAGGGCGTCGTCATGGCATCGACCGTCGCAAGCCAGCCAATTGCAACAACAGAGCGCCATGCCTGCTCGAACGGTCCGATGCGGCATGTATCAGGGTGACTAGCCGAAACGTCGCTGCCAACCAGTCACCACGCTCAATCGTCGGCCGCCGGCGTCAGTTCGAGCTCAGCGGGCGACAGGCCCTGCCGCAGCTGGCTCAAGCGGAATTCGTCGACCCAGTAGGCCTCGCCATCGACCAGCACGCGCGCCCTATAGGTGCCGCCTGAAAAACTCTGCGCGGTGATGTAGACCTTGTGGCGGTCGAGCGCCTTGCGCACCGCGGCACGCTTGGAGTTCTGGCTGTTCACGGCACTGGACATGCGCTTCGCCCTCGGTCGCCCTGACACGGAACTCGACCGCTCTTCGCGGTCCGGCGACTGGCCCCAAGGATGGCGGAGAGCGGCGCGGGTGTCAATTTCCTCGCCGCGGCGGCTTCCCTGCAAGACGCAAGCATAGCCGACGGCATCGGCTCGATTATGTCCGCGAACCTGTGGGCTGGAACAATATGACATCTTGTTTGGCATATGCGCCGAGGCGGCTCGGCGCTTCTGCTTTCCGCATTGTTAACCTCGGCGCGCCTAGGAATAGGGCGGGCTCCGGCCGCGGCGCCAATGCGTCAGAGCGGCGCGGGGATGGCGCGGCCATCCAGGAGAACAAGGTTCATGACCGCTTCCGTGCGAAGCAATGACTGTGAAGTGGCTGTTGTCGGCGCCGGACCTTTCGGACTTGGCGTCGCCACGGCGCTCAGGGCAGCTGATGTAGACGTGCTTGCCTTTGGCAGCCCGATGGGCTTTTGGCGCGAGAACATGCCTCGGGGCATGCGGCTTCGCTCGCCCTGGCGCGCAACCTTTATCGGCAACCCGAACGGCCCGCTCTCCCTCGATTCCTACGCCAGCGGCCAGCGCGTCCAATTGCGCGAGCCATTGCTGCGGCAAGATTTCGTCGACTATGGAATGTGGGTTCAGGCTCAGGCGGTTCCGGATCTCGACACGCGCATGGTGAGCCGTGTCGAACGGACCAATGCGGGATTCCGGCTGATCCTTGCCGACGGCGATGCGGTTCGCGCCGGCCGCGTCGTCGTCGCCATGGGCCTGAAGAACCAGGAACTGGTGCCCGCCGCCTTCACCGGCCTGCCCTCCGAACTGGTCAGCCACACCAGCGCGCACATTGGATTCGAAGCCTTTGCCGGCAAGCATGTCGCCGTTGTCGGACGCGGACAGAGCGCCTGCGAATCCGCCGTCCTGCTGAGAAAGGCGGGAGCCGACGTCGAACTCGTCTGCCGGGGCGACATCCATTGGCTGGGCGCGCCGTCCAGCAGCCGGGGCCGCAATGTGCTCGGCGCCGCCGAGGAACTCCTGGCGTCGCCCTCGCGCGTCGGCCCGTTCCCGCTGTCCTGGCTGATCGAGGCGCCGGGTCTCGTGCATGGTTTGCCGGCGGCGGCGCGACGCTGGGTCAATGCGCGTGGCCTCAGGGCCGGCGCGTCAGGCTGGCTGCGGCCGGACTTCGGCGGCATCGAGGTCAAGGCCGGCCGCGTGATCGTCGGCGCCTCCGCCAGCAACTCCGGACTAGACTTGCGGTTCGAGAACGGCTCGACCGCTTACGATCACGTCCTGCTCGCGACCGGCTATCGCATAGACATCGGCAAGCTCGGGCTCTTCGCCCCCGATTTCCTCGATGCGATCGCCTGCCGCGACGGATCGCCTGTCCTTTCCACGGGACTGGAATCGAACATTCCCGGCCTGCATTTTGTCGGCGCCAGCGCGGTCGCGAGTTTTGGCCCGTTGATGCGTTTCACCGCCGCCACCCCGTATGCGGCGCAGGCCGTCACCCGTTTCATACGCACTGCCAGAAGCAAGGGGCAGAACGCACGGCGCTCCACCGTGAGACTGGGCGAAGCCTCGGTTCCCGCCGGCCCGAAGCCGCGTTGAGCATCGCGGGCCCCGCCATGTATCAGCGCGATCAGGCGGGGCTCTCGCCTGTCAAAGCGGAAGAGCTGGGCAACCGGCCGTGCCGGACAGCATGTGAGGATGTAGGCTTGGCGACGTCAGGCGCAGTGTTTCTTGGGGGCGCGCACGGCACGCTTGCCCTGGCGCGCAGCCTCGGCGCGCAAAAAGTGCCCCTCACCTACATCACCAATGATTCGCCGCTGCCGGGCTGGTCGCGATTTGTCGGAGCCACCATCCGCTGGCCCGGCCCAAACGATGAGCGGGCACTGCCGTTTCTGCTGGAAGCGGCGCCTAAACACCGGCTGGAGGGATGCCTCCTGATCCCGGCCGCCGATCCAGAGGTTCGCCTGGTCTCGGAAAACCTCGCCGCCCTGTCGGCGATCTATAAGATCTTGCTGCCTTCCTGGGATGCGTTGCAGTGGGTCTGCGACAAGCCGTTCCTCTACAGGCGGGCAACCGAGTTGCGGCTGTCCATTCCAAGGACCTATGACATCGCGTCCATGGCGCAGGCCTCATCCCTGGACATGGTTTTTCCGGTCGTTCTCAAGCCTCACATGGGCGGCGGCAACACCCGCATCGCCAGGGCCAAGGTCGTCCAGGCCGACGACAGGGCCTCATTTCTTGCCGCCTATCGCGACGCGGCCGAACAGATCGGCGGCCAAAACGTCGTCGTGCAGGAGCGCGTGCCGGGCGGGGGAGAAAGCCAATTCTCTTACGCCGCGCTCTGGAACGAGGGCAAGCCGATCGCGGAGTTCACCGCGCGCCGCTCGCGGCAGTATCCGGTCGACTTCGGCTATACCAGCACCTTCGTCGAGATCGTCGACGAGCCCCGCGCCGTCGCTGCCGCGCGCACATTGCTGTCGTCGATCGGCCATAGCGGCCTGGTCGAGGTCGAATTCAAGCACGATTGTCGCGACGGCACGCTCAGGCTTCTCGACGTCAATCCGCGCCCCTGGTCGTGGTTCGGACTTTGCGCGCCTGCCGGCGTCGACCTGGGGGCGATGCTGTGGGAGACAGTGAACGGCCGGGCCACCGCAGCCGCTACCGCTCGCCCGGGAACGGCATGGATGTATCTGGCCCGCGACGCTGTTTCATCCGTGACGCTGATGCTGGGCGGCAGGCTTGGCATCGCGGCCTATGTCAACTCCTTCGCGACGGTTCGATCCTGGGCGGCGTTCGCCTCAAACGATCTGCTGCCGGGGCTGATCGAGCTGCCGCTGACGGCATGGCGGGTGCTGACGAGACGGCTGCTGAACCCGGCCGGCCGCCGGCGCTGACAAAATCGCTCTTTATGACGGCCGGTAGTCGAAGATCGCGTAATCGATGGTCCGCACCGCGTCGAGGAAACGCGGCATGGGCGGCGTCACGCGTTGCTGGAAAGACCCAGCATCGTGGATGGCGGGCTTCGCCCATTCGATGGCCCTGTGGCTCGAACTGCCGTAAACGACGAGGCAGGGCCGCGGGTGCCGTTCCAGCGACGACATGAGATTGCCCAGCACGATTTCGAACACGTCCCTGGAAAAGGGATTGTAGAAATAGACCAGCAGCGGCGTCGGCGGGAACTCATACGTCGCGGCATCCGCTTCGATGACCGCAATCTGGCGGCATTTCTGGGCCGGGCTCTTATATCGCTCGATGTTGCGCCGGGCGATTGCGACGAGCTCCCGCGCGAACTCCACACCGACAATCGCGGCGAATGGATAGTGCGAGGCCAGCAGGAGCGTGCGCGACTTGCCCGAACCGATGTCGATGAAGGTGTAGTCTGCGAGATCGTCCGTCAGCCTGTCCATGATGAAGGCGAAGGATCTGGGCGACGTGCAGACGCATTCATTGCCCTGGTCCCGGTGCGGTCCGACGACATCGAGCGCGTCGAGCCGGATCGAACCCGCCGTATCGACGCCATTGTCGCGATCCCACCGGCGCGCCAGCCGGTCGGCAACGAGATGGCGGATGTTGCGTGCGACGAAGCGGCCGCTGTCACCGAGGCCATGCCGCCGCACGAGCCGGAACGGTTCGAGGAGTCCTTGCTGCCGGACGAACCGCAGCGCCCTTGCAATGCGTCCTCTCGACCGGTCCTGCAAATCGATGCTGTACGTTTTACGGTTCATTGCGGATCGGCTCGGTTGCCTGTCAGCGCAAGCGGCGCAGGCCGCGCACCAGGCCTTGGCCCGCCTTGAGCAGCCGCGGTTTGGAGCGAATGAAAAGCTCGATCCGGCAGCGCAGCGAAATATAGGCGGTGGCGCCCCATCCCCGCAGCGTCATCGACTGGCACAGTTCGGCCAGCACCGAACTGGCGGCGCCGATATGCTCCTTATAGCCCTGGCTGCCGACCGAAAGGTCGAAATAGTCGAACCCGTGCCCGCGCCCCCACATCATCAGCTTGCCAAATGTCGTCAGTCCCGGCGGGGCGACGGCATTCTGGTCGATCCCGAGCAACAGGGTATGGAGCGTGCCTTTCCTGACCAGTACATAGATGACGGCGAGCCAGGCTTCCCCTCCGCGCAATCCGAAGATGCGCACCGAGCCGTCGGAAAGGCCATGCAGCGCGGCAACTCGGTAGAAGTCGACGACGGGTTCCTGCGTCAAGAGGTCGAAACGGCCGAGCTCGCGAAACCGCTTCAGTCGCAGTTCAAGGAGCGTGTCAAAGAGCGTTTCCGTAAGCGCCGGCGTGTCGGCCTCGACCAGGCTCAGGCCACCGAGCTTTTCGAGGCGGCGGCAATGCTTGTGAAAGCTCTTGGCGAAGGAGGGCCTGCAGATGCGCTTGATGAGCGTTTCCGGTTCGCCGTGCAGGACAAGGCCGGAGGTGATCTGGAGAGAATCGTGCGCCGCCGAAAGCAGCGCCAGAGGATTGGCGACTCGTTGGATCTGTTGCGGGATTCCCAAGATATGGATGCGATCCGCCGGTGGCAGCACGGCGCGGACTGCCGCCCATGCGGCGTCGGCGCCTTGCCTGGTCCATGCCCTGTCATCCGCCAGCAGCGGTGCCGAATAATCGCAGACGCCGCAGCTCAACCATTCGATCACGGAGTGGCCCAGCGCCCGGCGCCGCATCAGCGGCAAAAGCATGACCGGCGCGCCCGTGGCGGCGTCGTTCACCTCGACGACAAGCAGTTCCGCGCCTTTGGGCATCAGCCGTTTGGCGATCCCCTCGACCCACGCATAATGCTGATGCGCGGTGCACACGCCATCGGCCTGAAATCGCAGCCAGAGCGGCTTTACAGTGTCGAGGCTGGTGTGCAGCCGGGCTTTGAAGCGCGCGGCTGTACCGGCGCTGGCGGCAGTCGGGGACAATAACCCGTCGGATAGATCCGTCTTGGGAGCCGTTCCCGTGGCTTGCCACATGCTTCTCCTGTCCTCCCGGCCGGCCATAAACATCGTCCACGCAAGCAGTGTAAACCCCGCCAACTCAGGACCGCCCCGGGCAGCCGTGCGTTGGAGCGCACGAAAGCCATGGTTGCGGACCAATGGCAGCGCTTGCGATACCCACGCATCCTAAACCACGGCAAAGTTCGGTCAGGACCAGACCTTTGGCGCCATTATGTTCGTTGCTTTCGCCTACCGGCCGATGGCCGAACTAGTCGAACCTTTGCCCGCGTGCCCAGCTCGTCGACCTGCCATGAGGCCCGGTGAGACGTTGGGCACTTGCGCTCAGGTCGATCGCTAGCATCAAAGCATGAACGGTGCGTTGATGGACACTCAGAAATTGCACCGATCGGTCGTGCCACGTCGGGGCCATTCGTGAGACGACGCCGACGACAAACGGGGCCTTCCCGCCGCGTGCGTCCGTTACACCCTCACTGCCTCGCCTGCCACCGGTCTCTGCTACCGTTTTACCGGGGCGAACGGGACCGACCGCCGCCACCCGCCCAACCAGCTGTCGCGCCGCTGGTCCGGGTGCTCGATGTTCCATATGCGGTGACGCGCGAAATACCATGATGCGGCAAGGACGAAGATTTCGGAGACCGCGGAACCCAACAGCGACCACGGCGGAGGCGCGATTGCCAGCAGGATTGCGATCAGCGTCAGCCCGATTATTGCGCCACCGGTCGTGATGAACGCGACGGTCCGGAAATCGCCGAGGATCTCAAGGATGATGCGAGGCATGACATAAAGCATGACCGGGATGAAATTCGCGATCACGAAAAGTCCGATGAATCCGACCGAGGCATCCTGGAGGGCCTGGGATTTTATCATCGGCAGGACGAATAGGATGGCACATCCATAGACGAGGCCACCGATCCCCATGACCAGCGACCAGATCTTCGCTTGCGCCCAGACACGGCTTGTTTCGTTATTGCGCATCAGCTTCGCCAGCTCCGGCTGCGTCATGTTGAAGAGAGCAAGGCTGATGATGCGCAGTGGGGCAAACAGCACGAGGACCGCCGCCAGCGGCGCGTAAGCGGCGGGTCCGGCAATGCCCGCGACCAGCAGGGCCAGGCATTGACCCTGGATGTTCGTGGTGGTCGCGCTGAACGCCGACCAGCGCAGCTGCGGCCAGAGCCTTGTATAGCGGCGGCGCGTCGGCATGCGGAAGCTGATGCGAGGTGTGCGGCGCGCCAGCCGAACCAGGACGACGATGCCGAGCAGATTTGCGGCCGCAAGCGCATAAAACACGGTTTGCAGCGCGTCCTTCGCCAACCACATGGTCAGTCCGGTCAGGATGATGCCGGTAATCGTGAAAGCGGCGTCGCTGATGGAGACGCTCACCTGCTGGCGCCGAGCGAACAATGCCGTGCGCATGTGGCTGCGCAGCGACCATGCGCCGACGAAGCAGCCCGCGGCGATGCCGCTCGGATCGCCCAGCAGATGCATCAGGATCGCCGTGCCGACCGCCATCAGCAGCGACACTACCAAAGCCGCTGTTCCGAAGGCCACGTCATGGGCATCGACGCCGGCACTGTTGGTGCTCTTGCCCATCCATATCGAGGCGGGGACGGCAGTGAGCGAGCGGATGTACGACAGGCCGACGCCGCCCATCACCATGCCGATGGCGAAGAGACCGTAACCTTGCGCCGACAGTATGTGCAGCAGCGCGATGTTGAGGGCAAAGTGAAAGCCGCTCTGCATCGCCTCGCCGCCGACCATCAGCACGAGGCGTCGCAGCAGATGGACCGGGAATTTCACGGCCGGGTCTCCGCCTGGCGGGCGGTTGCCGGCCTGCCCGGCCTCGCCATCGTCACTTTCAGCTTGTCGGCGGCGATCGCCGCGATCGCGGCCGCTGCGACCGGTTCGCTGAAGACTGTCTCGTAGCGCGCACGGCCGGCGGCAATAAAACCGCGCCAGGCCTCGGGCCGCAGGATGATCGCCTGCAATTTCGCGGCAAGGGCGGCGGCGTTGTTCGGCGGAACATGCCAGCCGGTCTCCCCGTCGCTGACCACCTCGACCAGCCCGCCGATCGCCGATACCAGTGGCGGCCGACCATAGGCCATCGCCTCGATGGCGACGCGGCCCAGCGATTCCGGGCGCCGCGACGGAACGGTGACGATGTCGGCCCAGCGGTAGTGTTGCGAGGGGTCCGATATGAACGGCAGCACGCTGACGCGATCGGCCAATCCCATGGTGTTCACCAGCTCGGCCAAGGCCAGTTCGCGCTCGGTGCTTTCGAAAGCGCCGCCCACCAGCCGCACTTCTATGCGCGAGCGCAATTCCGGCGGCATCGAGGCGACCGCCTCGAGCAGCACCTCCTGGCCCTTGATCCTGTTGATGCGGCCGAGCAGCAGCACCCGCAACGGCCGGCTGCCGTCATAGTGCATCGGCTCGACCGCAGGCGGGCCGGCAACGCCATTATAGACCACATGCGTGCGTGAACGTCCGGCAATGCCGAAAGCGGCGCGCGTGGCGCGTGAATTGAAGATCAGGTCGGCATGGCTCCAGCGCATCAAGGCGACCAGGATCGTGCGCATGAAACCTTCGGGGATCTCGTGGATATGCAGGACAGCCTTGTGAGGCAGCAGGCGGGCGGCCAGCGCATAGTCGGCCACGATCGAGGTGTTGACATAGACCAGATCGCATTGCCTCAAACGTCGCCATGCCCGCCATAAGGCCAGCGGCAGGCGCGCCATCTCGACGGTCGCGAGGCGCAGGATGGCTTGGCGCCGCAACACCCAGAGCGGCTCGAAGACGATCCGGCTGGCATGCGGTTCGAGGATCTGCACGATCGGCCCGCTGCGCGGCAGCACGACTTCGATGTCGGCGGACGGAAACGCGGCGCGCAGGGCTGCGACGCTTTCCGCGAAGCTTCGGTCGGAGCCATAGAGTTCGTAGCCCTGATGAACGCAGGCAATCCGCATCTTAATATCCCGCCAGGTTCATACCCCATCCAGCATCGCGCGAGGCGGATGGCTGCCGAAGTCCAGGAGCAAGGATCATGCCCGGTCCGCTTCCCAGGCGGTTAGGCCGAGGAACCCCGGCAACGCCTCGTTTCGATACAGATACGCCCGGAAAGTTGACCGATAATGAAACAACTCCGGCGTTTGGTAAGAATTTTTTACGACGTTCTGCGACAGTTGCTCCCACTCTTGCCCGGCTGGAAGTCGCAGGGTGGGTTCTGGTGCAATGAACATTCCGGAAAGTCCCGTCGGCCATGACATCAAAGCCTTCCATCCTGATCCTGGGAACGCGCGGCATACCCGCGGCCCACGGCGGTTTTGAAACCTTCGCCGAGAAGCTGGCGCTTTTCCTCGCCGGACGCGGCTGGAAGGTCGGCGTTTACTGCCAGGACGAGGTCGATCAAGTCGAGCACAGGGTGCGCAGCGAAACCTGGCGCGGCATCGAACTCATCCACATCCAGGTCGCCTCGAAAGGTCCGCGCGCGACGCTGGAATTCGACTGGCAATGCGTGCGCGATGCCGTGCGGCGGCCCGGCGTGTGCCTCGTGCTGGGTTACAATGGCGCGCTTTTCCTGACCTGGCTCAGGCTGATGCGGCGCAAGATCATGACCAACATGGACGGCATCGAATGGCGCCGCCCCAAATGGGGCCTGTCGGCGCGAAGCTGGTTCTGGCTCAACGAATGGATCGGCGCCTGGACCTCGCATCGCCTCGTCGCCGATCATCCTGTCATCGCCGATCATCTGGCGACACGCCGGCCGCGCAGCGCGATCGTCACCATCCCCTATGGCGGCGATCCGGTGACGACGGCGCCGGAGGCACCGGTCAGGGCGCTCGGGCTCGAACCTGGAAAGTACCTGATCTCGATCGCGCGCATCGAGCCCGACAACAACATCCTGCCGATCGTCGAAGCCTTTTGCAGCAAAAAGCGCGACATGAAGCTGGTGGTGCTTGGAACGCTCTCAGATGAAATCCCCTATCACGCCGCCATCCGCAAGGCCGCGAACGGCTCGGTGGTTCTGCCCGGGGCCATCTATGACCAGGCGACCGTGAAGGCGCTGCGGTACCACGCGCGCGCCTATATGCATGGCCACACGGTCGGCGGCACCAACCCGTCATTGGTCGAGGCGCTGGCGGCCGGCAACATGGTGATCGCCCACGACAATCCCTACAACAGGTGGACCGCGGGCGCCGCCGCCCTCTATTTCACCGATACCGGCACTTGCGCCGGCCGGATCGATCGGGCCATCGAAGACGACGCCCTGGTCGAGAGTTGCGGTGAGGCCGCCAGGGCGCGCGCCCGCGAAGCCTTCCGCTGGGAAGACGTGCTGCTGGCCTACGAGAATGAAGCCTTCCGGCTGCTCGGCGTCGTCGCCGGCGAGGCCATCCCGGTCGACCATCCCTCGCACGCATGACGACGTGGTCGCGCCGGCGGGTTCTCGGAGCGGCGCTGTCCACGGCGGCGTTGTTCGCGCCGCTTTCTCCCGTGTCGTCCAGCCTGGCCGCCACCGGCGAATGGCGCTTCCGGCGCGGCGTCAACGCCTTCCCCTGGTTTTCGCTGACGCGCGAATTCCCCGCACCCCGTACCGACTACGACTGGCCTCCATTCCAGCAGCGGCCGGTCCCGACGGCGGCCGATCTGCGCAGGCTGCGCGCGACGGGTCTCGATTTCATCCGCCTGCCGGTCGATCCTGGCCCGTTCCTGGCCGGCGATGCCGGCACGCGCGGCCGTTTGCTGGCGATGCTCGATCGGGCGGTCACCGCCGCTCTCGACGCCGACCTCGGCATCATCGTCAACGTGCAGGCCAATAGCGCGACCCACTATTGGAATCCGGACCGCATGGTCTCCAGCACTGCCGCGCCCGCCTTCGATCTCTATCGGACGCTGATCGGCGAGCTTGCCGGCCGGCTGGCGCGGTTTCCATCGGGCAAGGTCGCGCTGGAGCCGGTCAACGAGCCGCAGCAATCCTGCGAGTCCAACGTCTGGTCGCAGGTCCAGTTCGCGCTCCTGACCGAAGCCAGGGCATCGTCCGTTACCCTGCCGCTGGTCGTGACCGGTGGCTGCGGCTCCATGGTGAGCGGGCTGACCGCGCTCGATCCGGCGCCGCTCTCGCGCTTCGAACCGATCCTGTTCACCTTCCACTTCTATGAGCCCTACCTGTTCAGCCACCAGGGCGCGCCGTGGATGAGCGAACCCGTCTACCGTTCGCTCAACAACGTGCCGTGGCCCGCCTCGGCCGGTTCGCTCGAGGCGACGCTAGCTTCGGTGCGGGCGCGCATGGCCGAGGACGCCGAAACCTCCGAAGCGGACAAGAAAGCCGCCTACGCGGAAACCGAGCGCGTGCTGAAGGTCTATTTTGACGCCCAGCCCGGCCGCTGGTTCATCGACAGATACCTTAGCCAGGCGCGCGATTGGGCGGATAGCCATGACATCGCGCCCGAACGCATCATCATGGGCGAGTTCGGCGCGCTGCGCACCGACGCCCGCTACGTCGCCGCGCCCGATCCCGACCGCGCCCGCTACATCGCCGACGTCAGGCAAAGCGCAGAGTCGTTCGGCTTTGCCTGGGCCTTCTGGGCCCTCTTCGACGGCATGGGCATGATGGACGACACCACGCGCGCCCTGGACCCGGCGATGATCGAGGCGCTTGGGCTGGAGATGCCGGGCTAGACGGCCTATCCCCGTTGCTTGTCCTTGCTTCCGTCAAGCGGAGGCAGCGATCGCCGAGGCGAAGTCGCGATATGGGCGCAGTGGGCGTCCGAGCAAGGCGGTCAGGCGCTCGACGTCGCCGGCCTCAGGCAGCATCCCGTTGGTCAAGAACCGCTCGCCCATCAGGCGCATGTCGTAGGCCATCCAGGCGGGCAAGAGTTGCTTGAGATTTTGCTCGAAGCCTTCGGTATTGTCGCCGCCGTAGTTGATCGGGCGGCCAAGCACCTCTGACCAGATTGCGGCGATATCCGTCCCGGTCAGTGTCTCCGGGCCGACGAGGTTGATCCGGTCGAGCACAAGCGGCTCCGCAGACTGTTCGCGGCGCAGCAGCTCGAGGGCGGCGATCTCGGCGATATCACGCACGTCGATCATGGCGAGCCCTTTGGCGCCGATCGGCATTGGGTAGGTGCCGTAGCCGGTGATGACGTCTTCGATCATCAGATCGTTCTGGATGAAGTAGGCCGGGCGCAAGATCGTAGCCTTGAAGTCCATCTCCTCGATCATGCGCTCGACGCCGAACTTGCCCGCGAAATGGGGTACGTTCACATAGACGTCAGCGTGGACCACCGACAGATAGACGATCCGCTCGATGCCGGCAGATCGGGCGACGTTGAGCGCGACCAAAGCTTGGGTGAATTCGTCCGGTACCACGGCGTTCAAGAGGAACAGAGTAGAGACTCCGGACATGGCTTTCCGCAGCGAATCGACATCGAGAAAGTCGCCTTGCACGACGGAGACGCCTGCCGGGAAGTTGGCTTTCGACGGATCGCGGACGAGAGCACGCACATCTGCGTCGCGCTTGACGAGATGTTCGACGACTTGGCGGCCAATGTTGCCCGTGGCGCCGGTAACGAGAATGGTCATGAAATTTCTCCTGTTGGATTGCTTGACAGCTCCAATATGTGTGTCTCACTAACAGCCCAACAGGCGGAAATTTTAGACACGTCGTCTCACTGGTGGAACACACATGGACCTCCTTGCCCTCGCCGATTTCAATCTCGTTGCCCGTCATGGCGGCTTCGGCAAAGCGGCAAGGGCGACCGGCCGGCCCAAGGCAACCCTGTCCCGGCGCGTTGGCGAACTGGAAAGCAGTCTTGATCTGCGCCTGTTTGAACGGGGTGCGCGTAACCTCAAGCTCACCGAAGAAGGACGGGCGCTCTTCGAGCGGACGGGAGCGTTGCTCGCCGAACTCGACGAGACCGCTTCGGCAATTGCCTCGGGCGGTCAGAGACCGAAGGGGAAGCTACGGATCAGCGCGCCTTTGCATTTTTCTCAGACCGCAATGGGAAGGATCGCTGCGGGGTTTGCCCTCAAATATCCGGAGGTGAGGCTGGAGGTCACGACCGAGGACCGGGCCGTGGACATGATCGAGGAAGGCTACGACCTGGTGATCCGGGTCAATCCGGATCCCGACGAAAGCCTGGTCGGACGGGCGTTTCTGCGCGATCGCCTGGTCCTGGTGGCTCGCCCCGACCTTCCTCGCCCGACCGGTGGACTCGCCGCTCCTGGCGTTGCGCGCGGGGCAGGCGATCTGCAGACATTGCACGTGAAGACACAAGGCGGCCGGTCAACGATCACGATCGAGCCGGTCGTCGCCTTGTCGACGCTCATCATGGTCCGGGACGCGGTGCGGGCCGGCGTCGGTGCGGCACGTCTTCCCATTTCGTTGGTGAGCCACGACCTGGCTGACGGCACACTGGTAAGTTGGGGGGAGATCGACGGCCCCGAGATCGCTCTATGGACGCTCTACCCCTCTCGACGGCTGCTCAGCGCGCGAGTGTCGGCGTTCATGGACTTTCTAAAACAGGCCTTCCCAAACGGGACGCCCGACGAACTGGCTGCCTATATTGGCAGGTGACGACCGTGCCCGCTTTCGGGCGTGGAAAGTCCTAAGAAGCGCTTTCCCGGCGTCATGGCTGAGCCCCATGTCACATGCGATCCGTCTTTGCGAAACACAGGGGATCAGCCGCTAACGGCGGAGAGGCTGCGCTCTTCGCCGGTCGTCTCCAATTGCGCGCACTGCTTGCGCCTCTTGCCGCGCCACGGCCCGCGCCGGCCGGTACAGCACCAGCGCCAGCACCACGAATTTGGTCAACAGCGTCGTCTTGGAGGCGAGGGTCTCGGAGGTGTTGAGCAGGATCAGCCAGCCCAGCATGGGCAGCCAGATGCCGGGATGGCAGCGGCGTGCCACCTCGTGCATGAACAGCACGAAGCCGAACAGCATCAGCAGGGTAAAGAAGGCGCCCTGATAGAGCACCATGCGTATGATCGGGTTCTCGATGCCTTGTTCCAGGCCGTTGATGCGGCGCATGCTTTCGATCAGATCGATATCAGGCCCCACGATCAGGTCGCCCAGCCCCAGATTCTTGAAGAGGTCGAACATTTCGACGCGGGCATTGGCGCTGCCGCTGTCGGAAACGAAGCGCTCCAGCAGCGCGTCGAAGAAGCCGTAGGAAAAGAGAAGGGCGACCGCCACCGGCAGCAGCGTGGCGAGCAGGACCGCAAGGGCCGCGCCCAGCAGGCTGACGCGTCCATGCCGCAGATAGGCCACGCCCCTGAAAAGCAGATAGATGCCGCCGAGCGCGAGCGTGATCACCATCGCCGAACGTCCGCCGAAGGCGACCAGCGCCGCGGTTTGCAGGCCGATCAGCGAAAGCCGCAGCGGCATCGACAGCGACCGTGAGCCGGAGAGCAGCGCCAGCACATAGACCGCGGTGATCGTGGCATTGGCCAGCGGATGGCCCTGAAGCGCGGTCGAGCGCAGGTCCGTGAACACCTCGCCGTCGAGCCGGTAGGGAAACACCAGCGTCTTGGTCGCGAACTCGAACAGCGCCAGCACCGCATTCGCCGACATCACCGCGTGAACGACCGTCTGCAGCCGCGCGAAGGTCCGGTCGTCGTCCTCGGCCAGCATCAGCACCAGCAGCGCCGCCGTCACGAACGTATCGACCATGCCCGCCATGCCCGGGCGATGCCTGACGACGACCACCACCAGGAGCACGACCGAGATGACCGCCATCAGCGCGCTGGCCGGCCGCCGGTCGGCAACGGCAGCCATATAGCCGACCGGATTGCCGAACGTGCATGAACGCCAGGCAAACACCAGCACCAGGAGATAGGTCGACGGATGGATCTTGGTGGCCGGACTGCCGAGCAGGCCGTCGTAATTGTAGCCCACCAGCCATAGCATGCCGCCGGAAACGGCGAACAGCACCGCCACCGTGACGACCAGGCCGAAGCGGGTCACCCAGTCGACGGAACTGCCGGCGCGGGATGCGGCGGCGGCTTGACCCGGCGCGGCCCAGCCGGCTGCCGGGCTGGCGGGCCGGACGGCGGCCATGTCAGGCCGCCTCGTCGACCAGCAAGGCGCCGGTCGGCAACCGCCCCATGACGGAAATGGCCTGCGAGGCCGCCGCGACATCGCGCATCGGCGTCGAGTTCAGCGTGGCGACGAGCAGGATTTCGTCGGCCATCGCTACCAGCGGCGAGGCATTGAGATTGTCGGCCAGCGCACCGCCATCGATGACGACGAGTTCGAAGTGGCGGCCCGCCTGGACCAACATCTGCTGGGCAAAATAGACGCCCTGCGCCTCCTGGAAGACGGCCTTTGACCGGCCCCTCCCCAAAAGCGCGACATTGCTGCCGGGCGTATACTGGCTCAACGCCTCGATACCGTACTCACCGCGAAGCACGTCGAGCACGCCCGGCTGCTGATCTTTCTGGCCGCCGCCGGCATTGGTATCGATGAACAGGATACGGCCGCCTCGGGCGGCCGCGGCATTGGCCAGCAAGCGCGCCACCCTGCCGCGATGCGCGGCGTCCTCGGGCGGCGACGTCACCAGTATGGACGGCACCAGCGGCCAGTCCGGCGGACGCCGGCCCGACGAGAACATGCGCCTCAGCGCCAGCCCGACGACCGCGTCCGTCTTCTGGCTGGCCGCGGCGGCCGCGCCGCCAAAAGGCCACCAGCGGCGGGTGTTGCCCGATTTTGCCGGCACCACGCCAAGCACCGGCGCGTCGATGGCCGATTGCATCTGCGCGCTGGAAAGCACTGTCGGCGAGGAATATTCCGCGATCAGCGCCAGGCCGGTGCCGAGCCCCAGGCCGCCGAAGAGCGCGCCCAGGACAAGCAGCGACAGCGGCGGCCAGCTCTTCTTCAGGGCCGGCATGGCACTGGAGATGATCCGCGCATTGGTGCTGTCGACGTTGATCTGCTCGCGCGTCTCCTGCACACGCTGCAGATAGTTGGCATAGACGGAGCGAACGGCCTCGAGATCGCGCTGCAACTCGCGCAGCTTGACCGAAGCCTGGTCCGTATCGAGCGACTTGGTTTTCATGCCGGCGACCTTGGCCTCCAGCGCCTGCTGGTTGGCCAGCGCTCGCTCGTAGTCGGTCTCGGCAGCCGCTCCGATGCGGCCGAGCTCTCGCCCGATCAGCGCACGCGTGTCGCGCAGCTGCTGCTGCGCCGCGATCATCGAGGGATGGCGTGGCCCAAGTTCCGTGCCGAACTGCGATACCTTGTCGACAAGCGTCGCCTCCTGCGCCCTGAGGCTCGAAATCACCGAGGAGCGCATCGCTTCCGAGGTCGCGTCCGGCGCCCCGCCCGACCTGCGCAACTGGTCGACCTGCGCCTTCAGCGCCGCGGTGCGGCTTTGCGCCGCCGAAAGCTGCGTATTCAGCTCGGTCAGTTCCTGGTCGCTGACCAGATTGCCCGCCGCCATCACCATGTTGTTGGCGGACCTGTAGGCCTCGACGGCATTCTCGGCCTGCTGGACGCGCTTGCGTTGCTCATCCAGCCGCGCGGCGATGGCGTCCGAAGCGTCCTTGGCCATCCGTGCGCGTGAGCTCGCCTGATCTGCCAGATAGGCCTGCGCGATCGCATTGGCCAGCATCGCCGACTTCTCGGCATTCTTCGTGGTGATGATCACCTCGATGACCAGCACCTTGTCCGCTCGCCGCACCGCCAGGCGTGCGCGCAACGCATCGAGCGTCTTGGCCGTTTTGTCGGCTTCGCCCGATCCCGAACCCAGCAATCCGCCGAGTAAACGTCCCAGCATGCCCTGCCCGTTGAATTCAGGATCCTCGGTCAGGTTGGTCGCCTTGATGGCCCTGAGCAGCACTCCCGTCGATTGGACGACGCTGACCTGGCTTTCCACACGGGTTATGCCGCCGTCGGGCGGCACCTGGCTCGGATTGACGTCGTTGCTGACCACCTGCAGGTCCTGCGGATCGATGATGATTTCCGCCGCCGAGCTGTAGAGCGCCGGCGTCAAAAGCCCATAGAGCAGGGCGCCGAGGGTCAGCAGCGCGGTGATGGCAAAGATGAGGAAACGGCGGCGCACCAGTATGCGCTTCACGTCGCCCAGCTCGACGGTCGAGGCCGGGTAGGACGGCGCCGACGGCACCGCTTCGGGCGCGTATTGCATCGCCTCCGGAGCGTATTGTTGCGGCAACGAGAGCAGGGATGATTGCAAGGGTCGCTCCGACAACACTCCATGCGCCTGCAAAGATAAGATTGCGGCTTTGTCTTAGCTATGCTTCCAACTGTTAAAACACTGTTAATTATATTGAGAGCTCTTGTGATTTCTGGCACGGAGTTTGCCTAGAAGAGGCACGAGTGTTGGAACGGCGCGGGCAACGGGGAGACGACATGGAATGGGGCAACGCTTCATCCGTCCGGCCGTTTCCCGCGTCCAAACACTGGCCCAATATCGAACACAACGAGGATGCGACATGCAGGTGAGCCTGCGCCTGGACAGCGAATGCCCGCGTGCCTTTCACCTGACGCTGCTGGAGCGCCTGGCGGCGCTGGCGCATGTCGAGGTCTCCGTCGATCTCAGGCCGGCCGAGGGCGGCATACCACCCAGCGCCGCGGCGCTGTTTCAGCTGGAAACGGCCATCCATGGCCTGTCCGCGAACGGACTGGCGAAAAGCCTGCCGCTTTCGGCGCTGGCGCCCTATCAAGCGCGGCCGCCGGCAGCGCCCGATCTGGTGATCGACCTCTGCGGCGACGTGCAGCGCGAAGGAACCCGCGTCTGGCGCGTGACCTATGATGGCGCCGCGGGCGAAGCAGCCCTGCTGGCGCTGATCCTCGATGGGCGAACGCCGATTGGCCGTATAGAGGAAAACGGTACGTACCTCGCCGAAGGCCGCTTGGGCACCGAATATGGCGGCATCGCGCTTGCCTCGTTCCAGGATATGCTGGCGCGCACCGCGAGCCTGATCCTGGCGGCGATGACCGGCGCCGCGCGGCACGCTCTCCCCGTCCTGCCGGAGCCGGCGCACGGCAATGCCGCGCTCGCCATGCCGTCCGCCGCCAAGCTTGGCGTCAGGGCCGGCAAGGCGCTGGCGCGGCGCGTCGTCCAGAAGATCTACCATCTCTGCTACAACGCCCCGCACTGGAAGGTCGGCTGGCGGCAAACGCAGGGGCAGGACCTGCTCGACCTGCGGGCGCATCCGGCAACGGGCTGGCAGGTGCTTCCCGACGACGGCAGCCGCTTCTACGCCGACCCGTTCCCGATCCTGCATCAGGGCAAGGTGACCCTGTTCGTCGAGGACTATATCCACCGTTTGGGCCGGGCCATCATCTCCGCCGTGCCGTTCGGCCCGTCGGGGCCGATCGGCCGCCCGGAACCGGTGCTCGACCTGCCCTATCACCTGTCCTATCCGTTCGTCTTCGAGCGCGACGGCGAAGTCTGGATGGTGCCGGAGAGCTGCGCCAACCGCACGGTCGACCTCTACCGCGCCACCGCCTTCCCTGGCGGCTGGGTCAAGGAAGCGACGCTGCTGTCAGACATCGTCGCCAGCGACGCCACCCTGGTCGAGCATGGCGGACGATGGTGGCTGTTCGCCACCGTCAGGGACGGCGGCGGCGCCTTTTCCGACGCGCTGCATCTGTGGTCGGCGCCGGACTTTCGCGGACCGTGGACGCCGCACCCCAAAAACCCCGTCCTGATCGACATCGCCTCGGCGCGACCGGCGGGCCGCATGGTAGAACGGGAGGGCCAATTGCTGCGCCCCGTGCAGGACTGCCGCAGGAGCTATGGCGCGGCGCTCGGCATCGCACGCATTGTTCACCTCGACTTGGACGGCATGAGCCAGGTTGTCGAGACCATCTTGACGCCTGGCGCGCTATGGAGCGGGCGCAAGCTGCACACGCTAAACGAGGCGGGCGGCCTTGAATTCATCGACGGTTCCGCGATCGCGCCGCGCTGGAAGCAAAGGAGCGGCAGGCGCTGACGACGGCCTGCGCATAAGGTCGATCCGGCCCTCCGGCAAAAAGCCCCCGCCAGTCATGGCCGGCGGGGTGAGGCTCTGGAGTAAGCCGGAATCGGTCCGGCATGGATCAACGTATGGAGCGGTGGTTGGTTGCGGCGCCAGAAGCGCATTCCCTTTCCCTTTTTTGGGCCCTTGTTGAAGAACGGCCCCTCGCCCCAGCCGCAATCCCGCCTTTCTTGTCGCGAAATTTTCCTCCTCCGTATGCATGTTGTAAGTCGTTTAATCCGGGATAGATTGGATCCAGAAGGGCGCCAAAACGATCGCGCCGGGAGGAATTCGCCATGTCCGACAGCGCCCTGCCGCTGGTCATCAGCGCGCCCGAACCGCGCACGCTCGACCTCATCTTCACGCCGCCGCAGCTGGCGCGCTTCAAGGAGAAATATCGCATCGTCGAGACGACGCCGGACGGCGTGGCGAAACTGCCGGCCGATGTGCTGGCCGAGGCCCGCTACATCGTCGGCCAGCCGCCGATCGCGGCCGAGACGCTGGAGAAGATGAAGGCGCTGCGCTGCGTCTTCAATGTCGAGAGCAACCTCATCGACAACATGCCCTATGAAACGCTGTTCGCGCGCGGCATCCATGTCGTCACAACGGGCCTGGTCTTCGCCGAGCCGGTGGCCGAGCTCGGCCTTGCCATGGCGCTCAACCTCGCCCGCGGCATCGTCGATGCCGACCTTGCCTTCCGCAAGGGCGAGGAATTGTGGGGCGGCGACGGCAACCGGACGGCGCGGCTGTTGTCAGGCGCCGATGTCGGCATCATCGGCTTCGGCGATCTCGGCCGCGCGCTGAACCGGCTGCTGTCGGGTTTCCGCACCAGGACAAAAGTCTTCGATCCCTGGCTGCCGCCGTCGATCCTGATCGACAATGGCGTCGAGCCGGCCTCGATGGACGAGGTGCTGTCCGCCAGCGACTTCGTCTTCGTCGTCGCCTCGGTGACCAGCGAGAACCAGGGCTTCCTCGGCGCCGACGCCTTCGCCAGGATGCGCAAAGGCGCGGCCTTCATCCTGCTCAGCCGCGCCGGCGTGGTCGACTTCCCCGCTTTGATGGCGGCGGTGAAGGGCGGCCACATCCTCGCCGCCAGCGACGTCTTCCCCGAGGAGCCGCTGGCGTGGGACCACCCGGTGCGCGCCTTGCCTGGCTTCCTGCGCTCGGCCCACCGCGCCGGCGCGCTCGACATCGCCTTCAAGCGCATGGGCGACATGGTGCTGGAGGACATGGACCTGATCGACCGCGGCCTGCCGCCGCTGCGCTCCAAGCGCGCCGAGCGCGAAACGGTCTCGCGCATGCGCTCAAAGCCGGTGGACAGGAACTGACAGGGCGGCGACGTCCCTCGCGTCGCTTGACAAAAGCATGGCCAGCGACGACCCTCGCCCGGCCCATCTGGGGGCTCGGCAAGCGGCAGGGACCGTCGGCGGTAATGGCGCAGCTGGCGGGCTCAAGGCCAATCGGTCCGGCCGGCCAAGCGGTCCGGTTCTCTTTTTTCGCCATGGCAAGGCGGCAAGAGCGGCCCTCGCCATGAGGCTGTCGAAAACGCGACGGAGCGCGATGCTCAACACGATCGATTATGGCGGCAAGGAAGCCGATATCGTCCACGCGCTGGAGGAAGACATCATCTTCGGCAGGCTGGCGCCCGGCGCGCGCCTGGTCGAGGACGTGCTGCTCGCCCGCTTCCCGGTGTCGCGCCATACCATTCGACAGGCGCTCTATCAGCTCGAAAGGCTAGGCGTCGTCACGCGCGAGCGCAACAAGGGCGCCATGGTGCGGCGGCTGTCGCCCGACGAGGTACGGCAGATCTACGAGGTGCGCGAGATGCTGCAGCGCCAGGCGGCGCTGATGATCCGCCTGCCGGCGAGCGATGCGCTGATCGAAGAGCTGACGCAGATCCTCCGCATCTATAACGACCATGTCGAGAGCGGCTACCTGCGCGGCATCCACGAGGCCAATGATCGTTTCCATCTCACCATGTTCTCGGCCTGCGGCAATGCCTATCTGGTGGCCTCGATCGAGCATTACATGCGCCTCAGCCTGCCGGTGCGGGCCAACTCGCTGGCCGACAGGGAAAAGCTCGACATCTCGCGCCAGCACCACGCGATGATGATCGAGGCGCTGAAGCGCCGGGACAATTGGGTGCTGGCGCAGCTCTGCGTCGACCATTTGCAGCCTAGCAAGGCGTTCTATCTCCAGGAGATCGAGAGCGGCTGAGACCGCCCTGGCTAAAAGGCGCAAGACTGATAACAGGCCGAGCGGCGCCGGCGCCTTCTATCTCACCTTCACGACCACCTTGCCCTTGGCGCGCCCCGTCTCGACATAGGCCAGCGCCTCGTTGGTCTTTTCGAATGGGAATACCTGATCCATGACAGGGTGTATGACGCCGGATTGGATAAGTGACGTGATCCTGTTCAGCTGATCGCCCTGCGCCCACATGAACAGGAACGAATATCCGACCCCGGCGCGTCTGGCCCTGCCGCGTATGCCGCGGCTCAGCAGGCGCAGGACCAGTTTCAGGACAATGTTGAGGCCTTTGTCCCTAGCGAATTCGGGATCCGGTGGACCGGAGATGGAGATGAGCTTTCCACCCGGCTTCAGCACATGCAGGGATTTCTCGAGCGTCTTGGCGTCCTGGCTGTTCAGGACGACGTCGTAGCCGTGCAGGACCTTCTCGAAGTCCTCCTTCTTGTAGTCGATGACGACATCGGCTCCGAGACGTCTCACCAGATCGGCGCTCGCGGCACTGGCCGTCGTCGCCACGGTGGCGCCGAGATGTTTTGCCAGTTGGATGGCGAATGTCCCCACACCGCCCGAGCCGGCCTGGATGAACACCCTCTGCCCTTTCTTCAGCCCTGCCCTGTCGACGAGCACTTGCCAGGCCGTCAGGCCGACCAGCGGAATGGAGGCCGCCTCCTCCATGCTGAGACTGTCGGGCTTCACGGCCACGTCGGCTTCTTCGACGGCGATGAACTCGGCGAAAGTCCCGATCCGGCCGTCGCGCGCCCGCGCATAGACTTCGTCGCCGATCTTGAATTTGCGTACTTTCGACCCGACGCTAACGACGATGCCGGCCACGTCGTGGCCAAGGATGAAGGGCGGGCGGTAAGGCAATATGAGTTTGAACTCGCCGTCCCGGAGTTTGGAATCGAGAAGGTTTACGCCAGCGGCGTGGACCTCGATCAAGACGTCGTTGTCGCGCGGTTCCGGCTCAGGCATCTCTGCAAGCCGCAGGGCGCCCTTCTTCTGATATTTGTCGACGACAAAGGCTTTCATCATATTCGCTTTCTTGAAATGAATCCCGATATCGGACAGGCCGGGCTTTCGGGGCAGCGAAACTGCTTGTGCGGGCACCGACTTGGCACGTTCCGTTCAGGCAGGCAGGCGGAACTGCTTGCGCAAGGTCTTGTCGAACGTCGCGGCGGGCGCGAACCGCCGCAGCGTGCTGACCAGGCGGGCTGTCTTGCCGGCGGTGTAGCGTCGGCGCTGACGCTTCTCGGTGGCGGCCCTGAGTACCACATTCGCCACCGCTTCCGGAGGGTCTGCTTTCGGCATCACGTCGCGAAGCAATGCGTCGATACCGGCGCGGGCCTGATCGTATTCCTTCATGACGGAATCGGGCTCGAGCCCGTTCTGGTCGAACACGGTGCGCACGAAGGCAGGTTCGATGACCGAAACCCGGATGTTGAAAGCGCGAACCTCGTGGTCGAGCGATTCCGAATAGCCTTCGAGCGCGTGCTTGACGGCGGAATAGTGGGCCGAGTACGGCGCGGGGACCAATCCCAGGATCGAGCCGATATTGACGATGCGCCCCTCGCCGCGCCGCCGCATCGACGGCAGCACCGCGTTGATCATCCGCATGACGCCGAACAGATTGACATCGAACAGGGCCTTGGACTGGGAAACCGAGGATTCCTCCGCGCCTCCCAGCAGCCCGACGCCGGCATTGTTGACCAGAAGGTCTATCCGGCCGGTCCTGGCGAGGACATCTGAAACCAGAGCTGCGACCGACGCGTCATCGGTCACGTCACAAACCAGCATCGATATCCCGTCCGAGCCCTGGCCTGATATTTTGCGGCTGGTGCCGAAGACGGTGAAACCCGCCCGCGCCAAAGCCTCCGCGCTGGCGCGGCCGATGCCGGAGGAGGCGCCGGTCACGATCGCCGTCTTTCCTGAATTCCGGTTCATCTGGTGACTCCGAACTCGAGAGGTCTTGCCTCTCGGCGATGATTGAATTATGATCGTAATATCACATTACGGGTGTAATGCAATAGGGAAGCGGAAGGAGCGCCATGCGCTACGAAAAAGGCCGGAAGGACGCATCACGCAGCCGGATCATGGAGGTCGCCGCCGAACGGTTTCGCGGTGACGGCATCGCCGCGTCCGGACTGGCAAGCATCATGAGCGACGCCGGCATGACGAACGGCGCCTTCTATCCACACTTTCAATCCAAGGCCGAACTCGTCCGCGAGAGCATGGTCGCGGCACTGGAGGCTCAGTCGCAGCAATTGCAGGAGGCGTTGGCCTCGGGAGGGCTGGATCTGGCCCTCGCCATGTATTTGTCGCCCGAGCACCGGGATCATCCGGAGACCGGCTGTGCTTCGGCGGCGCTGTTGCCCGAAATCGCGCGTCAGCCATCCGAGACCCGCGCGCTCTACACCGAACGATTAATGACTCTGGTGCGCCAGCTATCGGCGCAGTTGCCGCCTGGAATCCCTGATCCGGAGGGCGTTGCATTGGGCGTTTTCGCGGCGCTCATCGGCGCCCTTCAACTGTCCCGCGCGGTGGAGGGAACCGAATTGTCCGATCGCATGCTGACGGCGGGAGCGGAGGCGGCGCGGACTCTGGTCCAGCCGCGCTAGGGTGAAGAGGAAGGCGCTATCCCGTGCGATGTGCCCCCGCTGCAAATCTAACGATGCAGCCAAACGAAGAAAAAAGCGGAAAGTTTCGCCGCCGTTGAACAATATATTTGTTCAGACCGGGCCTCAGCTGGCATGGCGAACCGGAACTTTCCTCCAAACCTTCCGTTTCTTTGAAGATCGTTGCTTCGACGGTCGAAGAGCAACAGGGAAGGATCCTATCATGAACATCAAGATGATCTGCGTCGGCGCGATGACGCTTTCGATGCTCGCGGGCTCGGCCCTCGCCGCCGCTAACAAGGGCACGTCGGCACTCGACGACCCGGCCAAGATGCAGCCCTTCTACACCGACTCCAGCATGAAGAAGATGCGCAGCAGCGACGAGTTCACGAAGGCATGGAAAGCGCTCACTCCGGAAGACCAGAAGATGATGATGACGGCCTGCGACGACGAGGCCAAGGACGCCAACGCCGCCAACAGCCATCCGGAGTTCTGCAGCAGCGTCAAGGCGAATGGTGGCAGCAAATAGACCGGCAAAGAGCAGGCTTTTATAGCCCGCACCCTGAAGACAGCCCCGTCCCGCGGGGCTGTTGTCATGCGCCGACGCGCCGGCCGGTTTCGGCGTCGAACAGATGCGCGCAGGCGTGGTCGACTTCGATGCGCACCAGCTGGCCCTGCTTGAGCGCCAGCCGCTCGCGGAAAAGGCAGTCTATCTCCTCGCCGCCGCAGTCGACCTTGGCGAAGATCTCCGAACCGGTGGCTTCCAGCAGCGTGACGCCGCCGGGTATGCCTTGGCTGCTGGCGCGGATGTGTTCGGGGCGGATGCCGTAGACCAGCTCTCCGCCCGGGACCTGTGCCGGATGAAGCGGCGCCGGCAGCGGCAAGGTCAGCCCGCCTGCGCTGCGGAAGACGCCTTCCTCGATGCGGCCGCGAATGAAATTCATGGCGGGCGAACCGATGAAGCCGGCGACGAAGAGATTGGCCGGCTGGTCGTAGAGGTCGAGCGGCGCGCCGACCTGCTCGACCAGGCCGTCATGCAGCACCACGATCTTGTCGGCCATGGTCATGGCCTCGATCTGGTCATGCGTGACATAGATGGTGGTGGTGCCCAGCCGCTGGTGCAGCGCCTTGATCTCGCCTCGCATCTGCACGCGCAGCTTGGCGTCCAGGTTGGAGAGCGGTTCGTCGAACAGGAAGACTTGCGGGTCGCGCACGATGGCGCGCCCCATGGCGACACGCTGGCGCTGGCCGCCCGAAAGCTGGCGCGGGAAGCGGTCGAGCAGCTTTTCCAGGCCGAGGATACTCGCCGCCCTGTTGACGCGGCCGGCGGTATCGGCCGGATCGGCTTTCTTGATCTTGAGCGCGAAACCCATATTGTCGGCCACCGTCATATGCGGGTAGAGCGCGTAGTTCTGGAACACCATGGCGATGTTGCGGTCTCGCGCCCTGAGATCGTTGACGACCCGCTCGCCGATGGCGATCCTGCCGCCCGAGATCGTCTCCAGCCCCGCGATCATGCGCAGCAGCGTCGACTTTCCGCAGCCCGAAGGTCCGACCAGGATCACGAACTCGCCATCGGCGATGTCGACGCTGACGTCGTGAATGATCCTGGTCGCTCCGAATGCCTTCTGCACATTGTTGATGGTCACCGCTGCCATTTCATGTCCTCACCTGGAAAGAGTGTCGTCGGCTTCAGCCGCCCTTGACCGCGCCGGCGGTCAGCCCGGCGACGATCTGCCTTTGCGCGAACATGGTCAGCACCAGCACCGGCAGCGTCACCACCAGTGCGGCGGCGGCCAGCGGCCCCCAGCTCACCTGCTCGTAGGAGAGCATGTTGTAGACCGCGACCGGCAAGGTCCGCGTCTCGCGGCTGGCCAGCACCACGCCAAAGACGAAATTGTTCCAGGAGAAGATGATGGACAGGATGAAGGCCACCACGATGCCTGGCCTGGCGATGGGCAACGCGACCAGCCGGAACACCTGCCATGAGGAGGCGCCGTCCATGCTGGCGGCCTCCTCCAGCTCCATCGGCGTGGTTTCGAAATAGCCGATCATTACCCAGACCACGATCGGCACCGTGACCACGAGATGGATGATGATCTGCGGCCACAGCGTGCCCAATATGCCGGCCCACTGGAACAGCAGGAACAGCGGGATGAGGTAGGACAGCCCCGGCGTCATACGCGCGATCATGATGACGACCGCCGACCGTTCGGCCTTGAGCCGCGCTATGCCGTAGCCGGCAGGCACGCCGATCAGCAGCGCCAAGAGCGTCGCCGTGCCGGTCACCAGCACCGAGTTCCAGAAGTAGAGCAGGAAATTGTTCTCCTCGAACACCTTGGCATAGTTCGACCAGGCCACGTGCTCGGGGATGAAGACCGGCGGGGAGGCGCCGTTGTCGATCTCGAATTTCAGGGACAGCGAGATCATCCAGAGGAAGAACAGGATCGCCGGCGAGACGAAGACCAGGGCGGCGAAGAACAGGCCGATCCGGTTGAGCAGTCGCGAACGCATCTATTTGCCCTCCGCGTCGGTCCAGCGGCTGCGCTGGCGCAGCATCAGCAGGACGAAGGACAGCGCTACGATAAGAACGAAGAACACCACCGCCATGGCGGAGCCGTAGCCGACGTCGTAATAGGAGAAGGCGATGTTGTAGAGATAGATGTTGATGGTCTCGGAGGCCGTGCCCGGTCCACCCTGGGTCATCGCATAGATGATGTCGAAGCTCTTCAGCGCGTCGATCGTGCGGATGATCACCGCGATCATCAGGAACGGCGCGATCATCGGCAAGGTCAGGTACCGGAACTGCTGCCAAGCATTGGCGCCGTCGATCTCGGCGCTCTCGAAGGGTTCGCGCGGCACCGAGGCCAGCCCGCCCAGCACGATCAGCATCACCAGCGGCGTCCACTGCCAGGTCTCGACAGCGACCAGCGAGGGGATGACCGTCCTGGCGTTGAATATCCATTCCTGCGCCGGAATGCCGACCAGCGACAGAAGGTAGTTGAGCACGCCGAGTTGCGGATGGAACATCATCGTCCAGACCAGCGCCACGGCGACGGGCGTGGCCATCATCGGCATCACGAAAATACCGCGCAGCACGCCGCGCAGCGGGAACCGGGCATCGAAGATCAGCGCCGCGACCGTGCCGAGCAGCATCGGCGCGGCCACCGAAAGGAAAGTGTAGGACAAAGTGTGCGCGAGCGATTCCCAGAACCGCCCATCGCCGACCAGTCGCAGATAGTTCTCCATCCCCGCGAAGCTTCGCGACTGGCCAAGCGTCCAGCGGTTGACGCTCATCCACAGCGTGAAGGCCCAGGGAAAGACGATGACGGCGCCGACGACGACCAGCGCGGGGACGACGAAGGGCCAGTAGCTGGGAGCCAGCTTGACGGGCCGGCCCCCCTCGCTTGCCTGTTTCGTCACCCCGGTACGATCGGTCGTCGCCCCGGCGCGATCCGTCGTCGCCCCGGCGCGACTCGTCGTCGCCTCGGCGCGCTCTGGGGCAGTTGCGGACATCAGCCTTGCTCGCTCCTGTCGAGGACCGGCTGGAACTGTTCCGTCGCCTTTTTCAGTTCCTCCGCCGGGTCGGCCCCGGCGAGCAGGTCGCTGAGCGCCACGCCATAGATATCGCGGAACTCGGTGACCGGGATGATGACCGGCAGCGCCAGCCGGCTGACATTGCCGGAGCCGACCACGGCGTCGAGCCAGCTCGCCGGCATGGTCACGCCTTCGCGCACCTTGGGGTCTTCCAGCACCGATTTGCGGAACGGCACGCCGGCACCTGCCTGCAGCAGCCGCGCGCCCATGCCGGCCGACACCGCCCATTGGCAGAAGAGGTAGGCGGCTTCCTTCTTCTCGCTGGCCGTGGTCACGCCGAGCCCGTCGCCGAACGTACCCGAGGCATGCGCCTTGGGGCCCTTGGGCATCACGCCGTAGCCGACCTTGCCGACCACCCTCGACTTCTCCGGATTTTCCATCGGCGGCGCGAAACCGACGCCGTCGAACCACATGCCTATCTTGCCTTGCAGGAAGGCGGATTGCGCTTCGGCCCAGTTGAAGCCGGTGACGCCGGGCGGCGCGGATTTGGTCATCAGCCGCTGGTAGAGGGCGGCGGCCTCTACCGCCTCGGGCGCGGTGGTGCGCAGCTTGCCCTTGTCGTCGAGCGGCGTCATGTCGTAGCCGAGCATCAGCGAGGTCCAGACCGGCGTGTTGGCATTCTTGAGGCCGCGCGCGACGAAACCGTAGGTGTTGGTCGACGGGTCGGTCAGCGCCTCCGCGGCCGCAACGAGCTGATCGAAGGTTTCGGGGTATTTGAGGCCCTTGGCCTCGAACGCCTCCTTGTTCCAGTAGATTATCCAATAGTCGACCGAGAACGGCAGCGAGCGCAGCACGCCCTGGCCATCCTTGGCGAACAGCATGCCGGCATCGGCAAAGTCCTTTTCGACCAGGCTCGGATCGGTCAGCGTCGGGTCGGCAAGGTAGCCCGATATGTCGGCAAGCCAGCCCCCCTTCTCGAACTGCCGCTTCTGCACATGGTAGCTCAGATGCACGACGTCGAAGCTGGGTTTGCCGGAGCTGAGCTCGATCACCGTCTTCTGGCGCTGCTGCTGCTCGGGCGTCGCCTCGGCATTGACCTTGATGCCCGTCAGATCCTCGAACTCGGCGAGATATTTGATCAGCGTGTCGCTGCGCGGGCTTTTCACCAGATTGACATCGAGCGTCGTGCCCGCGAAGCGCTTCCAGTCGACGCCGGCGGCAAGGCTCGGGCGGATACCGGCAAAGCCGGCGCCGGCGAGCATGGCGGCGCCCGCAAGGAGCTGTCTTCTGGTTGGGTTGAATGGATTGGACGGCATTTCTTCCTCCCGGTTGCTGTCGTTGTCGATTGCGCCGCGACAGGCACGGCGCGGCCTGCTTCCTCAGATATGGAGCGCCAGCCGGCGCGCATTGTCGATATGCTGGCTGATCGCCTCGACCGCCTTTTGTGGATTGCGGCTTTCGAGGGCTTCGATCACGCTCAGATGCTCGCGCATCACCGGCACCACGCGCCCGTCGATGCGGAACCGTTCCTGGTGGATCAGGCGGATCTTCACCGAATTGACCAGATAGGCCTTGGCAATGATCTCGTTGCCGAGCGCATCGATGAAAGTATCGTGCATGGCCCAGTCGATGGTCTGAGCCCTGGCCTCCATCTCCGGCGTCGGGGTCTGCGCCAGCGCCTGCGCCAGCATGTCCTCATGCTCGCGGCGCAAGCGCGCGAGTTCGTCGTCGGAGGCGCTGACGGTGAACAGCGCCACCGCCTCGCGCTCCATGAACAGGCGGAACTGGAAGGCCTCGCGGATCAGGCTGATGTCGATGTGCGCAATCTGCATGCCGCGCTGCGGAATCGTCGTCAGCAGCCCCTCGGCTTCCAGGCGCGGCACGATCTCGCGGATGGCACCGAGCGGCAGGCCAGTGAAGGCGACGAGTTCGCGCTGCGACACGAACTGGCCCGGCTTGAGGTCGCGTGCCAGCAAATGCCGCGTGAAGCTGGCATAGGCCTGCTCCCGCAGATTTGTCTGGTCGCCGCCATTGGCCATTTCAGCGCTTCCCTTCCCGTCAGGCCGCCGCGGCCGCGAAAAGAGTGTCGTAGGCAGCGCCAAGCTGCTGGCGCCCCGGCGCCGCGATCGGCTCGAGCGGCGGCCGCACCGCCAGCCAGCGCTCGTCGCCGGTTTTGCGCGCCACCATCACCTTGACCGCAGGAATGACCGGGTGCTTGAGCAGCTCGAGCACGAAACGCTCGACCCGCGCATCGTCCTGCCCCGTCTGCGCCATGGCGAGGACCTCGCCGGCGGCGAAATTGGCCATGCCCGAAATCGCGCCCTGGCCACCGATCCTGACCGCCCGCGCCAGATGCCGCTCGTCACCGATCAGGATCACCAGATCGCCATGGGCGCCGAGCAGCGCCTCGCTATAGGTCCAGTCGCCGCCGGAATCCTTGACGCCGGCGACCACGTCCGGAAACGCCTGGCGCAGCCGGCCGATCAGCCCCAGCGAAAGCTGCACCGTGGTGACCGAGGGAATGTTGTAGAGCAGCACGCCGCGGGCCAGCGGACCGAGAGCGGCAAAGACAGCGGAAAACCAGCCGAAAAGCCCATCGTCGCCGATATTCTTGAAATAGCTGGGAGGGGCAAGGAGGATGTTGCGGGCGCCGCGCTGCAAGGCATGCCGAGCCTGCTCGGCTGCATCCTCGGCCGCATCGACCAGCACGCCTGCGACAAGCTGATCCGGCGCGATGCCGGCCGCCAGCATCGCCTCGGTGACAGCCCGCCGCTCCTCGGTGCCGACCGAAGCGCCCTCCCCGGTGGTGCCGAAAAGCGTCACACTGGTGCAGCCCTGCGCCAGGCAGCTTCGGGCCCACGTCACCATGGGTGGAATGAGGATTTGCCCCGACGCATCGAAAGGCGTGGCCAGAGCAACCGAAAGACCAAAACGCGATGTCACCAGCGAGCCTCCAAAAGAGCAGTTCGCAGGCAGTGCTATCACGCTAACATGTTAGTCGTAAATAGGGCGGGCACCATTTACCGGAAACATAAGATGTGAGGCGTCCGGCGGCAGGCGTCATCCATGCCTCGCGTCACCGTCATCTCCGTTTCTGCCGCTGTCCTTTTTCCTGCCATGTTGCGTTGCGAAAGATTTGTTGCATTGCGATACGGTCCGCCCCGACTAACAATGGTCGCGGGTTGGGCTTGCACGAAGGATTTGTCGTGGCAGCATCGTTCCGACCCGATATCGAGGGAATGCGCGCACTGGCGGTAGCAGGCGTCGTCGCCTATCATTTCGGCCTCGCCGCCCTGCCCGGCGGTTTTGCCGGCGTCGACATCTTTTTCGTTATCTCCGGTTATCTCATCACAAGACATCTTTTGCAGGAGATCGGCGAGAGCGGCCGGCTGAACCTGTGGCGCTTCTATGCCCGCCGCGCCCGGCGGCTGCTGCCGGCCTCGCTGTTCGTCATCCTCGCCACGCTGCTGGCCGGCGCCTTCATCCTGTCGCCGGAGGAACAGGCGCTCTATTCGAAGGGCGCGATGTTTGCCTCGGCCTATATGATCAATCTGTGGCTGATCCGCTGGTCGTTCGACTATTTCGCCTCCGATGCCGCCAACAACCCCTTCATCCATTTCTGGTCGCTGTCGGTGGAGGAGCAGTTCTACCTCGCATGGCCGGCGCTGCTTGTTCTCGCCGCATGGCTGCGGCCGGGACGGCGCGCCGCTATCGTGGTCATCGGCGTCACCGGCCTGGTTTCGTTCGTGGCCTGCGCCTGGCTGACCAGCGTTTCGCCGCCCTGGGCTTTCTATTTCTCGCCGCTGAGGGCCTGGGAGTTCGCCGCCGGCGGGCTTGCTACGATGGTGCCGGCAAATTTCCTCCAGTACCACCCGCGGCTGCGCGCCGCGCAAGGCTGGCTCGGCCTGGCGCTGATCGTGCCCGCCTATCTGCTGCTGGACGAGGCGCTGCCCTTCCCCGGCCTGCTGGCGCTGCTGCCGGTCGTCGGCACGGTGCTGCTGCTGGTCAGCGGGGCAGGCGAGCGCCAAGCGGATGGCAAGCTGGCCGGCGGCCCCGCGGCTCTCCTGTCGCTGCCGCCCATGCAATGGATCGGCAAGCTCTCCTACTCGCTCTATCTCTGGCACTGGCCGGTCATCGTCTATGCGGGAATGGTCACCGCGGAGCTTTCCGGGCTGGACAGGTTTGCCTGCCTGGCACTGACGCTGATGCTCTCCATCTTCACCTATCACGTCATCGAAAACCCCGTGCGCCGCAACGGCTGGCTGATGGCAAGCGCCGCCCGCGCGCTCGTGCCCGCGGCGCTGCTGACCGGCGCCGGCGTGGTCGCGGCCTACGCCAATGCCAAGTTTGCCGTTCACGAACTCGATCCGGAGCAGCGCGTCATCGCCCAAAGTGCGGCGCGTCCATCCACCGCGCGCGCCAGGGGCGGCTGCGTGCTCGACTACGAGACCATCACCCCGAAGCCCTGCGTGTTTGGCGCCAAGAATGTGAAAGGCACGATCGCCTTGTTTGGCGATTCACATGCCGACCACTGGTCGACGCCGCTGATCCAGGCGGCCGAAAAGCGCGATTACCGGGTGGTTACCTGGCTCAAATCCTCGTGCCGGGCGTCCCGGCTGTCGACATGGTCGAGCAAGCTGAAGCGCGACTACGCCGAATGCGACCAGTGGCGCGAGCAGTCGATCAAGGAGATCCTGGCGCTGAGGCCGGCCCTGGTGGTGATCTCGGAAATCGCCCTGACCAGTTCGCGCAAGATGGCCGCCGGCAAGGATGAGCCCGACAGTCAGGACGCGGAGTGGAAGGCTGGCCTGCGTTCGACGCTGGAGACGTTCAGCAAGGCCGGGCTGAAAGTCGCCTTCATCCGCGACGTGCCCTTCAACGACGAGCAGGTCGACACCTGCGTGGCGCGTGCGCTGTGGCGCGGCGACACGCCCTCGCTCTGTGATCAGACGCGCGCCTATGCCGCCAACGACGCCATGGCCGCGGTGGAGCGCGACGTCGTGCGCAGCATTCCGAACGCCCGCTATGTCGATATGACCGACCAGTTCTGCAACCAGACCACCTGCCATGTCTTCATCGGCGGCAAGATCGCCTTCCGCGACCGCCACCATCTGGCGACCGCTTTCGCCGAGACGCTGGAGAAGCCGCTGGAGAAGGCGCTGTTTTAGAAGGGGTTAACGTCCCTTCTTCAAAGGCGCGCTGCCAAGGCGCCGCCCCCTCACAGCGCGCGCGGGCACGAAACATTGGTTTACCGGCTTTATGGGAACAGGGCCGCGAGGGCAGCGTTTATTAGATGAGCCTTAAAGAGGAGGTTGCCATGAAGAAACTCTTGCTCGCATCCGTGATTGCCGTCGCTTCGGCGGTGGCCGTGATCGCCCCGGCAAATGCCGCCAGCATCACGCTTGGCATCGGCAACGGCTATGACGACGATTATTATGTTCCCAGATATCGTCACCACTATCGCGATTATTCCGACGATGACGGCTACTATCGCCGCTACAGCATGTATGACGAGAGCTACCGTCCGCGTTACTACGGTCATCGTCGCTGCCACACCGAGGTGATCAAGCACTGGCGTCATCACCATCGGGTCATCGAGAGAGTCCGCGTCTGCAGGCGTTGACCTGACAACCAATCCGGCCGGCATCGCGCCGGCCGGATGTCATGCATAGCGCCATGCCCTGGAGCGGAGCACTTGTCGTGCGCGCCGCAACTCCTCGGGGCCCAACCCTATCGTCGCATCATCATCCCGTAGTGCATCGCCAGCAGATCGAGCCCGATTCTCAACAGCTTTGCCGCCACGTCCCTGCCCTCGCTCATCTCTCCCGCCACGCCTCTGACCGACTGCTCCAGGCACACGATCTTCCGGACCACGTCGACCACCTCCCAATGGCCGAGCGCGCGGGTCGCGGCGGCGTGCGACCGTCCGGCATTGAGCACGCTGTCGGTGATGCCGCCGCTTGTCCTGTCGCCGTCGACGCGTTCGCTCCAGCGCATCGGCTTGATATCAGCCTGCTGGCTGGCGCGGAAATCCTCGCGGTAGCGCAGACCGGCTTCGCGCTGCTGGCGCGACAGCGAGGTGATGCCCAGCAGCGGATCGATGCTGCGCACCCGCACGATACCACCGGTGGAGGTATGGCCGTCATTGGACACCTCATAGACGCGCCGCGCCTCCGATGTCCCGGTTGCGAGCCGCTTGCGGCCGAACTCATCGTCCCGCAACGCGAAATCATGGCCGACCTCGCGGCGGATGCGCACCTGCTCGGCCTCGCCCTTCGGCAGCTTCGGCGTCTGCGGTTTGGCTGATCTGGCGGCTTTCTTGCTCATGGCTGCGTCCTTGTGGGGAGTGGATTGAGGTGCTGGCTGGCGCGGCAGCGATCCCTGGCGAAATTGGCTGCGTGCGCCGGAACCAGCGGCGAGGCTGGGCGTTGTGCCGCACCAAACCAACAGGAGGTATGCCCATGACCGCCTTCATGCCGGTGACCTTGCGCTTCTGCGACAACAAGACCATGCTGGTGGGCTCCATCGCCCAGGCGGCGACCGCGCTTCGCCGGCAATGGCCTGACAAGACGGCCACCGCCTATCTGGATGCGGCAAGGCTGGTCAGGCTCGCCATCGACGGCAGCTGCCGCCAGCGCGTCGCCTTCGAGGCTTTCACCAAGGCGGCCGGGCAGCAGGGGCTGCTGGTGGCTAAGCCGCGTAGCCGCGCCCATGAATGGCTCGACGCCGCCGCGGGCCCGTGAGGTGGCTGAAAACGTGATGCAACCGCGCCGCCGCCTTGCACGTTGATAGGGGCTGGCTTCCGAGCCGCGCGCAACGCCAAGGTAACCGCCGTGGGTACCATGAAAACAGGATCTCCGCTCAAAGTATGCCTGGACGGGCATGTCGAGGTGATCGACGGCGTCGCTGAGGCAGCCGACTTCCTGCAGCGCTGGCCGATTGAACGGCGTGGTCATGTCTACCGCAGTGCGCTCAACGCGTGCAGCGCAGCCATCGCGGCGCAGATTTCGCACGCCGACGCGATGAAAGCGTTCACCGGCTTCGCCCGGGTTACCCGTATATTGGCCGGCGACGACGGCCGGCCAGCGATGCCTGATGCAATGAGCGTGCGAATGCCAAAGCAGGGCCACGATCTGCCAAAATAAAGGCGTTGCGTGGCCGCCGTTCCCGCCAGATCGCCACCATTGCAGAAGAAAAGCCAGCGTTGCAGCTAGTCTCTTTCTCCCCGTTTTACGGGGAGAAATGCCCGGCAGGGCAATGAGGGGCGGCGCCACCGTTTCGATACCTTGCATCTAACTCAATCTCCCTCCCGAATTCATGCCGTTCCCAATCCTGCACCCGGCGCCGCCCGCCTGCCGTTAGCTTCTCTCCAGAACGGGAGGAAGCTCACCCCGCCTCGCAGACACGCCGGCGGAAGCGCGCCTGGTGATAGGTGCAGTAGCTTTTCATCGCCCTTGTGCGCATGCCGCAGCACAGCATGTGGACGCCCGGCCGGCCGCCGGGCGCGTCGTTTTCCGGATTTTGCTCCAGCGCCAGGTCGAGCGGAGCGCGGCAGCGGCCGAACAGGCAGTCGACGAAGCGCATTGCCACGCCATGCGGCTGGCGGCCGATCGGGCTTCGGTGCGGCACCGGTACCTCGAGGCGGTAGGCTTGCCCGTCCGCGATCAGCACGCCGGCCTCGCGCGCTGCGAGGCGTTCCGCACCTTCACCCTTCGGCACGCGCTTGTGTCCGGCCTTGGCGGCGCGGTCCGCGGCTTTGTCATTCGCCCTCTCGGCTGCCGCGATCCGCTTGCTGTTGGCAAAGCCGATAGAACTCAGCATGGCGTTGCGGTGAACGATGCCAATGATGGCGTCGCGCGACACCGGGCTGCCTCGCGACGCGCTGAACCGAGCCGCGATGCGCGAGGCGGAAAGTCCGTCCGTCAGCCAGCCGGCGATCGCCTGCAATTCCTTGTCGCCGTAAAGTGCCATATCTGGTCTCCGTCCATTGCGCGGCCGCGGCAGCGCGCGACGCCGCCGGCGAGTATCGGTGTCGGCCCGCCGCAGGCGGTGGGCATTGTTGGGTTGGATCCGGCCTGTCGGCCGTTGGATTGGCGGCCTCAGCCCGGCCGGCCGCCCAGCGCGGCGAGGCGCGCCAGCCGCGCCTCTGCCGTCACCCGGTCGGGTGCGAAAACCGCCCTGCCCGTCAGCCTGTCGAGCAGGATCACGGTGCCGTCCTCGGTGCGGATCAGGGAGCGGATCCGCACCGCGCTGAATTGGGGGCCGGAGCCGCGGGGAGCGGCGGCTCCGGCCGTTCCGGCCGCCGGTGACGGGCGGACCGGACGTGCGGCTGATGCATCGGGGCAATCAGCCTCACGCTTCGCCCTGGCCGGGGAGGAGGACAGCCGGGGCGAAAGGGAATGAGCGCTGGCCGGCTCGCGTGAAGCTGGCCTGAGGGCGCTTTCGACTCGGAAGGGGTTGAGCTTTTGCATGAACGGATATAAGCATAACTCAAAAACTTATGCAAGCCATTCTTTCATGGACGAAAGCAGCGCTTGTTGGTCACATGGGCGCCATGGTGAAAACGCAACTGTCGATCAAGGTCGGGGCGGCAATCCGCCAGGCGCGCAAGCAGCGCGGCCTGGTCATGCGCCACATCGCCGAGCACAACGACACCGACGTCGCCGCCGTCGGCAATTGGGAAACCGGTCGCAACCTGCCCAAGACGGAAAACCTCCTGAAGACTGCCGCCTTTCTGCGTGTCGACCCGGTCGCGCTCGGCAAGGGCGAGGTGGTTTTCCTCGACGATGCCGGACCGGTCAACGACGCCGAGATCGTCACCGACGCCGGGCCGCCCCCCGCCGGGCCGATGGACATCCAGGTGCTGGGCGCCGCCGTTGGCGGCGACGACGGCGATTTCACCTTCAACGGCGAGCCCGCCGGCTACGTCCAGCGCCCACCCGGCATCCGCAACCTGGCCAAGGTGTTCGCGCTGCATGTGCTCTCGGATTCCATGGTACCCCGTTACGAGCCCGGAGACCTGATCTATTGCGGCGGCCGCGATGCCGTCCCGGGCGATCACGTGGTGATCGAAACCTTCCCGGAAGAGAACGAACGCAACGGCAAGGCCTTCATCAAGAAATTGGTCAAGCGCACCGCCGCCGAACTGGTGGTCGAACAGTACAATCCGCCGAAGACGTTGACCTTCAACCGCTACGCCATCAAGCAGGTCTGGCGGGTCATTCCGTTGAAGGAATTGCTGGGCTATTGAGGGCGACGGGGCAATTCTTCCTCCCACAAGGAGAGCAGGCAAAACCCAGCGTCGATGCCACCCTCACGCCCGCCCCGATCCCTCCAACGGCATCTCGCGCTCGCTCAGCATTAGCGCCTCGCTGCGCACGCGCTGGCGCTCGTCGATAAACGCTGCCCGGATCTGGATCGCCGTGCCCGGCAGCCCGTCGGCGCGGCAAGCCGAGCAGACCAGCCGGCCCGAAAGCGCTGCCAGCGGGGTATTGCCAGTCACGCCGAAGCGCCGCAGCTGATCGGGCTTCCACCACCTGTTGCGGCCGCAATCGGCGCATTCGACCGATATCGAAACGACATCCGCAATCACTGATCCCCTGCCCGTCAATGCCATCGCGGCTCGCCTCTTTTGTTCCTTGTTTGTTCACATATTCCTGCGTTTTGAAACGAGAGTCGAGTCGCATCTTTCAGGGCTCCGCAAAAGTTTCTCTTTCGCTAATTTTTGAGTTATGCTTCTATATAGCTTGCAAAGCCGAGTCGGCGCGCGTGCAGCACCGCCGGGCCGATCGCCGCCAGGAAAAGCGCGCCTGCTGGCGCGCTTCTTCCGCCGCTACGGCCACCGCATTTGGGCCTTGCAGGCGGCATAGGCGGGCTCGCCAAGCCGTCGGCGACCACACTGCGCCACGAGAGAGACGCAGCCACGAGAAGAGCTGGGCAATGCCGCCATTTGCGGGTTCCCATCCGCGCGTTTTCTTCCTAGATTGCCTGCGGGTGGCTGATCGTTCGACGTGCATATCAGGGAATGTTCAAGACTGCCCGTTCAAGAGTCCAGGCCTGGATGACGGCAGGCGCGGGAACCATCGCCGCGCTGTTGGCGGCCGGCCTCATGGGCGCCTTTGGCGCCCTGCCCGCTCACCCTCCGCCGCAACTGCCGTCCGATGCCGCCATCGATGCCGGCCGCTGGCGCATCAAACCGGTGCGTGCCTACGTCAGCCATGCCGACATCCATGGCGTGCCGCTGAAACCGGGCCAGAAGGCACTGGTGCTGGAGGCCGACATGACCAACCGCACGGCCGAATCCAACAAGGCCTACTTCGCTGTCTTCAAGCCGGAGGGAATCACCCTGCCGGACTCGATGCCGATGATCGCCCTGATACGCGATTCGACCCTGGCGCCGGAACTGCACCCCGGCATGACCGAGCGCCTGGCCTATGTCTGGCCGCTGGCCGGCGACGCCGCCGTGCCGCCGACGCTCGCCTTCGGCGTCACCGCGGAGATCTTCAAGCCGCGCGACAATCTCTACGGCACGCCCGGCTGGTACAATCCCTACCGTCTCGGCACCGTGACCTTGCCGCTCGCCGATATGCCGGCAACGGACACGCCGGGAGCCGGCTCATGAAGATGCGGGTCCTCGGCAATCTCGCGATTCTCGCCGCCACCGTGGCGCTGAGCTACGGTATGCAGCTTTCCAAGCCGCATTATGCCGACCTCACCGCGCCCATCCCGGTCGACGGCGCCATGCACGACACGGTGCGGGCACGCAGCTTTGACGTCCGGCTTGACGAGGTTGTCTTTGCCCGCGCGCTGAAGACCAACCAGTTCGGGCAGCAAAAGCTTTTGACGACGAGCGGCGTGTGGGCGGTGGTGACGACCAGCCTCACCGCGACCGACGCCTCCATCACGGTCGCGGACGGCACCTGGCAAGGTCCGACCGGTCTGCGCTACCGCCAGACGGAGCGGCTGGGCTATCGCCAGGACATGCCGCCGCACGGCGTCGATCCCGGCTTGCAAAAACGCGGCCTGTTCGTCTTCGAAGTACCGCCCGACCAGATCGGCGGCGCCAGGCTGCTGGTCTCGGAACGCCAATTCGGCGCGCTCGACGCGCAGGCCCGCATCAGCTTCGACGGGTTGTCTGCCGGCGCCGATGGACAACCGGCCGGCATCCTGCCGCAATACGATCTGGATGCACCACCGGGCCAGACTTCTCCGGGCCAGACACCGCAGGGCAAGCCATGAGCGCCGTCGCGACCGACATGGGGCCGGCCGCCGAGCGGCAGGTCGAGAAAAAATGGCGCAGGCGCAGCCTGGCGGCGCTTGTCATCCTGCTGCCGCTGGCGCTGGCAGAAACCAGCCATGACAGCTTGCGCGAATGGCTGGGCGGCGAAGACCTCATCGCCAGGGATGTCGAGTTTGGCCAGTCCGCGCACTTCGGCGGCAGCGACTGGAAGCTGGCGGACCTGCGCGGCGGCAAGGCCGGCCGCTTGCCCGATCAGGCCTTCGCCGTCATCGCCACCTTCTCCGTCACCGTCGGCGATCCCGACTTGCAGAAGCAATGGCTGGGCTGCAGGCTGATGCTGACCGATGCCGCCGGCCGCCGCTGGCTCCCCGACATGATTTCGGGCGTCAGACTGCCGGACGGCGTGATGAACTGCACCTCGGCGATCTTCTCCGGCGCCAAGACAGGCGACGTCATCACCATCGGCGACACCTTCATCGTGCCGGAGGATGCCATCAAGACCATCCGTCCCGCCATTGGGCTGGGAAGCGGGCGGCCGTGGTACCTGCGGTTTCAACGGCCGCCGAAGTAGCGACAGCGCCGGCAGTCCGGAGTCACGGCACGGCGATCAACAGGACGTAGGCAACAAAGACGACGAGGTGAGCAAGTCCGGTGAGAACCGTCGTGCGTCCGGTACTGAAACTTACGACACTCACCGCAAGGGCCAGAACCAGCAAAATCACGTCGCTCGGACCGAGACCGAGGTTGAGCGACTTTCCGGTGATGAGGCTGGCCGCCGCCACTGCCGGGATCGTCAGTCCGATGGTCGCGCACGCCGAGCCCAAAGCGACGTTCAATGCGCGCTGGAGCTCATTCCCCCACGATGCCTTGATGGCGGAGATCGCCTCGGGGAGCAGCACGACAAACGCAATCATCGCGCCGACGATCGCATCCGATTGCGGGATCTGCAGGTAGGTAAGGCCATCTTCAACGCCAGCCGCGACCCGTTCCGTCAGCAGGACGATCCCGACCAGTCCCAGAAGCAGGAAGACGAAATGCGTTGGCACGCCGTGGACCTGCGGAGAATGGCTTTCCGGAGCGCTTTCACGCAGCTGCACCTCCAGGAAGTCCTCTTTCTGGCTGTAGCTCTGGGCGAAAACGAAACTGCCGTAGAGCAAGAGCGACAGCAGCGCGACGAAAGCCAGTTGCGTGGGAGAAAATGTCCCGGGGCTGGTGGCAAGCGTATAGTTCGGGAGCACCATCGTCAGCACCGTGATCGCGGTCAGCACCGAAAGAAAGGAACTTGTGCCTTGCCTTCGGATGTCCTGGTGGCGGTGCCGCCACCCGCCAAGTGTCAGGCACAGCCCCACGATGCCGGTGCAAACGATCATGACCGTGGAGAACACGGATTCTCGCGCCAGGGTCGGATTGTTGGCGCCATGTCGCATCATCGAGACGATGATCGACACTTCGATCGTCGTTACGGCCAAGGTAAGGACCAGGGTGCCGTACGGCTGTCCAACACGTCGGGCTATCGCCTCCGCATGTCGCACCACGGCAAAGACGGTTGCCAAGGTAAGGATGATCGATATGCCGGCAACGATCACCACAATCGCCGTCCGATCTTCGATCGGCTCTATGTTCGATTGCAATATCAACGCCAGCGCGCAGCAGACCACAGGCAGGCCGAAGGTCATTGCCTCACTTCGACGGCGGAAGAAGTAAGTCATGCCATTCTCTTCGATCTTGCGAGTGCAAACAGGCGGTCTGTTTACGAGACCAGGAAAGATCGCACTTTCGCCCCATCGCACGTACATGGCAAGGCGCGGCAAGGATACGCTACGGCCGTTCCCGTCGCTACCGGGAACGACCGCCCGTCTCACCCGTCCCCTTGGAAAGCGAGAACGCCGTCTCCAGGACGGCGGCGAGGAAGCAGATGCGCAGCGGCTCGATGAGGATGCCGGTGGAGGAATCCTGGAACGGGCTGCCGAACAACAGCGTCACGCCATGCGACAGGATCTGCCAGACGTCGAGCTCGTGCGGGCCGATCAGCCGCGTCGCGCCGAGCCACAGCCAGGCCGCGCCCCAGTCGAGCAGGCGATAGCCGACGATCAGCGTACACAGCAATACGAGGCTGGAACTCACCGTCAGCCGCACGCCATTGGCGATCGGCAGATAGCGCGAGCGGTAGCCGGCGACGAAATGCTCGACGAAATCGCGCAGGAATTTCGGCAGGCCGGCATAGCGCTTGCCGACGCGTTCCAGCCGGCCGTGCACGCGCATCAGTGCCGTATCGTCGCGCACATCATAGCCATAGATCAGCGCCGCCATCACCAGCCAGATCAGCGGCAAGAGCATGTAGAAGAACAGGTTGACGGCGATCGTCGAGGGCGCGATCGAGGTGATCTCGACCGGCACCATCGGCGCGGCCGTCGCCGTCGGCACCGGGCTCGCCAGCCCGTCGGCCGACGCCTGCAGAACCGACCAGAAATTGCGGCTCATCAGCCATTGCAGCGCGCTGTCCTTCCAGCGGCTGATGACGTAGAGGCCGACGAAGATCCAGTTGGTCTCGCAGATCACCACCACGATCTGCCAGAACGAGGCGGCGCCCGTTTTCGCCTGCATGAACTTGGCCAGCCGGCGCACCAGCCAGGACACCGCCACCGAGACCAGCAGCCAGCGCGAATCCAGCACGTCCAGAACATTGGCGCTCTGGCCGAAGCCGGCCTGGTCGAGCGTTTCGCGCGAATATTGCCGCACGATGTCGCCGAGGAACCCCCAGGCCGCGTAGTAGGCGAAGAAGGGTAACAGCGCGATGGTGATCATGCGCACCAGCCGCGAACCGCGCCGGTCCGCGGTTCCCTGCCCCTCGGCGACCGTGGCCTTTTCCGCGCCACGCTGCGCGGCCAGCACATGGGGCAAGCCGGGACGCAGCACATGGAACATCGCCACCGTCACCACCAGTTGCGCCAGTGCCACCAGCGTCAGCATGGCGAGCCCGGCGAAATGATTTGCGAGCGCCACCTTGGCCGCCAGTTGCAGCAAGAGATCGCCGGCCAGAACACCGGCCAGCACCAGCACGACGAGCTGCGGCCAGAACCGCCGCAGCAGCGAAAAACTCAAGCTGATCGGTCTGATGATATCGGCAAACATGAGGTTCTCTCAGAATGCCACCCGCCCGAAATCCTTCTAGCAAAGGGGGGTTGTTTTGCAAGAAAGGTAGCGAGCTCTCCTGCCTATGGCAGAGCGGCGATTTCCCCTTCTCCGACGACAAGGGAGAAAGAATTAGCGCCTCACCCGCGACTTCAGCCAGCGATCGAACGCCACCGCCAGGATCAGGATTAGGCCGATGACGATGCTTTGCGTGTAGGACGAGACGTTGTTGAACTGGAGCCCGTTCTGTAGCACGCCGATCAGGGCGGCGCCCACCACGGTGCCGCCCACCGAGCCGATGCCGCCGAACAGCGAGGTACCGCCGATGACGACGGCCGAAATGACCGTCAGCTCGTAGCCGATGCCGGCCACCGCTTCGGACGAATTCAGCCTGGCCGACAGCACGAAGGCGGCGAGCCCGGCGAAGAAGCCGACGATGACATAGACCGAGACCAGGATGCGGTCGACGCGCAAGCCCGACAGCCGTGCGGCCTCGGCATTGCCGCCGACGGCGTAGACGGCGCGTCCATAGCGCGTGTAGCGTAGCACGATGTGGCACAGGATGGCGGCCGCCGCGAAGATGATCGCCGGCACCGGCACGGGGCCGATCAGCCCGGTGCCGAACCAGCGCATAGAAGCGTCGAAGCCCGAGATCGGGCCGCCATTGGAGATGGTCAGCGTCAGGCCGCGAAACACGGTGAGCCCGCCAAGCGTGACGACGAAGGGCGGCACTTTCAGCCTGGTGATGGCAAAGCCCTGAACACCGCCGGCCACCGCCCCCACCACCACGGCGGCGAGCAGCGCCGCGAACCAGCCATAGCCCTGCGTTCCCGACGTCGACAGCGACAGCGTGTTGGCAGTACCGCCCTTGGCGACCACGGCCGCCACCATGCCGCAGAAGGCGAGCAGCGAGCCGACCGAAAGATCGATGCCGGCGGTGAGGATGACGAAGGTCATGCCGAGCGCGATCAGCCCGGTGATCGATATCTGGCGGGTGATGTTGAACAGATTGATCGGATCGATGAAGCTCGGCTTCAGCACGGTGAAGACGACCACCAGCGCCGCCAGGAATAGCAGCGGCCCGAAATTCATCAAGAGCCGCGCAATGCTGATGCCGCCACGCCGGCTCTGTTCCTCGGCCACACTCATCGTGCCTCCTCCTCAACCGCTCCCGGCTGGTCGAGCGCCATCAGTTCCATCAGTTTTTCCTCGCTTGCCTCGATGCCTGGCATCTGCCCGGTGATGCGTCCCTTGCGCATGGTCACGATCCGGTCGGACACAGCCAGCACTTCGGGCAGCTCGGACGAAATCATCATCACCGCTATGCCGCGCGCTGCCAATTGCACCAGGATCTGGTGCACCTCGGCCTTGGCGCCGACATCGACGCCGCGCGTCGGCTCGTCGACGATCAGCACCTTGGGGTCGCGCGCCAGCCAGCGCGCCAGGATCACCTTCTGCTGGTTGCCGCCCGACAGGCCCTCGATCGCCTGCTCGGCCGACGCCATGCGGATCGACAGCATTTTCCGGAACCCCGCCAGCGCATCGCGCTCGCGCCGCTCGGCCATGAAGCCGAAGCCATTGCTGAATCGCCCGAGCGAGGCGACGGAGAAATTCGGCAGGATGCCGAGCGCGGCGAAGATCGCCTGATGCTTGCGATCCTCAGGCACAAGGCCGATGCCGAGCGCTATGGCATCCGCCGGCGAGGCCGGCGCGATGGGCCTGCCGTCGAGCGTGATCGTGCCGCCCGCGATCCGGTCGGCGCCGAAGATGGCGCGCGCCAGCTCCGTGCGACCCGAGCCGACGAGGCCGGCGACACCCAGGATCTCGCCGGCCTTCAGGTCGATATCGACGCCGTCGAGCACGATGGCGTGCGGCGCTTCGGGATCGCGCACCGTGCGCAACCCGCGCACCGACAGCACGACGTCGCCGGCCACCGTGCGCTGCGCCGGCCGCGCATAGAGCTCGGACGCCGCGCGGCCGACCATTTTCTCGATGATGCGCGGCAATCGGATCGGCCCGCCTTCGCGGTCGAGATTGCCGGCCAACCTGCCGTCCCGGAGCACCGTCATGCGGTCGCAGATGGCGGCGGCCTCCTCCAGCCGATGGGTGACGAACATGATGGCGACATGGTCCTTGCGCAGCCTGTCCATGATCGACAGCAGCCGCTGCACCTCTGTCTCGGTCAGCGCTGATGTCGGCTCGTCCATGATGATCAGCCGGCTCTTCAGCGACAGCGCCCGTGCAATCTCGACGAGCTGCTGCTCGGCCACCGAAAGCGCCGAGACCGGCGTCATCGGATCGATCGTGAGGCCGACGCGGGCGATGATGGTGCGGGAGTCCTGCTCCATCTTGCGCCAGGAGACGAGGCCGAGCGGACCGGTCGGGGCGCGGCCGATGAAGATGTTCTCCGCCACCGTCAGCGTCGGGATCAGGCTGAGCTCCTGGTAGATGGTGACGATACCGAGCCGCTTGGCATCCTGCGGGCTCGACGGCCGGTAGTCGGCGCCGTCGAAAATGATATGGCCGCTGGAAGGCGGTATGACGCCCGACAGGATTTTCAGCAGCGTCGATTTGCCGGCGCCGTTTTCGCCGAGCAGGCCGAGGATTTCGCCGGGCCTGACGTCGAGCGAGACATCGTTCAGCGCGGTGACGCCGGCGAAACGCTTGGTGACGCCCTCGACGGCGAGCAGGACGGGTGCGGCTTCAGCCATGGAATGGGTGCTTCCCTCGATGCAGTTTCCGGACCCGTCGGCGCGTGAACACCCCCCTCTGTCCTGCCGGACATCTCCCCCGCAAGGGGGGAGATTGGCTGTCTGTTCCGCATTCGCCAATTTTCAACGCCGCAATGAGAATGCGGACATCGACACTGCCGATCTCCCCCTTTGCGGGGGAGATGGCCGGCAGGCCAGAGGGGGTGCTGCCCCGCCGACCTCTCCATGCAAGCTCACTTCGTCTCGTTCAACCTCTCGGCCTTGTCGAGATTGTCCTTGCCGATGACGATCGGCGTCAACAGCACCAGCTTCTCCTTCGGCTCCGTCTTGTCCCTGGCGTAGGCGACGGCGATCTGCACGGCGGTGCGCGACTGCTGGCCGGGGAACTGTTCGACCGTGCCGGCGAGCTTGCCGTCGCGGACCGCGACCAGCGCTTCCGGCAGCGCATCGAAGCCGTAGATCTTGACGTCGGTGAAGTTGCGCGCCGCGCAGGCTTCGAGCGCGCCCAGCGCCATGTCGTCATTGGCACAGACGATCGCGTCCGGCTTGCCGTTGGCGGCAAGGCCGGCTTCCGTCACCGACAGCGCCTCGGCGCGGGCGAAATTGGCGGTCTGCTCGAAGACGATCTGGTACTTGTCCTTCAAGGGATCGAGCACATTGTGCACGCCCTTGTTGCGGTCGATCGCCGGCCCGGCGCCGGGTTGGCCCTGGAGGTGGAACAGTTTCGCGCCGTTGGGGAACGCCGCCACCACGGCCTGCGCTTCCGCCTCGCCGCCCTTGACGTTGTCGGCGCCGACATGGGCGAGGATGCCCTCGACGCCGTCGACGCGGCGGTCGATCGTCACCACGGGAACGCCGGCCTTGACCGCTTCCTCGATGGCCGGCGCCAGCGCATTGACGTCGAGCGGCGAGATGACGATGGCGTTGACCTTCTGCACCAGGGCGGCCTCGATGTCGGCGGTCTGCTTGGTGGCCGAGTTCTGGCCATCGCTCTCGGTCAGGTTGACGCCTTGCGTGGCGGCTTCCGCCTTGATCTCGTTCAGCATGTGCACGAAGAACGGAAAGCCGAGACTGGGCACCGAGCCGAGAATGGTGAGCTTGTCCTGCGCAAATACCGAGGGCGCGGCAAGCACCATGGCGCCCGCGGCCACGGACGTCATCAGGAATTCACGTCTGTTCATGGGATCCTCCTCCACAAGAACGCACGGCCCCGGAAACCGAGACGGTTTCAGGAAGGATCATGCGTCGGTTCAAAGTGTTGGAGCATCCTCCTTGCGTTTGCTAACGCATGCCGCTCCAGCTGATCGCCGTTGCAAAAACTGCCTCCCGTCGGCACCAGCAAACGGATGCTAGCCCAGGCTCAACCATTTGTGCAACATCGATATAACAGGGCCAGACGGCAATGGTCGGAATTTGGATGAGCCGGGTGCCCAGCTTCCATTCTCCGGCGCTGGCCCTAGTTTGAACCGCGCCTGAGCCCATTCCCTGGAGACACCCGCATGAAACCGCACATCATCTGCCATATGATCGCGTCGCTGGACGGCAGTCTCCACCCGAGCCGCTACACGGCCAGCCCGGACGGAACCCGGGCCGAATGGTCGAGCCTCTACGAGCATATCCATAATGATTTTGCGGGCGACGGCTGGATCGTCGGCCGCGTCACCATGGCCGAGATGAGCAAGGCCGGCGCGCACCCGCCGGCCGATGCGGGCAAGGTCGACCGACCCTATCATGTCGCGCAAACCGGTATGGGAAGCTACGCGGTGGCGCTCGATCCATCGGGCAAGCTCCACTTTTCCAAACCCGACATTGGCGGCGACCATGTCGTGGTGCTGCTTGGGCACGATGTCGCCGACAGCCACCTGGCCGAGCTCGCTGCCGACGGCGTGTCCTATATCGTGGCGGAAACGGCTGACATGGATCTCGGCCGGATGCTCGAAGTTCTCAACCGCGAATTCGCCATTCGCCGGCTGCTGCTCGAGGGCGGCGCCGGCATCAACGGCTCCTTCTTCGCGGACGGCCTTGTCGATGAGCTCAGCCTTCTCGTCGCTCCCGCTCTTGATGGACGGGCGGCGAACCAGGGTTTCGTCGAATTCGGCGAAACCGGCCTCGCGGGCAAGATGCAACTGTCGCTCAAAAGCTGCGAAGCCCTCGCCCACGGGCTCGTCCATTTGCGCTACGCCGTCGGCTGACGACGCTTTATCGGCGCATCATACGTCGTACCGCATGGCCTCGAGATCGGCGATCAGCGTCGGGCCGGTCGGATGCCAGCCGAGCCGCGCCTGGGTCAGCGCGCTGGAGGCCGGTAGATCCATCGGGGCGAACATTGCCATCCAGCCGAAATGCTCTGCCGCCTGTTCCGGAGCGATCGAAACGACCGGCACGTTGAGGCCCCGCCCGATCACCTCGGCGATCGCGCGCACTTCGACGCCTTCCTCGCCGACCGCGTTATAGCGCGCGGCGGGCTGCCGCTTTTCCACCGCCAGCCGGTAGAGGCGCGCCGCGTCCAGGAGATGGCCCGCCGCATAGCGGTTGCGGCCCTCGCCGACATAGGCCGAAACGCCTTTCTGGCGCACGATTTCGATGAGCGGCGTGATGAGCCCTTGCTTGACCGGGTTGTGAACCTGCGGCAGCCGCACCACCGAGACGTTGACGCCGGCTTCCAGCAAGGCATTGCCGGCGAGCTCCGAGGCGATGCGCGGATTGGGATGGCTGGCGTTGAAGACGTCCTCGCTGGCAAGCTCGCCATGTCCGGGGCTGCCCACGCCGACGCCGGAAGTGATCACCAGCGGCCGGTCGGATCCGGCCAATGCCTGGCCGAGTGCCGCGATGACACGGCTATCCTTCTCGCAATTCTCGGCAAACCGCGAAAAATCATGGTCGAACGCCGTGTGGATCACCGCTTCCGCCTTTGCCGCGCCGTCGCGCAGGCCCTCGGGATCCTCGAGCGTTCCCCGATGCACTTCGGCGCCCGCCGCCGTCAGCGCTTCGGCCCCCGCTTCGGAGCGGGTGACGCCGACCACCTGATGGCCCGCCTTGATGAGCTCAGCCACGAGCGCCGAGCCGATGAAACCGGTCGCGCCGGTCAAAAAGATACGCATGCGAATTCTCCTGCACGATTGCCTGCGCAGTATCGCCGGTCTATTATTCCATTAAAGTAGTGATCTTATCGTGGTATAATGGCTAACAGGATGCCCACCAATTCCGCCGGTTCGCTCGCGGCGTTTCTGAGAGACCGGCGCACCCGGCTCGATCCGGCCTCGTTCGGATTTTCAGGGCGCCGGCGCACGCCGGGGCTGCGCCGGGAGGAAGTGGCCCAGCGCGCCAACATCAGCCCGACCTGGTACACATGGCTGGAGCAGGGTCGTGGCGGCGCGCCTTCGGCCGATGTGCTGAACCGCATCGCCAAGGGGCTGATGCTGACCGAGGCCGAGCGCGAGCACCTTTTCATGCTCGGGCTCGGACGCCCGCCCGAGGTTCGCTATATCGGCGCGGAAGGCATCAGCCCCCGGCTGCAGCGCCTCCTCGACACGCTTGAAGCGAGCCCCGCCTTGGTCAGGACCGCTACCTGGGATGTCGTTGCCTGGAACCGCGCCGCCCAGGTCGTGCTGACCGATTACAGCGCCCTGCCCGCAGACCAGCGCAACATTTTGCGCTTCATGTTCCGCAGCCCGGCCATCCGCGAAAAGCAGCACGACTGGGAAAACCTCGCACGTTTCGTGGTGGGCGCCTTCCGCGCCGACGCGGCGCGTGCCGGCGCGGTGTCCGAGGTACGCGAACTCGTCGACGAACTGTGCAGCGCCAGCCCCGAATTCGCCGCCCTGTGGCGCGAGAACGACGTGCTCAGCCATGGCGACGGAACCAAGCGACTGAAGCACCCGGTGCTCGGCGACATCGAGCTGGAATATTCGGGATTCGCGGTCGACGGCCGCCCGGATCTGAGCCTGACCGTCTACAATCCGGTCGACAGCGCGGTCGCGGAGCGGATTCGCGAACTGGCCCGGCACTCCAAAGCGCAGGTGTCATCGGAGCCGGTGCGATGATCCCTGCTCCTTCCTGGAACATTCCAGAAATGCGCAGCCGGTTGCGTCCGACGATGCGTCCCATGAAACCGTTATCGCGGCGCCTCACCACCGCATCCCGCCGACAAAGTCGATGAATGCCCGTAGCGGCGCCGGGATGAGGCGGCGGCCGGGATAATAGAGGAACGGGCCGGAAAACTCCTGCCACCAGGGCTCCAGTACCGGCTCGAGCCGGCCATCGTCGAAATAGGGGCGCAGCCAGTCCTCGAACAGCGAGACGATGCCGCCGCCGGCGACCGCCACATCGAGCGCAAGCGCCATAGCCGTGTCGGTGCTGACCAGCAGCGGCCCGGTCGGCTCGACGCTCACTATCTCGCCGTCGCGCTCGAACTCCCAGGGCGGCGTCAGGCCGCTGGCGAAGCGGCCGCGCAGGCATGCGTGATCGAGGAGGTCGCGCGGATGGTCGGGCCGGCCACGCCGGTCGAGATAGACCGTTGCGGCAGCGGTGGCGAAGCGCTGCCGGCGCGGGCCGATCGGTACGGCGATCATGTCCTGCTCCAGCCGCTCGTCATAGCGGATGCCGGCATCGCAGCCGCTCGCCAGTATGTCGACGAAACTGTCCTCGGCGGTCACCTCCAGTCTTATGTCGGGATAGGCGGCAAGGAAGGGCGGCAGAAGGCGCGGCAGAACCAGTTTCGCCGCCACGACAGGCACGTTGAGCCGCAGCGTGCCGGCCGGGCGGCCGCGAAAGCCGTTGACGACATCGAGTGCTGCCTCGACCTCGCCGAGCGCGGGGCCCAGCCGCTCCAGCAGGCGTGCGCCGGCCTCGGTCGGTGCGACGCTGCGCGTGGTGCGGTTGAGGAGCCGCACGCCGAGCCCCGCCTCCAGCCGCCGCACCGTTTCGCTGAGGCTGGAGGCGCTGACGCCGCTGACCCTGGCCGCCTCGCGAAAGCCGCCGGCGCGCGCCACCGCCATGAATGCCTGGAGGTCGCCCAGATCCGCCATTGTTCGCCTTTCCGCACAGCCTGTGCCGATTGCGCCATATTATCGCGCAAGCGGGCATTGTCTATATCTGGGCCGATCCACAGGAGATTGAGACCATGACTGACATCAGCAAGGCCGGAACATTCAAGCTTGGCGACCGCATCGTGAAGCGCATGGGCTACGGCGCCATGCAATTGGCCGGACCCGGCGTGTTCGGCCCGCCGAAAGACCATGACGGTGCACTCGCCGTGCTGCGCGAGGCGGTGGCGAGCGGTATCGACCATATCGACACCAGCGATTTCTACGGTCCGCACGTCACCAACCTGATCATCCGCGAGGCGCTGCACCCCTATCCCGCCAATCTCACCATCGTCACCAAGGTCAGTGCCCGGCGCGGCGCCGATGCATCGTGGATCCCCGCAATGTCGCCGCAGGAACTGACGCAGGCCGTGCACGACAATCTCCGCAATCTGGGACTGGACACGATGGAGGTCGTCAACCTGCGCTCCATGCACGGCATACACGGCCCGGCCGAAGGCTCGCTCGAACCCCAACTGAATACGCTCGCCGAACTGCAGCGTCAGGGTCTGGTGCGCCATATCGGCTTGAGCAATGTCACATCAACCCAGATCGCGCAGGGGCGCGGCATCGTCGACATCGTTTGCGTGCAGAACCAGTACAACATCGCGCATCGCGAGGATGACGCACTGATCGACGAGCTTGCCGCGGCCGGCATCGCCTATGTGCCGTTCTTCCCGCTCGGCGGCTTCACGCCGCTGCAATCCAGCACGCTGGCCGATGTCGCGCAAAAACTCGGCGCCACGCCCATGCAGGTGGCGCTCGCTTGGCTCCTGCGTCGCGCGCCCAACATCCTGCTCATCCCCGGCACCTCGTCCATTGCGCATCTCAGGCAAAACATGGCGGCGGCGGAGCTGGAGCTGCCAGCCGACGCGCTTTCCGTGCTGAACGGGATCGCGGACGAGACCGAGCAAGCAGCCTAAGCCGGCGCGACTAGCGCTTGCCGGGCGGCACCGCTGTCCGGCAAGATCCCGACCTCGGCGGCGGCTTGCGCAGCCGTCGCCGGCCATGGCATCTGGTCCGGTACAACGGATCGATCCGAAGCAGCATGGCTCCACGACCACCACGACCCGGCGTCAGCCTCAACCGCGCGCTGTCGAAGCTCGGCCTGTGCTCGCGCACCCAGGCCGAGCGGCTGATCGCCGAGGGCCGCGTGCGCGTCGGTGGCAAGGTCGCGCGCGATGCTTCCCTGCGCGTCGATATGAATCGCGACCGCATCGCCGTCGACGGCGAAAAAATCGTTGCCGAGCGCAAGGTCTATCTCATGCTCAACAAGCCGCGCGGGCTGGTCACGACCCGCGACGACCCGCTCGAGCGCGACACCGTCTATGCCTGTCTCGAAGGGCTTGACCTGCCTTTCGTCTCGCCGGTCGGCCGGCTGGACAAGGCGAGCGAAGGCCTGCTGCTGATGACCAACGACACGCGCTTCGCCAACCGGCTGATGGACCCGGCCTCGCACCTGCCCAAGACCTATCATGTTCAGATCGCCACGGTGCCCGACGCGGCGGTGCTGGAAGCGTTGCGCGCCGGCGCGCGTATCGACGGCGAGACCTTGAGCGCCAACTCGATCGAGCTGCTGCGCAGCGGCGGCCGCACCGCCTGGCTGGAGATCGTGCTCGACGAGGGCCGTAATCGCCACATCCGGCGCCTGCTCGCCGCCCACGGCATCGAGGTCAAGCGCCTGATCCGCGTGGCCATTGGCCGCTTGCCGCTCGGCGATCTCGCCAAGGGTACTGCGAGGCATTTGACGCCCGATGAATTGGCGCTGCTGGCGGGGTGAATAGGCGCAGGGTTGGCACTGTCGTTCGACATATCTGAAAATCGCGCCGGCACTTCCGTCTCCTGACGGAAAGCTGTCAGGAGCCCCGGCCTATAGAAGGCCGGGAGCCCAGCCGCGGCTTCGACGATCAGGGAGCCAATGCGATGAATTTCGTCTCTGTCCGCATCATCACGTCCGATGTCCAGCGCCTCGTGCGCTTCTATGGCGAGATCACCGGCATGCCGGTGACGATGTACACGGAGGATTTCGCCGAACTGGCGACGCCGGCCTGCACGCTGGCGATCGGCAGCACGCGCACCCTGATGCTGTTCGGCAGCGACATCGCCCGCCCAGCCGACAACCGCACGGCCATCATCGAATTCCGAGTCGGCGACGTCGATGCCGAATTTGCCAAGTTGGCGGAAACAATCAAGGGCGCAATTGTCCAGGAGCCTACCACCATGCCCTGGGGCAACCGCTCGCTGCTGTTCCGCGACCCCGACTGCAATCTGGTGAATTTCTTCACGCCGGTAACCGCCGAGGCGATCCGGAAGTTCGACAGCTAGGCCGCCCTACTTCCCGTTCCACTTGCGCACCACCGGCTCGCCGAGGTCATGCTCGTAGCCGAGCACGCTGATGCTGGCCGTGTCGAGCACGAACAGCGCGCCGTCCTGCGGCGGCAAGTCGAGCCAGCGGGCGGTGAGCACGCGCAGGAAGTGCGCGCTGGAAAAGATCAGCGTGTCGGCGTTGGCCTCGCGCAGGCGATCGATGATCCTGTCGGCGCGGGCGCCCACATCGGCCGCCGTTTCGCCTTGCGGGCAGCCATCGCGAAAGACGTTCCAGCCCGGCCGTTCGGCCAGGATTTCCCTGGTGGTACGCCCCTCATAGGCGCCGTAGTCCCATTCCTGCAGGTCGTCCATCTTGACGCTTTGCGCCCCGAAGCCGGCAAGCACGCTGGTGTTGTAGGCGCGTTGCGAGGGGCTCGACCACACGGCCGAAAACGGCAGGCCTTTCAGCCGATCCGCCACACCCCGCGCGGCCGCCTCGCCGGCTGCCGTCAGCGGCATGTCGGTGCGGCCGGTGTGCTGGCCCGACAGGCTCCACGCCGTCTCGCCATGTCGGACCAGATGGATTTGAGGAAACGCACTGCTCATGACGGGCCTTTCGAAGTTGCCGCACCTTAGAGGACGATGCGGCGAAGGGGAATCCAGTCCGGGGTGGAACGCCCGTTTGGGCGCGGTCCATGCAATGCCCACCACATTCCCTGGCCCTGATCCCTGCCGCATTGGCACAATGACTGGGCGCCGGGCATGACTATGTGTGGTCCATAGGTTCATCAGGCACGATAGGTCACGATCATCATGTACAAACATCTGCTCATCGCCACCGACGGGTCGGAACTGGCCGACAAGGGCGTTGCCCACGGCCTCGGGCTGGCAAAGGGCCTCGGCGCCACCGTGACCTTCGTCACCGTCTCGGAACAATTCCCGATCTTCGCCTGGGGCGGCGCCATGGCGGGCTACGCCGCGGGCGATGGGCTGGCCGCCTATCAGGAAGAAGCCCGCAAATACGGCAAGGAGGTGCTCGACAAATGCAAGGCTTCCGCCGAGGGGCTGGGCGTGTCGGCCAAGGTCGTGCACATCGAGGACAGAAGGCCCGCCGAGGCGATCCTGGAACTGTCGCAGACCGAACGCTGCGACCTGATCGTCATGGCCTCGCACGGCCGCCGCGGATTGGGCAGGCTGCTTCTGGGAAGCCAGACGGCGGAAGTCGTATCCTACAGCGAAATCCCGGTCCTGGTGGTGCGGTAGGCCGGGTCCGGCCAGTCGGCGCTCTGCAAGCGGCACTCAGAACGCCGCCTCGGCCACCAGATAAAATCCCAGCGCCAAGAGCCCGGCGAAGAACACTTTGCGAAAAGTCTCGACGCTCATGCGCCGGCGCAGCGCCTGGCCGACAGCCATGCCGGCGAGCGCAGGCGCCAGCACCGCGACCGAACCCGCCAGCCCGGCCGTCGGCGAGGCCAGGGCGCCGGCCCTGAACAGCCCGATGGCCAGCGCCGCCGTCGACACGGTGAAGGACAGGCCGAGCGCCTGGATCAGCTCTTCCCTGCCCAGCCGCAGCGATTGCAGGTAGGGCACCGCCGGAATGACGAAGACGCCGGTGGCGCCCGTGACCAGACCGGTCGCCACCCCGACCAGCGGCGATAGCAAGGCCTCCTGGCGTGGCGGCGTTGAGAAGCCGGCCTTTGCGAGGCCGAGAACGGCATAGAGCACCAGTGCCACGCCGAGCGCGCCGGACGCGGCCGCCGTATGCGCGCCGGTGAGCAGGCCGGCGCCGGCAACGGTGCCGATCACCACGCCGGCCATCATCGTCCATAGCCGCCTGACGAGCCCGCCGAACGAAGGACCGGTGGACAATTGCCACAGGTTGGTAACCAGCGACGGGATCAGCAGAAGCGTGGCCGCTTCGGCCGGCGCCATGGTCACCGCCAGCAGGCCCATTGCCACTGTCGGCAGGCCCATCCCGACCACGCCCTTGACGAAGCCGGCGGCAAGGAAGACGGCGCAGACCCAGGCGACGGCGGCGGCGCTCAGCGGCTCAATCATGGAGCAGCATGTCGGCGGCGTCGATCCCCGCTGCCGGCCCCGCCGGTCCGGCGGCACTGCTGACAGGGGCGGATGTCATGGCGCATCCTGGCATGCCGGAATCCGAGCGCGCCACGGCCAGAAGGGCGACGGCAACCGCCAGCAGCATCGCCGCGCTTTCAGCGATGCCGAGCCCTTGCCGGTTCGATGCTGGTTTTCTCATCCTGGACCTCCACCGAAACTGTTTGACGAAATTCGCCGTCACCCACAATGTGGAAATCGCGGTACCAGCCTTCGGCTGAGGCGAAGGCTGGTACCGCAAGCCGGTCGGCCCGCTGCGCCATCGATCGCGTGATAGCGGCCATCGCCCGGGCCGTCTTGCGGGAGGAAAAAGATGCGCTTCGACCTCGTCGATCTCCGGCTGTTCCTGCTGGTCGCCGAGCGCGGCAGCATCACCCATGGCGCCGAGCTCGCGGGCCTCGCGCTGGCCTCGGCCAGCGCCCGCATCAAGGGCATGGAGGACAGGCTCGGCGCGCCGCTTCTGGAGCGCCGCCGGCGCGGCGTGGTGCCGACCGCCGCCGGCCAGGCGCTGCTGCATCACGCGCGCGCGGTGCAGAACCAGATCGAGGCGATGGCCGGCGAGCTCGGCGCCTATGCCACGGGCCTGCGCGCGCGGGTCCGCCTGCTCGCCAACACGGCCGCCACCAGCGAGCTTCTGCGCGACAGGCTGCCGGCCTTTCTGGTCGCGCATCCCGGCGTCGACATAGACCTCGATGAGCGCCCCAGCCACGAGATCGCCGAGGCGGTGGCGAGCGGCGCCGCCGATCTTGGCATTGCCGCGACCTGGGCCGGCCTTTCCCATCTCGAGCAGAAACCGTTCTTCGTTGACCGGCTGGTGGTGATCGCCTCGCGGACCCGGTCCGGCCTCGAAGGCCGCGCGACCGGCCTCGCCGACATTCTCGGTGAAACCTTTGTCGGCCTGAGCGCCGGCCATCCCTTGCAGGAGCACATCACCCGCCAGGCCGCGCGCCTGGGCGGTCATCTGCATTTTCGCATCCGCGTGCCCGGCCTCGACAATGTCTGCAGGCTGGTGGCGCAGGGCGCGGGCGTCGCCATCGTGCCGGAAAGCACGGTGCGCCGCTCGGCGCCCAGCCTGCGCAGCCTGCGGCTGACGGACGACTGGGGAACCCGCCAGCTCAATCTCTGCGCCCGCCGCTTCGACACGTTGACGCCGCAAGCCAAGCTGCTGGTGGCCGCGCTGGTGTGAAGCCGCCGCCACATGCTGAATTCGCGTGGAATCATGCCTTGCCTTTAAGGAATCCATGAAATAGCTTGTTTGCACATAGGCAAAAAAATCGCCTAGCTTTTTTCGTTTTATGAAAGACGGGGGACTTGCGGGAACATCTCGATCTGACCGATCGGCGGCTGGTCAAACAGCTGTCGCAGGACGCACAGCCGGGCATCAACCGCCTCGCCGAGATTCTGGCGATCTCGGTGCCGACGGTGCGCACGCGGCTGCGCAACCTGCTCGACCGCAACCTGCTCAAGATCGTGGGGCTCTTGAACCTGACGGAGCGGCCCGAACTGATCTCGGCCATCGTCGGCATCAACGCGCAAGGGCGCGGCCGCGCCCGCGAGCTGGCGCAGCGCATTTCCGAACTGCCCTTCGTCAACTCGGCCTCGGTCGTCACCGGGCGCTTCGACATCATCGTCGACGTGACGGTGGCCGGCGACGTCGCCGATCTCTACCGCGTCACCAGCGAGTTGATCCCGGGCGCCGGCGAGCCGGGCGAGGTCGTGCGCAGCGAGACCTTCGTCGTCATGGCGTCCTGCAACAAATGGGTCAGCTTGCCGGAAGGCTGCTGGTCCGACGACAGCATTCGCAAGGAGCCGGCATGAGGATAGCGGTTCTCGGGGGCCTCGGCCTGCTCAACCCGCTGCTGCATGTGCCGGACGCGCCTTTCTTCGACGCGTTGGCCAGCCGCGGCATCGCGGTCGCCGAAACGGCGGCCCGGCACTAAGGAGACGGATTTTCGAACGGTGGCCGCCGCCGGCAACGGCGCCGCCGCTCAAAAAGCACCCTGTAGGGTGGACAACAAGACGACAAAAGGAGGAATGCCCAATGAAACCAATGAACATTGCCAAGCTTTTCATCGCCGGCCTCGCACTGGCCGGCCTCACCGCCGCCGCCAGCGCCGGATCGCTCGACGACATCACCAAGCGCGGCGAACTGCGTGTCGCCGTGCAGACACAGGGACCGCCCTTCTCGCTGGTCGGCGCCAATGGCGAACGCACCGGCAGCTCGGTGGAACTGGCCGAACTGATGGCCAAGGAAATGGGCGTCAAGATCACCTTCCTCGACTTCGACTGGGACGGCCTGATCCCGGCGCTGCTTTCGGGCAAGGCCGACCTTCTGGTCGCCGACATGACGCCGACGCTGGCACGCGGCATGAAGGTCGCCTTCACCACGCCTTACATGTATACGGGCAGCACCGTCTTCACCAAGGCCGACGGCAAGTTCAAGACCGCCGACGACTGCAAGGCCAAGGGCACCAAGATCGCCGTGCTGCTCGGCGCCACCGGCGAGAAGGAAGCCAAGGCAGCCTTCCCCGATGCCGACATCAAGAGCTACAAGGGCGGCGGTCCGCTGCTGCTCGACGCCGTCAACAACGGCCAGGCCGATTGCGGCGTCAACGACGTCTCGGCGGTCAAGGGCCAGTCGACGGCTTATCCGGCCGGGACCTTCACAATCATGCCGGACCTCCTCTCGAAGGAGCCGCTTGCCTTCGCCACCCGCTATGACGAGCCGGATCTCCTGATCTGGATGAACCTGTTCCTCAACCAGGTCACCATCGACGGCCGCCTGCAGAAGAACCTCGACTACTGGGTCAATTCGGAAGACTGGAAGAAAGATCACTGATTAGGGATTAGGGATTAGGGATTAGTGAGTAGCGAATTAGTGAGTAGTGGATAGGGAATTCCGGATCCGCCTGCCTACTCACTACTCACTACTCACTATTCCCTACCCACCATTCACGGCCATGCTCGAGAATTTCAGCTTCCGCACCATCGTCGAATACCTGCCCCTGTTCGGGCAGGGCCTGGTCACGACCGTGTGGCTGTCGGCGCTGTCCTTTTTCGGCGCGCTCGCGGTCGGCATCCTGTTGTGCGCGATGAACCTGCAGCGCGGCTGGCTGTTTCGGGTGCCGGCCAAGGCCTATATCGACGCCGTACGCGCCACGCCCTTGCTGGCGCAGCTCTATTTTCTCTATTTCGGCCTGCCGCGCCTCGGTTTCGTGCTGCCCGAACTCATCGTCGGCATCCTCGCGTTGTCACTGAACAGCGGCGCCTATGTCGCTGAAATCATTCGCGCCGGCATCCTGTCGATCCCGCGCGGCCAGGTTGAGGCCAGTGTTGCTTCGGGCATGACCTATGTCCAGCGCATGCGCCTGGTGGTCTTGCCGCAGGCGTTCAAGGTGACGATCCCGCCGCTGCTGGGACAAGCGATCGTGCTGGTCAAGGATTCGGCGCTCCTGTCGCTGATCTCGGTTGCCGAGCTGACGCGCGCCGGTCAGTTGCTCGCCTCCGACCGTTTCATGCCGGCGGAAGGATTTCTCACCATCGCCGCCTTCTACCTCCTGCTCTATTACGGCCTCAAAGGGCTGGCGGTTCTCTCCGGCCGCTGGCTCGGCTCGGCGGGAGCGCGCATATGATCTGGCAACAGTTGCAAAGCCTTGCGGGCAGCTATCCGCTGGCGCTGCGCGGCCTCGGCATGACCGTGGTGCTGTCGCTGATCAGCCTGGTGCTGGGCACCCTGCTCGGCTTCGGCCTGGGCATCTTGCGGACCGGCGGCAACCGGTTGATCTCCGGCGTGATCGGTGCCTGGGTAGACCTCATCCGGGGCACGCCGTTTCTGGTGCAGATATTCCTGATCTTCTTCATCTTGCCGGAGCTGGGCATCGAGCTCGACGCCTTCACCGCCGGCATCATCGCGCTGACCAACCTCGCCGCCTGCTTCATCTGCGAGATCGTCGCCGCCGGCATCCGTTCGGTTCCGACGGGCCAGGTCGAGGCGGCACTGGCGTCCGGCCTGTCGCGCTGGCAGCGCATGCGCCAGGTGGTGCTGCCGCAGGCGATGCGCATCGTGCTGCCGCCGCTGGTCGGGCAATATGTGCTGCTGATCAAGGACTCTTCGGTCGTCTCGGCGATTGGCCTGACCGACCTCACCCGCGTCGGCTGGCTGGTGGTGCAGCGCGTGCCGAACGGCCTGCTGGTGTTCTTCCTCGTCGGCGTCGGCTATTTCATCGTCTGCTATCCGCTGATCATGCTCGCCCGCCGGCTCGAGCGGCGCATGGGTGCCGCCCATGGCGAGGTGCAGATATGACATCGAACCCAAAGGTTCTGACCACATGACCAAAACGGGCATGATCGATTTTCGCGGCGTCAACAAATGGTTCGGCCCGCTCAACGTGCTGAGGGACATCACGCTCAGCGTCGAGCCGCGCGAAGTGGTCGTCGTCTGCGGCCCGAGCGGGTCGGGCAAGAGCACGCTTATCCGCTGCATCAACGGGCTGGAGACGATCAAGGACGGCGACCTTGTCGTCGACGGCCAGCGGCTCGGCGACCCCGCCACCAACATGACGAAGCTGCGCACCGAGATCGGCTTCGTCTTCCAGTCCTTCAACCTCTACCCGCACAAGACCGCGCTCGAAAACGTCACGCTGGCGCCGATCCATGTCCGCAAGATCCCGCGCGCCGAGGCCGAGCAGGCCGGCCGCGAACTGCTGGCCAAGGTCGGGCTTGCCGACAAGGTCAACGCCTATCCTGCGCAGCTTTCAGGCGGCCAGCAACAGCGTGTGGCGATCGCCCGCTGCCTCGGCATGCGCCCAAAGATCATGCTGTTCGACGAGCCGACCTCCGCCCTCGACCCCGAGATGATTTCGGAAGTGCTCGACGTCATGGTCGCGGTTGCCGAGGAAGGCATGACCATGATGGTGGTGACGCATGAGATGGGCTTTGCCCGCAAGGTCGCCCAGCGCGTGGTGTTCATGGATGCCGGCGCCATCGTCGAAAGCGGCACGCCCGACGAGTTCTTCTCGCACCCCAGGACCGATCGCAGCCGCGCATTCCTGAGCAAGATCCTGCGGCACTGACCGGCGCCGCCGCCTTCAAGTGACCGCCAGCACCTTGCCCGTATCGTGCTGGCGCACGAAATCCACGCGGCGGCCGTCCCAGTGGTAGCTGTAGTGCCTCCCCTGGACGGGAACGGTGATTGCATCCGGCCAGAAGATGCCGATGCACTGCCCGCTTGGCATGCGCACGCTGTTCCACACCAGCCCGTCGCTGCCGGCCGCACGCAAGGCGCGGCCTTCGGCCTGCGAGGCGGTGTAGTCGTCCGGGTCGAGCGCGCCGGGCACCGCGTTGACGTCATCGAGGTCGCGATCGACGCTGCCGATCAGCACGCGGAAATCCGCGGTCCAGCCCGGCTCCTCCTTGGTGGCGCGCATAAAATTCTGGTGGTGGTGGATGGTTTCGGCCAGCGCCACCTCCTCGCTGTCGCCGGCATAGTAGATGCCGTAGCTGCCATCGGAAAACCGCCCGGGCCGCAAGGTCGAGCAATGCACGAAGGGCGCCATCACGAAACTTGCGCCGGGTCCGGACACCCGCCTTTCGGCCGGCACCTTGCCGAGATCGCCGAGCTCCAGCCGGATGCGCGGATTGGTCTTCTCCTCGACGGCGGCCAGCGCTTCCCAATCGCGCGGGTCGGCAATGTCCTCGAAGAGGTCGATAGGCGGATGGATGGAGCGGATGATGCGGAAGGTCTGGGGCCAGTGGACGCGGCGCCGGACCGCGAGCCCACTCACCATCCACCACGCTCCGCGTCGAGCCATTCGCGCATCGCGGCAAGGTCGGAGATTTCGCCGCGCAGCATCAGGTCGAGCGCCGATTGGCCGCCGAACGTGGCATTGGGCTTGCGGATCCAGGCATAGCCGCGCGCCGGCTCGGTGAAGAGATAGCGCAAACCCTTGTGGATGCCCATCAGATGCGCCATGCGGGTGCGCAGGTCACGGTCGATCCGGCCGATGCCGCCTTCCTTCCAGCGCGCCCAGGTGCGCGCCGACATGCCGCCGAGCAGGATGCAGGCCTCGAGGTCGGTGAGGCCCCACGCCTTGAACAGATTGACCGTGGTGCGCGCCAGGGCGCCCGCCTCTTCATCCGAGATGGCGCTGCCGACCGCGGCCGGCGTGGTGACGATGGACTGAAGCTGCATTTTCTGCTCCCGCTATTGGCAGACATATAGCATGTATTTGCCAATTGGCAAGGAAACAGGACCAGAGCGGCCACCTAAAAAGGTGGCGCGGCATAACAGACCAGGGTTCCTCGCCCCCACAAAGGTGGGGGAGAGGTGGCTCGGCGAAGCCGAGACGGAGCGGGGGAATGGCGCGGCGTGGATATGCCGTGAAAACCTTCCAGCGCCGCAGCCCCCTCTCCGACCGCTTCGCCGCCACCTCTCCCCCGCTTTGCGGGGCCGAGGAACCCACGTTCTGTGAGGGCGGCTCTTGTCCGCCTACTCCGCCGCCTCATACCCCGCGATACCCTTGATCTCCAGAAAATCCTCCAGCCCGTATTCGGCGTATTCGCGGCCGTTGCCGGATTGCTTGTAGCCGCCGAAGGGCAGGCCGGCGTCCCATTGGGGATAGTTGATGTAGACGTTGCCGGAGCGCATGCGCGCCGCGACGTCGCGCGCCTTCTGGATATCCTTGGCCTGGATATAGGAGGCAAGGCCGTAGACGGTGTCGTTGGCCTGCTCGACCGCCTGCTCGACCGTGTCGTAGGGCATGATGGCCAGCACCGGCCCGAAAATCTCCTCGCGCGCGATGCGCATGTCGTGGGTGACATCGGCGAACACGGTCGGCCTGACATAGTAGCCACGGTTGAGTTCGGCCGGACGGCCGGGGCCGCCCGTGACCAGCGTGGCGCCCTCGTCGATGCCGCTCTGGATCATGTCCTGGATCTTGTCGAACTGGGCCTGGCTGACGACAGGGCCGAGCTTGGTGCCGGGAGCGTCGGCCGGGCCGACCACGAACTTTTCCGCCGCCGCCTTGGCGTAGGAAGTCGCCTCGTCATGACGGTCGCGTGGCACGAACATACGGGTTGGCGCGTTGCAGGACTGGCCGCTGTTGCTGAAGCAGCCGGCGACGCCCTTGGTCACGGCGGTGGCGAGGTCGACATCCGGGAACAGGATGTTGGCCGACTTGCCGCCAAGTTCCTGGTGCACGCGCTTGACGGTGTCGGCGGCGGCCTTGGCCACCAATATGCCGGCCCGGGTGGAGCCGGTGAACGACATCATGTCGATATCGGGATGGCTGGACAGCGCCTGGCCGACGCCGGGGCCGTCGCCATTGACGAGGTTGAACACGCCCTTCGGCACGCCGGCCTCGTCGAAGATCTCGGCGAAGATGATGGCGTCGAGCGGCGCGATCTCGGATGGCTTCAGCACCATGGTGCAACCGGCGGCAAGCGCCGGACCCACCTTGCAGGTGATCTGGTTCAGCGGCCAGTTCCATGGCGTGATCAGGCCGACGACGCCGATCGGCTCCTTGACGATCAGCGAGGAGCCCTTGACCTGCCGGAACTGGAAGCTCTTCAGCACTTCCGCCATCTTGGCCAGATGCGCGAGCCCGATGCCGACCTGGCTGTCGAGCGCCATCCGGCGCGGCGCGCCCATCTCGCGTGACACGGCGAGCGCAAGGTCCTGGCTGCGCTTCTTGTAGACCTCGATGACGCGGTTGAGGATGTCGAGCCGTTCCTCGACCGAGGTGAAGCCGAATGTGCCGAAGGCCCGCTTCGCGGCGACCACCGCCTTGTCGACGTCGGCCTTGGAACCAAGCGAAATCTGCGCGAAGCTATCTTCGTTCGACGGATCGATGACATCGATCGTGTTGGGCACGACAGGATCGACCCACGCGCCATCGATGTAGAACTGCAGATTGTGTGACATGATTTCTCCTGAGGGGCGCCGCACAGCCGTCCGGTGTGATATCTGGTTAGAAATAACGATGCGCGAATGGCGGTGTCAAACGCAACCCCGAACTGGTGAGCGAGCCGCGAGCGGTTGAACCAGCCGGGCGGGCGATAGCTGGAATAGAACGAGTTAAAGCAGAGTATGCCCGGCTTCGCCCAGAAGCCGTGTCGCCGCGACCCGATCGGCGGCTTTCACCAGCAGGTGATCGCCGTCGAAAGTCGACACCACGAAAATGCCCAGCTCGTTTTCCGACAGTGGCCTGATGACCGACAACACGATGCCGGTTTCATCGAAAGCGAAAGGTCCTTGGAGCTTGAAGGCGACCCACTCGTCATCCCGCTTGACGCCATCTGGAACGCGATCCTGCAGACAGACGATCGAAAGTTCATCCTCGGTTCTGGTGATGCTGACGAAGCCTGGCCCGTCCGCCCAACCGGGAACGCTCGCTCCAGGCTCGAGCCGCGAAATCGCGTACAGCCCGGGCAGTTGCTTCAGCCTGATTTTGGCAGCCATTGTCGAACTCCGATCTATCCAGCGAGCCTCTTGCTCATATAGACAGTCGTACCGTTCATGAACGGCTCCTCCCGGTCGATCCTATAGCCGTGCCTCTTGTAAAGCGACACATTGGCCGCGAAGGCGCCATTGGTCAGCAGGCGAAGTTCGTTGCGGCCCGCTTCGGCCGCCTTGCGTTCAGCCCGCTCCAGCAACAGCCGGCCGATCCCCCTTCCCTGCGCATGCGGTGCCACGCAGACATTCTCGATCCAGACATGATCGTCGGCTGGCATGGTTTCGATCGCGCCGACGATTTCGCCCTGGTCGGTCGCAAGGTCGAACTCATGCTCTGCAACCGCTATGTCGTAGTCGGCGCGCATGGGCAGCGGTTCGCGGCCGATCAGCGGCACCCATTTGGCATAGGCCAAGCGCACGATGTCCCGGATGGCTGCGGCGTCCGCCGGCCCGGCCTGCCGGAACTGGATGGAAGGATTGATGCTCATCGAGGGCTCCAGACATGAACAGCCCGCCGACGGTTGCGCGGGCGGGGCTGGGAAGAACGAACCGGAATTAACGGGCCACTCCTCGTCGTCGCGCAATCATGCCGCCTCGCAGTGTACAGGTTCGGCGTCGCATGACATTGGCGCGGGGAAGAACGAACATGGCGCCAAGCTGGCGCAGCATGAGTGGCCCGTCAAGCCGACGCCAAGCCACCTTCTGGCGGTGCCCCAGCCTCTTTACCGCGCTGCCTCACCAACCCTGATTAGAGGCATGCCGTATCGGCCCTTGGCCAACGACCGCATTTTGGTCACGTAAGCCGGAAAACCGTCCTGGAAAATCGATCATTCTAACGAAAATAATTCATTGGAAAGATTAGTCGGGGAATGGCATTCCCCGGGCGAAGTCGCCTGGAGCATGACGTTGTCTTCCTTATCCCACATTGCGAACGATATTCCAAAAAGCCTGATTTCCGCCGAACCCGCGCAGCGCCGCAAGGCGCTCGACTCGACCAAGGCCGGACCCGTGCCCGGTATGATATTGGTCGCGATGATCACTGCGGTGGCCTTCTCGGCCCGCAACGTCTCCGGCTTTGCCCTGTTCAGCCCGATGATAATAGCCGTCGTCGCCGGCATGATCTACTCCAACGTGCTCGGCACGCCGGGGCACGCCAAGGCCGGCATCGCGTTTTCGCAGCGCCGGCTGCTGCGCTTCGCCATAGTGCTGCTCGGTTTCCAGCTGACGCTCGGCCAGGTGGTGTCGATCGGCGCCGGCGGTGTCGGCATCGTGGCAGCCACCCTTGGCGCCACCTTCGTCTTCACCATCACGCTCGGCCGGCTGATCGGCGTCGACGCGAAACTGGCGCAGCTGATCGCCGCCGGCACCTCGATCTGCGGTGCCTCGGCAATCGTGGCCACCAACATCGTCACCGACGCGCGCGACGAGGACGTCACCTACGCCGTCGCCTCGATCACCTTGTTCGGCACCGTCGCCATGCTCGGCTTCCCGCTGCTGGCGCCGCTGCTCGGCCTCGACCAGCATGCTTTCGGCCTGTGGGCGGGCGCCTCGATCCATGAGGTGGCGCAGGTCATCGGCGCCGGCTTCCAGAACGGCACCCAGTCGGGCGAGATCGCCACCGTCGCCAAGCTCACCCGCGTCGCCATGCTGGCGCCGATGGTCATCGCGCTGGGCCTGATGGCGCGCCGCAAGAGCAGCAGCGACCAGCAGGCGGCGCGCCCGCCCATGCCATGGTTCGTCGCCGCCTTCGTCGCCGTCGTGGCTCTGAACAGCCTTGTCGCGATACCCGCCGACGTGAAATCGGCGATGGCGCTCGCCACCACCATCATGCTGACCATGGGGCTGGCCGCCATGGGCCTGCAGGCCGATATCTCGCAGCTGCGCTCGCGCGGCCTGCGCCCGCTGGCGCTCGCCTTCTCGGCCTTCCTGTTCATCGGCGGCTTCAGCCTGATGCTGGTGAAGTTGGCCTGAACTGGCCCTATTCGACTGGCAGGTTTGGGAATCGAACCATATCGGCTACGGTCCGCGTGTTCGCACCCGAGCCTGACCGATCCATGCTGTTCGTTCCTCTGCCCTTTGTCGTCGCGCTGTTGCTTTTCATTCTGCTTGGAGTGGTCGCCAGGCGCGAGGATGAGGCAGCACCCAACCTGCCGTTTCTTGGCTTGATCCTGGTCGCGGCATTGCAGTCGCTACTCACCGGCCTGCGCTGGGGCTACGGCATCGGCGGCGTCGGCTACATCGCTCCCGTGTCGGCCGCGATCATGCCAGCGCTGCTCTATGCCGGTGTTGCGAGGCTCGTCCGCACCAGCGACAGCCAATGGCCGGCCCGGCTGGTGCTCCATATGGTGCCAGCCGCCGTCGCTTTGGTGCTGGTGATCGTCTGGCGCGACGCCGTGGACGCAGCACTCATAACCATCGAACTCAGCTATGCCGCCGCCATCCTCTGGCTGCTTCGATCCGGCGCGGATGGGCTTCGGCTTGCTCCGTTCGATGGCGCGGTTCCGGCCTACCGGGCCATTATCGCCGCAGCGGCCACGCTGTGCCTGTCGGGTCTGGTCGACATGGTGATATCCTTCGATGTGGCATCCGGGCATGGCGCCCGCGCCGCGGCCGTGATCGGCGTCGCCAATCTTTTCATCCTCGTCATCGTCGGTGTCGCGGCGGCGGCGGCCGGCCAGAGCCGTGTTCCGCCCAATGCCGCAGAACCGGTGGATACCTCGCCCTCACCTGATGCCGGCGAAGACGCCGACACGCTAGCCAGAGTGGACGGCGTGCTGCGGGGAAAGAAGCTCTACCGGGATGCCAACCTCAACCTCAACCGCCTTGCACGGCGCGCCGGAATTCCGGCACGACAGATCTCGGCGGCGATCAACCGGGCTAAGGCCAGGAACGTCTCGCAATATGTCAACGAACACCGCATCGACGAAGCCTGCCGGCTGCTGACCGGCACCGATCGCTCCGTGACCGAGATCATGCTCGCGGTGGGTTTCCAGACCAAGTCGAACTTCAACCGCGAGTTCCGCCGCGTGACGGACATGACGCCCCTCGCCTGGCGGGAACGCCAGGCACCCTCGCTTGCAAACGCGGTAGGCGGTTGAACGCTAACGACTCCCGCGCCAGTTCTACTCGATCACGATAAAGCACGTCCTCGATCGCGATCGAGGTCGCAGGCTTCGATCCGATCTGCGATGGCGCATGCGTTCGTCAACGGAGATCTCAATGAAATTCTGGATCATGCTTTGCACCGTCCTTGTCTCGACAATGCAGATGCAGCAGGGGGCCGACGCCGCCGACGATGTCGGCGTTCGCCAGATTGTTGCCCCATCCAAAGAGCGTGGCATCGATCTTGACGTCACCGTTTGGTATCCTGCGCAGCCAGGCGGCGAGACGGTCAACCTTGGCGACACCGAGCTTTTCGTCGGCACTTCCGCCATGCGCAATGCGCCGGTTTCAGGCGGGAAATTCCCGCTCATCCTGCTTTCGCACGGCGCCGGCCTGGCGGGAAATCCGCAGGCCCTGAGCTGGATCGCAACGCCTCTGGCCGGGCGGGGATTCATAGTCGCCGCCCCCACCCATCAGGGAAATACGGGACCAAAGAGATCGGCCGCCGAGACGATGAAACTGTGGCTGCGCCCCGCCGATCTCACGGCAACGCTGGACGCGATCAGAAAAGAGGCATTCTTCAGGGGTCATCTTGAGCAAGGCAGGACTGGCGTTCTCGGTCTTTCCATGGGCGGCAACACGGCGCTGGCGATAGCCGGCGCCCGCGTCGACCCGAAGCTGCTGGCCGCCTATTGCGACACGGACCTGCTCAATGCGTCGCTTTGCCAGTGGGTCCAGCAAAGCGGCGTCGATCTTCACGCCATGGATTTGCGCCTCGCCGGCCGCGACAACAGGGACGAGCGCATCCGCTTCGCCATGGCGATCGACCCCGCGCCATCCGATGTCTTTGATCTCAAAAGCTTCGGCGGCATCAAAATTCCGGTCGAGATCGTCAATCTAGGCCGGCCGGGAAAAATCCCTGCGACCGCCGACGCCTCCGGCATCGCAAAAGAGATTACAAGGGCAAGCTATGCGACAATCGAAGATGCCGATCACTTCAGCATGTTCGCGGAGTGCAAACCCGGCGCGGCCGCCATCATCGCATCAGAACAGATCGGCGACCCCGTGTGCGACGACGGCGGCGGGCGATCGCGCGGCGAAATTCACGCGCAGCTTGTCGAGATGGCGGTCACGGCGTTCAGCCGCATGCTGAAGACCGCTCCGTAGGACGGCCGCCTCCATTAGGGCTCGAGCTCAGTCCTCGAACGAACTCGCCGCCACATAGATCGCGGCCAGTGTTTCGATGCCGGCCTGGTCTGCCTTGTCGAAGCGGCCGGGCAGCGGGCTGTCGAGATCGAGCACGCCGAAGACGCCTTCATCGTCTTCGAGAAGCACGACCAGTTCCGAACGCGAATCGGCGTCGCAGGCGATGTGGCCGGGGAAATCGTGCACGTCCTTGATCAGCATCGAGGTGCCGAGTTCGACCGCCGTGCCGCATACGCCCTTGCCTACGGCAATGCGCACGCAGGCCGGCTTGCCCTGGAACGGACCCAGCACCAATTCCTCGTCCGAGGCCAGGAAATAGAAGCCCGCCCAGTTGAGATCGGGCACCATCTGGAAGATCAGCGCCGCGGTGTTGGCGGCATTGGCGATCGAGTCGCCCTCGCCCTCGAGCAGCGCCTCCAGTTGCGCGGCAAGATCGCGGTAGAACGCGGCCTTGTCCGAAGTGTCGATGGCCTTGGCTGCGAACATGGCTTGTCTCCGAACTGAGAATCGCGGTTCCGTTTCCGCAGGCGCCCTGCACCGAACGGCCACCGGAACAGTCTACCGTGAATCCTACCCGCCACGAAAGCCGCAAGATAAGGGTCGCTCCCGGCGTCATCGCGGATGCGTCGGGCCGGCTGCTTCTGGTGCGCAAGCGCGGCACCAGCGCCTTCATGCAGCCCGGCGGCAAGATCGAGCCGCGCGAGTCCCCGCTCGATGCTCTGGTGCGTGAATTGCGCGAGGAACTCGGATTGGCGGTCGACCTCGCCACCACCTCCCGGCTCGGCCTGTTCTCGGCCAACGAGCCGGACAGCACGGTCGAGGTGGAATTGTTCGGGCTCTCCATCGACAGCCAGCCGATAGCCGCCCCCGAGATCGAGGAGATCATCTGGCTGGAGCCCGGCTCGACCAGTTCCGTCGAACTTGCGCCGCTGACGCGCGATGTGGTGCTGAGGTTGAGCGGAATGTAGCGGCGGCGGCGCCGCTATTACATCGGACGCTTGGGTTCGCCCTTTTGTGGCATTGCCGGATCGGGCTCGGATTTCTTGTGCTTGTCGGCGGCAATCCTGCGGATGCGGTCGAAGCGGCTTTCCTCTGTCGTTTCGGTCGTGACGACCGTCTGTGGCTTCTGCACGAACACGATCATGGATCGATCTCCTGGGCCAGAGGCCTGCGCGCCGGGGGAGAATCCCCCGGCGATAGTCGTCTCGCCTGCGGCAAAGGCCGGTTCGGCGAGATACGGATCAGGTCTGAAAGACGGCTTTTATGAAACCACCTTCGCGAGCCGGCCGAATCCTAGTAGCCGCCCATGCCGCCACCGCCGCCCGCAGGCGCGGCATCCTTGGCCGGAATGTCCGAGATCATCGCTTCGGCGGTGATCAAAAGCGCGGCGATCGAGCCGGCATCCTGCAACGCGGTGCGCACCACTTTCGCCGGATCGACGATGCCCGCCTTGATCATGTCGACATACGCCTCGTTCTGGGCATCGAAACCCTGGTTGTGATCCTTGCTGTCGGAGAGCTTGCCGACGACAACGGAGCCTTCAACGCCCGAATTCTCGGCGATCTGGCGGAGCGGCGCTTCGAGTGCCCTGAGCACGATCGAGATGCCGGCGGTGACATCGGCATTGGCGCCGTTCAGGCCGGCAAGCGCCGTCCTGGCACGCAGCAGGGCCACGCCGCCGCCCGGCACGATGCCTTCCTCGACCGCCGCGCGCGTGGCGTTCAGCGCGTCGTCGATGCGGTCCTTCTTTTCCTTGACTTCCGACTCGGTGGCGCCGCCGACGCGGATGACGGCAACGCCGCCGGAGAGCTTGGCCAGCCGCTCCTGCAGCTTCACCTTGTCATAGTCGGAAGTGGTTTCCTCGATCTGGCCCTTGATCTGGGCGACACGCGCCTGAATGGTCGCCTTGGTGCCGGCGCCGTCGATGATCGTGGTGGTGTCCTTTTCGATCAGCACGCGCTTGGCGCGGCCGAGCATCTCGATGGTGACGTTCTCCAGCTTAATACCGAGATCCTCGGAGATCATCTGGCCGGATGTGAGCACCGCGATGTCTTCCAGCATCGCCTTGCGGCGGTCGCCGAAGCCCGGCGCCTTGACGGCCGCGACCTTGAGGCCGCCGCGCAGCTTGTTGACGACCAGCGTCGCCAGAGCCTCGCCTTCGACGTCCTCGGAGATGATCAGCAGCGGCCTGCCGCTCTGCACCACCGCTTCGAGGATCGGCAGCATTGCCTGCAGATTGCCGAGCTTCTTCTCGTGGATGAGAATATAGGGCTCTTCCAGCTCCGCGCGCATCTTGTCAGCATTGGTGACGAAATAGGGCGAGAGATAGCCGCGGTCGAACTGCATGCCTTCGACGACGTCGAGTTCGGTGTTCGCGGTCTTGGCTTCCTCGACGGTGATGACGCCGTCATTTCCGACCTTGTCCATCGCCTTGGCGATCATCTCGCCGACGCTGGCATCGCCATTGGCGGCGATTGTGCCGACCTGCGCGATCTCGGCCGACGATTTGACCTTCTTGGCCTTCGCCTTGATTTCCACGACGACGGCCGCGACGGCCTGGTCGATGCCGCGCTTGAGGTCCATCGGGTTCATGCCGGCGGCAACCAGCTTGGCGCCTTCGCGCAGGATCGAGGCGGCCAGCACCGTGGCAGTGGTGGTGCCGTCGCCGGCGAGGTCGTTGGTCTTCGAGGCCACTTCGCGCACCATCTGCGCGCCCATGTTCTCGAACTTGTCGGCAAGCTCGATTTCCTTGGCGACGGTGACGCCGTCCTTGGTGATGCGCGGCGCCCCATAGGCCTTGTCGATGATGACGTTGCGGCCCTTGGGGCCGAGCGTGACCTTGACCGCATTGGTGAGGATCTCGACGCCGCGCAGCATACGGTCGCGCGCATCGGTGGAGAATTTGATTTCCTTGGCAGACATGATTTTATCCAGTTCGCATTTGGAGTGGAGCCGTCACCGCGCAGAGGCGCGGCGCTTCAGTCAGGCGGCCTTCTTGGCTTCGACGCTCTTTTCGATAACGCCCATGATGTCGGCTTCCTTCATGATCAGAAGATCCTCGCCGTCGATCTTGACCTCCGTGCCCGACCATTTGCCGAACAGGATCAAGTCGCCGGCCTTGACGTCGAGCGGAACAAGTGCGCCGTTTTCGTCGCGGGCGCCGGGACCAACCGCGATCACTTCGCCTTCCTGCGGCTTTTCCTTGGCATTGTCGGGAATGATGATGCCGCCCTTGGATTTGATATCGCCTTCGGCGCGCCGGATGACGACGCGGTCGTGGAGTGGCCGAAATTTCATGAGAACTTCTTTCTGGGGCCGGCATAGGCGGCCGCCCCCTTCTATAGGCTCTTTGGCACTCGATAGATAGGAGTGCCAAAATTTATTCCGAGCGGATATTGAATAATCATAGTATTATTTCGGCGCCCGGTTTCATCGGGTCGGAAAACGACCAAATATTTCAAAAATTTGAATTTTCCCGGCAGAGTGCCTATTTATCGGACAAGTTCATTTTCACGATTTCAGACGCAAGGGAGATTTCCTCGATGGCCGACGGCAACCAGACGATCATGGAAAAAGCTGAAGCGCGCTTTGTCGACAAGCAGAAGAAGACGGCGGAGCGCAACAAGGCAACCGCCGAATATATGTCCGAAGCGAGGGCCAGGGAGATCAAGACGGCAAGGCTGAGGCAACTGCGGCTGGCCAAGGAAGAAGCCGACCGCGTGGCCGAGGCCCTGAACCCGACGCCGAAGAAGAAACGCGCGGTGAAGAAAACGACGGAGGCAAAATCATGAGCCTGACCTTCCCCAACCGCAGCCGCAGCTACGACGAGGCCGGCAAGCGCATCCGGTTCGTCGGCTATGACGGCATGTTCCAGATTTCCTTCTCGGTCGCCGCCGATGCCATGACGAGGATGCAGCCGGCGACGGCAGCCAATGAAGCCGGCTATCTCGCCACCTTCGACACCGAGAGCAGTGTCATCCGGGACGTAGCGTCAAAGGCCTATGACCGCACGCGCAAGAGCATGTATGTGCTGACGGCCGACGACTTCCGCTGAGACGACAGGCGAACGGCGCTGGATCAGGATTTACGCTCCGCCTTCTCCCGGCGCTTGACGTCCCGGACATTCATCTGATCGACCATGGCGTTGGCGTCGCGCGGGCTCATGCCGACCATCGCCCTTTGCCTGACGACGACGGGCTGGCCGGTGAAGACGTCGATGATGGCCCAGCTTTGGGGCAAGTCCATGCGCAGTGCGTAGCGGTTGGCCATTTGCCTCAGCCCTGCAACATGAAGAAGACCATGCCCAGGACCGATATCGTCCAGGCGACGACCGACAGCTTCAGCACCATGCCGCCATGGGCGGCCAGGGCCTCCCGCAGCCGTGGAGCGATACCTGCCGACGGGACCGGTTCCACCGCGACGACACGGGGTCCCTTGGCGCCAAGTTTTCCAAAGACGGGCAACAGCGACGGTTCACGCACGAAAATGGCCTCGAATGTCGGGGAAAGTCGGAGCGGGCAAGCTCTCGCCCTTCCATAGCACTCTTTTGGCGAGTGCCCTGCATGCCAAATGCAAATAGGCTGCTTTAACGCCGGCCGCATGCCACGTGACCCCGATCGTCAGATGCTGAAAGCGCGCAAGTCGGCTGGGTAGCAGTCTTCTTGCCGGCACGTCAGCGTCACGACGAAGACTAGGACCTGTCCGGCCCAGGCCGCAAATGCAAGCTGGCAAGGCCCATCGCCCTTGATGGTCCGACGCAGGCTCTACGTCATGTGATTTTTTGGAGGCCTCGCCTCGGGATCGAACCGAGGCTTCAGAGATTTGCCGTCTCCAGCGTAGCCGCTCCGCCACGAGGCCATGACTAGCGAACTAACCGATAATATTTGCGCAAGCGTTAAGACCGAAGAGTCGTTTGTAGACATGTCGCCGATTGCTGCTTTGGCCGGCTCGCGCCGTGGGCAGCACTGACGGCTGCCGATCAGGAATTCGCCTGATGAACTCGCCGGGCGCCGAGCCCGTGAGCCCGCCCTCCGGCGGCCACTTCGCACCACCGGAGGACCAGCCACTTTTCCTCTTGAACAGCCTCTGGATCTGGCCTAGTTTGGGTTGAGAAAAGGTTTTTCCAAACATTTCCGAGCGGGCTCGGCCATTGGCCGGGTCATTCCGGCCTGTAAGAGAAAACCTTTTCCCAATCGGGATTTTCGCCGCAATGGCATTGGACGATCAGCCAGCCTTTCCCAAGCCCGTCACCTTGCGTGACGTGGCGGCCGAGGCTGGCGTCAGCGTCGCCACCGCCTCGAAGGCGCTCAACGACCAGGGCCGCATGACCGCCGAGACCCGCGAGCGCATTCGCGAGACCGCGCAGCGCCTCGGCTTCCGGCCCAACAGCCTGGCGCAGAGCCTGCTGCGGCGACGCTCCTTCACCGTCGGCCTGCTCACCAACGATACCTATGGCCGCTTCTCGCTGCCGCTGATGTCGGGCATTTCCGACGCGCTGGTCGACGCCGGCGTCTCGGTGTTCCTGTGCAATGTCGAGGAGGATCCGCGTCTCGGCCAGCTCCATGTCGAGGCCATGCTCGACAAGCGCGTCGACGGCATCATCGCCACCGGCAAGCGCATCGACCGTCATCTGCCGGTCGACCTGTCCAATCTGCGCATTCCGGTGATCTATGCCTTCACCCAGCCCGATCCCGACGCCGTCGCCTTCGTCTCCGACGACGCTGGCGGCGCGCGGCTGGCAGTGGAGCATTTCTGTCGGCTCGGCCGCAGGCGCATCGCCCATGTCTCGGGACCGGCGAGCTTTGCCGTGGTGCACGCCAGGGCGCAGGCCTATCGCGATGTTCTGACCGAGAACGGCCTGTCGGTCACCGAGCCGCTGCTCGGCTCGTGGTCGGAGGCCTGGGGACACGAAGCCGTGGCGAGGCTGTTCGACGGCGCGGCCGACGGCGCAAGCGAAAGGCCGGACGCCGTCTTCTGCGGCAACGACCAGATCGCGCGCGGCGTCATCGATGCCTTGCGCGAGCGCGGTCTCGACGTGCCCGGCGATGTCGGCGTCATCGGTTTCGACAATTGGGAGATCGTGGCCGAAGCGACGCGCCCGCCGCTGACCTCGGTCGACATGAACCTGGCTGCGCTCGGCCGCGAAGCGGGGCTGACCTTGCTTTCCCTGGTCGGCGGCAAGCCCGCCGCGCCAGGCATCCGGAAACTGCCGTGCCGGCTGGTGGTGCGTCAGTCCTGCGGCCGCCTGCCGGACGGCTGAAGAACCAAACGCCGCAATCGGCGGCAAGCCGCGCATCGCGGCCAAAACGTGGAGGAGGAGAATATGAGGACTTTGATTGCCAGGCTGGCCTTGACGGCCGCCGTACTCGGCTGCGGGCTGCAATTTGCCGCCGCCGAGACCGCCAACATCTGGGTGCGCGCCGACGGCTCGAACTTCATGCCGCGCATCGTCGATGCCTACAACAAGGGCCACACCAACCAGATCAAGCTCGACATCATCCCCAACGCCGAGATCATTCCGAAATACGGTGCTGCCGCCGCCGGCGGCACGGCGCCCGACGCGCTGTCGCTCGACCTGATCTACACGCCCTCCTTTGCTGCCGCCGGCCAGTTGGAGGACATCACCGACTGGGCCAAGTCGCTCCCCTATTTCGCCAGCCTGTCGCCGGCTCATGTGAAGACCGGCACGTACAAGGACCGCATCTACGGCCTGCCCTTCTCCGCCGACGCCTCGGTGCTGATCTGGAACAAGAAGCTGTTCAAGCAGGCCGGCCTCGACCCCGAAAAGGGCCCGGCCAATTGGGCCGAGATCGAAGCCGACGCCGAAAAAGTCAACGCGCTCGGCGGCAACATCAAGGGCTTCTACTTCTCCGGCAATTGCGGCGGCTGCAACATCTTCACCTTCACGCCGCTGGTCTGGGCCTCGGGCGGCGATATCCTCTCACAGGACGGCTCCAAGGCGACGCTGGACAGCCCGCAGCTGCGTGGCGCCATCGATCTCTACCGCTCGATGGTCAAGAAGGGCCTGGTGCCGGAAGGCGCCCAGACCGACACCGGCGCCAATTTCTTCGCCGCCTTCGCCGGCGGCAACATCGGCATCTCGCCGTCGGGTGCCTTCGCTATCGGCGCGCTCAACACCCAGTATCCCGATATCGACTACGGCATCACCTTCCTGCCGGGCAAGGATGGCGGCTGGTCGTCCTTTGCCGGCGGCGATAATTTCGTCGTTACCAAGGGCACCAAGAAGATCGATGTGGTGAAGGAGTTCCTCGACTTCGCTTATTCGCTGGAAGGCCAGACGATCCTGGCCAAATATGGCAGCCTGCCGGTGCGCGGCGACATCGCCAAGGACGCGCTGAAGGACCTCGACCCGCGCTACCAGGTCGCAGCCGAGGCCATGGCCAAGGGCAAGACGCCCTATTCGGTGGTCTTCAACGACCTGATCAACTCCGCCAACGGCCCGTGGACGCAGATGGTCAACGAGGTGTTCTTCGGCGACGACGTCGACGGCGCCATCGCCAATGCGCAGGAGACCATGCAGTCGATCATAGACCAGGCGCCGCAGAAATAGGCGCCTGCCTGCCGGCCGGCCGTCTCCCTGAGCGGGTGGCTGGATATTGTTTGGTTCAGATACAGGGCTATCGCGTTGAGAAGACTCACTAGCATCGACAGCTTGGGACCTAGCGCACTTCGCCTCCCCTTCTCCCCTTGTGGGGTGAGAAGCGGTCCGCGCAGCGGACGAAAAGCCAACTGCTTGGCTTTTCGAGCTTCGAACGCCCTGAGCCTGCGAAGGGCCGGGTGGTGGCCGATCCACTCTGCCGGGTCCCCGCTGCTTCGCAGCCTCCCGGTGTTCGCCGGCCTTTCATCGTGCCACTGGCACGATGAATTCGCCTCCGGCGAACCGGCCGCTCACCCCACAAGGGGAGAAGGAAAAGCGGGCCAGCCATGACCACCATCACAGCAACCACCGCCCCGCCCCGCGCCCGAAAACTCGTCGGTGCCGGTCGCCGGCAATGGATCGGTCTCATCTACGTCGCGCCGGCCGTGGCGCTGGTCATGGTGTTCTTCGTCATCCCGCTCGGCATGACGGCGTGGATGTCGCTGCACAACTGGCCCCTGATGGGCGTGCACTCCTTCATCGGCCTCGACAATTACGTCGCGATCCTGCGCGACACCAGGTTCTGGAATGCGCTGAAATTCACCGGCTATTACACGGTGATCGTCACCATCGCGATCTTCGCCGTCGCCTTCCCGCTTGCCATCTTCATCGAGCGGCCGCGCCCGTTCACCAATCTATACCGCACCGCCTTCTTCATGCCGGCGGTGGTCGGTTTCGCCTCGGCGAGCCTGCTCTGGTCATGGCTGCTCAACGTCGATTCCGGCCTGTTCAGCCCGGCCGCCTACAATCTCGGCCTGATCGACAGGAAATTCAATCTTCTGGCCACCTTCCAGCCGGCCTTCTGGTCGATCATCGCCATGGTGGTGTGGAAGGTCGCCGGCTTCACCATGATCATCCTGATGACCGGCCTGCAATCGATCCCGCAGGATTTGCAGGAGGCCGCCGTCATCGACGGCGCCGGCCCGTTCGCGAGGTTCCGGGCCATCACCTTGCCGCTGATGCGCCGCACGCTGGCGCTGGCGCTGATCCTGTCGGTGGCCGGCTCGGTCCTTGCCTTCGACCAGTTCTACATCATCCTGCGCGGCGGCCCGCGCAACCAGACGCTGACGGCGGTGTACTGGATTTTCAACCAGTCCTTCGTGTCGTTCAAGCTCGGCTATGGCGCGGCGCTCTCCATGGTCCTGCTGGTGATCCTTGTGGCGCTCAGCCTCGTCCAGCTCTGGCTGTTGAGGAAGCCCGAGGGCGTCGACTGATGACGCAGGCAATGTCCGCTCAAGGCAAGCTCGCCGCCAGCGTCGTCAGGCACTCCACCGGCATCGTCGCCTCGGTGCTGTTCGTGGCGCCGATCGTGTGGGCCGCGCTGTCGGCCTTCAAGCCGGCGCAGGAGGCGCGCCAGCCGCCGCTGCCGCCCTGGCCGACGACAGGCTTCTCGCTGGAGAACTACGCCACGCTCAACACCTTCGGCGACGGGCTCTGGGTCTCGGCGCAGAACAGCATCTACGTCTCTGTCATGACGGTGCTGGTCTCGGTCGTCGTCTCCGTGCTCGCCGGCTACGGTTTCTCGCGTTTCCGATTTCCGCTCAAGGACCTGTTCTTCGTCCTCATCCTGTCGACGATCATGATCCCGTTCCAGTCGATCCTGACGCCGATCTTCCTGGTGCTCACCAAGCTTGGCCTGCACAACACGCTGACCGGGCTGGTCGGCGTCTATGTGACGCTGCAACTGCCGTTCTCGATCTTCATGATGCGCAACGCCTTCGACGCGGTGCCGCGCGAGATCGAGGAGGCCGCGCGCATGGACGGCGCCGGAAACGCCACCATGCTGTTGAAGGTGATGCTGCCGCTGGTCTGGCCGGGCGTCGTCACCATCGCGCTGTTCGCCTTTCTCGGCGCCTGGAACGAGTTCCTCGCCGCTTTGGTGCTGATGACCGACCAGTCCAAGTTCACGCTGCCGGTGATGATGACCGCACTCCAGTCCGGCCGCTTCGGCGCCATCGACTGGGGCGCGGTGCAGGCGGGCGTCACCGTGATGATGGTGCCGTGCCTGATCCTGTTCCTGGCTTTGCAGCGCTTCTACATCCGCGGCCTGATGGCCGGGGCCGTCAAGTGATCGATCGAATGGAGTAAGTTCATGACCGCATCGTCTTCTGCCAGGCCTGCCAGCGCCTCCAGGCCCAAACTCGCCTTCCGGCCGCTACCGGTGCCGCAGGTCGACGTGCACGGCTTCTGGGGCGACCGTGCCGATGCCGTCGCCGCGCGCACCGCCGATATCCTCTACGACCGCTGCGTCGAGGCGGGCATGCTGGAGCAGATCGATCCGGACCGGCCCTCGCCCGGCGTCGTCATCCCGTTCCATTCCCCTTCGCCCGACGAGGCGGCCTCCCCCGGCTTCACCGGCTCGACGGTGACGACGCAGATGTTCTGGGACTCCGACTGGGGCAAGACGATCGAGACGGCGGCCTATTCGCTCTACCGCGCCAAGAACCCGGAGCTGGAGAAGAAGATCGACGCCGTCATCGACCTCTACGAAAAGCTGCAGCAGCCGGACGGCTATCTCTCGAGCTGGTACCAGCGCATCCAACCCGGCCTGCGCTGGACCAATCTGCGCGATTGCCACGAGCTCTATTGCGCCGGCCACCTGATCGAGGGCGCCGTCGCCTATTACCAGGCGACCGGCAAGCGCAAGCTGCTCGACGTCATGTGCCGCTATGCCGACCATATCGCCTCGGTGCTCGGGCCCGAGCCGGGCAAGAAGAAAGGCTATTGCGGCCATGAGGAGATCGAGCTGGCGCTGGTGAAGCTGGCGCGGGTGACTGGCGAGAACAGATACATGGAGCTGGCGAAATACTTCATCGACCAGCGCGGCCAGCAACCGCATTATTTCGACGAGGAGGCGCGCGCCCGCGGCACCGATCCCAAGGCCTATCATTTCAAGACCTATGAATACAGCCAGTCGCACATTCCGGTGCGCGAGCAGGACAAGGTCGTCGGTCATGCGGTCAGAGCGATGTATCTCTATTCCGGCATGGCCGACATCGCCACCGAATATGGCGACGACAGCTTGCGGGTGGCGCTCGACCGGTTGTGGGACGATCTCACCAGCAGGAACCTCTACATCACCGGCGGGCTCGGGCCGTCGGCGCACAATGAGGGCTTTACCAGCGATTTCGACCTGCCCAATGAGAGCGCCTACGCCGAGACCTGTGCCGCCGTCGGCCTGGTGTTCTGGGCCAGCCGCATGCTCGGCATGGGGCCGAACGCCCGCTACGCCGATATCATGGAGCGGGCGCTCTACAACGGCTCGATCTCGGGCCTGTCGCTCGACGGCTCGCTGTTCTTCTACGAAAACCCGCTGGAAAGCCGGGGCCGGCACAACAGATGGAAATGGCACCGCTGCCCGTGCTGCCCGCCCAATATCGGGCGCATGGTGGCCTCCATCGGCAGCTATTTCTACAGCCTGGCGGACGACGCGCTTGCCGTCCATCTCTATGGCGATTCCACCGCTCGTTTCGACATAGCGGGCGTGCCGGTAGCACTGACGCAGGCGAGCCGCTACCCCTGGGACGGCGCGGTCGCCATCACCATCGAGCCGCAGGCGCCGGTCGCGTTCACCCTGCATCTGCGCGTGCCGGCATGGAGCGCCGGCGCGGCGCTCAAGGTCAATGGCGAGACGATGAAGCTCGAGGACGTCACCAGCGATGGCTACGCGGCGATCCGGCGCACATGGAAGAAGGGCGATAGCGTCCGCCTCGATCTCGAAATGCCGATCGAACGGCTCTACGCCAACCCGCAGGTGCGTCAGGACGCCGGCCGCGTGGCGCTCTCGCGCGGCCCGCTGATCTACTGCGTCGAGGCGACCGACAATGACGGCAGCCTGCACCGCATCGCATTGCCGCGCACCGCAAGCATCGAGGCGCATGACGAGCCGGACCTGCTGGGCGGCGTGGTGGCGCTTTCGACCACAGCGCTGGCCGACACCGATGAGGGCTGGCAAAACGGGCTTTACCGCACCGACCCGCCCGCTGCCAGACAGACGCGGCTGACCGCCATCCCCTATTTCGCCTGGGACAACCGCGAGCCCGGCGAGATGCTGGTGTGGCTGAGGGACGGATGAGGCCAGAAGGGCGCGAAGGAGCGCGACAGGCTTCATTCTGCCCGCCGCATTCTTCGGTGCCAGTCACACGGAGCCTATCGCCGGGCCTTTGACTTGTTCAGAGCCACGGCGGCGTGGATAAGCGCCTTGAACGCTTCCTCGTCGACCTCCTCGCCCTCTTGGAAATCGATGGCGCGCCTGGTGTTTCCTTCCAGGCTGGAGTTGAACAGGCGCGACGGATCGGGCAGCGCCGCACCCTTGGCAAAGGTCAGCTTGACGACGTTCTTGTAGGTCTCGCCGGTGCAGATCATTCCGGCATGCTCCCACACCGGGACCCCGCGCCATTTCCACTCCTCGACGATCTCGGGGTCGGCCTGCCGGATCAGGCCGCGCAGCCGGCTCAGCATCTCGCCGCGCCAGTCGCCGAGTTCCTCGATCCTGCCGTCTATGAGCTGCGAAGGAGACCTGCCTTCTGGCGACCCGCTCTTCGTCATGTCCGTTCTCCTTCAGCCTTGAGGGCGATCACCGCCCCGTCCGCCCGATCATAGGCGCTCTGTTGCGCGCGGCAAATCCGGGCCCGGCGCGCAAATCTCACATCCGTTCGCCGGGCAGTCGGCTCGCCTGCTTCACCCACTCGGTGAACTGGGCCTCGTCGAACTCGTCGTCCTCATGAATGTCAAGGTAACGCGTGTCCTTGCTTTTGGACTGGCCAAGCGGCACCGGGTCCAGCGAGATGCCGCGGAAGAAGGCCACCTTTATGTATTTCGTGAAGCAATGAAAGCTGAGGAACCAGCCCTCGCCTTCCACGCCATAGAAGGGCGAGTTCCATTTGACGGCCTTGCGCACATCAGGCACGGCACGCTCGATGAGCGCGTCGAGACGGCCGCCGACCTCGCTCTTCCAGTCCGGCATGGCTGCGATATAGGCCTGCACGGGGGCGTTGCCTTCGCCCTTGGCGATCTGCGGGTTGCCGCCAGAAAGCAGGACCGGACCGGCGGTTGCTGGCCTGGCGGCGCCTTTGGCTGATTGCCCCTGCCTCTTCACCATCCATCCCGTCCTTACTGGCTCGCGCGCTGCCGCCCGTTAAGCCGCTTGGCGGCGTATGGCAGCACGAACATGTAGAGGCCGCTGAACAGCAGCAGGAAAAGCGGCAGCAGCGGCGAATAGACCACCCAGGCAGGCGGCTGCCCCAAGCCCATGGCGACGAAGTTGGCGAGGACAGTCCCCGTGAAGATGATCGATAGCCAGCGATGCGTTTGCCGGACCCATTTGTTCCAATCCATGCTACCTCCTCTTGAAAAATGAACGAAACGCCGCTTACCAGCGCGCCAGCTGCGTGATCTGGATGAGGTTGCCGCAGCTGTCGTTGAGCTGCGCTATGGTCGAGCCGGTCACTTCGGTCGGCGCCATGGCGAAGGCCGCGCCCCGCGCCTTGATGCGCTCGTGATCGGCCTTGATGTCGTCGGTGAAGAGCATCAGCGCCGGCTGGCCCTGCTTAAACAAGGCCTGCTGGTAGGCCTTGGCCGCGGGGTTGTCGCTCAGCGCAAGCTGCAGCTCGGTTCCCTCAGGCTCGTCCGGCGAAGCCACGGTCAGCCAGCGAAACGGCCCGTTGCTGAAATCGGCCTTCTTGGTGAAGCCCAGCACGTCGGTGTAGAAGGCAAGCGCCTTCTCCTGGTCGTCCACATAGACGCGGGTCAATTTGATCTTCATCGCATGTCCTCCATAGGTTTTGTTGCGGCGGCCGTCTTCGAACAGCCTTGCCATGAACCCCGCCTGGCGGATTTCAGTCCGTCCGTGCCAGGAGCTCTTCCAGCTTCTCCAGGAATTTCGGCCATCCCATCTTGGCGCCGCCATAGGCCCGCCTCTGCTCGGGCCGGAAACCGGACTGCTCCATGCGCAGATGGGTCCCGGCGGGCGTCGGGGTGAGCGTGAAGGTCACCACGCTCCTGAGATCGAAGGCCGGGTCCTGGTGCGCGAGGTTCCAAGTGTAGGACAGCGTCTTGTGCGGCTCGACGGCAAGCACCTCGCAATCCAGCACGCCGCCCCAGGCGGTGCTGAGGTTGAAGCGATGGCCCACGACCGGATTTAAATCGTTCTTCATCAGCCACTCCTCAATCAGATGCGGTTGCGTCAGTGCGCGCCAGAGTTTTTCCGGCGGATGCGAAATCTGCCGCTCGACGACGACAGTGCGGGTGTCGGCGGCAGTGTCGTTCACTGGTCCATCCTTTTGAGCAGATCCTCGAGATCGTCGAACCGGGTTTCCCAGAACCCGGCCATCTCACGCGTCCAGTCCATCAGCGGCGCCAGCGCGCCGAGCTGCGCGCTGTAATGCGTCTGGCGGCCCTCATGGCGGTCGCGCACCAGCCCGGCCTGCTTCAGCACGCCAAGATGCTTCGACACGGCCGGCTGCGAGACCCCCGACTGGATCGTCAGCGCTCCCACCGTCTGCTCTCCCTGGCGGCACAGCCGTTCGAAGATGGCGCGCCGCGTCGGGTCGGCGAGCGTCCTGAAGAGCGCATCATGAGCATCCGGCATTTAATCGATAACCCGTTGGCTATTGATGGACGTATAACCGTCGGGATATGTATTCGTCAAGCGGAAGATTTGGAGGGGCGGGAAAGCGTCTGGAAACTTCCGGATCGCGTTGCGCTGGGACGCCGATCGCTAAGCCGTGGCGTGGACGCGGTTGATCTCCTCGGCCACCAGCGCCTGCAACTGCCACAGGTTGCGATCGCGAATGCCGCAGGCGTCGAGGTGGCGGATGGTCTCGAACAGATATTGCGCGCCCGAGCCCCAATGGCCAGCGGCCCGGGCCAGCGTCGCCGCGATCGCCCGTTTGTCCAGCCTGCCGACATAGCGCGCATTGGCGGGATCGACGACGAAGCCGAGCGCGCGGCACATGCCGCCCTCGGTCCTGACCCGCAGCCAGCGCGGCACGTTGACGGCGGGCAGGATGGTCATCTCGCGGCGCAGCAGCGCCTCGAGATTGTCGGCAACCGGCTCCGCGATCTCGAACACCATGCCCTGGCATTGGCCACCACGGTCGAGCGCCATCATCAGGCCGGGCTGCTCGATCGTGCCGCGAAACCGCTGCACGGTGAAGCAGAAGGAGCGGTGCCAGCCGGTCGCCACCGCGCGCTCGCCGCCCCTTACCTCGCCCGCCGGCTTCCACAGCAGCGAGCCATAGGCGAACAGTTTCAGCGGCCCGGCCGGCGCATCGGCCAGGATTTCGTCGCTGAAACGCGCATAGTCGGCATCGGTCATGTAGACCATACCCGGCGTCGGCCCGGCATCCTCGACCGCGCGCAAGGTGCGGGCGACCAGCGCCTCCGTCAGCGCCATCGCCGCGGCTCGCGACGTGGACTGTGAACGTGCGGCGGATATCGGACTGTTCATCTTCGTACTCCAGCCTTGCCGCCATGTTGCCCAAGGCAAAGGGATTCTCAAGAGCCAGGGCCACTCGGACGCTGACTCAGAAGCTGAGCGGACCTGCCCAAGCGTTTGAAAAGCCTCGGCGCACCGCCGTCGCGACAGAAGTGGCCGAAAGTCCGCCTGGGTCGGCGCCATCCGCCGCCGGCGGAACGAGATCGCCTTCCACGCGTTTCATTGGGTTGGGAGGGAACTATGAACGATGCGCCGGCAACGCCCATCGGCAGGACGCTTTCGCCCAGCGAAATGGTCACCGTGATGTCGCATTTCCATCGCGCCGAGATTGCGCGCATGGCGGGATGGCGCGACCGTATCGACAGGACCAGCAACTGGGCGATCACCGTCGTGGCCGCGATGCTGTCGGTGTCGCTGTCGACGGCCAGTGCCCACCACGGCGTGCTGTTGTTCGCCATGCTGCTGGTGCTGCTGTTGCTGTGGATCGAGGCGCGGCGCTACCGCTTCTTCGATGTCTACCGCGCCCGCGTGCGCCAGTTCGAGCGCCACTATTTCGCGCAGATATTCTCGCCGCAGCCGGACTTCGCCTCGGACTGGCTGCTGATCGTCGGCGAAAGCCTGCGCACGCCGAAATTCCTGGTCTCGCAGCGGGTGGCGCTGGCGCGCCGTTTGCGCCGCAACTACATCCATATGATGCTGATCCTGCTGCTCGCCTGGATCCTCAAACTGTCGACGCCGAGCCTGCTCGATCGGGCCGCGCCGGTGGGTTTCGTCGGCACATTGCGCGAGGCCGTCAGCGCCGCCGCCCTGGGTCCCGTGCCCGGCCTGGTCATCGTCACGCTGGTCGCCATCCTCTTTGCCGGCCTGCTGGCCGTCGCCTTACTGACGCCCGACGACAACGGCGAACTCTCCTTCGGAGACGTGCATGTCTAGCCCGCCAACAGACAAAAACGCTTTGCGAACAACCGGGTGAGGCGCCATCCTGAATCAAACCGCGAATGAGCGCCTGTGTGCCGGCTTGGAAAATAGCCGCATGGATGCCATCTAGAGGGAGAGAGCCGGCCTCTGGGCGGCCGGCCACGGAGCATCGAAACAAGTGACGCAGCGAAGCGGCAGCGCCGACCTGCCGCTGCATGGCGGACGGGTCCCGAAATGGCTGGGCGACCGCATGACGCGGCTCGGCGCGGTGCTGTGCCAGGCGATCGTCCACCACTATGGCCGCGACGAGCTGCTGCGCCGCCTGGCGCATCCCTTCTGGTTCCAGTCCTTCGGTGCGGTGATGGGCATGGACTGGCATTCGTCCGGAATCACCACCAGCGTCATCGGCGCGCTGAAGCGCGGGCTGACGCCGCTGTCGGGCGAGCTCGGCATCCATGTCTGCGGCGGCCGCGGCGCTCATTCGCGCAAGACGCCGCATGAGCTGGAGATGATCGGCGAACGTGTCGGCTTCGACGGCGCGGCCCTTGCCACCGCCAGCCGCCTGGTCGCCAAGGTCGACAGCGCCGCCGTGCAGGACGGTTTCGATCTCTATCTGCATGGCTTCATCGTCACTGACGACAGCCGCTGGGTGGTCGTCCAGCAAGGCATGAACGGCGACAGAAGGCAGGCGCGCCGTTACCACTGGCTGTCGGAAGGGCTGAAGAGTTTCGTCGACCAGCCGCACGCGGCCATCGAGGGCGAGCGGCAGGGCGAGATCGTCAACCTCACCGACCATCGCGCCGAGGCCTCGCGCAGCGGCCAGCTCGATCTTCTGCGCCAGCTCGGTCCCGACCGGATCGTGCACGAATTCGCCGCCATCGAGCCCGCGACGGCTTCGGCAAAGCGCGACAACGCACAGCCAATGCTGCCCAATCTGGTCATGCCGGCGCACCATGACGTGCGCGAAAGCGACATCGTCATGCGCCGGCTGCACGGCAACATCTCCGCCGCCATCGAGAGCGGCCCGACAGATTTTCCCGAATTGCTGCTGGTGCCGGGCGTCGGCGCCCGTACGGTGCGGGCGCTGGCAATGGTGGCGGAGGTGGTGCATGGCGCGCCGTGCCGCTTTTCCGACCCGGCGCGCTTCTCGCTGGCGCATGGCGGCAAGGACCGGCATCCCTTTCCGGTGCCGCTGAAGGTCTATGACGAAACCATCGCCGTCATGAAGTCGGCGGTCGCCAAGGCCAAGCTCGGCCGCGAGGAGGAGCTTGCCGCCTTGCAGCGGCTCGACGGCCAGGCGCGGCGACTGGAGCGCTACGTCACCGGCCCGAGCCTGAAGGAGATCGTCGCCGGCGAGTTCGACCAGTCGCACCTGCTCGGCGGCCGCAGCGTCTTCGGCCCGGAGCCGCCGCCTGAAGGTGCTTTGCCGGGCGGCGCCAAGAAGTCGGGCTAGATCGCCGATCGCGGCCGCTACGCCGACAATTGGCGAAGCAATCCGCGGGCGGCGTCCAGCCGGCATGGGCCTTTCTCCCCGTCACTATACGGGGAGAAATGTCCGGCAGGACAATGAGGGGCGGCGCCAAGCTTTCGGCAAATAGCATCTGGATCCTGTATTTCTCCCATGTCGGCGCTGCCCCTCATCCGCCTGCCGGCACCTTCTCCCCGTATAGAGACGGGGAGAAGAGGGCTGTCTTTTATGTCGGCACTTACCCCAACAGATTGGCCCGAACAGATTGGCCCGACCCGCCGCAACCTTGCGCGGCATTGCACGTTTATGCGCAGCGGACTTGATCCGCGTTGAGGGGTTGGATGACTAGGCACTGGCCGCAAACGGGATTTCTTCCTGCCATTCTCATCCTTTTCGCCGCCTTTACCTCGCCGTGCCCGGCCTGGGCAGCCCAGGCAAGCAGCCACGCCGCGGGCATGGGCGGCTCGGCGGAGGGCGTTTTCGTCGCCGAGATCGTGCTTCTGCTTCTGGTCGGGCGCGGCCTCGGCGAAATCTTCCAGCGCTACGGCCAGCCGGCGATCATGGGCCAGCTGATCGGCGGCATCCTGCTTGGGCCTTCGCTGTTCGGCTGGCTCTGGCCGGATGCGCAGCAGCTGATCTTCTCGACCGACCCGGCGCAGAAGAGCATGATCGAGGCGGTCTCCCAACTCGGCGTCCTGCTGCTCCTGCTGCTCACCGGCATGGAGACGGACCTGCGCCTGGTGCGCCGGGTGGGCGCGGCGTGTTTTTCGATCTCGGTCACCGGCGTCGTCGTGCCCTTTGCCTGCGGTTTCGCGCTGGCGCAAGTCCTGCCCGGCACGCTGCTGCCCGACCCCGGCGAGCGCGTCGTCGCCGGGCTTTTCCTCGGCACCGCCCTGTCGATCTCCTCGGTCAAGATCGTCGCCATGGTGGTGCGCGAGATGAACTTCATGCGCCGCAATCTCGGCCAGGTCATCATCTCCTCGGCCATCATCGAGGACACAATCGGCTGGCTGATCATCGCCGTCACCTTCGGCATCGCCACCAATGGCAGCCTTCAAATCGTGCCGCTGGTGGTCACGGTGGCCGAAGTGGCGCTGTTCATGGTGTTCTCCTTCACCATCGGCCGCCGGCTGGTGTTCACGCTGATCCGCTGGAGCAACGATTCCTTCCGCAGCGAATACGCCGTCATATCGGTCATCCTGATCATCATGGGCGTGATGGCGCTGATCACCAACCTGATCGGCGTCCATACCGTGCTCGGCGCCTTCGTCGCCGGCATATTGGTCGGCGAATCCCCGATCCTGTCCAGCCACATCGAGAGCCAGCTGCGCGGCGTCATCACGGCGCTGTTCATGCCGATCTTCTTCGGCATGGCCGGGCTTTCGGCCGACCTCACCGTGCTCGCCGACCCGACGCTGGCGCTGCTGACGCTGGCGCTGGTGCTCATCGCCAGCATCGGCAAGTTCGGCGGCGCCTTCATCGGCGGCCGCTTCGCCGGCATGACGCTGAAGGAGGCGACCGCCGTCGGCAGCGCCATGAACGCGCGCGGCTCGACCGAGGTCATCGTCGCCTCGATCGGCCTGTCGATGAACATCCTGTCCCACAATCTGTTCACCATGATCGTGACCATGGCTGTCATCACCACGCTCGCCATGCCGCCCATGCTGCGCTGGGCGCTCGGCCGGCTGCCCGTCGAAGACGCCGAGAAGCAGCGCGTCGACCGCGAGCTGCTCGACGAGCGCGGCTTCGTCTCCAAGCTGGAGCGGCTGCTGCTGCTGGTCGACGACAGCCCGGTCGGCAAGTTCACCGCCTATCTCGCCGGCTTGGTCGGCGGCGGCAGCGGCATGCCGACCACGCTTCTCCACCTCAAGGACGGCAGGCTTGCCGGCCCGGCCCGCGACAAGGGCCCGGAGCGCGCGCTGAAGGAGGTCAAGAAGGGTGCCGCCCGGAGCGCCAAGGCGGTGAGCAAGGCCGAGGACACGCCGGTCGAGAAGGTGCATCTGACCGCCCGCAGCGAACGCGAGGCCACCGCACGAACGATCGCCGAGGAGGCGCGCAAGGGCTACGGCCTGCTGCTGGTCGGGCTCGAGGCCATGCTGACCGAGAAGGGCTCGTTCACCGAGGCGCTGAACGACATGACCAGCGGCTTCGACGGTCCGCTCTGCCTGGTGCTGAACGGTGCCGGCGCCGGGGGCAAGATGCCGGTGCTGCGCGCCGGAACCACCATCCTCGTTCCCGTCAACGGCACGGAAGTGTCGCGCCGCGCCGCCGATTTCGCCCTGGCGCTGGCACGGCCGCACCGGGCGCGGGTCAAGGTGCTCTATGTCTCGCAGGCGCGCAAAGGCGCCCGGCAAGGCACCGTTTCGCATCGTCGCGAGGAGGCGGTGCTCAAGGATGTCGTCGATCTCGCCGACCGCTACGGCGTCGCCGTCGACACCGCCATCCGCGCCCGCGCCACGCCCGACAAGGCGATCGCCAGGGAAGTGGCCAAGGGGGCGGCGATGGTGGTGATGGGCGTCACGCAGCGGCCGGGCGAGGAACTGTTCTTCGGCGACACCGCAATGGCGGTGCTGGCCGCCGTCGCCTGCCCCGTCGTGCTCGTGGCAAGCGATCGCATCCGCGCCGAAGCAAGGCCCGAGGCCGCGGCCGAAACCGGAGCCTGATGGCGGAGCCTATAGGCCGAAGAACTGCCTGCCGATCATATAGCCCAGCGCCACCACGGCCAGCGGGAACAGCGCCGGCGCGACCTTGCCGAGGACCGAGCCTTGCTGCTCCTTTGGCGGCACATAGCGTGCATTGCCGAGATTCTTGGTCATTGCGTACCCCCGCGCGAACCAGTTCATTAGCAGATGCTTATTAACAGCACGGCCGAATTAACGGTTCGCGAAGAAATTCGCTCGAAAGCCGGCCAGTTGAGTGGAGAGCTGGCGAATGCGGCTTGGCTCAGTCTCGATCTCGGAACAGGGTTTGCCTGCGGCCTGGCGCCGCGCCGCGGCTTCGGCCGTCGCGGCGGAGCGTTACGTCCGGCAAACCGCCATGACGAAGAATTCGCGGTAGCAGAAATCCGGATCGTCGAGCAGGCGATCCGGCCGCTCCTTCAGCTCCCGCCAATAGGCCTGGTCGGCATCAGGCAGGGCATAGCTCGGCGCGACGCTGGCGAAATAGGCCAGCAGGTCGGCAACATAGTCGCGCGTGAAGCGAGGCGCGGGCGCCCAGCGCTCGACCAGCCAGCCCTTGCGGCTGACGACCTGCAGGCCTGCCTGGCGCAGGCGCGCCGGAAGCGTCGAACCGCAATCGGTGCCGAGCACGCCCCGCTCGCGAAATCCCTGCAACCTGGCTGCCATGAAGCGCGCCAGCAGCGCCCGGTCCATGGGCAGGATCTGCAGGATGGTCGAATCGAAATCCTTGACCGCCAAGATGCCGCCCGGCTTCAAAACGCGCCTGGCCTCGCCGACGGCAAGCTCGAACTCGGCCGGCGTCAGATACTGCATGACATTGCCGGACCAGACACAATCGAACGATGCGTCGGCGAATGGCAGCGACAGGATGCTGCCGACATGCGTGGCAATGTCCGGCGGCTCGGACAGCGTGCCCGCGAGCGCCTCGACCCGGGCGATGTTTTCGGGCGCGAGGTCGAGCGCGGCGATGAAGCCGGAGGGGCCGACGGCGCTGGCGATGAGCGGCAGGAAGCCGCCGCTGCCGCAACCGGCATCGAGCACGCGCCAGCCCGGGCGGATGCCGGCGTCGAGCAAGGCCGCCTCATATTCGGGCCGCGACGATTCGAAATGAAGATCGAGCCAACCGGCCTCGCTCGCTTCGTGGCCGGTGGACGTTTCGTTCCTGGCAGACAAATGATGACCCCCCACTATGCCCCGGCAGGATAGAAGCGCACCGAGCGGCATCACGCAATGCCCTGCGAATTTGGGTGGACCCACCGCCAGCCATTGCCCCTCGTCGTTTGAGGATTGATGGACAAGATGCGCCGCTTGTCGGTCGTTCAGTTGATCGCGGTCTCGCTCCACAAGCGGACGTCCGATTGATGTATGGCAGCGGTCTACTTACGTCGGAAATTCAGGCGCGTTTGTGCCGCAAACGTATTCGAGACTCCACAGCTACAGCAGTACCATCATCGAAGCGGCTACTGATACGCATGTGGCGCGCGAATGGCTGTTTTGCGTCCAAAATGGCCATTAGAATGTCATGGCGAGTCTCCGAAAGCGGTCGCTCGCCAGGCTGCTAGAATGCGTAGTTATGAACTTGCTGCCGCCATCACGATCTGCACGATGGCCATCAAAAGGCCGGCGATTCCCGTTACTCCGGCGAGAGCAGGAGAGCGCAAGAGACGCATAATCTCGGGCCAGAGTGGGTCTGGGGTTTCGATCAGCTTTTCGGCCGACTCTATCAATGCCATGGCATTAGCGGTACGGGCGTTTGAAAGCTTGGCTGATTCGATGACTACCCGCATCTCCCTAAGAATTCGCCGGATCTCAGACTTTTGATGCTCTGACAAGTTAAAACGGCCAGTCCAGGCCGCGCTGTCTACGCTGACCGGAATATCTGCCTGCTCCACGGCATCGAACCCAGCGGCGGTAATCTGAAATAATCTACCGCCGGACATCTGGTATGCCTGACGCGTGATAACCAAGCCTGCGGACTCCAGGTCATCCGTCAGAGACAATATGTATTGATTAGGTTTCTCGAGCCCAGTGTTTTTCCTGATCGTCGGTATGGTGCAGTACCGTGTGTCTCCGCCAGCTAAGCGGTGATGTAAGTACTTAAGGATCGTTATCTGGTCCCTTCTGGCACTCACCTTGATTTCCTCTAGTTATGTCGCGATCCTCGGTAAAGTCTCTAGCATTCAAAACACGATAGCTAGCGAAGGCGGGCGATGCAGATCACAGACAGCCCCATGGTTGACCGGTCACAAATCGGCTAATCCTTAGGCTCTCACTCAATAAACAGCACCTGCCGATAAGGTCAGGATGAGCTCATCGGCTTCTTGGCGTGCTGCTCGATGCTTGAGATCGCCTCCCAAGGTCGAAAAACGCGAGGAAACCTTAGCTTCCTCTATCCGAAAATGGTCTGCGGCAAGAGCCTTAACATCGTCCCCGCTGAGACCGTTGGATGCTTTTCCCGCTGGAAAGGTGATGATGACGTTGGCATTTTTCCGAGCGAGGATGGCTAGTAGATCATCAAAAGCTCGCCGAGAAGTGGTCAGCATAGAAAATTCTGAGATAGGACGCTCGCTCTTTTCAGGGTAGCGCCCTGCGCCCGAGACGTCACCAACCTCGCCGCGAGCGATACTCTCGAGTACATGATAGAAACGACTGTAATGCACCCCAGAATAAGGAGGATCAAGAAAGACAAGGTCTCCTGGCCGTGCCGCTTCAGCGAGTTCATTGGCACCCATACAGTAGGCCCGGCCTTTCTTCCCGGCCTTGCGAGGAGCGATATCGTCGACGCGTGTCCGGACAATTGTTGGAAGGTCTCTTTGCCAGGCTTCGATAAGGAAACGGCCCGCGGTTTCATTGGGCTTGAACGGCTGAGCGGTGTGTCCCGGCGAGGCAGCGCAGCGGCTAGCGGCTTGGATAAGAGCGGCGAGCGCGAGATTTCGTAGGTCTTCGGCTTCGGGTATGGTTGCGCGTAATGCGTCGATCCATGCCGACTGCCAGGGGGAGAAGTAATAGCCTCCATAAGCTCTGCTGACCGGAAATTTCACACCAAAGTCGATGGAGCGAGCATTCGATGCAGCCTCGGACACAGGGACCTTACCTAGTGAAGCCTGCAGTTCCTTGATGTCCTGCCATTGCCTATGTGCGGAGATAAAGCCGCGGGCGCGATGCACCCAGCTTTCGACCCAACCCCGGTCAGTAATGGACGACGTGCGCTCTATGACGGAGGCTGCAAGGACCGCCGAATAGATCTGAAGGTCGCACGCAAGGACTTCCTTTCCGTACTGTTCGGCGACATACCAGGCAACCGCGGCGGATCCTGTGAAGAGATCAAAGACGCGTTCGGCCTCGACCAGCGAGCGACCAAGCGCCTCGCCGAGACCGTTGCCGAGCATCGCCCGTTTCGATCCCATATATTTCACTGGAAGAGGCCCCATAGGGCGACTCGTTCTGTTTCACACATCCGCATGGCGTTGCCTGCTAGCTTCGAAAGCCACTCATGTCGATGGCCTGTGGGCGCCCCAGCACTCTCCTCAAGCGCGACATCAATATCATCCCAGAGATCAGAGGTTGTTGCCGGCGGCTGACCCGGACGCCACAGACCATGATTCACACCGAATTCCTGCCACCAGTTATTAAAATGGTCGACAGGCTGAACACCTGCGGCGCGCAGATTTTCCTCAGCCATGCCCGTCGCCAGCGTGAGGAGAAGGCCTGCGCGACACATCATTGGATACGGCGGTGCGGGCAGCTCGCGATTGGCGAGCTGGATGAGAAAGTCATGGTCGACGGGCTCGTTAACCCGTGTCAGGAAATCGAACGGAACCACAGCCTTGGTGCTTTCCTGCAGTCTCGCATGGCTATGGGGATACTCGTATAGCTCCAGGCCGTGAGACCTCGCCTCCCGCTCTAAGAGAATGCGCAGCAGGTGCCGTTCGAGCTCAACGCCGTTGGGTCTGCACGCATTCCAGAACATCCTTAAGAAAGCCGAGTCTTGCTCCGGCGTCGTTAGAAGGGGGCCGAGGGCCGTTGGCTGATAGCTGGACCAGTTGCGCTGATCCCGGTCTACTGCTCCTTGTTGGAGGTCGAACCCCCATTCGGTCATCAGTTCACCTGCAACAGTGGAGGCCTGAGCAGGAAAGAATTCACGAAAGGGATCGAGCAGGGATGCTCCCGCCAGCCGTATAGGTTTGATCAGCCGCTCCAAGCTGGAGGAATCGACGGACCATTCGACCAACGCAAGCCATGCCATGTCATGTGTCGTGTGTGGGGACATGATATGGACCACACCCGCTGCATCAATGGCTGCGTTTCGCCTATTGAATACGCCAATTCCCGAACTGGCCAGAATGGACAGCGCTGCTCGCAGTTCAGCATAGTAGGACAAATGGCGAGCGGCGTGTGCCTGACCGCTCAGCAAGGACGAAAAAGCTCTGCCCAGATAACTCCAGCCGTCGATAGCATGGAGCGGACCTCGGACAGCAATGATTTCGAGCATGTCCGCGCCAGATACAGCAGCAAAGGCGGCCGCTCCTGCGGGAGGGGCGCCATCGGGGTATGGGTGTGCCGCAGGAAGCCAGGGCGGACATGCCTGGGCTCGGAATCGACTTAGGGCATTAATAACGACATTCGGATCGGCAAGCGCCAGAATCGCCTTGTCGGCAGCGTTCAACTGGGCTGTCATGTCAGGAAAGCCGTCCAAGAGCTTCTTCGGCGACCTCCGCTATCTCCTTCGAACCGGCGGCAAGATGCCGAAAAAGCTGCTCTCGCAGCGCTACATAGCCGCTGCTGCCGCGAAACGCACGCTTGAGCATGCGCTGGTCGTCACTCAGTCCGGGCGCGTCGGCGGACCGCCAATCAAAACCCGCAATCGCTGACCCGAAATCCCCGATCCGCTCTAGGAGGTCAGAGCCTTCCAGTTCGCCCAGCGCAATCGATACATCTTCAGGTGTGGTTGCTGTGCCTGCCACGATCTTGGTTTCAAATTCGAAGAGTTCGGGCCCCATCTGTGCGAGTGAGAAGAAGATTTCGTTGGCAACAGCAAGGACACCGCGTACACCTTGCTCCTGGTTGAGCATCGTCCGATTGCCGGTGAAGGCTTCTGCTGGATCATTGTCGAGGGATTCTTGCCCGTTTGGCCGGATGAGTTGCTCAACCCAGTCATGCTTGATCTGCAAGATCGCCTCGCGGATCGCCGTCCACAACGCGATAAGGAAGGCAGCCTGTTGGGGGCGAGACCAAGGGAGCGGTCCCATCACAGGTGTGATCTCGGCGGCGAAGAGACCGTTTGCCGATCGCCCGCTGCCTGTCGAGAGAAAACTCGTGGTAATTGCCTGGACCCAGCCGGCCTGAGTGACGCCTGCGCCAGGAGGTGCAGTTCTCGATGACTCGCCCAACATGTTGATGCGATTGTGGAAGGGACTTTCCGGCTGGGTATAGAGGATTTCCGTCAGTTCCTGCGCTCGCGCCTGACGATAGATGCGCAAGTCCGACAATGTCTCAAGCCATTCAGCGGAGCGCAATAGCGGAAAAAGATCAAAGGCATGGCTGGGATTGATGCGCTTGGGCGATACGTTGATCGACCAGAACAGATAGGCCTGCCAGCCGACATCAAGACCGGTGAAGGCAACGACAGGGAGTTCAAAATCGCCTGGTAAGCTGCCATCTTTGAGTGCTTCATCGAATGCCCATAGCCGATGCTGGCCGTCGATTACCTCAAACGGCTCGAGGTCCGTGGGCGTCCATTGCTCGAGGCGGTCGAAATAAGGCAGCGTTAGCTCGGCGCGGTTTCCTCCATCATTGCTGATCGAGACAAGGTCGGAAGCGGCAACCTTCCGACCACGTCGCTCGTCGTTTGCCGTGAGGATGTTGACGACAATGGCGGTCGGCAACCATCCGGGCTTGCGCATAGCGGCAGAGGCTTCATTACGAGCCGCGATCGGAAGGCTGCTATAGGGATGGCCGAAGCGAACGAAGTCGCGAATTGCAGCCGACCGCTTGGGGTCGTGGAGCCGCTGAAGGCCCTCGCCGCCCTCATGATCGCGGGTTCGCCGATATACACCACTTAGGGCTCGCAATTGGACCGCCGGCATTGAAAAGAGCAGGATATGCTCTTCGGGCTTGCGCCGATGCTGACTTGGGTCAAAGTCGAATTGGCCCCATTCTGGGAGCCATTGTTTGAAGCGTATTGCCTCAAGTTTCCCCGCCATTCACGAAATCCCCCGCCTCTATGGTGTGATCTTTAACGGCAACAATCTTAATTTGTCATCCTATAGCCGCCCGTCCGCTTCCGCGAAGAGTTTCGGGCGCCGGCAGGCGTACGAAAGTCCCCGAGGAAGGAACCCGCGGGCAAGACGTTCGATGCTAAGCGATCGCAGCGAGGCGCCTTCCCCTCACCCCCCAGCCAACCGCGGCAACAGAAAAATCTCCGCCCCCGGCGGCAGCTTCTTCCCCCACGTATCCCGATAAATCACCCCGTCGATCGCCACCGCGATCCCCCTATCGATCAACGGCTCGAGGCCGGGATACTGTTCAGCCAGTTTCCTGAACAGCTCCCTGATGTCCTTGGCCTCGACCTCGACCTTGCTCTGGCCTCCGGCGGTCGCGGCAAGCGCCCCCCAGAGCGTCACTTGCACCATCAGCCTTCCCGTTCCGCCTCGATCGCCGCCAGGATGCGCGGCGGCGACATCGGGATGTGGGTCATGCGCACGCCGGCGGCGTTCGAGACCGCATTGGCGATCGCCGCCAGCGGCGGCACGATCGAGGTCTCGCCGACGCCGCGCACGCCATAGGGGTGGTTGGGGTTGGGAATTTCCAGGATCTGCGTGTCGATCATCGGCAGGTCGGAGCAGACCGGGATGCGGTAGTCGAGGAAGCCGGCGTTCTGCAGCCGCCCGTCCTTGCCGTAAATATACTCCTCGTTGAGCGCCCAGCCGATGCCTTGCGCGGCACCGCCCTGGTACTGGCCCTCGACATAGGTCGGGTGCACCGCCTTGCCGGCATCCTGCACCACGGTATAGCGGATCACCCTGGTCGAGCCGGTGTCGGGGTCGACCTCGATGTCGCATATATGGGTGGCGAAGGAGACGCCGGCGCCGTCGGCGACGAGTTCGCTATGGCCGGCGATCGGCCCGCCGGTCTTGCCGGATTGCGCCGCGATCTCCTTCAGCGACAGCTTGCCGAGATTGCCGTGCTTCTCGCCCTTGGCCACCGCATGGCCCTGTTCCCAGACCACGTCGTCGACGGAAATGTCCCACATCTGCGCGGCGCGCTCGCGCAGCACCTTGATGGCGTTGCGGGCGGCCGAGATGGTCGCCATGGAGGAGGAGAAGGTGCCGCGGCTGCCGTCCGTCATGTCGTTGTAGCCGAGACTGGAGGTGTCGGCGACGACGGCCTTGACCTGCGAATAATCGATGCCGAGCTCCTCCGCCGCCACCAGCGACAGAGAGGCGCGCGAACCGCCCACGTCAACGGTTCCGACGGCAAGCGAGACCGAGCCGTCCATGCCGATGTTGAGGTCGGTGCAGGTCTGACCGCCGAAATTGAACCAGAAGCCGCAGGCCATGCCGCGCCCCTGGTTCTTACCCAGCGGCGCCTTCATGTGCGCATGGTTCTTCACCGCCTCCAGCGTCGGGCCGATGCCGATCGGGCCATAGACCGGGCCGTAGGACGATCGCGTGCCTTCCTGCGCCGCGTTCCTGATGCGGAAATCGACCGGGTCCATGCCGATCTCCTTGGCGAGCTCGTCGACGGCGCTTTCCACCGCGAAGGCCGCCATCGGCGCCGACGGCGCGCGGTAAGCCGCGGTCTTCGGCCGGTTGACCAGCACTTCGAAGCCGACGGTCTTGACGTTCTCCAGCCGGTAGCAGGCGAACGCCGTCATGGCGCCGATCTCGGCCCAGGTGCCGGCATAGGGGCCGCTGGTGTAGCGCAGCGTCGCTTCCGCGGCGGTGATCGTGCCGTCCTTGCGGGCGCCGATCTTGACGTCGATCGAGGTGGCGCTGGTCGGGCCCGAGGCGCGGAACACCTCGTCGCGGGTCATCACCAGCTTCACCGGCCGGCCGGCCTTGCGCGACAGCGCAAGCGCCACCGGCTCGGCCCAGACATGGGTCTTGCCGCCGAAGCCGCCGCCGATCTCGGAGGAGGTGACGCGCAGCTTCGAGGCCTCCATGCCCAGCAGCTGGGCGCAGTGCTGGCGGTAGACGAAATGGCCTTGAGTGCAGACCCACAGGTCCGCCGTGCCGTCGGAGCTGACATTGGCCACGCAGGCATGCGGCTCGATATAGCCCTGGTGCGTCTGCTCGGTCTTGAAGGAGCGCTCGACGATGAAGTCGGCCTGGCCAAAGCCCTGATGGACGTCGCCATGGCCGAACTGGCTGCGCTTGGTGACGTTGGACGGCTTGACCGGCTTTTCCTCCAGCCCCTCGGTGAAGATGGTCTCGTTGATCAGCGGCGCATGGTGCTGCATCGCCTCGTCGACATCGGTGACATGCGGCAGCACCTCGTAGTCGACCTCGATCAGCTTCAGCGCCTGCCTGGCGGTGCGGGCGTCGATCGCGGCGACAGCGGCCACCGCATGGCCGTCATAGAGCGCCTTGGTGCGCGCCATGCAATTGTCGAGGATGTCGTACATGGCGGCATCGCCGTCGGTGAGGTCCGGCAGGTCGGCCGCGGTGATCACCGCCTTCACGCCGGCGAGCTTTTCCGCCTTCGAAGTGTCGATCTTCCTGATTTTGGCGTGCGCGTGCGGGCTGCGCAGCACACGCCCGACCAGCTGGCCGGCCATGTTGAAGTCGGCGCCGTAGCGGGCGCGGCCGGTCACCTTGTCGACGCCGTCGGGACGGATGGGACGCGTGCCGACCGAAGCGAAATTGCGATTGGAAAAACGCGGATCGAAATTCATCGTCAGGCTCCCTTCATCACGCTTGCCGCGTCCTGGACGGCGCGCACGATCTTGTCATAGCCGGTGCAGCGGCAGAGATTCCCGGCCAGGCCGAAGCGGATCTCCTCCTCGGTCGGGTCGGGGTTCTTGGCCAAAAGATCCTTCGCCGCGATCAGGAAGCCCGGCGTGCAGACGCCGCATTGCAGCGCGGCGTGCTCGAGGAACTTCTGCTGGAGCGGATGCAACCGCTCGCCATGCGCCATGCCCTCGACGGTCTCCACGCGGCGCCCTTGCGCCTCCGCGCCCAGCACCAGGCACGAGCACACCAGCCGGTCGTCGAGGATGATGCTGCAGGCGCCGCAGTCGCCGGTGCCGCAGCCTTCCTTGGCGCCGGTCAGCCCGAGCCGGTCGCGCAGCACGTCGAGCAGCGTCTCGTCGGGCTGGCAGAGATATTCGACGCTGTCGCCGTTGATCGTGGTTGAAACTGCTACACCGGCCATCACTTGCCTCCTGCACGCTTGTAGGCTGACGTGGCGGCCCGCCTGGCCAGCACGCCCGCGACTTTCCGTCTGAACTCGATCGTGCCCCGCTTGTCGTCGATGGGCCGGCAGGCCCCGGAGCAGACCTTGGCGAGCCGCTCGAGCGCGGCTTCATCCAGCGTCCTGCCGATGAGGGCCTCGGCGGCCTCCTGCACCAGAAGCACCGTGGGCGCGGCGGCGCCCAGCGCCACGCGGGCCGCCTTGACGACACCTTGCTCGTCGAGCGTCAGGTTCACGCCGGCGCTGACCACCGCGATATCCATCTCGGTGCGGGGAATGAATCTGAGATACGCGTCGCCCGAGCGCGGCGCTTGGCTGTCGAGCAGGATCGCCTCGATGATCTCGCCCTTGGCGAGCGACGTCTTGCCCGGTCCGGTCGGCACCGCCTCCACCGCAATGGTGCGCCGGCCCGCGGGCCCGACGATCACCGCCCTGGCGCCGGCCGCCACCAGCGCCGGCACGCTGTCGGCCGCCGGCGAGGCGTTGCACAGATTGCCAACGATGGTGCAGCGTCCCTGCACCTGCTTCGAGCCGATCAGCTTGGCCGCCTCGACGACGCCGGGCCAGGCCTTCTTCAGGGCCGCGTTCTCTCCCAGCACCGCGCAGGGCACCGCCGCACCGATGCTGAAGCCGTCGGCCGTTTCCCTGATTTCGCTCAAGGCCGCGATCGCCTTGATGTCGACGATCAGTTCGGGTTCGATGAAGCCGCCCTTCATCCTCACCAGCAGGTCGCTGCCTCCGGCGAGAATGGCCGCCGTTCCGGCCGATCCGGCCAAGTGGCCAACGGCATCTTCGATTGAAAGTGGACGTATGTAGCGCATCGTCTCCCCTTGGTCACAGCGATCTCAGCGACCGTTATAAACAGTCTCCTCATAATGGCTATCCGGTTCGTCATTTTCGACGATTGGGCCAGCCGCCGCAAAATCGAGTCCCAACCCAGGCTGAACTGGCGTAAGCCAGTCGCGCAGGCCGCGGCCGAGGCTCTGAAAAATTCCGGGAGCCGGTGTCGGACTGGCCGGGCCCCGCTCGTCCTTGGGGCATCGAACAGGCATTATGAAAGGATATGATATGCCCGGCACCGTACGTTTGCACCGTGTTCTCACCACCAGCCCGGAAAAAGTCTATCGCGCCTTCGTCGAGGCCGACGCGCTGGCGAAGTGGCTGCCGCCGAACGGCTTCACCTGCACGGTTCATCACTTCGAGGGCAAGGTGGGCGGCACGTTCAAGATGTCGTTCCGCAACTTCACCACCGGCGACAGCCATGCCTTCGGCGGCGAGTATCTCGAACTCGTTCCCGGTGAGCGCCTGCGCTACACCGACAGGTTCGACGACCCCAATCTGCCGGGCGAGATCCAGGTGACCGTCACCCTGAAAAAAGTATCTGTCGGCACCGAGATCGACATCACCCAGGCCGGCATTCCCGACGTCATCCCGGTCGAGGCCTGCTATCTCGGCTGGCAGGAGTCGCTGCGGAACCTGGCAAAGCTCGTCGAGCCCGAGATAAATCAATAGGCCAGACGGTGGCGGTTTCAGCCATTTGCCGCTAGCTATCCTTCCGACGCGCCCGGTCGATCGGGCGCGTCGTGAGCGATACAGCGGAGGCCAAAATCATGACTCTCACCAACCGGGACATCGTCGAGCTGACCGAGTGGCGGCGCAAGTTGCACCAGCAGCCGGAAATCTCGAACGAGGAGGAAAAGACGGCGAAAGCCGTCGTCGACTTCCTCGCCGATACCAATCCCGACAAGGTGCTGACCGGATTGGGCGGACATGGTGTCGCGGCCGTCTACGACAGCGGCAAAAACGGACCAACCGTCCTGTTTCGTTCGGAACTCGACGCGCTGCCCATCGAGGAACTGTCCGGCGTGCCGCATGCCTCGCGCGTGCCGGGCAAGTCGCATATGTGCGGCCATGACGGACACACCGCGATCCTGGCGGCGCTCGGACGCCAGCTCGGGCGCGAGCGGCCTGCAAGCGGTCGCATCGTGCTGATGTTCCAGCCGGCGGAAGAGACCGGCAATGGCGCCGCCGGGGTGGTGGCCGATCCCCGCTTCGGCGAGATCGCGCCCGATTTCGCCTTCTCGCTGCACAATCTGCCCGGCGTGCCGTTCGGCGAGGTGCGGCTCAAGCCCGGCGTGGTCAACTGCGCCTCGCGCGGCATGCGCATCGTGCTGGAGGGCAAGACCGCGCATTCCTCCATGCCCGAGACCGGAATTTCGCCGATGCCGGCGATCAGCGCGTTGATGCCTGCCCTGCCCGCGCTCGGGCACGGAACGTTCGCCGACGACGATTTCGGCATGGTCACCGTGACCCACGCCGAGATGGGCGAGGCCGTGTTCGGCATCGCGCCCGCCCACGCCGAGGTCTGGGCGACGCTGCGCACCAGGCGCGACGAGCGCATGGCGGATCTGTGCGCCGCCGCGGAAGCGCTGGTCACGAAGATCGCCGGCCAGCATCGCCTGTCCGCAAGCTGGGACTACCACGAGATCTTCGTCGCCAGCGTCAACGCGCCGGACGCGGTGGAGCATCTCCAACGCGCCCTCGACGAAGAGGGCGTCGCACACACGCAAGAGGCCCTGCCGATGCGTGCCTCGGAGGATTTCGGCTTGTTCGGCCACAGCGCGACGTCGGCGATGTTCTTCCTCGGCGCCGGCGAGCGCCACCCTGCCCTGCACAATCCCGACTATGATTTCCCCGACGACTTGATCCCGATCGGGTCGAAGATCTTCATGCGCACGGCGCGCAACTTGCTGGGGTGAAATAGGCCGGATGGCCGATCGGGGCGAGCCGGCACGCCACGCCCTGGCTGTGGTGGCATGGCTCGCTAAACGTCGAGAACAACCGTCATTCCACGGACCTCGGCCATCTCGAGCAGCAGGTCCTGCAGGCTGTCCTCGGTCACCATCTCGCCGGTTCGCTCCAGCAATTCCTCGATGCTTTCCTTCATTGAAAGGGCGGCAACTCCGGTTTTTTCGGAAAGCAGCCGCCCAATAGCAGCGCGGATCAGGGCATTCTGGTCAGGCATGATCCCCCTTTCATGCTGGGATGGCGGCATGAGTTTTCTTCAATGCATGCTTCCGCCGCAACTTCTGCGAGCTTCAGCTTACGCTTGCAAGTCGTTTTGAGGGACTGAGATTCACTATTTGGCGAATAGTTGCCCACGGACGACACCAGAGGCGCAACTCCTCGTTGCCGGATCCGGACCTCGCCGCTCCAGAAGGCACCTCACGCGCCGTCTCTATTAGAGGTTGCATGGGTCAGCCGCTTTTTGCCAGTCGGGATATGCAACCGCGGCACCGTGCCTGACCCGCGCCAGGACCACCGTCAATCGCGATTGGCCCTTGCCGAAGCCGGCGGCCTCGCTCATCCATGCCTGGAAACGATCGCCAGGGGCCAGAAGATGACCGATGCCAGCCTTCACATCGTCGAAGCGACGATCGAACAGTTGCGGCGCGCGCTCGACGACGGCACGGTGAGCAGCGTCGAACTTGTCGGTGCTTATCTCAGGCGCATCGCGCATTTCGACCGGCACGGCATCAGCCTCAATGCGGTCCCGGTTCTCAATCCTGATATGTTCGAGGACGCCGCGGCTTCGGACCGGCGCCGCAGCCAGGGCAAGACGCTCGGCCCGCTCGATGGCATCCCCTACACCGCCAAGGACAGCTACAAGGTGTCCGGCTTGACTGTTGCCGCCGGCTCGCCGGCCTTCGAGCATCTCATCGCCAACGAGGACGCCTTCACCGTCGCCCGGCTGCGCGCCGGCGGCGCGGTGCTGATCGGCCTCACCAACATGCCGCCCATGGCCAATGGCGGCATGCAGCGCGGAGTCTATGGCCGCGCCGAAAGCCCCTACAATGCCGATTACCTGACCGCTGCCTTCGCGTCCGGCTCCTCGAACGGCTCTGGCACCGCGACGGCGGCGAGCTTCTGCGCCTTCGGGCTTGGCGAAGAAACCTGGTCGTCCGGCCGTGCGCCGGCCACCAACAACGCGCTGGTAGCCTACACGCCGTCGCGCGGTGTCATTTCGGTGCGCGGCAACTGGCCCCTGGTGCCGACCATGGATGTCGTCGTGCCGCACACGCGCAGCGTGCCCGACATGCTCGAATTGCTGGATGTGATCGTCGCCGACGATCCCGAGACGCGGGGCGATTTCTGGCGCGCGCAGCCCTGGATCGCGCTGCCGAAGAGTTCCGAAATCCGACCGCCGCGCTATACCGATCTGGCGCTAGCGGGGTCGCTGAAAGGCATGCGGCTTGGCGTACCCAGAATGTATATCGGCCGCGACAGCGGCGCCGACCGGCGGATCGAAACCCGCGCCTCCGTGCTTGATCTCTGGGAGCAAGCGGCGGCGGACCTGAGACGGCTTGGAGCCGAGGTGATGGAGGTTGATTTTCCTGTCGTCTCCAACCACGAGCGCGATCGCCCCGGCGCGCGCACCATGGTCGACCGCGCTCTGGTGCCGCCGGACTTCGCCGATCGCGAGATCTGGGACCTCTGCATCTCAGCCTGGGATGATTTTTTGCGCGCGAACGATGATCTGAACATTCCCGATCTCGTTTCGGTCGACGGCCCGAAAATCTTTCCGCAGCCACCGGGCACGCTGCCCGACCGTTATGAAGGCGGTTTCGACTTGGCACAGTATGTCGAGCGCGCGAAATCAGGCGTCACGCCGTTCCGGGCCATTCCGACGATGGAGGACGGGCTGAAAGGGCTGGAAGCGACGCGGCGGCTCGATTTCGAGGACTGGCTGGACGCGAACAGGCTTGATGCCGTCGTGCTGCCTGCCGTCGCCGATGTCGGGCCCGCCGATGCCGACATCACTGAGGCCTCCGCGGCGCTTGCCTGGCGCAACGGCACCTGGGTCGCCAACGGCAATCTGGTGTGGCGGCATTTCGGCATCCCGACCGTTACCGTGCCGATGGGCACCATGGCCGACATCGGCATGCCGGTCGGCCTGACCTTCGCCGGCAAGGCCTATGACGATGAAAGGCTGTTGCGCATGGCCGGCGACTTCGAACGCTCCACGCAGCGCCGCACCCAGCCGCCGCGCACGCCGGAACTGGCAGACGATGTGTTTTCGCGCCGGGCCAATCAAGCCGGCAATGGCAAGGCGCCTACGCTCGCGATCAAGCTTGCGGCCGAGACGCGCGACAGCGGCGATCAGGACGAGATCGTCATCACGCTCGACCTCCCCGTCGACGCAACCGAGACGGAGCACGCCAGCATCAAGGTGCACGTCAACGGAGATGCCGTCGCGATGCGCCGAGCCGGCGCGCGTCTGACCGGCCGGGCGTTTGTCCCGGCCGCGGAGCATCAACGGATCCACAGCGTCTGGCGCGGCCCCTACGGCTCGATCGTCACGGCGGTGATGCGGCTGCGGGATGGACGCAGCGCGGGCGCCTATGTGGTCACCGGCGGGATTGAATGACGATGAGCCCACGCGGGCCAATTTCGCGCCGGGCTATGTGAACCTGCGAAATTATGAGGAGCCAGCCATGATCAAGGTCAAACAACTCGCCCATGTCTGCATCTTCGCCAATGATCTGGACGAGACACGGCGCTTCTACGAGGATGTCCTGGGCATTGATATCCAGTTCAATTTCCTGCGCGAAGGAAAGATTTTCGGTTTCTACCTTAATTGCGGCGGCCGCAGCCATATCGAGGTTTTTCACAAAGAGGGTGCGCGGTTCAGCGAGACGAACCAGATCAACCATTTCTGCCTGGAGGTGGAGGATATCGACGCCGCGATCGCGCATATCGCGTCCAGGGGCGTGGAGGTCACCGCGAAAAAACTCGCCTGCGACGACACCTATCAGGCTTGGCTGCGCGACCCCGACGGCGTGAAGATCGAACTGTTCGAATACACCGGCAAGAGCGCGCAATTCACAGGCGGCGATCGCGTCGCCGATTGGTAGGCTGTCGCGGTTTCAGTGGGCAGCTACCCCCGCGCGGCCCAGAGCAAACCACGCTCGACGATGACAGCCATTTCCGGCATCGCGAACTCATCCGCCGTGTGTCCGAGCGAACTGTAGAAGACCTTGCCTGCGCCATATCTTCGCTTCCAGACAACCGGCATGTCGACGCCGCCGATGCCCGGGAAATGCTCGTCGGTGAAGGTGGTCGTCGCCAGCACCTCGTTGCTCGGGTCGACATGCATGTAGTACTGCTCCGACCGGTAGGCGAAGTCGCTAATGCCTCTCGTGATCGGATCGTCCGGTTTGGTGATGACCACGCGATAGTCGATGATGTCGCCGGGATGCGCGACCCATTGGCCGCCGGTCATGAACTGATAGTCCGGCTCGTTGCGGAAACTGTCGCCCATCGTGCCGTGGAAACCGCCGAGTCCCGTTCCCTGTCGAACCGCGCGCGTCAGATTCTGCAGCTCGGACTTTTCGATCTTCGACATGGTGATGACGGGCACGATGAGATCGAATGAGTTCAGCTCCGGATCGGCAAACATCCCCGTGCCCTCGCCGAGCGTGACCGTGTATCCATTGCGCTCCAGCATGTCGCGCACCACAGTGGCGCTGCGCTGGGGCGTATGGCCTTCCCACCCACCCCAGGCAATCAAGGCCTTCTTTGCCATGCAGTGAATCTCCTGAACTGTCCGCAGCAGCGATGGTTACACGGCTCGGCTGTCAGCGCCAACCCAGCGCCGGCGCGACATGGGTCAGGATCGCCTCGATGGCATGGGCGTTGTAGTCGACGCCGAGTTGGTTGGGCACGGTGAGCAGCAGCGTGTCGGCCTCGGCGATCGCCTCGTCCTCGGCCAACTCCTTGATCAGCACGTCCGGCTCGGCGGCATAGCTGCGCCCGAAGATCGCCCGCGTGTTCTCCTCGATGAAGCCGATCTGGTCGCGGCCCTCATTGCCGCGCCCGAAATAGGCGCGGTCCCGGTCGTCGACCAGCGCGAAAATGCTGCGGCTGACCGAGACGCGCGGGTCGCGTTCATGGCCGGCCGCCTTCCAGGCCTCGCGATAGATCCGGATCTGCTCGGCCTGCTGGATATGGAAGGGCTTGCCGCTTTCGTCGAATTTGAGGGTCGAGCTCTGCAAATTCATGCCCAGCTTCGCCGCCCACTCCGAAGTGGCGTTGGTGGCGGCACCCCACCAGATGCGCTCGCGCAGGCCTTCAGAATGCGGCTCCAGGCGCAGCAAGCCGGGCGGGTTGGGAAACATCGGCCGCGGATTGGGCTGGGCGAAGCCCTCGCCGCGCAGCGTGTCGAGGAAGACCTCGGCGTGATGCCGCGCCATGTCGGCGTCGCTTTTGCCTTCCTGCGGCGCGTAGCCGAAATAGCGCCAGCCATCGATCACCTGTTCGGGCGAGCCCCGGCTGATGCCGAGCTGCAGGCGCCCGCCGGCGACGATGTCGGCGGCACCCGCGTCCTCCGCCATGTAGAGCGGATTCTCGTAGCGCATGTCGATGACCGCCGTGCCGATCTCGATGTGGCTGGTCTTGGCGCCGACCGCCGCCAGCAGCGGAAATGGCGAGGCGAGCTGTCGGGCAAAATGGTGGACGCGGAAATACGCGCCGTCAGCGCCGAGTTGCTCGGCCGCGACGGCGAGATCAATGGATTGCAACAGCGCGTCCGACGCCGAGCGCACCTGCGATTGCGACGAGGGCGTCCAGTGCCCGAATGACAGGAAACCGATTTTTTTCATGGCCCTGACGTATATACCGGCGACACGTGCTTCAATGCCAAAAGAGCAGGGTTACACACCGTCGCCCCTGCGTGACACCAAAAGTGTGCCTTACCGAAAGTTTGAATGCCGTGGAGGGTGGGATGCTCAGGGGAATCCGCATCGTCGAGATCGAGGCGTTGGGGCCGGCGCCCTTTGCCGGCATGCTGCTCGCCGATCTCGGCGCCGACGTGATCGTCGTCCACCGCAAGCATGCATCCGTGCCGGGCCTTCCCGAGCGCTCGCTGCTCGATCGCGGCAAGCGCTCTATCGCGCTCGACCTCAGGGATGCCGGGGACGTTGCCGTGCTGATGCGCCTGATCGCCACCGCCGACGGCCTGATCGAGGGCTTCCGGCCGGGCGTGATGGAGCGTCTCGGGCTTGGTCCAGATGTGTGTCTGGCCGCCAACCCTCGCCTGGCCTATGGCCGCATGACCGGCTGGGGGCAGGAAGGCCCGCTCGCCCGCACCGCCGGCCACGACATGAACTATACCGGCGTGTCGGGCGCACTCTGGTATGCTTCCCTGCCGGGCGAGCCGCCAATGGCGCCGCCGACGCTGGTCGGCGACATAGGCGGCGGCGCGCTCTATCTGGTGATCGGCATGCTGGCCGCCATCATGAACGCCCGCGCCTGTGGCGAAGGCACGGTCGTCGACGCGGCGATCGTCGACGGCTCGGCCCACATGATGAATCTTTTGATGTCCCTCGCACAATCCGGCGTGCTTGCCGCCGAGCGTGGCCGGAGTCTTCTGGACGGACCGCATTGGTGCCGCGTGTACCGCACGGCAGATGGCGGCTTCATCAGCGTCCAGTGCGTCGAGCCGAAATTCTATGCGCTGTTCCTCGACAGGCTTGGCCTGGGCGGCGATCCGCAGTTCGCCGCTCAGTTCGACCGCGGCCTCTGGCCCGAGCTCGGCAGCCGGCTGGAAGCGATCTTTGCCGAAAAATCCCGAGACGAGTGGATGAAATTGTTCGAGGGAACGGATGCCTGCGTCGGGCCTGTGCTCAGCCCGCATGAGGCGGCGCTGCATCCGCACATGGCCGCACGCGGCTCCTGGTTGGTCGAGAATGGCGCCCTCCAAGCTGCCTCCGCCCCCCGTTTTTCCAAACGGACGGCAAAGGCACCGGCGAAAAGTCCGGCACGCGACGAACATGGTGCGGAGATTCGTGCCGAACTTGCGGATCCAGCCGCAAGTCGTTGAATAGGCTACCCGCCTTTGCTGAGGAAATCGCCGACTGGCCTGCGCCCGGCTCGGACCGAAGACGATATCGTGGCGGCACTTGCGGCAGTCGTGGGCGGCATACTTGAAAAGCATCTCGTATACGAGTATACGAGATGCTTTCATTGGGAGGAGGCTGCGCTCCATGTCCTTCAACTCGACTCGCGTCCAGACACCAATGGATGCCGTGGTCATCGGCGGCGGCATCGCCGGCTGCACGCTCGCCTATGAACTGGCCCGCCACGGTCTCAAGACGACGATCCTCGAGCAGAGCATGATCGCCGCCGAGTCCTCAGGACGAAACACCGGCACCTTGCTCACCGGCCCGCAGAAAGAGGTCGTCGAACTGCTGGACGCCAGCGTCGCGATCTATGCCGAGCTTGCCGACGGACCCGTTCCCTTCGAATTCGCCGCCATCGCACATCTGCTGATTTCCGAAGACGAGGCGAGTTTCGAGGCGGCTGCCGCCGTGGCCGACCGCTACAGGGAAGTCGGCGTGGCAATGGAAAAGATCACGGGCAAGGAACTGGCGCGCGACCACCCGCGTGTCGGCTTCAACGTGGCAGGCGCCTATTCCGTCGGCCGTGCATGGACGCTGGAACCCATGGGCGCGACACATGCCTTCGCCCACGCCGCCCGTGAGGCCGGCGCGACGATCCGTACTGGCCTGCGCGTCGCCCAGATCTTCTCCAGGGGCGGCAAGGTCCAGGGTATCTTGACCGACCAGGGCATCGTTCCCGCCGATCTCGTCTTCATCGCCAACGGATTGTGGATGTCGGACCTTCTGCGCCGCACCGTCGGCGACGGACCGCTGCCCGGCCTGCCCTTCACCGCCGGCCGCGGCTGGTTGATCCAGTTAGGAAAACTCGACTTCGAGCTGCCCTGGATCGTCGAGGAATTGACCTGGCCGGATCAGGAAGAGCTCGGCCGGCGCATGAGGCTCGACAGCCTTGCCGATGTCGCCGCGCAGCGCGACGACCAGCCGGCGGTGGAAGCTATCTGCCTCAACCCCATGGGCGGCGGCGATGCCAGGCTTGGCGCCTCCGTCCAGCCGGCCTTCCGCGATCTCGTCCGCAACACCGACATGGCGAGCCGGATCGCCAGCCGCACGCTGCGCATGCTGCCGGGCCTCGGCGCGCCGCAGGTCAGGAACGTCTATCCCGGCAACCGCCCGATGCTGTCCGATGGCTTGCCGGTCGCTGGCAGGACGGCCATCGAGGGCCTGTTCGTGCATGGCGGCATGGGTTCCATCGGCATGCATGCCGCCCCCGCCACCGCGCGCTGGCTGGTTGACGCCGTGTTTTCCGGCAATGGCAGCCCAGCCCAGACATGGCTGCGGCCGGACCGCTTTCCCGGATGGGAAGCGTCATGAGCCTGCTTGCGGAGCGGTCGGCCCGCTATTTTCCGCAGTGGTGATCGTTGATCTTGTTCAGCGCATTCGCATCCGGCCCCACCCGGTGGTAGGAACAGGCGCCGGCGGCCGTCGTGACAAGCTGCCGGTCATAGTAGCGCGGGCCGCCGAACAGTATGTCGATAATATCGCCGTCAGCGGGAACATAGCGTTCGGGTTCGCCCTGGTGGTGGCGGTGCCTGGCCCCGGCGGACGCCGAAGAGACGATGCCGCAGCCCATCACAAGGGCGAGAGCGCAGATCGCGAAGCGTTTCGTCGTCATCGACAACACCTTCCTGGCCAACCGGATTTCATCTTATATCCAAAAATCGCCGGATAAAGAAAAGTTCCTGAGAACGGGCGCCGGTTGATTTGCAGCCGGCGTGCATGAGCGGCAGCCTGGGAACCGGCGGCGCAGGCCGGCTCGCCTGACAACCGACAAAAGCCTTAGTCGGTCTGGATCCATACCGACTTGGTCTCCAGATACTCGTGCAGATGTTCGATGCCGCCCTCGCGGCCATACCCGGACATTTTCATGCCGCCGAACGGCACGGCGGGGTCGATGGCGTGGTACATGTTGACCCAGACGGAACCCGCCTTGACCCGGCGGGCAAGCTTGTGCGCCGTGCCGAGATGAGTGGTGAAGATGCCGGCGGCCAGCCCATAGGGCGTCGCATTGGCGCGGGCGACGGCTTCGTCAAGCGTATCGAAGGGCATTGCCGAGATAACGGGCCCGAAGATCTCTTCGCGCGCTATGGTCATCGTGTCGGACACCGCGCCGAAGACGGTTGGGGCGATGAAATTGCCGCCGTCATAGAGGCCGCCGGTCAGCCGCGATCCGCCGGCGACCAGTTCCGCGCCCTCCTCGCTGCCCGCCTTGATGTAACCCTCCACCTTGCCGGCCTGCCGCGCATTGATGAGCGGCCCCATTTCGGTTTCGGCTTCGATGCCGTGGCCGATGCGCAGCCTGCCGGCGAAGTCAGCGAGCCGGCGCACGAACTCGTCATGGATTTCGCGTGCCACGAAAAGCCGCGAACCGGCGATGCAGACCTGGCCCGAATGCACGAAGACAGCCATCGCCGCGATCGGAACGGCCTTGTCGATATCGGCGTCGCGGCACACGATGAGCGGCGACTTGCCGCCGAGTTCTAATGAAACGCGCTTTAGATTGGCAACACCCGCCCGGGCGATCGCCTGGCCGGTGAGCGTCGAGCCGGTGAAGACGATCTTGTTGACGTCGGGATGTTCGGCAAGCCGCGCGCCGGCTTCGGCCCCGGTTCCGGTGACGATGTTGACAACGCCGTCGGGAACGCCCGCGTCCTGCATCAGCCGCGCGATCAAGAGCGGCGTCAGCGACGCATCTTCCGAGGGCTTCAGCACGATGGTGCAGCCGGTGGCGAGGGCCGGCGCGATCTTCCAGATCGACGCGGCGGTCGGCGCGTTCCAGGGAATGATGGCGCCGACCACGCCCACCGGCTCGCGCCGGGTGAAGGTGACGATCTCGCCCGGGATCGAATTGTCGATTGATTCGCCATGCAGCGCGGTCGCCATCCCGGCATAGAAGCGCAGCATGCCGATGACCCGGCGCCGGTTGGCGAGCGTGCGCGTGATCGGCAGCCCCATGTCGAGCGTGTCGGAGACGCAGAGCTCTTCCCAGTTCTTCTCGAAGAGATCGGCGATCCTGAGCAGCACGCACTGCCGTTCGTAAGGCGAAAATCCGGACCACGGACCTTCGAAAGCGGTGCGCGCAGCCGCCACCGCCGCGTCGACGTCGGCGGCGCCTCCGCGCGGCACCGTCGCCAGCACCTGCCCCGTCGCCGGGTTGAGCGCCTGCATCTCCTGTCCGGACTGCGCAGCGACCCATTTGCCGCCGATGAACATCGGCCGGAATTCGCCATGGTAGAGCGTCGCGGCCTTCGCCCTTGGGTCGAAGTTCAGCGTCATATCCTCCTCCTCGCCATTCCGTTGCGACTATTACTCCGGTGCAGGCACACCTCAAGCAAGGAAGCCGACAAGTCGTCGAAATGACCGAACTGCGTCCCCTGGCTATCGGCCGCTCAACCGCTGGAGGCGAAGCGGTAGCCCTCCAGCGCCTGCTGAACCGCGGCCACCAACACCGCCTCCGGATCGAGCGGCTGTCCGGCAAAGCGGTCGAGTGCGGGCAGATGCTGATGGAACAGCGTCACCGGCACGGCCTTGCCCGACAAGGCGGCCGTCAATCGCTGGACAGCTTCCATCGCCTCCTGATGGTTCCAGTAGTAACGTATGCGGTCCGACAGCGAATAGTGCCGCTGCACGCGCTGTTGCGCCGCAGAGCCGTGGTAGTGGCTGTGCCAGTCCTTGGCATCGGCCGTCATCAGCGCTTCCATGGTCTGATAAAGCGGGCGCGCGCCGTAGTCGGGCAACAGATCGGAGGCGATCAGGTCCAGCCCGTAGAGCGCTTCGCGCAGGACGAAGGTCAGCTGCGGCCCCACTTTGAGGATGGCAAAGCCGTCCTCGACCAGTTCGCGCAGGGCCGCTTGCGTCTGATAGTCGGTGGAATGGGCCTCGTAGACCAGGCCCGCTTCCTGTTCGAGCAATTCGCGCAGATGCAGCGCCTTGGCGCGATCGTAGAAGACCACGTTCTCGTTGCCGAACTCCACGCCCGGCTGCACCACCACGGCGATGACCCGCGAGAAGGCGTCTGCGAGGCCGTTCTCGTGGAAGATCTGCCGATGCACCGCCAGTGTGTGCTGGACCGCGGACAGGCTTGTGGGGCTGATTTCGCCGATGAGATGATCCGCTCCGCCCGGCGGCGGAACCTCGGTGCCGATCACGTAGAGTGGCCGGTCGGTCCCGCTGGCGGCGTCCTCGGCCTTGCGCGCCAGGCGGGCGGCGCGCCTGGCAATCGTAGCGTCATCCAGCGCCGCCGGCTCGCCCGCGCATCCCATGGAGGCATCGAGATGGATCTTGCGGAAACCGGCCCGGACATAGGCGGACACCATGTCCTCGGCCTTCGCCATGGCCGCGCCGGCATCTTCCTTTCGCCATGGATTGGGACCGAGATGATCCCCGCCGAAGATGACCCGCTCGGGCGCAAGGCCTTCGGAGCCTGCAATAGCGGTCACCGCCGCGACGAAGTCAGCGGGCTGCATGCCGGTATAGCCGCCGAACTGGTTGACCTGGTTGCAGGTCGCCTCGATCAGCAGCGGCCGCGAGAACAGCGCGGCGTCGCGCACTGCGGCCCGGATCACGACCGGATGGGACGAGCAGACGGAGGTGATGCCTTCCGCCGCGCCCCGCCGCCGGGAATTTGCAAGTTTCAGCAATGGATCGGTCACGGGCGTCGCCTCGGCGTGTTGGCAATGAACAGATCGAGTTCGGCGCGCGTACCGGCTCCTTCCATCGGGCCTTGCCGCGTGACGTTGCGCGCGCCTGCCGCATTCGCGTAATCGAGCGCGGTCACGGCAGGCATGCCGAGCCTGCGGCAGGCGATGTAGGCACCGCCAAAACAGTCGCCCGCGCCGGTCGGATCGATCTCCTCGACCAGGAAGCCGGGCGACTCGACGCGGCTGCCGTCGGCGCCGAACAGGGACGCGCCCAACGCGCCGCGCTTGACGACGACCTCGCCGGCGCCGCGGGCAAATAGCGAGGCGAGCGCGTCGGCTTCATTGTCGTTGCCCGAAGCGGTGTGGAGTTCCTCACCCGACGGCAGGATCAGATCCGCAATGTCGAGAAGCCGCGCGAAGCGCTCGCGCGTCTGGCCATGGCCGAGCAGTTCCTTGCGAAGATTGGGATCGAGCGAGATGCTTCCGCCACGCGCCTTGACCACATCGATGGCATGGTCGAGCACCTGCCAAATGGCGGGAATGCTGAGTGCGGTGCCCATGACGTGCAGGTGGCCTGAACGCGCCAGCAGCGCCCTGGCCTCAGGGGTCAAGCCGACCAGCGCCGCGGCCGATTTGCCGATATTGTAGACGAAGTCGCGCGAACCGTCCTCGCGGTAGCGCACGAAGGCGCTGCCCGTCGGATAGTCGGGGCTGACGGCGATGGCCGTGACATCCGCACCGTCCCGGCGCAGGCGCTCGACATTGATCCTGCCGAAATCATCGTCGCCGACGCAGGCGATGATGCCGGCCCGCCCGCCAAGCCTGGCGCATTGGTCGATGAAGATCGCCGGCGCCCCGCTCGGATAGGGTCCGGTCAGCTCGATGGGCTCGAGAAAGCCATTGCCACGGCTTGTGGCCATGATCTCCACCAGGATCTCGCCGACGGTGACGGTCGGCCCGAGTCCATCGGGCGCCAGTGTCTTCAATGGGGATTTGCTTGGCATGGCGAAGGCCCGGTGTGAAAGGCAAGGGAAATCCGGATTCCAAAAAACGGATAGAGCGGTTCCGCGATTCTATCAAACGTTGGACGGCCCTGGCTCCGGCCTTCCAAACGCCCCGGGCGTCGGCGTCGTCACGATGACGGCGTCGCCGGCCTGAAGCACCGTCTGGTCGCAGGCTTTCAGCACCTCGACCTTGCCGTCCTTGCGGCGCACCTTGGTCGAGCCGGCCTCGCCATCGCCACCGCCGTCAAGCCCTTGCGGCGGCCGGTTGCGATGCGAGGACAGGATGGCGCATTCCATCTTCTCCAGGAAACGGATGGTGCGCTTCGTGCCGTCGCCGGCATTCCACCTGCCCTTGCCGCCGGAGCCTTCGCGGATGTGGAAATCCTCCAGCATCACCGGAAACCGCAGCTCCAGTATTTCCGGATCGGTAAGGCGCGAATTGGTCATATGGGTGTGAACGCCCGACGTGCCGGCAAAGCCGCGGCCGGAATTCATCTCGCCGGCGGGCGAACCGGAACAGATCGTCTCGTAATACTGGTACTTGCTGTTGCCGAAGGTCAGATTGTTCATGGTGCCTTGCGCATTGGCCATGGCGCCCATGGCGCCGAACAGCGCGTTGGTGACGTGCTGCGAGGTCTCGACGTTGCCCGCGACGACGGCGGCGGGATAAGCGGGTTTCAGCATCGAGCCGTCCGGGATGATGATGTTGATGGGCCTTAGGCAACCGGCATTCATCGGGATCATGTCCTCCACCATGACGCGGAAGGCATAGAGCACCGCGGCCCGGGCGACAGGCTCTGGCGCGTTGAAATTGTTCTTCATCACCGGCGACGTGCCGGTGAAATCGACCGTCGCCTCGCGCTTTTGCCGGTTGACCGATATCTTCACCTTGATCACCTGGCCGGTGTCGGTGGGATATTCATAGGCCGATGTATCCGGCAGCCGCTCGATCACGCGCCGCACGCTTTCGGCCGCATTGTCCTGCACATGGCCCATATAGGCCTCGACGACATCGAGCCCGAAATGCGCCACCATCTTGCGCAGCTCCGCCACGCCCTTTTCGTTGGCAGCGAGTTGCGCCTTGAGATCGGCGATATTCTGGTGCGGATTGCGGGCCGGATAGCGGTGATCGGTGAGCAGCGTCTGCAGCTCATTCTCGCGGAACTTTCCGCGATCGACGATACGGAAATTGTCGAACAGCACGCCTTCCTCGTCGACCGTGGTGGCAAGTGGCGTCATCGAGCCCGGCGCGGTGCCGCCGATGTCTGCGTGGTGGCCGCGCGAGGCCACCCAGAAGAGGATCTTGGGCGATTGGCCAATCTCCCCTCTTGTGGGGGAAATCGGCCGCTCTTCCTCGAAAACCGGCGTGACCACCGTGATATCGGGCAGATGCGTGCCGCCATTATAGGGAGCATTGAGCGCAAAGACGTCGCCGGGATGAATGTCGCCGGAGTTCAGCCGGATGATGGTCTCGACCGAGCGGTCCATCGAGCCCAGATGCACCGGCATATGCGGCGCGTTGGCGACCAGCGCGCCGTTCCGGTCGAAAACGGCGCAGGAGAAATCCAGCCTTTCCTTGATGTTGACGGAATAGGCGGTGTTCTGCAGCGTCACGCCCATCTGCTCGGCGATCGACATGAACAAATTGTTGAACACTTCCAGCATCACCGGATCGGCCTCGGTGCCAAGTGCCGCCTGCCGGCCTTTCTTGCTGGTGCGCCGCATCAGCACGTGGTTCCTGGCCGTGATCTCGGCCTGCCAGCCCGGCTCGACGACGATCGTCTGGTTGGGCTCGATGATCAGTGCGGGGCCAGCGACCCGATCGGACGGCCGCAACGCCTCGCGCCGACAGACGTCGGCTTCGTGCCATTTTCCTTCCGTATAGATCCGCCGGACCTCCTCGGCTCTGGCTTTTGATGGCTGCCCCGCCTGCGCATAGGCTTCGGTATTCTGCTCGCCGCCCGCCTCCGTCCCCTCGACGCTCACAGCTTCGACGATCATCGGCTTGTCCTCATAGACGAAACCGAATTGCGCCTTGTGGGCAGCCTCGAAATCGGCCCTCGCCCGCAACATCGAGCCATGGTCGAAATGCACCGGAAGTGCGGTGTCGGTGCCGTCATAACGGATCTGCAACGCCGGTCTGGCGGTCACCGCGTCCTCGGCGATGCCTTGTGCGGCGAGTTCCGCGACAACGGCGGTTTGCAAGGCCGCGATCAGGCCTTCGATTGCCGGCCTCGATTCTTCCGCGAGCGGTGCAAGCAAGGCCTGCTGGCGTGAGGCAAAGACCGAAGACAGGCCGATGCCGTAGGCCGACAGCAAGCCGGAAAACGGATGGATCAGCACCGCCTCCATGCCGAGTGCGTCGGCGACCAGGCAGGCGTGCTGGCCGCCTGCGCCGCCAAAACAGTTCAGAAGATATTCGGTGACGTCGTAGCCGCGCTGCACCGAGATCTTCTTGATGGCGTTGGCCATGTTTTCCACCGCGATTGTGACGAACCCTTCGGCCACCGCTTCGGCCGAGCGGCCGTCGCCGATTTTAGCGGCGAGCGCGGTGAATTTCTGGCGCACGATCTCCGCGTCGAGCGGCTCGTTCTGGCCGGGGCCGAAGATGGCAGGGAAAAAATCCGGCTGCAGCTTGCCGAGCATGACGTTGGCGTCGGTGACGGCGAGCGGGCCGCCGCGCCTGTAGGCGGCGGGGCCTGGATTGGCGCCGGCGGAGTCCGGGCCGGTGCGAAAGCGGCCTGCTTCGTAGTGCAGGACCGAGCCGCCGCCGGCCGCGACGGTGTGGATGCGCATCATCGGCGCGCGCACGCGCACGCCTGCGACCTCGGTATCGAAGGCGCGCTCATATTCGCCGTCATAATGGGCGACATCGGTGGAGGTGCCGCCCATGTCGAAACCGATCACCTTTTCGAAGCCGGCGAGCCTGGCCGTCTCGACCATGCCGACGACCCCGCCGGCCGGGCCAGACAGCAGCGCATCCTTGCCCTGGAACAGGTCCGCGGCGGTGAGCCCGCCAGAAGACATCATGAACATCAGGCGGGGATTTTCCCTTCCCCTCGAGGGGAGAGTGGCGGCGAAGCCACCGGGCGGCGGATCGACTAGGTTCGACGTCTTGGTCGCACCTTCTGCGGCGATCCCCTCTGCCGGCTTCGCCGACATCTCCCCCTCGAGGGGGGAGAGAACGCCGAGTTCCTGGCCTACTTTTTGCACATATCTCGACAGGATCGGAGACAGATAGGCGTCGACCACGGTGGTGTCGCCGCGGCCGACCAGCTTGATCAGCGGCGACACCTCGTGGCTGACCGAAACCTGGCCGAAACCGAGCTTGCGGCAGACCTTAGCGACGGCCTTTTCGTGATCGGGATATTTCCAGGCGTGCATGAAGACAATGGCGACCGCATCGATGCCGTCCGCCTTTGCCTGTTCGATCGCCGGGCGACAGGCAGCGATGTCGAGCAGCCGTTCGACGCAGCCGTCGGCAAGCACGCGCTCGTTGACCTCGATGACGCGCTCGTAGAGCTGTTCGGGGAGGATGATCTCCTTGGCGAAGATGTCGGGCCGCGCCTGATAGGCGATCCTCAACGCATCGCGAAATCCCTTGGTGATGAGCAAAAGCACGCGGTCGCCCTTGCGCTCCAGCAGCGCGTTGGTGGCGACCGTGGTGCCCATCTTTACGTCGCCTATCAGCCCGGCGGGGATAGGCTCGCCGGGGCGCAGGCCGAGAAGGTCGCGAATGCCCTGGATGGCTGCGTCGGCATAGGCCTCGGGATTTTCGGACAGAAGCTTGCGCGGATGCAGGCCGCCCTCGGGATCACGGCCGATAACATCGGTGAACGTGCCGCCGCGGTCGATCCAGAAATCCCATTTTTGTTGCATTCCGACACCCTCTTTATCGCGAGTATGGCAGCAAAGTCATACTCTTTGATACCCGAGTTCGCGCCGGAACAAGTCGTCGCGCCGGCGCCTCTTCGATGACGGTGGCTTTGGATGTCTGAGGCGATGGCAAGGCACGTGCCGCCGCGACACACCGGCCGGAGCCGTGAGCGCGGCCGGGCTGGCTCGCCGGCCGCTATCTGGATCCAGGGTGGAAGAATGCGAGATAGGTCCAAGCCTGCCCGCCGTGCAGGCCGACCCTTCCGTTAGTCGACCAATGCGGCAACCACCGAGACGCAGTCCCCGGCCTTGACCAGGCCGGGGAAATGCCGCGCCGCCAACATGCCCGACATTTTTGCCCGGATCTCCTGGGGGGCGATGCCGGTTCGGCCGGTGGAATGGATGCGCGCCAGCACCGCGCCCTTCTCGACAGGCTCGCCGAGATCGACCATCGTCTCGACCATGCCGTCGTCCTCCGCGAAGGCAAAGCAATCGCCGGACGGCATGTCGAGCCATTGGGTTGGCGTCTTTTCGACCGCACCGGCAACGATGCCGGCATGCCTCAGCACGTTGAGCATGCCGCGCCGGGCGATCCGCACCGTCTCGGCTCTCGACGTGCCTCCACCGCCGAGCTCGGTCGTGACGAACACCTTGCCCATGTCCTCGGCGGCGGTATCGTACATGCCGACGGCATCGATTTCGATCATGCGCATCGAGAACGGCGCCGCGAAGGCTTCGACCGCCGCGAAGGCCCTTTGTTCCAGGGCCTTGTCCGGCAGCGCATGGGCGGCGCAGAACGGCACGAAGTCCAGCGTCTTGCCGCCGGAATGGAAGTCGAACACGATATCCGCGCGGGGAAGCAGCTCCCGCTGGAAATAATCGGCGATCTTTTCCGTCACCGTACCGTCTGGCCGGCCTGGAAAGCTGCGGTTCATGTTGCCCTTGTCGATCGGCGAGGTGCGCGTGCCGGCGCGGAAGGCCGGATAGTTCATCGCCGGCACGATGATGACCGTGCCGCTGACTTGGGCGGGATCGAGCGTGCGCGCCAGATCATAGAGCGCCAGCGGCCCTTCATATTCGTCGCCATGATTGCCGCCGGTCAGAAGGGCCGTCGGCCCCTTGCCGTTGCGCAGGACGCAGATCGGGATCATCACCGAGCCCCACGCCGAATCGTCGCGGCTGTAGGGCAGGCGCAGGAAACCGTGCTGTGCGCCGTCGCGATCGAAATTGACTGAGGGCGAGACCGGCGACGGACGAAGGTCGGACATCGGTTTCAATTCTTCACCACCAGCTTGCGCGGCACATTGGCCAGGCACTCGACGCCCGTCTCGGTGATCAGGATGGATTCGGTGATTTCCAGCCCCATCGTCTCCAGCCACAGGCCGGTCATGAAATGGAAGGTCATGCCGGGCTTCAGCTCGGTGCGGTCTCCGGGGCGCAGGCTCATCGTGCGTTCGCCCCAGTCCGGCGGATAGGAAAGGCCGATCGGGTAGCCGGTGCGGTTGTCCTTGACGATGCCATATTTCTTCAACACCGCGAAGAAGGCGTTGGCGATGTCTTCGCACGTGTTGCCGGGCTTGGCTGCCGCGAGCCCCGCGTCCATGCCTTCGAGCGTCGCCTTCTCCGCATCGAGGAATTCCTGTGTCGGCTTGCCGAGGAACACTGTTCGCGACAACGGGCAGTGGTACCTGTTGTAGCACCCGGCGATTTCGAAAAACGTGCCCTCGCCCGACTTCATCGGCTTGTCATCCCAGGTCAGGTGCGGCGCCGAGGCGTCGGCGCCCGACGGCAGCAGCGGCACGATCGCTGGATAGTCGCCGCCGATGCCGTCGACGCCACGCGTGCCGGCATCATAGATCTCGGCGACGAGATCGCATTTGCGCATGCCGACCTCTATCTTGTCGACGATGCGCTGGTGCATCGCCTCGACGATGCGGGCGGCCTTGCGCATAAAGTCGATCTCGGTCGGGCTCTTCACCGCGCGCTGCCAGTTGACCAGCGCGGTGGCGTCGACGAAACGGGCATTGGGCAGGTGCTTCTGCAAAGAGGCGAAGGCGGCGGCCGAGAACCAGTAATTGTCCATCTCGACGCCGACGGTCAGCTTGCCCCAGCCGCGATCGGCAAGCACGCTCGACAGGAAATCCATCGGATGGCGCTCGGTCGACTGCACATAGTGATCGGCATAGCCGACGATGTTGTCATGCGCGAGATAGGCGGTGCGCTTGGCGCCGTTGGCGTCCTGGCCGCGGCCATACCAGACCGGCTCGCCCGACGGCGGCACGATGACGGCCTGATGCACGTAGAAGGACCAGCCGTCATAGCCGGTGAGCCAGGCCATGTTGGAGGGGTCGCTGACAATAAGCAGATCGACGCCTTTCACCGCCATGGCTTTCCGCGTCTTGGCGAGGCGATCCGCATACTCGCTTCGCGAGAATTTCAAGTTCGGTTGCATTTTGTTGGTCCTCGTTTGTTGGGCCCTGGAACCCGCTTCAACTTCCGTTGAACCTGGCTCCAGGTAATTTTTTGTTTGAGCATGATCTCCTCGGAAAACCGGTTTCCACTTTTCCGGATCATGCTCTTGCGGCCAGCATCAACTTTCAAAAATGGTTCCGGCTTTCGCAACCCGGGCCCGGTCACGGGCTAGCGTGGCGATCGCGGTGTCCTGCACGCCGGTGCCGGTCAGGTCGGCGATGGTGATGTCGTCCGCCGCGCGCCGGCCATGCCGTTCGCCGGCGATGATCTGGCCGAGTTCGGCCACCTCCGTGTCCGCCGCCATCACGCCGGCGGAGATGGCATGGTGCAATTCACCGAGCCGGCGCGTCTGCCTTGCGCTGTCGGCGACATAGAGATCGGCCATGCGCAGGATTGCCGGTGCGATCTCGTTCTTGTGCTCGGCGTCCGAGCCCATGGCGGTGATGTGCTGGCCGGCCGAGACGAAGCCGGCCTTGATCAATGGTTCTGTCGAGGGCGTGGTGGTGACGATGATGTCGGCGCCGGCGGCCGCCTTGGCCGCATCCGGTTCTGCGCGCACCACGATGCCCAGTTTTTCGCTCAAGGCGCCGGCCGCGGCTTGCGCCTTGGCCGCGTCGCGCGCCCAGATGCGAGCTTCTTCGATCGGCCGCACCAGGCGCAGCGCCTCGAGCTGCAATCCGGCCTGCACGCCGGCGCCGAAGATCGCGGCAATGGATGAATCCGGCCGCGACAGATGTTTTGCGGCGACCGCCCCGGCGGCTGCGGTGCGGACGTCGGTGAGATAGCCATTGTCGAGCAGCAACGCCTCGACCAGACCGGTTTTTGCCGACAGCAGCACCATCATGCCGTTGACGCTGGGCAGGCCGAGCTTGGGATTGTCGAAGAAGCCGGGGCTGATCTTGATGGCGAAGCCGTCGATGCCAGGCACATAGGCGGTCTTCACGTCGACCTCGCCGCGATGCTCGGGGATGTCGAGCCGCAGGATGGGCGGCATCGCCACCGGCAGGGTAGCGAGCGCCCGGAAGGCGTTTTCGACGCAGGCGACGGCGTCGAGATCGAGAGCTACGATCTCGCGTAGTTGTTTCTCGGTAAGGATGGTCATCCGGCTCATCAGGCGCGCTCCGCAACTACTTCGCCGCAAACGATCTTTCTGTGCAGGCTCATATCGATATTGCGACCGGAAAGCAGAACGACCACCGGTCCGTTTGGCTTCACCTTGCCGGCAAGCAGCGCAGCGATACCGACCGCGCCGGCGCCCTCGACGATCTCGCGCTCCTGTTCATAGGCATGGCGGATGCCGGCGGCGATCTCGTCTTCGGAAAGCAGCACGACGTCGTCGAGCAGGTCTCGGCACATGGAAAAGGTCAGCCGGTTGTCGAGGCCAATGCCGCCGCCGAGCGAATCCGCCAGCGTCGGCAGTTCCTCCAGCTGCACCGGGCGCCCCGCCTCGAGGCTGGCTTTCATCGCCGCGCCGCGCGCCATCGAGATGCCGACGACCTTTGTGCTCGGCCTGACGCCCTTGACCGCTGCGGCAATCCCGGAGGCCAACCCGCCGCCGGAGAGCTGCACCAGCACCAGAGCGGCGTCAGGAACCTGCTCCATGATCTCCAGCCCGAGCGTGCCCTGCCCGGCGATGATGTCGGGATGGTCGAAGGGTGGCAGCATCACCAGACCCTCTTGCGCCACCAGCCGCTCGACCTCCTGCTGCGCGTCGTCCTGGCTGTCGCCGACAATCCGGATTTCCGCGCCGAGGCAGCGGATGGCATCGAGCTTGTTCCGAGGCACCAGCCGGGACATGCAGATAACCGCGCGCATGCCTTCGAGCCTGGCGGCATGGGCGAGTGCGCGGCCGTGATTGCCGGTCGAAGCCGCGACAACACCGCGTGCCCGCTGCTCGGCATTGAGCGAAGCAATGGCGTTCGAGGCGCCACGCAGCTTAAAGCTGCCCGTGGTCTGGCGGTGCTCCAGCTTGAGGTGAACGGGAAGGCCGAGCCGCTCCGACAGGCTCTCGGACGGCACGACCGGTGTCGACTCGACCTTGCTGGTGATGCGTTTGCGCGCGGCGCGGATGTCTGAAAGGGCGACGGCGTGCGTCATGGGTCGCTCGTGCATGCAGGACATGACCTTACTGTCCAAGCGGCAAGGTCGTCAGCCGCCCGAACTCCGGACGCGGCACATCATCGCCACACAGTCGCAGGCAATTCCACGCGCTCGCCTGGTTGCTGGTGACGACCGGGCGGCCGATAGCCTGTTCCATCGCGGCAACCGCCAGCGCCGAGCGCAGCGCCGTGCAGGACACGAACAACGCCTCGGCCTGCGGGTCAGTCGCCTCGCACGCCAGATCGACGAGGGCTGCCGGCGCAATGCGCGCCATCTCGCGGTCATCCTCGAAGCCGAGACAGGTGAAGCTGGTGATCTCGAAGCCGCGTTCGGCGAAATAGGCCGCCATCGGCCGGCTCGTCTCGACGGTGTAGGGGGTGAGAATACTGATCCTCTTCGCGCCCAGAGCCCTCAGTCCGCGCACGCCCGCCATCGGCGGCGTGACCACGGGCACGCCAGGCTTGGCCGCCTGGATCGCCGCCTCGATCTCGGCATCGCCGATCACCACGGAGGCCGACGTGCAGGAGTAGCAGATGGCATCGAGCGGTTCGTCCGGCAGGATCAGCGCCGCGCCAGCCGTCAGTTCGGGCTGCATCTTGCGCAGATTCTGAGGTGTGGTCGGATTCTTATAGGGGATGCGGGCGACATAGATGCCGATCCTCTCACTCGCCACCATGCGACGGAAGTCCGGCTCGCTGGTGTGGTCGGTGGCCAGGATGATCAGGCCGACGCGCTTTTCCAACGGGCGCACCTCGAGTGCGGGCCTTGTCGGCATCAGCCTGATTTCGGGAAGCGGCTTCATGGGAACTACCTTTCGATCTTGCCGTAGCGATGTTCCAGCCAGCGCAGCAGCATAACCGAGAAAAGGCTGATGATCAGGAAGAAGGCGCCGACCAGCGTCATCGGCTCGACATAGCGGTAATAGGTGTTGGCGACGCTCTTGGCCTGGTTCATCAGCTCCAGCACGGTGATCGCCGACAGCAGCGGCGTCTCCTTGAACATGGCGATGAAATAATTGGCCAGCGCCGGGATCATCGGCGGGATTGCCTGCGGTATGACGATGTGGGTCCAGGTCTGGCGAGCGCTGAGATTGCAGGCTTTGGCCGCCTCCCACTGGCCGCGCGGCACGTTCTCGATGCCGGCGCGATAGACCTCCGCCGTATAGGTGCCGTAGTGCAGCCCAAGCCCGATGACGCCGGCCACCAGCGGCGGCAGCAGGATGCCGAAATCGGGCAGCACGTAGAAGATGAAGTAGAGCTGCACCAGCAGCGGCGTGCCGCGGATGAATTCGGCCGCCCAGCCGACCGTGCGCGACATCATCTTGTTCGGCGAGCGGCGGGCCAGTGCGATGCCCAGCCCGACGATTGCCGCCAGCACCGAGCCGAGCACCGTCGCCAGGATGGTGATCTTCACCCCCTCGATCAGCGTCGGCAGGATCTGCCGGACGAAATCCCAGTCCCAATCCATTACAGGGCCCAATCCATCAGACGCGCACTCCGTCGAGGCCGCGCGCCATGCGCCGCTCCAGCGACCGCACGCCCCAGGAGATGACGAGCGCGAGCGCGAAATAGATCACCAGGATGGTGGTGAACGGCATCAGCGTGCTGCCGGTCTGCGAGCGCACCACCTGCGCCTGGAAGGTGAGATCGGCGAGCGAAATCAGGGAGACGACGGATGTCGCCTTGAGCAGTTCGATGGCGTTGTTGCCGAAGGTCGGCAGCATCACCAGAAGCGCCTGCGGCAGGATGACATGGCGCATGCCTTGCCAGCGGCCGAGATTGAGAGCCGTGCAGGCCTCGTATTGCTCGGCGCCGACCGACTGGATGGCGCCGCGTACCACTTCCGCCGCATAGGCGCCGACATTGAGGCCCAGCGCCAGCACGCCGGCTTGCAGCGGAGTGAGCTCGACGCCCGCCAGGGGCAACACGAAATAGGCCCAGAACAGCTGTACGAAAATCGATGTGCCGCGGAAGAACTCGATATAGGCGGTGGCGAGCGCCCGCAACGCGAAGAAGCGCGACAGCCGCCCCATGCCGGCCAGGAAGGCCATGATGAGGGCCAGCACCGACCCCATCAGCGTCAGCTCGATGGTGACAAGCGCTCCCTGCAATATCAGGCCGAGATAGCCGGACCACTGGGTCATGTATCAGAGGCTTCCAACGTTTGGTTTTAACAACTTCCCCCTCTCACGGGGAGAAGATGCAGGTTCACCCTCTTAGCTGCAGCGCAGCTGCCTCGAAGGACGGGCAGGCGGATGAGAGGCGGCTCCAAGCTCGCAGAAACGCGCGCTGCCCCTCATCCGGCCCTTCGGGCCACCTTCTCTCCGTGGACGGGGAGAAGGGAAAAGGGCTTATTTCGCCGCGCAGAGCTTGTCGCGCGTCGTCGACATCGCCGCCGCCGCCGAGAAGCCGTACGGCTCGATGATCTTGGCGAACTCGCCCGACTTCTTCATCTTGGCGAGCTCGACGTCGAAGGCGTCGCGCAGCGCCTCGTCACCCTTCTTGAACGCGGCGCCGTCGCAATAGACGGGCGCGCCCTGCACGGGTGCTATGACTTCGAGGCTCGGGTCATTGGCCTTCTTCATCAGATCGTTGATCGACAGGACGGGGAGCGAATAGGCATCGATGCGGCCGTCCTGCACCATCTTCAGCCCGCTCTGGCCGTCGGGCACGACGATGACGCGGTCACGCGGCACGCCGGCGTTGAGCGCGAGCTTCTCCTCGGTGCCGCCGCCGGGCGCGCCGATGGTGGCGGAGGTGTCCTTGGCGACATCCTCGTAGCTCTTGAAGCCCTTCGGATTGCCTTTCTTCACCAGCATCGCCTCGGCGTCGCACAGCACCGGCTCGGAATAGGCAACCGCCGCACAACGCTCCGGCTTCATGAACAGGCCGGCGGTGACGACATCGAAACGGCCGGCCTGCAGGCCGGGGATCATGGCACCATATTCCGAGATCGACGCGGCGACGTCGGCGACGCCCAGCCGCTTGAAGATTTCCCGTGCTACGTCGGGCGCGGCGCCCGAAACCTTGCCGTCGGCGGCGACCGCCGTGTAGGGCGGCTCGTTGGCGATGGCGAGGCGGGCGAAGCCTTGCGCCTTCAGCTGCTCGAGCTTGCTGTCGTCGGCCGATCCGATGTTCGAGGCCGCGAGCACCGCGGTCAGCGCAAGACCGGCGACGCCGGCCAGAATGCCAAGTTTTTTCATTGTTCCCAACTCCATGTTTGTGTTCTTGGTTGCAGTCATTTCAGGACGGCAATACCGCCCTTGCGGACGGTGTCGCCGCCTCTGGCATGGCGGTCAGACGCGATGTCCGGCCGCGATGATCTTCTTCAGGAAACCTTGCGTGCGCTCCTGTTTGGGATGGCGGAAAATCTCATCGGGTTTGCCCTCCTCGACGATGCGGCCGCGGTCGAAGAACAGCACCCGGTCGGCGAAGTCGTGGGCAAAGCCCATTTCATGGGTGACGAGCAGCATCGTCATGTCGGTTTCGGCCGCGAGCTTGCGCATCACGTTGAGCACCTCCTCGACCAGTTCGGGATCGAGCGCCGAGGTGACCTCGTCGAACAGCATGATCCGGGGCGACAGCGCCAGCGCGCGGGCAATCGCGACGCGCTGCTTCTGGCCGCCCGAAAGCTGTGCCGGCATGGCCTTGGCCTTGTCGGCCATGCCGACCATGTCGAGCAATTCCATCGCCCGCTTCTCGGCGGCAGCGCGCGGCGTGCCCTTGGTCAGCATCGGCGCCAGGGTGACGTTGTCGATGACGCATTTGTGCGGGAACAGATTGAACAGCTGGAAGACCATGCCGATCTTCTGGCGCATCCTGGCCAGATGCCGCTCGTCGGCGGCCAGCAGCTGGCCGTTTCGCTCCATGTGATAGAGATGCTCGCCGTCGATCTGGATGTGGCCGCCATCGATGCGCTCCAGCGTCATCAGGATGCGCAGGATCGTCGTCTTGCCCGAGCCGGACGGGCCGATCAGCGCCAGCTTCTCGCCGGGCATGACCTGCATGGACAGGCCGTCCAGCACCTTGAAGGTGCCGAAGCTTTTCGAAATGCCATCGACCTTGATGATAGGCGCGGATGCGGACAAACGAATTTCCCGTGCTGGAGAAGCCTATGCCCTTAACGATGCGGAACCCGCCAAATCATGTCAATCGGGAAAATAATATCATGACAATTATTCTGATCCCGCACAATTCTTGGGCATTCAGTGCCTAGCAATGTGCCGAGATCGAAATCAAGTCGAACCGAAAATGACAGCACCGGGGACGCCTTTGGCGGTCGGCATCGTCTGGATAGCGGCACATCTCGCTAGATTGCGAGCAGCAGATGCTCGGGGTCGCCAAGCAGCAGCTTGGTGACAACGCCGAGGCCGGCGCGCAGTTCCCCCTCGGTGGTCGAACCCAGCGAGATGCGCACCGCCGGTTGCCAGGGCGCTTGCGAGATGCGGAAAGAAGCGCCGGGCGCGATCGCCACGCCTTGCAGGCGCGCCTGGGCGACGAAGCTCTCCTCGGCACGGTCGGCCGGCAACTGCAACCAGACATGCAGTCCGTCGCGCCGGGTGCGATAGTCGACGCCGGCCAGCACCTCGGCGACGATGTCCTGGCGTCGCCGCAATGCTGTGCGTTGCCAGCGCACCAGTTCCATCGCGGTGCCGTCGGTCACCCATTTGGTGGCGATTTCCGCCACCAGCGGCGTCGCCATCCAGTTGGAAACCAGATGCCGGTTGGCGACCGCGGCGACATAGCGGTCGGGTGCGGCGAGATAGCCGATGCGCAGGCCCGGCACCACGATCTTGGTGAAGGACGTGACGTAGAGCGTGCGTTCAGGCGCGAAGGCGGCGACCGGCGGCGGCCGGTCCTCGACCAGCGGCCCCAGCACATCGTTCTCGATGATGGCTATGTCGTGCCTGCGCGCAACCGCCGCAATCTGCTCGCGCCGCGCCGCATCCATCAGCGTGGCCGTCGGGTTGATCACCGAAGGCTGCACGAACACGGCGCGGATGTCGGAGATCCGGCAGGCCTCGTCCAGCGCTTCCGGGATAAGGCCATTGCCGTCTATCGGCAGGCCTTCGAGGTTGAAGCCGAGATAGCGGGCGAGCGGCACCAGCGTATGGTGGCCGATCGCCTCGGTGGCGACGGTCGAGCCGGGCGGCGCCACGCTCATCAGCGCCACCGTCATGCCGGCGGTAGCGCCATTGGTCAGGCTGATATTCTGCGGCGAGGCATCGAGACCGCACAGCTTCAGCCACTCGACCGCCACGGCGCGGTGACGGGGAAACACCATGTTGGGCCGGAACGACAGCGCCGAACTCGACGGCAGGTTGTCGGCCAGCCAACCCAGCGCCTGCTTTAGCCGCTCCAGATGCATCGGCTCGCAGACCGGCTTCAGGATCGAGAGATCGATCACTTCGCCCAGCCGCTCCGGCAGATAGGGCGGCTCAGGCTCGCGCCGCTGCGTCTGGACGAAGCTGCCGCGGCCGATCTCGCCCGAGATCAGGCCGCGGCGAATCAGTTCCTCATAGGCGCGACTGACCGTCTGCACCGATAGTTTCAACTCGTCGGCCAGCCGGCGATGCGTCGGCAGCCGCGCGCCGTTGGCGAGCCGCCCATCATGAATGGCGCGTGCGAACTGGTCGGCCAGCGACTGGTAGGCGGGCCGCCGGATGAGCGCGGGATCAGGTTGCCATAATGTCATGACTTATTAGAGATCGAAATCAGTGCAATTGACAATCGAAATAATGCGCCGTCATGGTACGGCGGGACCAAAAAGTGGATACAGATGGCCGCCGCGAAACTCGACCCGATCGACCTCAGAATCCTCGACGCGATCCAGCGTGACGGGCGCATCACCAAGCTGGCGCTGGCCGACAAGGTCGGCCTGTCACCGACGCCGTGCTGGATGCGGCTGCGCAAGCTGGAAAAGGCCGGCATCGTCTCCGGCTATCATGCCTCGATTGCCATGCGCGTCGTCGCACCCGTCGCCACCGTGCTGATGGAGGTGACGCTGGCCAGCCATCGCCAGGCCGATTTCGACCGCTTCGAGCGTGTCATCCGCGACATACCTGAGATTGTAGCCTGCTGGTCGGTGGGCGGCGGCGTCGACTACGTTCTGAAGGTGATGGCGCGCGATATCGATACCTATCAGCGGCTGGTCGATGCCTTGCTCGAACGCGAAATCGGCATCGATCGTTACTTCACCTACATCGTCATCAAGACGGTGAAGGACGAGACCGTGCTACCGCTTGCCGATCTGTTGCCGGTGCAGTCCTGAGATCGAAACCAGCGTTCATCTGGCACCGTACGCTCGGAGAATGCGCGAAAGCACCCGCCCCACCCCTGCGGCTAGACAGATCGTCCTGCTCCCCAGCCGAATAGAGAGAATCTCTCTATATAGCTGCACCTAAACAGCCTCATCCTTCGCGCCGACGCCCCTAGTCTTTGCGGCATCACCCCAATCGGGAGCAATCGATGATGTCCGCGCACTTTGCCCGTTCGCACCGCCATGAGGCGCTCGACCGCCTCGCCGACCGCCGGCTGCTGCGCGAGCTTGCCTATGTCGACGGGCACTGGACGGCAAGCGAGGCGGCGGAGAGCTTCGAGGTCACCGACCCGGCGACCGGCGCCACGGTGGCCTTTGTCGCCGCGCTCGATGGCCGCCAGACGGCAAGTGCGATCGATGCGGCGGCGCGCGCTTTCCCTGCCTGGCGGGCGCTGTTGCCGCAGGAGCGCTCGAAAATCTTGCGCAAATGGTTCGACCTCATCATTGCCGCGAAAGACGATCTCGCTCTGCTGATGACGCTGGAACAGGGCAAGCCCTTGAAGGAATCGCTCGGTGAGATCGATTATGCCGCCTCTTTCGTCGAATGGTATGCCGAGGAAGCAAAGCGCCTCAACGCCGAAAGCGTAACTAGCCATCTGGCGAAGGCGGAAATGACGGTGCGGCGCGAGCCGCTCGGCGTCGTCGGCGTCGTGACGCCGTGGAACTTCCCGTCCGCCATGCTGACCCGCAAGGCGGCTGCGGCCCTTGCCGCCGGTTGCACCATCGTCGCGCACCCCTCTTCGGAAACGCCGCTCTCGGCGCTGGCGCTGGCCGAACTCGGCGAGCGCGCCGGCCTGCCCGCCGGCGTCTTCAACGTCGTCACCGGCAAGGCGTCGATCATAGTCGGGCGAATGTGCGAGGACCCGCGCGTGCGCGCCATGAGCTTCACCGGTTCGACCGAGATCGGCAGGCTGATCGCGGCCCAGAGCGCGCCGACGATGAAGCGGCTGGTTATGGAGCTTGGCGGCCACGCGCCGCTGATCGTCTTTGCCGACGCCGATCTCGACAAGGCCGTGCGCATCGCCGTCGACGCCAAATTCGCCACGTCCGGCCAGGACTGCCTCGCGGCCAACCGCATCTATGTCCAGCGGCCGATCTACGATCGTTTCTGCGCCGCCTTCGCCAAGCGCATCGAGGCGCTGCGGACCGGCAATGGCCTTGCCGACGAAAGCGACATCGGCCCGCTGATGCATGAGCGCGCCGTCAAGAAGGTCGAGGAGCAGGTCACCGACGCGCTCGCCCATGGCGCCCGCTGCCTCGTTGGCGGCATAAGGCACCAGGCCGGCCCGTTGTTTTACCAGCCGACGCTGCTGGCTGACGTATCTGACGAGGCACTGATCATGCGCGAAGAAACGTTTGGTCCGGTCGCAGCCGTGACGCCGTTCGACAGCGAGGACGAGGTGACCGCGCGCGCCAACGCCACTGAATATGGTCTGGTCGCCTATGTCGTGACCGAGAACGGCGCCCGCCAGCAGCGCCTGGGCAGGGCGCTGGACTACGGCATGGTCGCCATCAACCGCGTCAAGATCACCGGTGCGCCGATCCCGTTCGGCGGCGTCAAGCAGTCCGGCATTGGCCGCGAGGGTTCGCGTCAGGGGCTCGAAGCTTTCACCGATCTCAAATATCTTTGCCTGGACGTCGCTTAAGCCGCGTCCACGTTCCTCAAGGAGTCAAAAGAATGCTCGACCAGTCCAACGAACTCGCCGCCTGGGATCGTGATCACTTCTTCCATCCCTCGACGCATATGGGCACCCACGCGCGCGGTGAATCGCCGACGCGCATCATGGCCGGCGGTGAAGGCGTCACCGTCTGGGACAGCAACGGCAGAAAAAGTATCGATGCCTTCGCCGGCCTCTACTGCGTCAATGTCGGCTATGGCCGCCAGAAGATCGCTGACGCCATCGCCGCCCAGGCCACGAACCTCGCCTATTACCACGCCTATGTCGGCCACGGCACCGAGGCCTCGATCACGCTGTCGAAGATGATCATCGACCGTGCGCCGAAGGGCATGTCGAGGGTCTATTTCGGCCTCTCCGGTTCGGATGCCAACGAAACCAACATCAAGCTGATCTGGTACTACAACAACGTGCTTGGCCGCCCGGAGAAGAAGAAGATCATCTCGCGCTGGCGCGGCTATCACGGCTCCGGCATCATGACGGGGTCGCTGACCGGGCTCGATCTCTTCCACAATGCCTTCGACCTGCCGCGCGCGCCGATCCTGCACACCGAGGCGCCCTACTATTTCCGCCGCGCCGACCGTTCGATGAGCGAGGAGCAATTTTCGCAGCATTGCGCCGACAAGCTCGAGGAGATGATCCTGGCCGAGGGCCCCGAGACCGTCGCCGCCTTTATCGGCGAGCCGATCCTCGGCACTGGCGGCATCGTGCCGCCGCCCGCCGGCTACTGGGAGAAAATCCAGGCGGTGCTGAAGAAGTACGACGTGCTCCTGGTCGCCGACGAAGTGGTGACGGGCTTCGGCCGGCTGGGCACCATGTTCGGCTCCGACCATTACGGCATCAAGCCGGACCTGATCACCATCGCCAAGGGCCTGACCTCCGCCTATGCGCCGCTGTCGGGCGTCATCGTCGCCGACAAGATGTGGCAGGTGCTGGTGCAGGGCTCCGACAAGCTCGGCTCACTGGGGCACGGCTGGACCTATTCGGCGCATCCGATCTGCGTCGCCGCGGGTGTGGCCAATCTCGAACTGATCGATGAGATGGATCTGGTGAGGAATGCCGGCGAGACCGGCGCCTATTTCCGCGCCGAATTGACCAAGGCCGTCGGCGGCCACAAAAACGTCGGCGAGGTGCGCGGCGACGGCATGCTGGCGGCGGTCGAGTTCGTCGCCGACAAGGACGACCGTGTGTTCTTCGATCCGGCGCAGAAGATCGGACCCCAAATCGCCACGGCCCTCGCCGCAAGCGGGGTCATCGGCCGCGCCATGCCGCAGGGCGATATTCTTGGTTTCGCCCCACCGCTTTGCCTGACGCGCGAGGAGGCTGACACCGTGGTGGCCAAGACCGCCGATGCCGTGAAGAGCGTGTTCGCCAATCTCTAATTGCCGAGATCGGCGCTATCCCTCATCCGCCTGCCGGCGCCTTCTCGTCGTTCACGGAGAGAGGATAAAGGTGAGGGGCAGCGCCGACCTACAAAGTATTCGGAAGTGAACGCGATGACCTCTCATCCCACCCTCCCCGCCACCATGGCGGCCGTGCAGCTTACCGGCCACGGCGGCCCGGAAAAGCTCGTCTACCGCACCGACGTGAAAGTGCCTGTGCCCGCCGCCGGCGAAGTGCTGGTCAAGGTCACCGCCTGCGGCATGAACAACACCGACGTCTGGGTGCGCCAGGGCGCCTATGGCACGGAGGAGGACGCAGGGGCCGTGTCGACATGGCGGCGTCAGGGCAACACGCTGTCCTTCCCGCGCATCCAGGGCACCGACACGGTCGGCACCATCGCGGTCGTTGGCGCAGGGGTCTCGCCGGATCGCATCGGCGAACGAGTGATGGTTGATTTCTCGATCTACAATCGCGACGACGATTCGCTCGCCGACATCGACTATATGGGCCACGGCCGCGACGGCGGTTACGCCGAATACCAGGCTGTGCCGGCCGAGAACGCCCATGTCGTCGACACCGATTTGAGCGATGTCGAACTCGCCACCTTCTGCTGCGCCTATCTCACCGGCGAGCAGATGCTGGAACGTGCAGGGCTCAAGGCCGGCGAACGCGTGCTGGTCACCGGCGCCTCGGGCGGCGTCGGCTCCGGCATCGTGCAATTGGCGCGGGCGCGCGGAGCCATTCCCTATGCCGTCGTCGGCAAGGGCAAGGAGCAGGCAGTGCTCGACATCGGCGCCGAAGCCGTGATCACCCGTGGCGTGGCCGACCTGCCGCAAGCCGTGGCCAAGGTGACCGGCGGCCAGCCCATCGACGTCGTGGCCGACCTTGTCGGCGGCGCGATCTTCAACGATCTGTTGCGCATCCTGAGGCCCGAGGGCCGCTACACCACCGCAGGCGCCATCGCCGGCCCGGTCGTCCAGCTCGATCTCAGGACCATGTATCTCAAGCAGCTTCAGCTCCACGGCTCGAGCCAGGGCACACGTGCGGATTTCCGCCGTATCGTGCGCTATATCGAGGAAGGCAAGATCCGGCCGCTGGTCGGCGGCGTCTACAGGCTTTCCGATTTCCACCGCGCCCAAGCCGATTTCATCGCCAAGGATTTCGTCGGCAAGCTGGTGGTGGTGCCTGACGCCGGGGCTGAACAGCGGCACCCTAAATAAAGAGGACGGAGCAGCAGCGCTTCTCGGCGCCGGGATGACAAGCTACGTCACCATGACAAAGGACGACCGTCAGGTCTTGCCGTCAAATTCATCATGTCGGCCGGCATGGCGCACCATGCGCCGAAAGCTCATCGAGATATGGGCTCGCCTGATGTGCCCGATCGATTCCCAATCCCCGATTTCCGCCGCAGCCAGCACTTCCTCCATTTCGCGCCGGAAGGCCGTGAACTCCTCCACAAGGCCGAGTTGCGGCATCATCTTGAGGACTACGCGCGCAACCTGAAAATACAGTCTTTCGCTTATTTCGCGCAGGGGCTGGTTCCCGGTCATGCCGGATAGTTCAGTGAAGAAGTCCATGTTCAGCTGCAGGAAGGCACGCTGATCCGGGTTGAGCATATCGGAATCACAGCGCGCGATGAGCGCTCGGATGCGATCGAGGTCGACCGCCGTTCGGGGAATTGGCGAAAGCTTGCCGACAAGCAGCGCGAGTTCCAGTCGCAGATGATAGACCTGCTGCAACTCCTCGATGTCGACGTCGGTGACGATCGTACCGACGCCGTGAACCGATTGCACAAGGCCTTCGGCCTCGAGCCGCGCCAGCACGCGTCGGACCGGTGTGCGGCTGATCTCGAATTCCTGGGCGAGTTCTTCTTCGGAGAGCCGGCTCCCCGGCGGATAATCGAGCAGGCAGATACGGTCGCGCAGGATCAGGTAGATGCGTTCGAACCGTTCGCGCGCCGAAAGCGGACGCGAAGGCGGCACTGTCTTGGCCGAGGCATCCGTATCAAGCGTCATCCAGCCTCCAGGACAGCGTGCAGGAACTGCCGCGTCCGCTCATTCTTGGGTGCGCCGAAAAGCTCTGCTGGCGGCCCCTGCTCGCAAATTTTGCCCTGGTAGAAGAAGCAGACGCGATCGGAAAATTCCTTGGCGAAGCCCATCTGGTGGGTGACCATGAGCATCGTCAGATCATGCTCGCGGCCGATTTGCCTTATCACTTGCAGCACTTCGCCGACAAGTTCCGGATCGAGCGCGGACGTCACCTCGTCGAACAGCATTATCTTGGGCCGCATCGCCAGCGCCCTGGCAATGGCGACGCGCTGTTGCTGGCCGCCGGAAAGCTGGGAAGGATAATGATCCTTCTTCTGCGACAGCCCGACCATGTCGAGAAGCTCGGCCGCCCGTGCCTCGGCATCGGCCCGCTTCATGCCAAGCACGGTCATCGGCGCCTCGATGCAATTGGCCATCGCCGTCATGTGTGGAAACAGGTTGAAAGACTGGAACACCATGCCGATCTTCGCCCGGATGCGGCGGATATGGGCAAGATTGGCGGGCACCAGCTTTCCGCCTTGCTTCATATGCGTCAGTGGCTCGCCTTCGACCCAGATGACGCCGTCATTGATCGTCTCCAGCGTCATCAGCATGCGCAAGACCGTGGTCTTGCCGGAACCGGACGGTCCGATGACGGAAACCTTCTCGCCGCGCGCGATTTCAAGGTTCAGCCCGTCGAGCACGGTGAGCGCGCCATAACGCTTCGAGACATTGTCGAAACGGACCATCGGTTGTTCGGTCATCGCGCGGTCCTTCGGTTGAGCAGGCGTTCGAGGGCACGGATGAGCGCGGCCGAAACCAGGCTCATGGCCAGGAAGAACAGGCCGACCAGCGTGATCGGTTCGGTGTAGCGGAAAGTCTCGGAGCCGATGATCTTGGCCGTCTGCATGAGTTCCAGCACGGCGATGGCCGACAGCAGCGGCGTCTCCTTGAACAGCGCGACGAGATAGTTGCCGAGCGCCGGCACGATCGGCGGTATCGCCTGCGGGATGATGATGTCGCGAAAGGTCGTCCAGGAGGAGAGGTTGAGTGCGATCGAGGCTTCCCACTGGCCGCGATGGATGTTGTCGAAGCCCGCGCGGTAGACTTCCGAGCAATAGGCGGCGTAGTGAATGCCGATGGCCAGAACGCCGGCCGTGAATGCGTCGAGCACGACGCCGAATTTCGGAAAGACGAAATAGAGGAAGAAGATCTGGATGAGCAGCGGCGTCGAGCGGATCAGTTCGACCAGCACCGAGATCGTCCAGCCGGTCCAGGGCACCGCGATACGGATTACCGCGAGGACCAGCCCGAGCAAAGCCGCGATGACGAAGCCGAGCAGCGTCGCCTCGATCGAGACGACGGCGGCGCGTGCGAGCACCGGCAGGATCTCGGCGGCAAAACTCCAATCCCAGATCACGCCGCCCTCCCCCGCGCCAGACCGAGCGAGGCCCGCCTTTCGAGAAGCCGCATGCCGATAGAAACGGTGAGCGACATGGCGAGATACATCAAAAGCACCAGCGTGAAGATAGGAATGGTCTTGAAGGTGTTCTGGTTCATCTGCTGCGCCTTGAAGGCGAGGTCCGTGAGCGTGATCAGCGAAACCAGCGCCGTCGATTTCAAAAGCTCGATGAACAGATTGCCCCAGGGCGGGATCATGGCTACGAAGGCTTGGGGCAGGATGATCCGGCGCAGCATTTGCGCGCGGCTCATGTTGAGCGCCGTTCCCGCCTCCCATTGGCCGCGCGCGACCGACTGGATTGCGCCGCGCACGCATTCGGATCCATAGGCGCCGACATTCAAGCCAAGCGCCAGCACCGCGACGGGAAACGCGTCGAGCGTGACCCCGAATTGCGGCAGCACGAAAAACAGCCAGAACAATTGCACCAGCGCCGAGGTGCCGCGAAAGATTTCGACATAGACCGTCGCCAGCCATCTGAGGGGCGCTGGACCATACATGCGCGCCAGCGCGGCGAGCACCCCCATCACGACCGCCAGCAGGCTGCCGAGGACGGCGATCTCGATCGTCAGGACGGCACCCTGCAATAGTCCCGGTAGGAACAGCCTGTATGTTTCCTGCGTCGCCAGCACCGCGATCACGGCCAGCGAAACGACCAGCATGGCAACGAGCGTGCGGATACCCATCTGCTTCTCCGAGGAAAAAAGAGGGCGGCGTTTTCACGCCGCCCAGCAGTTGGGAATTTATTCGCCCTTGCAGAGCTCTGCAGTCGTCTTGTTCGGCAGATAGTCCTTGCCGAAGCCGAGCGGCTCGACCAGCGCGATATGCTCCGGCGTACCGAGGAACTTCTTCAGTTCGGCGTTGAACGCTTCCTGCAGATCGGTGTCCTCCTTGCGGAAGCCGAAGCCGCCATGGCCCTTCACCGACTTGCCGGCAACTTCACCGAAGGGCTTGGTCGATTCGACGCCATCGGCCTTCTTGGCCATGTCGGCGATCGAGAGCGCGGTTAGCGCGGCAGCATCGGCACGGCCAGACTGGACCGCCGCGACCAGGCTGGATTGGTCGGGCAAGGAAACGACTTGTCCTTGGGCAACGCCGGCGTCCTTCGCATATCCCCCCTCGACGGCGCCCGCCATCACGGCGAGCTTGAGATCGGGATTGTCCTTGATGCTCGAATAGTCCTTCACGCCTTTCGGATTGCCCTTCGCGACCAGCATGGCCTGGCCGATGCCATAGGACGGTTCGGAAAAATTGATCTCGGCGCAGCGCTTGGGATTGATGAACATGCCGGCGGCGATGATGTCGAAGCGGCCGGCCTTGAGACCCGGAATGAGCGAGCCGAATTCGGTCAGCACGCCGTCGACCTGCGCAATGCCCATCTTGGCGAGCACCGCCTTGGCGACTTCCGGCGCTTCGCCGGTCAATTTGCCGTCAGGCGTGGCGAAACCGAACGGCGCCTCATTGGCGAAGCCGACGCGGATATAGCCGTCCTTCTTGGCGCGTTCGAGCGTCGTTTCGGCATGGGCCGGCAGTGACGTGAATGCGGTCGCGGCGAGCGCAAGACAGGCGGCGGCCTTCACGAGCGCGCGGCGGGATATCTGTGACGTGAACATGCATTCCCCTTTTCTTCTTCGATAGTTGTCGGCTCGAACGACGTTTCTCCACCATCGCGTCAAGCGCACTAAGACGTATACAACTCATCTGGACATATCGCAAGACGCACTGTACGAATCTGGAAAAATCGCCATAGAGCTTGATTGTGCGGCTTTGTGATGCGCAAGTTGTGCACAATTAAGATGTGCTTTCTCGATGCGGATACGAACCGCATTTGGATGAGGGCAGGAAGGAAAACGGCTTTGGACGCGTCGGGCGGGTTCAGCAAGGCGGAATACGCGCAGCGCCTGGCCGACGTGAGACAACGCATGGCAAGGCCGGCTTCGATCTCATCTGTCAGGACCCCAGCGTCACCGAAGGCGGCGGCGAGCGGCTCTGCGACGTGGCCCCCGATCCCATCGTCATTGACTGACCATCAGCCCAGGACCGGCAACTCAAGGACACCTCAATGGACCGCAATCCCTTTTCCGAAGCCGAGATCGCCGGCCGCTTGTCGAAAGTTCGCACGGCATTGGCAGAGCGCAAGCTCGACGCCGCCGTCTTCGCCTCGCCGGAGACTGTTTTCTACCTCACCGGCCTCGACCATTGGGGTTTTTTCGCGCCGCACCTCCTGATCGTCACGCTCGACCGGCGCCCTATCCTGGTCACCCGGTCGATGGAGAAGGTAACGATCGAGAACCAGGTAAGGGCGGCGGAATTCCGTGGTCACTCCGACAGCGAGACCGCGGCCGACCTCACCGCACGCGTCATTTCCGAACTCGGCCTGGCCGGCAAACGGATAGGCCTCGAACACTGGACCTCCGGACTCAGCCACGGCCTCGCCCTGAAGCTCGAGGCGCAGGCCGACGCCAAGTGGAGCGACGTCTCCGGGCTGGTCGACAAGATGCGGTTGGTGAAGAGCGCCGAGGAACAGGTGCTGATGCGCCGCGCCGCCAAGGTCACGGATGCTGCGGCAGGTGCCGCAATCGCTGCCATCTCCGACGGCGCCGCCGAGCAGGAGGTTGCCGCCCAATGCGTGGCGGCGATGGTGCGCGCCGGCGGCCACGCGCCGGGCTTCGGCCCGTTCATCCGGCCCGCCGCCCGGCTCGGCGAGGAGCACACGACCTGGGGCGACGGCATCTATCGCAGCGGCGAGCCGGTCTTCGTCGAACTGTCGGGCTGTGTCTCGCGCTATCACGCGCCGCTTGGCCGGCTGATCCGCATCGGCAACATCAAGGACGAAGATGCCGCCATGGCCGAGGTCACGGCCAAGGCATTCGAGGCCGTCGTCAGGGCGCTCGAGCCAGGCGCCTGGGCGCGCGATGTCTACGCCGCCTGGCAAGGCGTCGCTGACGAGGCCGGCCTGTCGCATTATCGCCGCCATCATTGCGGCTATCTCGTCGGCATCGGCCAGCCGCCCTCATGGACCGGCGGCAATTCGGTGACGGGCCTCAGGCACGATTCCGATCTCGAAATCGAGACCGGGATGAGCTTCCACATCCTGTCCTGGCTGATGGGCACCGGCCGCGGCGACCATTTCATCTCCAACACCGTGCTGCTGACCGATGCGGGGGCCGAAGTGCTGACCCGCACCCCGGCCGGCCCGATCGTCCGCTAGACCATGAACATGGCGCGCTATTCGGCGTTTTCGATTTTCCGCAATGCCCTTTCCGGCCAGAAGAACTGGCGGCGCGCCTGGCGCGCGGCCGAGCCGAAGCCCGCCTATGACGTGATTGTCGTGGGTGGCGGCGGGCATGGCCTTGCGACGGCTTTCTACCTCGCCGAGAACCACGGCATCCGCAATGTCGCCGTTCTGGAGAAGGGCTATGTCGGCGGCGGCAATATCGGCCGCAACACCACCGTCATCCGCTCCAACTACCTGCTTGACGGCAACACCCAGTTCTACGAATTCTCGGTCAAGCTGTGGGAAGGCTTGTCGCGGGCGCTGAACTTCAACGTGATGTTTTCGCAGCGCGGCCAGATCGTCACTGCCCATTCGGCCGATCAACTCGACACATTCAGCCATCGCGCCAACATCATGCGTCTGAACGGCATCGACGCCGACATACTCGACCGCGACGCTGTGCGCCGGCTGGTACCCTATCTCGATTTCTCCGAAACCGCGCGATTTCCGATCCATGGTGCGATCTTGCAAGGCCGCGCAGGCACGGCGCGTCATGACGCCGTCGCCTGGGGCTATGCGCGCGCTGCCGACGGCCACGGGGTCGACATCATCCAGAATTGCGAGGTGACCGGCTTTGTCCGAAACGGCGAAAGGATCGTCGGCGTCGAGACCAGCAAGGGCCGCATCGGCGCCGGCAAGGTCGGCCTCGCCGTCGCAGGCCATACTTCGCTCCTTGCCGCCAAGGCCGGCCTGGAACTGCCGATCGAAAGCCACGTGCTCCAGGCTTTCGTCACCGAGCCGCTCAAGCCGCTGGTAGATCACGTCGTCGCTTATGGCGCAGACCATTTCTATGTCAGCCAGTCCGACAAGGGCGGGCTGGTCTTCGGCGGCAATCTCGACGGCTACAATTCCTACGCCCAGCGCGGCAATCTCGGCGTCGTGCGCGAAGTGGCAGAGGCGGCGATAGGCCTGATGCCCTGCATCTCGCGTCTCAGGCTGCTGCGCCATTGGGGCGGCGTCATGGACATGACGCCGGACGCCAGTCCGATCATCTGCCCGACCCCGATCGAGGGGCTCTATCTCAATGGCGGCTGGTGCTATGGCGGCTTCAAGGCGACGCCGGCCTCCGGCTGGTGCTTTGCCCATATGCTGGCCACCGGCAAGCCGCATCCGCTGACCGCCGCCTACGCGCTCGACCGTTTCCGGACCGGCCACACGCTCGACGAGGCCGGCGCCGGACCCTCGGCCTGGCTGCAATAGAGAGCAAGAGAAATGCTTCGCATCGACTGCCCATGCTGCGGCCCGCGCGACCATGACGAGTTCCGCTATGGCGGCGACGCTTCCGCGGTGCGCCCGGCGCATGACGATCCCGATCCGGAGGCGTGGTACCGCTATGTCTATGTGCGCAAGAACCCGGCGGGGCTGCACCGGGAATTCTGGCAGCATGTGACCGGCTGCCGGCAATGGCTGGTCATCGAGCGCGACACGAGGAACCACGCTATCGCATCGGTCGGCTTCGCCAGGAAAATGCCAGCATGAAAATGATTGGAAATCGTCTGGCCGCCGGCGGCCGCATCGACCGCACGCAGCCGCTCCGCTTCACATTCGACGGCCGCGAGCTGGGCGGCTATCGAGGCGATACGCTTGCTTCCGCGCTGCTTGCCAATCGGCTCATGCTGACAGGCCGCAGCTTCAAATACCATCGGCCGCGCGGCATCTTCTCGGCCGGCCCGGAAGAACCCAACGCGCTGGTTACGCTCGGAAGCGGTGGACGGCGCGAACCGAACCTTCCGGCCACGACACTGGAACTGGCTGAAGGTATGACTGCCGAAAGCCAGAATCGCTGGCCGTCCCTTGCCTTCGACGTGCAGAGCGTCAACGGCCTGTTTGCGCCCCTTCTTTCTGCCGGCTTCTACTACAAGACCTTCATGGGTCCGACCCGCCGCGCCTGGATGTTCTACGAGCATTTCATCCGTAAAGCCGCGGGATTGGGCCGGGCCGGCACCGAACCCGATCCCGACCGTTACGAGACCCGGCATGCATTTGCCGATGTTGCAGTCGTCGGCGGCGGCCCTGCCGGCCTGTCGGCGGCGCGCGCCGCGGCAGCCAGCGGCGCCAGGGTCGTCCTCGTCGAACAGGACTTTCTGCTCGGTGGCCAACTTCTTGCCGAGCGCACCGATGGCAAGGCGGCAGCCTGGCTGACAAAGATCGAGGCGGAGCTTGCAGGCCAGCCCAACGTCACCCTGATGCGCAAGACAATGGCGTTCGGCACCTATGACGGCAACACGCTGGGGCTGATCGAGAGGCATGACGGCCAGGTCGCGCAAGGCGCTGCTCGGCAGATTTTCATCGTGCTTCGCGCCGGCTCGATCATCTTTGCGGCCGGTGCTATCGAACGGCCGCTGGTGTTCTCCAACAACGACCGGCCAGGCATCATGCTGGCGTCCGCCGCCCGGACCTATCTCAACCGCTTCGCCGTGCTGCCGGGGAAGAATATCCTCGTGGCCACGATGAACAACGGTGCCTATCGCGCTGCTTTCGACCTCGCCGCCGCCGGCGCGCGAGTGACGGTCGCGGACCAGCGCGGCGCTCCGCCCGCCGGTCTGGCGGCGGAAGCCGGACGCCTGAACGTAGAGATCCGCTCCGGAACCCGGATCGCCGATCTGCGCGGCAGCCATGCGGTGAAGGCCGTACGGCTTGCCGGCCCGAGCGCCAAATCGGAAATCGCCTGCGATTTCGTCTGCGTCTCCGGCGGCTGGTCGCCGACCGTGCATCTCACCTCGCATCTTGGCGTCAGGCCCGTCTATCGCGACGACATCGACGGCTTCGTTCCGGGCGGCTTTCCGGCAGGCCAGTTCGGCGCCGGCGCGATGATGGGGCGCTTCTCGACCGCCGACGCGATCGAGGACGGCCACCGCGCCGGCGTCGAAGCGGCATGCTTCTGTGGAAAACCGGCGGCCATGCCGGCGCCGGATGAACTCGATCTCGAAGGGGCCCCGGCCGCTCCCTTTCGTGCGATCTCTTCCGCGGGGCGCGGCAAGGCCTTCGTCGATCTACAGATGGATGTGACCACCAAGGACATCGAGCTCGCCCATCGCGAGGGCTATGAATCGGTCGAACACCTGAAGCGCTACACCACGCTCGGCATGGGGACCGACCAGGGCAAAACCAGCAATTTCGCAGCACTTTCGGCCATGGCGGCGCTGCGCCGGGCGACGATTGCGCAAACCGGAACCACGACCTTTCGCCCGCCCTACGCGGCGGTCGCGATCGGCGCGCTGGCCGGTCGCGCCGTCGGTCATCACTTTAAGCCGGTCCGTCGCACGCCGATGCACGACTGGCACCTGGCAAACGGTGCCGAGATGCTCGAGGTCGGTCTCTGGATGCGTCCGTATTTCTATCGCGATGCCGGACGCGACGTGAATGAAGCCTATGTCGCGGAGATGCGGATCGTGCGCGGCGGCGCCGGGCTGATGGACATTTCCACCCTCGGCAAGATCGACGTGCAGGGGCCGGACGCGGCCATATTCCTCGACCGTGTCTACGCCAACGGTTTCGCCAAGCTTCCGGTTGGCCGCGCGCGCTACGGCGTCATGCTGCGCGACGACGGCGTCGTCTTCGACGACGGCACCACCACGCGCTTGTCGCAAAATCGCTTCTTCATGACCACCTCTACCGCCAGGGCCGCCGATGTCCTGTCGCGGCTGGAATTCCTGCTCGACACCGCCTGGCCGGATTTGCGTGTCGCGGTCTCTTCGGTAAGCGACGAGTGGGCGGCGATGTCGATCGCCGGGCCACGAAGCCGCGATGTCCTTGCCGCCGCCTTTCCCGCGCTCGATGTCTCCAACGAGACGCTGCCGCATATGGGCGTCATCGAAGCCGGGTTCGACGGACGGGCCCTGCGCGTTATTCGCCTCAGCTATTCCGGCGAGCGCGCCTACGAGATCTATGTCGGCGCCAGCGCCGGCGAACAGGCCTGGAGCCGTCTCATCGAAGCAGGCGCGCCGTTCGGCCTCAAGCCCTATGGCGTCGAGGCGCTTGGTGCGCTGCGCGTCGAAAAGGGCCATGTCGCCGGGCCCGAGATCGATGGCCGCACCACGCTCGATGATCTCGGCCTCGGCCGCATGGTTGGCAAACGCAGCGGATTCGTCGGCGACGTCCTCCGACGCCGCCCGGCGTTTCAGGCGCCCGACCGCCAGCGCCTCATCGGGCTGGAATGCATCGAGGACGGCAAGCGGCTGCGCGGAGGCGCCATATTGTTCCTGCCTGGCGATGCCGTCACCGGCCACGGGCGCGGCCGGATCACGTCGGTTACCTTCAGCCCGGAACTCGGCCACTATGTCGGACTGGCGCTGTTCGCGGGCAATGCCGCGGCCGAAGGAGACGAGGTCATCGCGGTCTACCCGATGCGGACAGAGACGGTTCGCGCCCGCGTCGTGCCTTCTGTCTTCCTAGACCCCAAGGGAGAGCGCATGCATGGTTGAACCTGTGCTGTCGAAGGACTTCAACCTGTGGGCCTCCGATTGCCCGATCATTCAGATCGAGGGCTGGGACGGAACACTGGCAAGATTCGAAACGAGCGTCTCGCAGGCCTTGGACGCGAGGCTCCCTGCCAGCGTCGGCGAGACGGTTCGGCACGCTGGCGCCCTCATCGTCAGGATCGCGCCCTGCCGTCTTTGGCTGATCGTCGAGACAGGCGCGGAACCGCCCGCCATTGCGATCGATCCGGAATTGGGCTGCTCGGTTCTGCTTGGTGAAGGCCGGGTGCGGTTCAGGATGGAGGGTGCGCGTCTTCAGGACACTCTCTCTGCCTGCATGCCGGTCGACTGGTCGTCCGCCGCTTCGGCCCCCGGCCGTGCTGTACAGACGTCCATCCATCACGTGCCGGCGCTCTATCTGCGAACGGGCGAGAGCAGCTGCGACCTGATCGTGCCGCGAAGCTTCGCCATCAGCCTTGCCGACTGGATTGCCGCCGCGCGTTAAAGCAATCCCAGGAAAAGTGCGTAACGTTTTTCCGCTCGCGATTGCGTAAGGAAAAAGCTGGACCTGTCCGGCGCAGCGGCCGCTAAACCGGCAGGACGCACCGCGCGCATACCTTTTGCACGACGGTCGATATAGTTGTCCGCATCGGCGAAGGCCTCGGTATCACTGTGGAGGCCGACACGCCACGGCAGCGCGCCCGGCCTCCACCTGGTTCGTGGCTCAGTTGTGGCGGATTTCCGTGCCGAGCACCTTCAGGCACTCACGGATAAAGGCGGCCAGCGCCGTCCATCCCTTGGCCGACACCATCGTGCCATCGACATAGGCTTCCGTCGGCGAGAGGTCGATATAAGTTCCGCCCGCGAGAGTGACTTCCGGCTCGCAAGCGCCCAGCGCACCAACCTTCTTGCCGCGCACGACACCGTCGACCGCGATCAGGATCTGCACGCCATGGCAGATCGTGAAGATCGGCTTCTTGGTCTCGTGAAAGTGTCGAACGATCGTCTGCACCCGCTTGTCGGTGCGGATGTATTCCGGTCCGCGTCCGCCCGCGCAGTAGACCGCGTGGTACTGGTCGAGCTGCTTTTCCGCATCCGAGAACGTCTTGTTGATCAGCGCGTAGTGCCCGAGCTTTTCGGTGTAGGTCTGGTCCCCTTCGAAATCGTGCAGCGAGGTCTTGATCAGGTCGCCCGCATTCTTGTCGGGGCAGACGACATGGACCGTGTGACCAACGGCTTCCATCGCTTGCTGGTAAACGAAAATCTCGTATTCCTCGGTGAACTCACCGGTCAGCATCAGTATCTTCTTGCCTGGCATAGCTTTTCCTCTCTGTTGTTGGCAGGCAAGGCGCGTGACGCGCCTTGCCTCATTCGGATTGCGCGCCTCAGAACGGGGAGTCGGGGAAATAATATTCCTTGGCGTTGGCCTGGGTTATGAGCGGGGCGTCGAGTTTGACGGCACCGCGAACCGGAGCCTGGCCGATCAAGTTGGCCACGGTCATGTAGATAGCGGTCTTGATCATCGCCGGCGGATACGGCGTCTCGACCGGTGTCATCGCATCCCCGTCTATCACCTTCTTCACGATGTCCTTCATGCCGTTGCCGCCAAGCGCCAGCTTGACGTCGGTTCGGCCGGACTGCTTGACAGCCTCGAGCACACCGAGAAGCATGTCGTCGTCATTGGCCCAGACCGCATCGATGTGCGGGTGCTTGGCCAGGTAATCCTGCATGAGCTTGAAGGCCTCGTCGCTGTTCCAGTGGGCATACTGCATGTCGAGCACCTTCAGGCCGGTGCCCTTGATGGTATCCTCGAAGCCCTTGATGCGCTCGTCGTCGATGACGGTGGGAATGCCGCGCAGCACGACGATGTCACCTTTGCCGCCCAGTTTGTCGATCATGAATTTTGCCGTGTTGGTGCCAACCGCGATGTTGTCGCCGGCAAGATACAGGTCCTGGATGGAAGGGTCGGTCAATCCCCTGTCGACGACGGTGATGAACGTACCCATCTCCTTGATGGCTTTCACCGGCTGGGTCAGTTCCTCGGAGGTGTAGGGCAGTATCACCAGCGCATCCAGCTTGCGGCTGGCCGACAGATCCTCCAGCGCGCTTACCTGGTCGGCCGCCGAGGGCGACGTCTTCACGACGACTTCGACATCCGGGAAGGCCGCGTTGATTTCCTTTGCGGCGGCCTGCGCGTGATAAACGATGCCGGCCGTCCAGCCATGATCCGCCGCCGGGATCGACACCGCGACCACCTTCTTGTCGGCTGCAAGCGCCTGGCCGGCCACCATCAGTGCGCCGACTGCCGCTACGGCAACCCATTTCCTGCTAAACATAAATACCTCCCAGAGATATGGACCACACAACAGGCGCCCGTCCGGTCCGAAGACGGGCTATTTCGAAAATCTTTGCACGAGCATGGCGATGATGATGATGACGCCCTGCACCGCGGCGACGAGGTATTCGGAAACGAAATCCGACAACACCATCAGGTTGGCGATCAGTTCCAGGATCACCGCACCGGCGATGGTGCCCCAGATGCGGCCCTTGCCGCCCCGCAGCGCCGTTCCGCCAATGACAACGGCCGTTATCACCTGCAGCTCCCAAAGCTGTCCGGTGGTCGGGGTGGCGGCTCCCAGACGAGGCACGTAACAGATGGCGGCGACCGCCACGCATGCACCCTGGATGACATAGGCAATGGTGCGCGTCTTGACGACCGAGATGCCCGAATAGCGGGCGACGTCTTCGTTCGCGCCCACCGCCGCGCATTTGCGGCCATATTTGGTCTTGTAGAGGACAAATGCGCCGATCACCGCAACGAGCGCCGACAGAAGGATCGGCACCGGAATGCCCGCGACGGCGCCGAAATAGACCGGCCGGTACGCCTCCCGCAGCGAGCGATCGATCGGGATCGTGCCGCCGTCGGTCATATAGGTGATCAGTGCGCGGAAGATACCCATCGTGCCGAGCGTGGCGATGAACGGCTCGATCCTTCCGACCGTGACGATGAGACCGTTCGCGAGGCCGCATAGAAGGCCCGCGATGACCGCAATCACCATGCCTGCCGGAATGGCCCAAAGGCCGAGGCTGGGGCCCATCATGTTCATGAACATGATCGTGACGCCGGCGATGAAGGCGACCATCGAGCCGACCGAAAGGTCGAGCCCGCCTGATGAGATCACGAATGTGGCGCCGACGGCTATGATGGCGACATAAGCGCTGCGCGTGATCACGTTGCCTAGGTTTGTCGCGGAAAGAAAATCCGGATTGATGAGGAATCCCGCCACCAGCAGTGCGAACAATGCGAGGAAAGGGCCGGCATCCGTCCACGAGAAATGGTGCTGCCTGTCGCTTCGGGCAGACATGGAATGGGTAAGCGCCGTCACTGTCTTCCTCCTTGGGCCGTGCCATGGCCTTTGTCACTGGTCGCCAGCAGCGCGATGTTGCTTTCGATCATCGTTTCGCCCGAGACCTCGCCGCTGATCCTGCCTTCGCGCATGACCAGGACGCGGTCGCAGATGCCGACCAGTTCCTGCATCTCCGACGAGATGACGATGCAGGCTTTGCCTTGGCCCACGAGTTCCTGGATGAAGGCGTAGATCTGCGCCTTGTTGGCGATGTCGATCCCGCGCGTCGGCTCATCGATGATCACGACCGAAGGATTGGTCAGGAGCACCTTGGCCAGCAGAAGTTTCTGCTGGTTTCCGCCCGAAAGCTGCCCTGCCCTGGCGTTGTGGCTCTTCACCCGGATGTCGTAGCTGGAGACGGCCCGCGCGAGCGCCTCGGATTCGCGGCCGCGCAGAACCAGAAGTCCCGGATGCAGAAGGCCAAGCGACGAGAGGGTCAGGTTCGGCGCCAGCCGCTCCTGCAAAAGCAGGCCCTTGCCCTTGCGATCTTCCGTCAGATAGCCGATGCCCGCCTCTATGGCCTCGCGCTGTGAATGTATCTGTATCGGCGAACCGTTGAGCTCGATCGTAGCCGTCGCCGGCCTAAGCCCCACAATGCCTTCGAACAACTCGGTTCGCCCCGCCCCGATCATGCCGGCGAAGCCAAGAATCTCGCCTTTGTGAACGGTAAAGGACACGTCCCGTGCATAACCTGGAACAGTCGCGTTTCTGACGGTCAGCATGGGCCGGCTCGTCTGGACCTCGCGCTTGTGAGGATAAAGCGCGGCGAGTTCGCGCCCGACCATAAGCTGCGCCATGTCGGCCTGGCTCAACGCATGGCCGGGATAGGTGCCGATCATCTTGCCGTCGCGCAGGACCGTGACCTTGTCCGCCAGCCGCTGCACCTCGTCGAGGCGATGGCTGATGTAGAGAACCGCGATGCCCCGCGCCCTGAGCCCGAAGATGATGGCGAGCAAACGCTCGACCTCCCCACCGGTCAGCACCGCTGTTGGCTCGTCGAAGATGACGACCCTGTGGTCGTCGAGCAACGCGCGGGCGATTTGCACGAGCTGGCGATCCGCCAGCGAAATGTCTCGGACCAGCGCGGTCGGCGACACCTCGCAACCGATCTCGGCCAGTTTCGCGGCCGCTATGCGGCGCATGGCGCCATCATCGACGATTCCGCGCCTGGAGAGCTCGCGGCCGAGAAAGAGATTGTCAGTCACCGTGAGCGCTTCGGCCAGGAGGATTTCCTGATGTACCAGCGCGATGCCGGCCGCCTGCGCCTGGTGAGGTGTCCTGAAACTCACGCGGTCACCGGCCATGGACAGGCTGCCGGCGGTTGGCTCGATGTAACCGGAAAGCAAGCGCATGAACGTCGACTTGCCGGCGCCATTCTCGCCGATGACGGCATGGATCTCGCCAGGGAAAATATCCAGCGTGATGTCCGACAACACGGTCACCGGGCCGTATTGTTTGCAAAGCCCTTCCGCGCGTAGCACCGGAGCCACAGCCGGTGTGGGCTCCGGCGGCAAAGCGGTGACGCTTCCGTCGATGCGAGTGGCAACTGGCATCGCGGCCTACTCGAATGCAGGCAGGAGCCTGTCCCGCGAATTCTCTATGTGCACGCGCATCGCCTTTTCGGCGGCAACCGGATCGCTGGCCGCGAAAGCGGCGAGGATGGCTTCGTGCTCGTCGAGCGCCTCCTCGGTGACCCGCGAGTGATACATCAGGCGGAAAATGTGGAAGTGGGTGTGCTGGTGGTTCAGCGTTTCGCGGATGAGCTCGTTCTGCGCGAACTCCATGACCTTGTCGTGGAAGATGGCATCCTGGCGGGCGAAGTTCGAATAACGCAGGCGTTCGTCCTTGCCCACCCGCCTGGCCATCACGCCAGCCGCCTCCTGCAAAATCATCAGCCGGGCTTCATCGAGCGCAGCGGCTGCCTTGGCGGCGGCTGCGGGTTCGAGCAGCAGGCGCAGTTCATAGAGTTCGTCGAAACGGCGCCGTGTGATCTGGGGCGCGGCCCGGTACCCGATCAGATGGGTTTTCACCACCAGGCCCTCGCCTTCCAGCCGCCCAAGAGCTTCGCGGATCGGCGTATGCGAGACGTTGAACTCCTTGACAAGGTTGTCGACGGTGATCCGCGATCCCGGAGCTATTTTCAGCGACATCAGCTGCTGGAAGATCGCCTCGTAGACGTCGCCCGACAGGCTGTTGGCGCGCTGAATGCGGCCTGTCAACCGAGCGTCATTGTCGACGGTAAGGTCTGGATTCTGCATGTTTTGCCTCTTGACAGGGGCGACCTCTAACACGATGCTCCGCGCAATTCAATCCTATATCCTATACGATTTTATAGAGGATATTTCGTGAGGCAGGAAAACTCGACGACGGCTCTGGCCCGTGCCTTGCCCGAACCACGCCACGCACGCTGGGCAAGCGGTGATCTCCGATCCCCCGCTCCCCAATCCATATTCGAAGGACACACTTCATGACGCTATTTGCAGCAGCCCGGTTGCCGCATGAGATTCTTTTCGGCAAAGGCCAGCGCCACGCGCTGCCTGATATTGCCGCCAGATATGGCCGGCGCGCATTCATCTGCACGGATGAGCGTTTCGCCGGGACGCCAATGTTCGCGCAGATCAGCGCGGCACTGAGAGCAGGCTCGATCGAAACGCTCGTGTACGATCGCATCCTCCCGGATGTCCCTCGTGACAGCGTTGCCGTCTGTGCCGCCCATGCGAAGGAATTCAAGCCGGACATGGTGATCGGGATCGGTGGCGGCAGTTGCCTGGACATGGCCAAAAGCGCCGCGCTGCTGATCAGTCACGGCGGGTCGCTTCAGGACTACTACGGGGAGTTCAAGGTGCCCGGCCCCACGCTTCCGGTAATCGCGGTCCCGACCACCGCCGGCACCGGTTCGGAAGTGACGCCGGTGGCGGTGATCTCCGATCCGGAGCGGACGCTTAAGGTCGGCATTTCCAGTCCCCATCTCATTGCCGCGGTCGCGCTCTGCGATCCGGAACTCACCTCGACATGCCCGCCCTCCCTCACGGCAATTGCCGGAGCCGACGCGCTCACCCACGCGATCGAAGCCTTTACGTCCGCCAAACGCGGCGCCGATCCGCACTTGCCGCAGCGGCATGTCTTCGTCGGCAAGAGCGCCCTTACCGATCATTTCGCGCTGCTGGCCATCCAGCTCCTGGGCCGCAGTCTCGAAAAGGCGTACAGGGACGGCTCGGACGAAGACGCACGCGCCGATGTCATGATGGGAGCGCTGGCGGCCGGCTGCGCTTTCGGCACGGCCGGAACGGCGGCTGCCCACGCCGTGCAATATCCCGTCGGCGCGCTTACCCACACGCCGCACGGATTGGGCGTGGCGACGATGCTTCCCTACGTGATGAGCTACAATCTGCCCGCCGCGACCGACGAAATAGCGGCGGTCGGCGCCGCTCTGGGGGTGACGGAGACAAAGAGCGCCGAGGCGACCGCGCGCGCCACCATCGATGAGGTAGCCCGGCTGTTCGCGGCGATCGGCATCACCCGCACGCTGGCCGATCTGGGTCTTCCACACGACAAGATCGACTGGACCGCCGAGCAGGCGCTCGGCATCGATCGGCTGATCAAGAACAACCCTCGTCCTTTCGACATCGCCGCGATGCGGCGGCTGGTGAGGGCCGCCTATGACGGCGACATGGCCGCAAGCTCAGTCTGACCAGAGGTGATGAGATGAACGTACCCCAAGGGCAACTCAACGAAGATCCGGACATGTTCGACTACACCACATTCTCGCACGGCCTCTATATCGACGGACACTGGCGACCGTCTTCCGACGGTCGTCTCATTGAGGTGATCGATCCTTCCACGGAGGCCGTGATTGCGGCTGTCCCGGACGCCACGATTGCCGATGCCGCCGCTGCCGTCGAGGCGGCTGCGAAGGCGGCGGCAGGCTGGCGCGCAACCGCGCCGCGCAAGCGTTCGGAAATACTGCGGCGTTGTTTCGAATTGATGGTCGAACGGTCCGATACGCTGGCGGCGCTGATCTCGCTGGAGAACGGCAAGGCGCTGCGCGACGCGCGCGGCGAGGTCGCCTATGCGGCTGAATTCTTCCGCTGGAATGCCGAGGAAGCGGTGCGCATCAGCGGCGAGTTCGGCCTGGCGCCGTCAGGCGCCAACCGGATCGTCGTTGATTATCATCCGATCGGCATCTGCGTGCTCATAACGCCCTGGAATTTCCCCGCCGCCATGGCGACACGCAAGATCGCGCCGGCGCTGGCCGCCGGCTGCACCGTCATTCTGAAGCCCGCCAGCGAGACGCCCCTGACCGCCTACGCGCTCGCCGCGCTGTACGAGGAGGCGGGTGTGCCTCCCGGCGTCGTCAATGTGCTCACCACTTCGAACCCCGGACCAGTGACCTCCGCCATGCTCGCCGACCCGCGCGTCCGGAAGCTATCCTTCACCGGTTCGACCGGCGTGGGTCGTGTTCTGCTGGCCGAAGCCGCCAAGCACGTCATCTCATGCTCGATGGAACTCGGCGGCAACGCCCCGTTCATCGTCTTCGATGACGCCGATCTGGACGCGGCCCTCGATGGCGCGATGGTCGCCAAGATGCGAAACGCCGGCGAGGCCTGCACGGCAGCCAACCGCATCTACGCGCAGGCCGGCATCCATGACGCGTTTGCCGAAGGTCTGCGCCAACGCATGGCCGCGCTCAAGCTCGGTTCAGGCACCGACCCGGACACCGAATGCGGTCCGTTGATTACCAAGAAGGCCGTCGACAAGATCGATCGGCTGGTCAAGGACGCGGTCGCCCGTGGGGCCAGGATCCTGTGCGGCGGCGCGGTCGCCGACGACAAGGGCTATTTCTATCCGCCGACCGTCCTTCGGGACGTGCCCGCCAATGCCGAGATGGCGCAGGAGGAGATATTCGGTCCGGTGGCCCCGATCAGCCGCTTCGAGAACGAGGACGAAGTCATCGCGCGCGCCAACGACACGGAATACGGCCTTGCCGCCTACATCTACACGCGTGATCTGGCCAGGGGCATGCACGTGGCATCGAAGATCGAAACGGGCATGGTCGCGCTCAATCGCGGCCTGATGTCGGATCCGGCGGCACCTTTCGGCGGCGTCAAGCAGAGCGGCCTTGGCCGCGAAGGCGGACAGAAGCACGGCATTGCCGAGTTCATGGAGGCGAAGTACATCGCCGTGACCATGTGAACGGGCACCCCATGCAGAATGATCCTTTCCGCATCCGCGATCACGTCGCCGAGTTCGACGACATCGTCGCCGAGATCGTTCGTCGCAGCACGGAGGTGCGGGCAACCATGCCGATGGTTGCCGATATCGCCTATGGAGCGGATGCCACCGAGACCATCGACCTGTTCTTTCCGGAGGGCAAGCGCGACCGCCTGCCGGTCCATATGTTCATCCATGGCGGCTACTGGCGCATGTTCTCCAAGCGCGACTATTCCTATGTCGCCGAGACGGTGACGCGCGCCGGCGCAATCGCGGTCATCGTCGATTATGCGCTGATGCCGGCTGTGAGGATGGCCACGATCGTCGACCAGGTGCGGCGCGCCAAAAGCTGGGTGCTCGACCATATCGGCGATCACGGCGGCGATACCGAGCGCCTGACCGTGAGCGGACATTCAGCCGGCGCCCAACTTGCGACGATGCTTTTCAATGACGACGGCCGGACTTCGACAATCAAAGGCGCGTTGCTGCTTGGCGGTCTCTACGACCTGAAGCCCCTTCAGACCTCTTTCCTTGCCGCCGAGATCGCGATAACGGACGAGGACGCAGCCAGGTTCTCGCCGCTCACCCGCCGTTTCGATCCGTCGGTGTCGGTCGAGATCGCTGTCGGCACCGATGAAACGCCGCCATTCCACAGCCAGGCCGAGGCGTTTACGCGGCATCTGAAGGAGCAGGGACTACAGGTCTCGCAGACCGCCCTTCCTGGAGCCAATCACATGAGCAGCGTTCTCGACCTCGGCTTGGCCGGCACCGAGGCGGCAACCATGCTGACAAACCTGGTTTCCGGCTGAGGCCATTGGCGTCGGCGACTTTAGCCAGGGATATTCAGCCGCCGCGCGTTGCGCAGCTCCCGCCCTCCGATCCCATGCAGATTACATTCCGCCCTCGGGCGGGCATTTTGCAGCAGGCTTTCTGCGAAAACTCAGCCGGATACGGCCGTGATCTGGGCGGCCTTGTCGGCGCGCAGCAGCATGCCGAAGAGGTCGCGTGGCTCATCCGGGTCCGCCAGCAGATCGAGCTCCTCGTAGAGGCCGGTGCGCTGAAGCTGGTCGCGGACGTAGCGCAGCGCGGAAAAGTCCTCGATCGCAAAGCCGACGGAATCGAACAAGGTGATCTGGCTGGCATCCCGGCGGCCGGCGGCCTTGCCGGTCATCACTTGCCACAACTCCGTCACGGGATGGTCCGGCTCGAGTTGCTGGACTTCACCCTCGATGCGCGACTGCGGCGGGTATTCGACGAATATGTCGGAGCGCAGCAGAATATCGCGATGCAATTCCGTCTTGCCGGGGCAATCGCCGCCGACGGCATTTATGTGCACGCCCGATCCGACCATGTTGTCCGTCAGGATGGTCGCGGAGCGTTTGTCGGCGGTGACCGTCGTGATGATGTGAGCCCCTTCCACCGCCTCCTGCGCCGAAGCGCAGATCGCGATGTCGAAATCGAACCCCGCAAGGTTTTTCGCGCACTTCAAGGATGCCGACCGATCGATGTCATAGAGGCGAAGCCTGTCGATGCCGAGCAGGGCCTTGAAGGCGATGGCCTGGAATTCCGACTGGGCGCCATTGCCGATGATTGCCATGCAGTCCGCCGCATTGGGAGCAAGGTATTTGGCCGCGACGGCCGACGTCGCCGCCGTGCGCAACGCGGTCAGGATGGTCATTTCCGAAAGCAGCATCGGATAGCCATTGCCGACATCGGCCATCACGCCGAACGCCGTCACGGTCTGGCGCCCGTCGCGCGTGTTTTTTGGATGACCGTTGACATACTTGAAGCCGTAGAGCTGTCCGTCGCTCGTAGGCATCAGTTCGATGACGCCGTCGATGCTGTGCGAAGCGATGCGCGGGGTCTTGTCGAACAATTCCCAGCGTCGGAAATCCTCTTCGATATAGGCAGCGAGATCGATGAGAAAGCGATCGATGCCGACGGCAAGAACCAGCTTCATCATGTGATCGACGCTGACGAAGGGCACGATGTTCAGACGGGGGGTCACAGTTCAATAACTCCGTGTGGGACGGTCCATGATCCGCCGGCCCATCAGGCTCGCGGTCAGGTCCACGAGAAGGGTTGCGGTGCGGTTGCGTTCGTCGAGTGCGGGATTGAGCTCGACCAGATCGAGGCTGGTGACGAGATGGCTGTCGTGCAACATCTCCATCACCAGATGAGCCTCGCGGAAGGTGGCGCCGCCCGGCACGGTGGTGCCGACGGCAGGCGCGATCGAAGGGTCGAGAAAATCGACATCGAGGCTGACATGCAGCATGCCGTTTTCGGCACTGACCCGCTCGAGAAAGGCGCGAAGCAGCGGGGCCATGCCGTATTCGTCAATCATCCGCATGTCGTGCACGGTGACGCCCGCCTTGCGTAGCGCTTCGCGCTCCGCCGGATCGACGCTGCGGATGCCCAGTGTGCAGATACGGGCCGGATCCACGCAAGCCGCCAGGCTGGGGAAGTAGCCTTCGAAGCCGGGTTGCCCGCTGGCATAAGCCAGCGGCACGCCATGCAAATTCCCGCTGGTCGTGGTGTCGAGCGTGTGAAAATCAGGATGTGCGTCGAGCCACAGCACGAACAGCGGGCGGCCGGCTTCCGCCGCCCGGCGGGCGATACCGGCCAGCGTGCCGGCGGAAATGCTGTGGTCGCCACCAAGGAAGATCGGCAGGGCGCCGGCGCTGGCTGCATAGGCCGCCTCGGTGATCGCCGCCGTCCATGCGACGATTTCCGGCAGCGCCTTCAAGGCGGCATTGCCGTGGCTGATCGGGCGCATATCGGCAGAGGCGACGGTGCCAAGGTCGGCCAGCGTATGTCCGAGTTCAGTGAGCGCGGCCGCCAGGCCTGCGGTACGCAGCGCACTAGGCCCCATCTCGCAACCCATCCGGCCCGAGCCGACCTGGATCGGTGCCCCGACGATCGTACAATGCATCCGTATTTCCCCGCGCGTTTTCTAGGCGTCATTGGAGCGCGGATAACTGGCAGGATGAACATATCAAATTGGCAAATTTGTCGAAATGAGCTATCAAAATGGAATGATTTGATTGCATTCTGAGCCATGGATCAGCTTGACGAACAGCTCATCACGCTTTTGCGGCATGACGCGCGGCGCAGCATCTCGGACCTTGCCATGGATGTCAGCGTCTCGCGGGCAACGGTCAGGTCTCGCATAGAGCGCCTTGAAAAAGCCGGTGCGATCATCGGTTATACCGTCATCCTGCGAGCCGATGCCGTCGACCAGCGTGTACGCGGCATCATGATGGTGGAAATCGAAGGGCATGCCGCCGATCGTGTGATCCGCGCTCTTGGCGGCTTCTCGGAGGTTTCGACGATCCATACCACCAACGGCCGCTGGGACCTGGTGATAGAGCTGGGGACGCAGACACTGACCGAATTCGACGCCGTGCTGCGGCGCATCCGCCTGATCCCCGGCATCACCGGCAGCGAGACCAGCCTGTTGTTGGCGACACCCCGGAGCACCAAGGCGCGGCTTTGATCGCTGTCTGCGAATAGCCTAGCTGGCCAAACCGGCAGTGCTGCTCCTGCACCGTTGTGCGGCGCAACCCTAAATGAGCTCGGACTTGGCCAACCTGTGGCAACCTCCAGCGGGGGCGGACCTTGCTGAGAAGAACAGAGCTGCGTGAGCGGCGAGATCTGTCATCGACCCGCGTCACGCGACACCGATTGAGCGAACCCGTCAAGTCGCGCAAGTCTGCCCCGTCCTAGTGTTGGTGGCCTTCCGGCTCAACCATCTTGAACGGCAGGACCTGTTGCTTGCCCTTAGAGGTCAGGATCAGCCTCGCCTCGAACTCGTGCGGCTCGGCGGGGGCGACGCTGCTTTCACGGCGGTGGTGATTGCCGGCGACAGGCCCGAGCGAAAGCGTCTCGGGACCTTCGGACCGGTCGATGATCACGGTCGCCCCCAGATCGTCGGCATGGCTGTCGATGGTGAGACGCAAGCGCTCGCCAGCGGGCGTATCGACGATTTCGAGCGTTCCCGTTGCCAGGTCGCTGACGACCTTGAAAGGCTCCGGCGCATGATCGGCGTGGGCCGAACCGCCCGCCACGGATCCGCCTTCGCCTTCCAGACGGATGTTCGCCTCCGAGAGCGCCGGCAGGTGGTCGAACAGCTCCCCTCTCAAAGCCTCCGCGATGCCGACCACATCCTTTGCGCTCGCTGTCTCGGCCACCTTGATGGCGATATCCGCATGCAGCCTGTGGCCGATCCAGCGCGCCCGCACCTGGGCGACCCGTTGGATGCCCCTCACATGTTCAGCCGCATGATGGATTTCCTCGACGATGCCCGGCTCGACGCCATCCAGCATGCGTGTCAGCACCGCCTTTGAGGACTGCCAGACGATGGCGAGGATAGCCACAGTGATCAAAAGGCCGATGATCGGGTCCGCGAGCGGGAAGCCTAGCCAGACGCCGGCCGCGCCAAGCACCACCGCAAGGCTGGTGAAGCCATCGGTGCGGGCGTGATAGCCGTCGGCGATCAGGGCCGCGCTGTTTATCTCGCGGCCGACGCGGATGCGGAATACCGCGACAGCCTCATTGCCCAGGAAACCGACGAGGCCGGCGGCGGCAACCCAGCCGAGGAAGCTGATGGCTTGGGGATGGATCAACCTGTCGATCGCCTCATAGCCGGCGACGATGGCACTGAAGAGGATAATCAGGACGATGATGATGCCGGCCAGGTCCTCGACCCGGCCAAGGCCGTAGGTGAAGGTCTTGCTGGGCTTGCGCCGCGCCAGCATGAAGGCGATCCACAGCGGGATGGCGGTGACCGCGTCGCCGACATTGTGGATGGTGTCGGCAAGCAGCGCCACGCTGCCCGAGAGGAATACGATGACCAGTTGCAGCACCGCTGTGAGGGCTAGCAGCACGAACGACCATTTGATCGCCCAGATGCCGCGTGTGGTCGTCGCGATTGTGGGATCGACCACGCCATGCGTGTGGCCGTGTCCGCCCTCGCCATGGTCATGGCCATGCCCGCCGAAGCCTTGAGCTGCCGGGCCGAAGCCGAACCAGCCGCGAATGCCGTCCATCATGGAGCGTGTCTCACAAGTATTTGGTGATGTCCTTGAATTCATCGATCGAGCGGCGCTGCTCACGCGGCAGCGGCCCCACGACATCTTCCAGGCAGTGGTTTAGGTGATCCTGGATGAGCGTCTTCTTGGCCTGGGAAACAGCCCTTTCGACGGCATGAAGCTGCTGGGCAATGTCAAGGCAAGGCCGGCCTGCTTCGATCATCTCAATAACGCCCCTCAGATGACCGTCGGCCCGCTTCAGCCGTTTGACGATGTCGGGATGGGTCTCGTGAATGTGGGGACGCTCTTTCATTCTGAAGTGCTATCCCCCCGGAGGGGATATTGTCAATTCAGGATGCTCGATTCCCCGCGGCGTCCCGAACGCTACTTTCGACGGTTGCATGGCTGGTTCTGGCGATCGCGGCGCCAGCGACATCGCCCTGACGCTGCGCACCACTGTTAAAATGCACCGACGCGATGACGTAGCGCGGCGCCCCTAAATGTGATCATGCCGTATCGGCTGCGGGCGCACTCAAAACCCCGTGCGGCAAAGGTTTTCAAGATCCGCCTTTGCTATTCCCTCGAGGCCGAGCGCGGGAAGAATATCGTTATCCCCCTTGAGATCGCGACCGTAAGCCGCCGATAATATCGAAACTCCAGACTCGTGGAGCGTCGCCGGTTTCTCGGTGATCTTACCCAACAATACGGTCGGCAGCAGTCCAAACGGAACATCCTCGAGAATGTAGCGGCTTTCGATTGTTGTCGGACCAAAGCCGCCACGGCCTTGACGATCCATCTCCTGGTTCATCTCCGAAACGGTTCCCTTCGGAACATGGAACGACAATGAAAAATGCTCCTGGACGGTGCGAACCGCGATACCAAAATGGGCCGCGATGGCTAGCCGTTCGGCATCCAGAGCCTCGATAAGGCGGCCAGCGGCAGGGGTGACGTTTCCCCCCTGGCTCCATTGCTCGGCTTTTTCCATGCGTGTCAAGTTGAGGAGGGCAATTCCCAAGTGGTTTTGCGGATTGAGGTTGCTGAGCGCGATCGCGAGCATGCCGTCGCGCTTGACAAAACGATCACCAAATAGGCTCGTGCAAAATCCGTATCCTTCATCCTGAGCTTTGAAAGGCAGCGTCGCGACATCAAGCTTCTGGCGAATGGTGGTGACATGGACCTCGGTTGGCCCGAGTTGCCGCCCGGTCAACAGTGTTGTGCCCCACAGGACGATCGGCAAGCTGACCTTGCGCTCCGCCAACCGCCTGGAGAGATACAGTGCCCCGAACGAACAATGCGAACTGATGATGACCGGGATTCCATCGATCAGATGGGGGGCGGCAGCATCCATCACCATCCTGTGGCCGTAAGCCGGAAGTGCAATCACCACCACGTCCGCGTTGGCGATGGCATCCTTGCAATCCTTGGCGATGCGCACCGGTACCGTCGCCGCGATGTCCCCCGTCGCTTTCAACAATTCGCCGGTAGCCAACCCCTTGGTGCGCTGCCCCGACGGTGACCAAAGCATTGGCGAATGCCCCGATCCTGCCAAATAGGCGGCAAGGCCATAAGCAATTGCTCCGGCGCCCAGAATACTCACGCGCATAATATTCCTCCTGTCGCAGGCTTTGTGGTTCGAGAATCCTTGCCGCCGTCACCTGAATTCTTTTCTTCAGGAGGCTTCGCAAGCTGGAGCCGCGTCTGACGTCCCTGTCCGCCTCCGACCCGGATTCTGGCGCTGAGGCCGGCATATGCACAAAGCCCGTAACGAACATTCGTTTCCGCTTGACATATATCAAAAACGAATGAGACGATGTCAATCATACGGATTACGCATGTAGGAGAAACATGGAAACCCGGGACCTTCAGACCTTCCTTGCGGTTGCTGCCAGCGGCAGTATCACCAGGGCGGCTGACATGCTCGGGCGTTCCCAGCCTGCGGTGACGCGCACCATTCAGGAGCTCGAGGCCGAACTTGGCTTCGAATTGCTGCATCGGATCGGTCGACGGGTGCAGTTGTCTGAAGAAGGAGTCGCGTTCGAGGAGGAAGCACGACGCCTGCTGATGTCCTTCACCGAACTCGCAGCGCGGGCCAAGATGATCGCCGCCGGCAGAGGGCGAATCCTGCAGATCGTCACCACCTCCGCGATCGGCACCGGCTTGATCCCTACGGCCTTGGCTGAACTCCAAGGTGCCGAGCTTCCGCACGAGACGCATCTCGGGCAGTTCCTTCCCTCGACCGTCGCTCAGGAAGTGCGCAGCGGACGTGCCGAGGTCGGGTTTTCAAGCCTGCCGCTCGATACGCCCGGTCTGGATGTCCTGCGGCTCTATTCGGCGCCTGATGTTGCTGCCGTGCGGGAGGATGATCCGCTGGCCGAACTAGATGTCATACCGCTTTCCGCTTTTGCCGGCCGCCGCGTCGCCACGTTGCTCAACCCGCTGCGTTTCCAGTTGCATGTCTCCAAGGCGTTGGCGGCCAGGGGCATCGACACCGGGCCAGTAATCCGCACGAATACCGCCTATGGCGCGTTGCAGATCGTACGCCGGACTGGTGTTGCGGCTGTCATCGATCCCCTCACCGCCTATGGCGTGGGCTTGCCTGGGGTCGTCATCCGCCCGATCGACGTAACCGTCCTCTTTTATTGGGGTGTTGTGGCTGCCGAAAAACGCCCCCTTCGTCCAGTCGCGCAGGCGTTGGTGGATGCGGTCGAGGCGGTGGCTGAACGGTCGATCGTTGGCTTCAAGAAACTCGATCCGACCCTGGCCGGCCAATTGGTGACCGATCCTGCCTCCGGCACAAATCACGGAACGGGAATATGAAGCACACCCCCAGTTCGCTCCCCCTGAGAGGTCTAGCCGCGCTTGAAGCACAACTTGCTCAGGACCTCGATTTTCTCGAACTGCCTGCCAAGCCATGGGTTCCCGCACGTTCGCGCGATGGCGTGCCGGTCCGTGACGTCGTTGTGATCGGCGCCGGCATGTGCGGACTTGCTGCCACCGCAAAGCTGGTGCTGACGGGGATAACCAATGTCGTCGCCTATGACGCGGCTCCGGCCGGCTTCGAAGGGCCATGGATAACGTTTGCCCGCATGCAAACGCTCCGGTCGCCGAAAACGCTGCACGGTCCGTCGCTCGGCCTGCCGCAGCTGACATTCCGCGCCTGGTTCACGGCACAATGGGGCGTTGAGGCATGGCGGTCGCTGGACAAAATCCCCAAAGGCCAGTGGATGGACTACCTGGTCTGGTATCGGAACGTTCTTGGTCTGCCGGTGCGCAACAGCGTGCGCATGACAGGCGTTGCAGCCGTTGGCGATCTGATTGCGATCGATGTCGAGGGCGCGGAAACCGGCCGGGTTCTCACCCGTCGTCTCGTTCTAGCCACCGGTCGGTCCGGTCTCGGCGGTTTTGCCGTGCCCGATTTCCTCAGGGGCATCGATCGCTCCTATTGGGCCCATTCTGCCGACGACATCGATTTTGATGCACTGAAGGGCAAGCGTGTTGCGGTTATCGGCGCCGGCGCCTCTTCGATGGACAATGCCGCGACGGCGCTCGAGGCGGGCGCCGGTTCAGTCGACATGTTGATCCGGCGCAAGGAAATGCCGCGGATCAACAAGCTGACCGGGATCGGCAGCCAGGGTGTCATCCTCGGCATGTATCATTTGCCCGATTCCTGGAAGTGGAGATTCTTCGACTACACCGCCTCGACCCAGACGCCGCCGCCGCGTTCATCGACGCTTCGCGTGTCTCGTCATGCGAATGCCCGCTTCTTTCTCGACTGTGGTGTGGTCGCGGTGAAGGAAGATGCCGGAGGCCTTCTGGTCGGAACTACGCAAGGGCCGATGCGCTACGATTTCATGATCGCTGCGACCGGCTTTTCAAATGACTTCAGTGGTCGCCCGGAATTCGCTGCCCTCGCCCCACACATTCGCACCTGGTCGGATGGTCGATATACGCCGGACATGGGGCCGCCGCGCGCAGGCATGTTGGAGGCACCGGATCTCGGCCCCGCCTTCGAATTCCGCGAGCGCGTCCCCGGTTCCTGCCCGATGCTGGCGCATGTCCACTGCTTCAACGACGCCGCCATGCTGACCCATGGTAAGGTCTCCGGCGATATCCCGGCCGTCAGCGCCGGTGCCGACCGTCTGGTCCGCGGCATTGCCGCGTCGCTGTTCGCCGAAGACGTCGAAACCCACTTCGCCAATCTGATCGCCTATGACACCCCGGAACTTCTGGGCGACGAATGGGTCGATTCAACACCCTTGTTGCATAAGGAGGCCGCACTGTGATCGACGCAATGGACAAGGCTGCAGGTCTTTCACCGGACGATGCCCTTTTTGCTGCACGGCGGTTTCGGCCCGAATTCGTGCGAGGGGCCGAGGAATGTCGCCTCTCCGTCCTGCAGCCGGCAAACGACCAGGGGCTGGCGCCGAATTTGCGGGTCGCTCTGGCCCGTCGCATGGCAGCTCTGAACGCCGACCCCGTCCTGATGGCCGAATATGAGGTGCAACTGGCTCAGCTTGGTCCCACGGAGCAGCTTCTGTCCTTGGCCCGGGGGGAAACGGATTTGAATGAACCTCTGGCGACCATCGCCCGACATGTTGACCTGATCACCCTGACGCCGAAAAAGGCGGAGGCGAGCCACATTGCCCTGCTCGCCCAAGCCGGATTGAACAATCCCCAGATCGTTGCGCTCTCCGAATTGATTGCCTTCATCAACTTCCAGACCCGGGTCGCAACCGGCTTGCGATTGATGAGGCGGGCATGATTTCCTCGGTGCGCCTGAAGCCGCTGAATTGGCATCCCTATATCGCACCGGTCGAGCTATCGGAGGCAACGCCGGAACAGCTCGAAGCGATGAAGGTTACGCCGTCGGCCAAGAAAGTTTCGGAATATGTGCGCACCCTTGTGCATGATCCCGAGAGCTATCTTGCCCGCACGGTGTTGTTCAACGCGATCATGTACGTCGAGGGCGGGCTTGCCCGTCCCGACCGCGAGCTTGGCGCACTGGGTGCCTCGATCGTCAATGGCTGCAAATTCTGTGCCGTCGTTCACGCCCGCCGGCATGCAGAGCTGACCAAGAGCGATGAAGTGGTCACGGCGCTGTATCTCGACAAACCTGAAAAGCTCGGGTCGCGCGATGCGGCAATCTACAACTTTGCCCGCCGCCTGTCGGCGGCGCCGTCGGAAGCGACGGCAGACGACGTCGCCTCGCTGCGATCAGTCGGCATGAATGATGCCGAGATCATCGACCTCGTCCACGCCATAGCGATCTTCGGCTGGGCAAACCGGCTGATGCATGTCCTGGGCCATGCGGAGAGCGGGTGATGACGTCGCATACGGTCAAGCCAGTCCGTCCCACACTTTCCGAAGGGCAACCAGCAATGCTTGAACTCAAAGATATAAAGCTGTCTTACGGAAGCACGCAGGTCCTGAACGGCGTCAATCTCTCGGTAAAGCGGGGTGACGTGGTGTCGATCATCGGCCCCAGCGGCACCGGCAAGACCACGCTGCTGAAATGCATCAACTATCTGGCCAAGCCGTCGTCAGGAACCATCGCGTTCGATCAGATTCGGATGGATTACCAGCGTGCCGACAAGGCCGCTGTCCAGGCGATCCGGTTGAGGACCGCGATGGTCTTTCAGCAGTTCAACGTCTTCAAGAACATGACGGTCCTCCAGAACGTGATGGATCCGCTCGTTGTGGTGCAGCGCAAATCCAGGGAAGAGGCGCAGGAAATCGCGCTCAGAGAGCTCGATCGGGTCGGTCTCTCGTCGAAGCGAGACAGCTATCCATCCCAGCTCTCGGGCGGCCAGCTCCAGCGCACCGGCATCGCACGCGCGCTGGCGGTGCGTCCTGACGTCATCCTCTTCGATGAGCCTACGTCATCGCTGGACCCTGAACTTGTCGGTGAAGTTTTGAAGGTGATCAAGGATGTCACGTCGTCAGGGATCACGTCGCTGCTTGTGACCCACGAGATGCAATTCGCAAAGAACATCTCGAACCGGATCGTCTTTATGGACCGTGGCGTGGTTGCCGCCGACGGCAGTCCGGCTGAAATCTTCGACGCGCCTTCCAGTCCACGACTGGCTCAATTCCTGCAGTCGGAACTCGCTTTTCAATAGCTCAACAAGTAGGGAACCCAAGAAATGTCTGCAATCACATCCGGTTTTTCCCGCCGCTATGTCCTGGCCGTCGCTGGTGGCATCGCAATTGCCCTCGCAACCGCTGGGATCAGCTATGGTCAGGCCGTCCGGACGGTCAAGATCGCGACGTCTGCCGAGTCCAAGCCGCTGGCCTGGGGCGCGATCGGCGTCGAACCGCAAGGCTATGAGCCCGATCTTCTGAGGGCGATCAATGCGAAGCTGCCGCAGTACAAGTTCGAAATGGAAGGTGTCTCTGACATCGCCCAGGAAACCGGCCTTGCCACCGGGAAGTACGACATCGCCGTAGGTGGCTACTACAAGTCGCCCGAGCGAGAGAAGCAATTCATCATTCCAGAGAACCCGATGGGCGCCAGTCTGATGAAAATCTACAGCAAGAAAGACAGCGGCATAAAGGAAATGAAGGACCTGGTCGGCAAGAGGATCGTTCCGACCACGGCAGGTGGCGGAACCTACAAGTTCATCATGAACTGGCAGAAAGAGAATCCGCAATATAAGCTCGACGTCACGGCATCGAGCGCCGGGATCCCCTACCCGAACCGCCTGGATGAAGTTCAGAACGGCAAGTTCGACGCATTGGTTCTACCGTCTAACCTCGGTGAGCAGGCGGTCATCGACAACAAGAAGCTCGATATCGTCGCATCCGATCCGGTCTACAGCAACAACACGTACATGCTGATTCACCGGTCAGCGGAAAACAAGATCCTGGCCGAGGAGGTCAACAAGGTGCTCAAGGAACTGAAGGACGACGGCACGATCGACAAGCTCTCGCAGAAGTGGTTCGGCGAGGACATCGTGAAATACATGAAGTAACAAGGCGTCCTCAGCTGCATCTGGACAGCCGGCGTTGAGGCAGAACTGCAAGAAGGAGTGTTCCAAGTGGACGTTTCTGCTATGATTCCCGAGTTGCTCTCGGCGTTGCCGCTGACGCTGGCCATCACTTTTACGGCCCTCATTGCTGGGTTCTGCCTAGCTCTCCTTGCGACAACACTCCGGGTCCGCAGGGTGCCAGTGATCAGTCACCTGGCGGATCTCTACGTATCCTATGCCCGGAGTGTTCCCGTCGTCCTCCAATTGTTCGTTGCGTTTTACGGGCTTCCCTTGCTGGTAATCCTGTTCGGCTCCGAAGATTTTTTCTCGCCGACGATCGCTGCGATGGTGGCATTGAGCTTTTATCACGGCGGCTACCTGTCAGAAGTCCTGCGACCTGCATATCTGGCCGTCGATCGCGGCCAGCATGATGCGGCAGACAGTCTTGGATATACCTTTCGCCAGAAAATCACGCGGGTCATCGGGCCACAAGCAGTGCACTTCGCATTGCCGGGCTACGGGAACTCCGTCATCTACCTGATCCATAACGTTGCGCTGGTGATGTACATCGGGGCGGCGGATGTCATGGCGACCGCGCATTTGATCATGGAGCGCGACTATAATCAGTACCAGTTCGAAACCTATCTCGTGCTGGCGGTCATCTATTCGGTGATGTGCCTGATCGCATGGCTCATCGTCCGCTTCTTCGAGCTTCGTTCCCCGATGCAGGCACCAGAGGCTACGTCACCTGCTCAGATCAAGAACACACTGATCGCGAGCGTGTGACCTAACAAGGGTATTTGACCATGTTTGAGACCGATATCCTGCTCCAAGACTCGCGGGAAATTCTGGGCGCCGTACCCGTAACGCTTGCAATGGCCCTCACGATCTTCGTGCTCTCGACGATGGTCGGCAGCCTGTTTGCGCTCGTGGAATATAGACGGATTCCCGCACTGCGAGAGCTCGTCATGGCCTACAAGGTCGTCTTCAAGGGCGTTCCGATGGTGATCGTGATCTTCCTCGCCTATTTCGGTCTTCCCCCCGCGCTTCAGTTTCTGTTTTCATTGGTTGGCATAGACTTCAACGCCCACCAAACGCCCAATTGGGTTATCCTTGTCATTGCGGTGACCGGCTGTGTCGCGGCGTTCCAGGCCGAGATTATCAAGGGAGCCCTCAACGCCTTTGACACCGGTCAGGCAGACGCAGCCTATTCGCTTGGCTATACAAGGGGCCAATTGTTTCGACGGGTGCTATTTCCCCAGGTCGCCCTGACAGCAATTCCCGATCTGACAACCTCGATGATGGTTATCATGAAGGCGCTTTCACTCGGATTCGCCATCGAGGTTGTCGATATCTTCGCGCAGTCACAGCTGACCGCCGCGTTGAATTTCTACTATCTCGAAGCCTTCGTAATTGCCGTCGTGATCTACATGGTGATTGCCTATATCGTCACACAAATCGCCGACAGGCTGGAGCAAGCGCTTAGGGTACGGACCTGAGGATGTAGAATAGAATCTTCTAGCAAGATCGGCTTGTCTTCCGCGGAAGCATCCTGGTAGTCGGCGCCGCAATCGATGCGCGCCTCGAGCCGTGCGGCGTTCCGCGAACCGTCACGGCGGCCGACCTTATCTGGTGCGGAATCGAGGGATAGAGCCGAGACAATTTGAGGCCTCTCGTTAAGAATGCGATAACCAATTGGTAACGGTGCCTGCCTAGCTTCGTGATCCGATGGCCGGCTCGCCCGGCCACATTTTACACGGAGCGGCGACGGGCGGGCGGATGTATCTGATATTGGAGAAGCTTGTCGCCTTGCCGGCGTCATTGTTGAAATTCGCCTTGAGGATCTCGGTCGTCATCGTGTTTTGCGCCGCCTCTGCTTCCGCCGTGCAGGCCAATTCCAGATTTTCAGGCATTGTCATCGATGCCAAGACAGGCAAGACCCTCTACAGAGATCATGCGGACGCTCCGCGCTATCCAGCGTCTCTCACCAAGATGATGACGCTCTACCTCATCTTCGACGCGCTCGAGAGCGGCAGGATCTCGAAAGGCACGGCGATACCGGTGTCGGCCAATGCCGCCAACGAGGCTCCCTCCAAACTCGGACTGAAGCAGGGTCAAACGATCACCGTCGAACAGGTCATATTGGCCCTGGTAACGAAGTCCGCCAACGATGCCGCGACGGCCATTGGCGAGTTCCTCGGCGGGTCGGAGGTCGGCTTTGCACGTCTCATGACGCAAAAAGCACGACAGTTGGGAATGACCTCCACCACGTTCAGGAACGCTAACGGACTGCCCGACACAGCCCAGAAGACCACGGCGCGCGACATGGCACGCCTTGGCCTGGCGCTCAGGGATCATCACCCTGGCTATTATTCCTACTTCAACACCCGATCCTTCAAATACAAAGGTCGGCGCTTCGGCAATCACAACCATCTGCTCGGCCGGGTGAAGGGCGTGGATGGGATCAAAACGGGATACACGAATGCCTCGGGCTTCAACCTGGTTTCTTCCGTCGAGGCGCAGGGCCGCAGCATCGTCGCGGTGGTGATGGGCGGACATACGGTCAGGAGCCGAGATGCACGCATGAAGCGTCTCATCAGCCGCTATCTGGCTAAGGCTTCCAACGGTCCGGACCGGTTCAGGATCGATCGTGGCGGAGAAAGCGCATTGGTCGCCTCCGCGGCTTCGAACGCATCGGTGCCCACTCCGACGTGGAAGCCAGCCCGGGTGGCCGATTCCCGAGCCGCTTTCGCCGCTGAGGCGATGGGCGATGTGTCCAGGGAGCAGGCCTTGTCTGCCGATGCCATCGATCCGATCAGCACCGCTTCCACCCAAGAAGGTCAATGGATCATCCAGATTGGATCGATGCCAAGCAAGGCCGCAGCTCGTGAAATCCTTTCACTGGCGGCTCGCAAAGCGCCAAAACTGCTTTCGAACACTTCTGCTTTTACCGAGGCCTTCGAAAAAGATGGCGATGTGTACTACCGCGCCCGATATGCCGGCTTCGACAACAAGTCGGAAGCGTGGCGCGCTTGCGGGCGACTGGCGCTCAAAAAAATCGATTGCTACGCGCTCACTCGGTAGGTGGGACCGAAGGCCCATGCGAACGCTGCAACTCGCCTCTCCCGACGTTGTCTCACCAGGACCACGCGGCAATATCGAAAGATGTCCTCGAGCCCTCTTCAATCCTTCGCATGGGGCTTCGCCGTGAGACGCCGCGGTTGTGCGCCTCGGAGCAACGTCGTCTCGTCGACTTATCAAGACACCGGTTGCGGCTTTTTCGTCACGGGTAGCGTCCTTCGTTGTTGCCTCATCGCTGCACTATGTGTTGCAACTGTCACAAAGGCCGGCCCTCAAGCTGCTGTCAACGGGATTGCCTTGCCCCGCTTCGCGTCGTTGAAGAGTTCTCCTGTGAATATGCGGGTCGGACCGGGCACCCAATATGACGTCGAATGGGTTTATGTCCGGCCCAGGATTCCGCTTGAAATCTACCAGGAATATGGAAACTGGCGGCGCGTGCGAGACTGGCAGGGAACATCCGGCTGGGTCTTCGGTCCGCTTCTTTCGGGGCGAAGGACCGCTGTAACCGCCCCATGGAGCAAGGACAAGATCGCGCTGCGCCGGAAGCCTTCGGTTTCCAGCCTCGTCACCGCCTGGCTGGCGCCGGAAGTAATTGTCGAACTGGTGCGCTGCGACGGGCAATGGTGCAGGGTCGCGGTCAAGTCGCTGGCAGGTTTCGTCAGGCAAACCCGCCTTTGGGGCGTCTATCCTAACGAAACACTCTAACAGCAGCACTCGTCAGAAGGCTGCTGCTGGTCGGCCGGTGATGGCATCTCGCGTCGCCTTCAGCCAAATCAAACCTCGCGAGAAGAACGCCGAGTTGAGGGCGTTCCGCACAACTATGGCTGACATCTGGCCGCCGACAGAGCCCCTCCCACCTGTCGCGAGCCTTCGCGACGGCCTGCCCGACTATTCCGGCGGCCGTCGAGCAATGGACTTCCTCAAGTCAGCCGTCTCCCAACACCACCTCCGCGGGCAGGTTCCAAACGTCATTCGGCAGCTTCGACCGATCTCGATGCCGCCACGATCCGCGCGGCACAATATTTGAACTCGGGGATCTTGCCGTAAGGATCGAGCATAGGATTGGTAAGCATGTTGGCCGGGCTCTCATTAAAGCAGAACGGCATGAACACCATGCCATCGGCGACCTCTCGATCGGCCCGCAGAATGGCTTCGACAATGCCGCGCCGCGTCTCCACGTTGATCACGTCTCCCTGCGCCAGCCCGCGGCGCTTGATCTCGTAGGGATTCATTGCAGCAATGCCGTAGGGCTCGATCGCGTTGAGCACCCCGGCGCGGCGTGTCATGGCGCCCGTGTGCCAGTGCTCCAGCAGGCGCCCGGTGGTTAGCACCAGAGGATATTCGTCGTCGGGCACCTCGTCGGGAGGCAGGAGGTCGGCGGGCACGATGCGCCCGCGGCCATCCGCGGTCGGAAACCCGGTGGTGAAGACGATCTCGTTGCCAGGAACATCAGGACCATCGGCAGGATAGACGACGGACTCCTCGCGTTCGATGCGCTCCCAGGAAATGTGCTTCAGCGACGGCATTACTTGCGCCATTTCGCCGAAGACGTCCGAAACGTGCCCGTAGTTCCAGTCCAGCCCCATGCGTCTGGCAAGCTCGATGATGAGATCGAGATCCTGCCGCGCCTCGCCCGGCAGGTTGACGGCCGGCCGGCCGATCTGCACCTGCCGATTGGTATTGGTGTAAGTGCCGAGCTTCTCAGCATGCGCGGAGGCAGGGAGCACCACGTCGGCATGCCACGCTGTTTCGGTCAGGAAGATGTCCTGAACAACCAGATGCTCTAGCTTGGCGAGTGCGGCGCGCGCATGGCTCTGGTCCGGATCGGACATGGCCGGGTTCTCGCCCATGATGTACATGCCCCGGATCTCGCCGTCATGGATCGCGTCGACGATCTCGACGACGGTCAAGCCGCGTTTGGGGTCGAGCGTCTGGCCCCAGAAATTCTCGTACTGGCCGCGGATATCGGCATTCTCCACCGATTTGTAGTCGGGGAAATACATCGGGATGAGGCCCGCGTCCGAGGCGCCCTGGACATTGTTCTGGCCGCGCAGCGGATGCAGGCCTGTGCCGGCGCGCCCGACATGCCCCGTGATCAGCGCCAGCGCGATCAGGCAGCGCGAATTGTCCGTGCCGTGGGTGTGCTGCGAAATGCCCATGCCCCAAAAAATCATCGAGCGCTCCGCCTTGGCATAGGTGCGCGCCACCTCGCGCAGTACACCGGCCTCGATGCCGCAGACGGGAGCCATCGCCTCGGGCGAAAAATCCTTCACCTTGGCCTTCAATGCCTCGAAGCCGGAGACATTGGCCTGGATGTACTGCTCGTCATAGAGCCTCTCTTCTATGATGACGTGCAGCAGCGCGTTGAGCATCGCCACGTCGCTGCCCGGCTTGAAGCGCAGCGCATAGCTGGCGTGGCGCATCAGTTCCTGGCCGCGCGGATCCATCACGATCAGCTTGGTGCCGCGCTTTGCCGCTTGCTTGAAATAGGTGGCGGCCACTGGATGGTTTGTCGCCGGCCGCGCCCCGATGATGATCACGCATTCGGCCTTCATGGCGTCCATGAAAGGCGCCGAGACCGCGCCAGAGCCGACGCCCTCCATCAGAGCGGCCACGGAAGAGGCGTGGCAGAGCCGGGTGCAGTGGTCGATATTGTTGGTGCCGAAACCCTGCCGGACGAATTTCTGGAAGAGATAGGCCTCCTCATTCGACCCCTTTGCCGAGCCGAAGCCAGCCAGCGCCTTGCCACCATGCTGGTCGCGGATGCGTTTCAGCCCGCTGGCAGCGCGCTCCAGCGCCTCTTCCCAGCTGGCCTCGCGGAACACTGTCAGCGGGTCGACACTGCGCAGATCAATGTCGCCGGCCTTCGGCGCGTCGTCGCGACGGATCAGCGGCTTCGTCAGCCGTTCGGGCGACATCACATAGTCGAAGCCAAAGCGCCCCTTGACGCAGAGCCGGTTCTCGTTCGCCGGACCGTTACGGCCGTCAACCTGGACAATTTTATTGTCCTTGACAGCGACCTGCGTCTGGCAGCCAACGCCGCAAAACGGGCAAACCGTATCGACGACCTTGTCGAACGCCTGGACGACACGCGTCTTGCCGGTCTCGTCCATCAGCGATTTCTCGTAGAGCGCACCAGTCGGGCAAGCCTGGACGCATTCGCCACAGGTGACGCAGGTCGACAGGCCCATCGGATCGTGCATATCGAAGACAGGAATCGAGTGATTGCCGCGCTCGGCCATGCCGATCACGTCGTTGACCTGCACCTCGCGGCAGGCGCGCACGCAAGCGCCGCAGGTGATGCACGCGTCGAGATTGACGGCAATGGCCGGATTGGTGATGTCGAATTCTGGCGCTAGCCCCTCCTCGGTGAACTTGGAACGGTATCGGCTGCCCGAAATCCCCATCGAACCGGCCCATTGCCAGAATGCCGACTGGTTGTCTGGACCGTCGCTCGCCGGTCGCATGTTGCTTGCGAGAAGCTCGAATACCATCTCGCGCGATTTGCGGGCGCGTTCGGTATCGGTTTTCACGACCATGCCGGCGGAAGGCTGGCGAACGCAGGAGGCAGCCAGCACGCGCTCGCCTTCGATGTCGACCATGCAGGCGCGGCAATTGCCGTCGGGACGATAGCCCGGCATGTCGACATGGCACAGATGCGGAATCTTTGTTCCCTGGCGCTTGGCGACATCCCAGATAGTCTCGCCAGGGGCGGCGCTCACGGTTTGCCCATTGAGGGTGAATACCACGCTCTCGGCCATCAGAGGTCACTCCGGAAATGCGTCAGCAGATGGTTGATCGGATTGGGCGCCGCCTGGCCCAGGCCGCAGATCGACGAATCGCGCATCACGGCTTCGAGGTCGCGAATCTTATCTTCCGGCATCGGGCCCTGCTCCTGCAAGATAGCCACCAACTTTTCGGTTCCCTCGCGACAAGGCGTGCACTTCCCGCAGCTCTCATGTTTGAAGAATTTCATGAGGTTGAGCGTGACCTGCTTTATATTGTCGGCCCGCGAGAACACGACTATAGCATGGGAGCCGACGAAGGCGCCCTGCTTGGCCAGATCGCCGCCGAAATCGAGCGGAATGTCCCCCAGTGCTGCTGGCAGGATGCCGCCTGAGGCGCCACCCGGCAAATAGGCCTTGAACTCATGACCGTCCGCCATACCGCCGCAATAGTCGTCGATCAATTCGCGTACCGTGACGCCGGCCGGCGCCAGCTTGACGCCGGGATTTTTCACCCGGCCGGATACGGACCATGAGCGGATGCCAGGGTGGCCGGGCCTGCCCTGCGCAGCGAACCATTGCGCGCCCTTTTCGACGATGTCGCGGATCCACCAGAGCGTCTCGACATTATGGTTGAGCGTCGGTCGTCCGAACAGGCCGACCTCGGCGATGTAGGGGGGGCGGTGGCGCGGCATGCCGCGCTTGCCCTCGATGCTTTCCAGCATCGCACTCTCCTCGCCGCAGATATACGCACCAGCGCCGCGGCGGAGCTCGATGAAGCCCGGCTTGACGATGCCGGTGGCCTCGAGTGCGGCGATCTCCTGACGAAGAATGGCGAGCACCGCAGGGTATTCGTCACGCATGTAAAGATAGATCCGTTCCGCCTCGACGGCGTGCGCCGCGATCAATGCACCCTCAAAGGCACGGTGCGGATCTCGCTCGAGATAGATGCGGTCCTTGAAGGTGCCGGGCTCCCCCTCGTCGCCATTGATCGACATCAGACGCGGGCCCGGATAGGAACGCACGAACTGCCACTTCTTGCCAGCGGGAAAGCCCGCACCGCCCAGACCCCTCAAGCCTGCATCGCCCAGGGTGGCGATGAGCTCGTCCGTGGTCAGCGCCCCAATCCGTACCCGCTGCAAAAGCTGGTAGCCGCCCGCCTGCCGATACGCCTCCAGCCCGACATAATCGGGCAGGCTCACACCGGTCTCCGCTGCCGCGGCCATGCGCCTCAGGCCCTCGGCGGTTGCCTGGTCGACCTCGCGATCACCGATACGCGCGGCAGGCGCGCCAGCGCAACGGCCCATGCAGGGCGCACGCATGACCCTGATCGCCGCTGGATCGGCGCCCGCTTGCAATTCGGCCAGGAGCGTGTCGGCGCCCGCCAGCATGCAACTCACTGAATCGCACACGCGGATTGTCAACGGCGCCGGCGGGATCTCGCCTTCCTTCACAACGTCGAAATGGTCGTAGAAGGTCGCCACCTCGTAGACCTCGGCCTGCGACAAGCGCATATCTTGCGCCAGCGCCCGCAAATGCCGCGCCGACAGGCAGCCATATCGGTCCTGGATCAGATGAAGGAATTCGATCAGCAAGTCGCGCCGTCGCTGGCGCGCGCCCAGGAGCGCCTGGACCTCGGCGAGCGCGGCGTCATCCAGCGGCCTGCCCTTTGGTCCGCGATCACGCGGCCGTCGTTCCTGGATCGTCATGTGCTCACCTCCCCGAGTGAAACGCCCTTACCTCTTAACGATACCCCCGCGGACCAGGATGTCGACTATGAGGCACGACATGTCCCCTGCACGACCAGCGCAAGCATTGCCTCGCAAATCTTGGGGCCGCCGCCGACGGGGTGCAACTCGTCACATCGTCGCGGGCTGCGTCTTTTCGATCATGAACACGACGCGATCGCCGTCGCGCTCCGTCGCTTCAAGTCGCTCGCCCATCTCGTTGAGCAGATTGGGGATATCGATGACCGCCAGCGGGTCCGTGCAGTGAACCTCGAGCCGCTCGCCTGGCCTCAAGGCTTTCAACGCCTTGCGGGTCTTGAGCGCGGGCAAAGGGCACTTAAGCCCGGTCAGATCCAGCTTCGCCGTGGTTATCATGGTCGGCATGATGCCCGACGGGACCTGGCCGCGTCAATCGAGCCTGGGTTGCGGCTCTCGTTTCGAGGACGCGATCCGACGGCGCTCACATAAGACTGGAATAGGGGAGGAACTGGACCGTGTGACCTGGCTCGACACGGACTATCTCCTCTCCCAACTCGACGAGACCGTCGGTCGCGACCAGGGATGACAACAGTCCTGCGCCTTCCCTGGGAAACTTCGTCGCTTCGTAGCATCCATCCGCGGCCGCGCGTACGCTTGCTCGCACATACTCGCGCCGTCCCTGCTTTTTGCTATAGGAAAAGGCGGCCCGCATAGCGATCGGGGTCGGTGGTTGCTGGAGGGCCCCCGCAAGGGCGAGGATTGCCGGGCGGGCAATATGCGCGAAGGTGACGAAGCTCGCCACCGGATTGCCAGGAAGTCCGATCAGCGGGGTTCCATCGATCACCCCCATGGCGACCGGCCGGCCCGGCTTGATCGCGACGCGCCAGAACACCAGGGTTCCGGCACTCTCGACGGCGGCCTTCACGCAATCTGCCTCGCCCGTCGACACACCGCCCGAAGTCAGGATCAGGTCATGGCTCAATGCCGCTTCGCTCAGCTTTTCAGCGATCAGGCTACCATCGTCCACGAGGATACCGAGATCGGTGATGTCGCAGCAGAGTCGAGCGAGCATCGCCGTCAGCATGAAACGGTTGGAGTCGAAAAGCTGCGCCTGTCCGCGCATGTCTCCCGGCGCGACGATTTCGTCTCCGGTCGAGAACACTGCGACGCGTATCCTGCGCCTAACCTGGAGTTCCGTGAACCCCAATGCGGCGGCGAGCGCGATATCTTGCGGCCGCATCCGATGGCCCGCCGGGAGGACGGTCTCGCCCAATGCGACATCTTCACCCGCAGGGCGCACATTGGCACCCTTTTTCAGGCCGGGCGGGAGAAGGATCCTGCCGGAGCCGTCGATGCTCACGTCTTCCTGCATGAACACCGTGTCGGCCCCGTCGGGCATTGGAGCGCCAGTGAAGATGCGTACCGTCTGGCCCGGCCGCACAGGTTCATTCGCCGCCATGCCGGCCTGAACCCTCCCGGCAACGGCGAATGCCGTCTCGACGGTCTGCGGCAGATCTGCCCCTCGCACGGCGTAGCCGTCGACCGCGGAATTGGTGAAGGGCGGCAGCGCCAGCGATGCCACCATCTCTTTTGCCAGGACGCGCCCATCCGCCAGCAAGAGCGGGACCGTCTCGACCTCCTCTACGGCGCTGAGTTTCGAGGCGATCAGCGCGGCAGTCTCGTCGATGGGCCGCATCTGTCCGCCGAAAGCGAAGCAGTCATCCGAGATTTGCGCCATTTATATTCCCACTCTACGAGCGTGTCGGCTTCTTCGTAATCGCATCAATCCGGCTTTTTTTAATCAGCTTCGGTTGAACAGCCTGTAAGATACGGCAAGCTAGCGCAGGCGCGAGCCAGAATACGACGTCAGGAGACTGCCATGCCTTTGATGCTACGCCAACCGGAACACGCTATCATCACACCCGATCCGCAAGACCAACGGCTGACGGAGCTGGTTGCGGGCGTCGACCATACAGGCGCGGCGGTAGAGGTCCGCGTACCGATCGAACGTGCCCTGACGCTCTATCTCAACGCTCAGGAGATCGTCACGATGATGACGGTCAACGACTATCCTGAATATCTTGCGCTCGGCTATCTGCTGAACCAGAACATGCTTCTGCCCACCGATGTGGTGACGGACGTCGAGTATGACGAGGACCTCCAGGTCGTGGTCGTTCGCACCGAGCGCAACACCGACTACGAGCAGAAGCTCAGAAAGCGAACGCAGACTTCGGGTTGCGCCCAAGGCACTGCCTTCGGCGACGTGCTGGAGGCGATCGAAGACATTACGCTCCCGCCCGCTGAGCTTCGCACCTCCTGGCTCTACGAGCTGACGCACAAAATCAACACCACGCCGTCGCTCTATCTGGAGGCAGGCGCGATCCATGGCTGCGTCCTTTGCAGAGAGGGCACGCCAATCTGCTATATGGAAGACGTCGGCCGCCATAACGCTGTCGACAAGATCGCCGGCTGGATGTACCGCCACGCCATCGATCCGGGGGACAAGATCATGTACACGACCGGGCGGCTGACCTCCGAGATGACGATCAAGACGGTTCGGATGGGCATTCCCATTCTGGTTTCGCGTTCCGGCTTCACCGCCTGGGGCGTGGCGCTGGCCCGCCAAGTGGGGCTGACGCTGGTCGGCCGGGCGCGCGGCAAGCGCTTCACCGCACTTTCGGGCCAGGAGCGGATCGTCTTCGACCAGGATATCGCTTCGGTCGATGAGGAAGCGCCGCGCCACCGCCGCAAGGGTGCCGAGCATGACGATTGAGCGGCCCATGACGTTGGGCGTCGTGCTCGCCGGCGGTCTGGGTCGGCGCATGGGCGGCGGGGACAAACCGACGCGCGTGATCGGCGGACGCACGATGCTCGAGCATGTCATCGAACGGCTGGGACCGCAATGCGACGGGCTCGTTCTTAATGCCAATGGCGACCCCGTTCGTTTCGCCCGTTTTGGCCTGCCCGTCGTCGCCGACACGATCGAGGGTTATCCGGGGCCGCTCGCCGGCATGCTCGCCGCGCTCGATTGGACGGCGGACAACAGGCCCGACGTCGAGTGGGTGGTCAGCGCCGCCGGTGATTGTCCTTTCCTGCCGCGCGACCTCGTTGCACGCCTCCAGCGGGCGCGCATGACCGAGGGGGCGGATTTGGCGGTGGCGGCATCCGGTGGTCAGGCGCATCCGGTCATCGGGCTCTGGAAAGTCGCCCTGCGGGACGAATTGCGGCATGCGTTGACCAACGAGAGCCTGCGCAAGATCGACCGGTGGACCAGTCGCTACGGCCTTGCCACCGTATCCTGGCCGGCAGAGCCGGTGGACCCGTTCTTCAACGCCAACACAGTCGAGGACCTCGCCGAAGCCGAGCGGCTGGCCGCGTTGCTTGCCGCTAACCCGGCCGGCTGAACCCCGCGCGCTCCAGCGCCGAATGCACCTCGTCGGCCTGGAGGACTTCGAGGAACGCGTGCACCGCGGGCCGATCCTTTCGCGCGCAAACCAGCGCGAAGTCGTAGTGCTCTTCGGTCAACGGGATAAGACCGAGCCCGGCCGCACGCGCGACCGGCGCAATGGTGACGCCCCAGTCAGCGCGCTTCTGTGCCACAGCCGCGGCCACGGCATTGTGTGTGCGCGGCTGGTTCCAGTAGCCGTCCGGGCGTTCCGCGCCGAGGAGTTGGTCGATCAGGATACGCGTTCCCGAGCCTTGGTTGCGGTTGACCATCATGCAATCGGGATCGGCGAGCGCGGCACGGACCGCATCCTCCGCGCCGAGGCCCTCGAAGCGCTCGTCCCCTCGGCGGAACACCAAACCTTGCATGCGCCGCCAGCCAGGCACGAGTTCGAGACCGTCACCGAGGAAGGGCGCGTTGTAGTTCCGCGTCTTCGGGTCGAAGAGATGGATGGGAGCGAGATCGCACTCGCCGCGCTTGGCCGCCGCAAGACCGCCCAGGCTTCCCACAGAAAGCGAGCGCACCGAAATCCCGCGACGCGAAAGTTCGCCAACGACCAGATCGAGGCCGACGCAGTGACTGCCGATGACGACGAGGTCGGGAACGCGGACTCGCGGCGTGAACAGCGTCACCGGCACGTCGGCACCGGCAGGCACGTGATCGGCCAGGGCCTCGATGCGGATGAAGCCATCCGCCTGGGTAAAGGATGTTATCGCTCCCGAGCCCTTACCAGTCGGATAGGCCGTCAATCCTCCCTGCCCTTGCACAAGGGAGACCATCGCGAATTCGGTCCGTCCGAGTTCTGAAGGAACCCGCAACGGAAGGCTTGCGGTGACCTGAGCATCGACGCGCGGCGGCAGCCCCGCCATGCGCCGCAGGGCGGGTACCACCATGTCATGGAAGGTGAACATGGCCGAGGTCGGAAATCCCGGCAGGACGATGACCGGCTTGCCCCCGCACACCGCCAGGCAAAGCGGCTTTCCTGGCTTCAGCGCCACGCCGTGGGCGATGATGCCGGGCTTGCCCAGTCGGCCGATAATGCGATGCGTGACATCCCCTGCCCCTTTGGACGTGCCGCCCGACAGGATCAGTACGTCGTGGGTGGCGAGCGCCTCGCGCATAGCCGTCTCAAGCGTTGCCTCGTCGTCCGGGAAGGCGCCGAGAAAATGCGCTTCGCCGCCATTTTCAGTGACCGCCGCAGCGATGATCGGTCCGTTGGCGTCATAGATGCCGGCCGCCCGCAGCGGCTCGCCCGGCTGAACGAGTTCATCGCCAGTGGAGAGCACGGCCACGCGTGGCCTGCGCGCCACGGCCACTTGTGCGATTCCGCACGCGGCGAGCATGCCGATTTCGCGCGAGCCGATTTGCGTTCCGGTGCGCAGCACGACCTCTCCTCGCGCCATGTCGGATCCTGCATTGGAGACAAACTGGCCGGGCGAGATGCCGCGCCCCACCTCGATGGCACTCAACCCCGCCGGATGGGTATGCTCCACCATGACGATCGCGTCCGCACCACGCGGCAGCGGCCCGCCGGTTGCGATGGGCGTGGCGGTTTCGGTCAGAACGGGGAGTTGCGGAACCGTGCCGCAGGCAATCGCTTCCGCATTCAGCTCAAGCCGAACGGGACGGGTTTCAGAGGCGGCAGCCAGATCGGCCGCACGTACCGCGAAGCCATCGACATTGGAGCGGTCGAAGGGCGGCACGTCGACCGGCGCCGCCACGTCCTCGGCAAGAACCAGCCCGAGCGCGTCGGCCAGCGTCCGCGTCTCGGTCGGCAACGGGCGGGGAAACAGCGCTGCCTCGAAGCGCGCCAGCGCAGCTTCGCGCGACAATATCGTCAGGAACTGCTCCTGCCCGCTGTTCTGCCGGGCCGATGATGGAGAATTCGTCATAGCGGCTCACTCGATCAAAAGTTGCGGAGCGGAAAGGCGGAGACAGGCGTGCCGGCGGCATACCCCTCGCTATCGCCCGGGACCGCAAGCCAGGCGTCGGCAAGCCGCATGGCGTCCAGCGAAAAGTCGCCGACGGCGAGCGGCGTCCACATATCCCGTTCCTTCCCGAGCAGAACGAGCTCGTAAAGTCCGACCGCGGATGAGATTTTCCGCGAGAGCGGCAAGATGATGCCTGACCGTTCAGATCTGCCCGACAGGCGGTCCAGGACTGGCTGGACAAGCGCAAGAAACCCAGCGAAGGCTTGGTGCGGCGATCCGGCCAATGCGACCACCGGTGTCTTGCCGAGCCGGCCTATTGCCGTTGTCCCTCCGGGCCGTAAGGCAATGCCGTGCCCAATCAACACCCCGCGCCGCACAAGAGCCTCGGCGGTCACGTCGGCGTGGCCGTCACCAGTACCGCCGATCAGGAGCAGAAAGTCGCAGGCCTCGCCATCAAGAGCGGCAATGATCGATGCCGCGTCGCGCTCTACGGTCTCTATACCGGCAATCGAAACGCCCGAGGCACTCAGGCTCTCGACCACGAGCCGCATGGAGAATGTCTCGTGGCTGTCGGCAGCGACATCGATTGCGCGCACTCGCGGGCTCCGTATGGCAAGCTGGCTCAGTCCCACTTTGCGGGCGACCAGCAGGTCGGCGACGCCGATCGCCTTTCCCTCAAGCATTGGCGGGCGGGCCGCCGCCATATCCTCGCCCGCCCGGCGCACACCCTGACCGGGCACGGCTTCAGCTGCTGCTTGGATCATCGGTCCACTGCAATCGACGAGGCCGGCCTGCAGCACACAGTCGCGATCTTCAGGCATGGCCTCACCCGTCTCGACCCAGATCGGCGCGACCGGCAAAACTAAGGGCGAATAGGCTGATGCCCCCACGAGGTCGAGGGAGCGACACGCCCAGCCGTCGATGGCAGCGATGTCTCGCGCAGGCTGAGCCGGCACGACAGCCGGCATCCCGGCAGCGACATAGCCCAAGGCTTGTTCAAGCGGCACCAAGCGGGGGGTGACGGGCATTACACCATCGAGCAGCGCGTCGAGCGCCGCTTCCAGGAGAGTCAGCGGGCCCGTCGAAGAAAACGTTCTCGTCATGGCGCGATATTGAAGCAGACGCGAGCCTGTTTGCAACCAGCTTCAGGAACGCCCGCGCTGCGCGTTCGGGAAGAAGAGCTGCTGGCCGTCGATCTTGTACTCTCCGATCGCCTTCTGGCCTTCCGGAGAAATCAGCCAATCGATGAAGCGCTGGCCGGCCTCCACTTTGACGCTTGGATGCTTGTGAGGATTCACCAGCATCACGCCATACTGATTGAACAGCCGCTTGTCGCCCTCGACAGCGATGTCCAACTCGCCACGATTCTTGAACGACAGCCAGGTGCCACGATCGGAAAGCGTATAGGCGTTCATGGCTGCCGCGGCGTTGAGCGCCGCCCCCATGCCCTGCCCGATCTCCTTGTACCACGGGCCCCTGGCCGCCTCGATGTCGATGCCGGCCGTCTTCCACAGACCCAATTCGGCCGAATGGGTGCCGGACCTGTCACCACGCGACACGAAGGCCGCTTTCTTGGCTTTGATGGCAATCAGCGCGGCTGCGATGTCCTTGGTCCCGCTGACGCCCGCCGGGTCGCTCTTGGGGCCAACGAGGACGAAGTCGTTGTACATCACGTCGAAGCGCTTCACCCCGAAGCCCTCCTCGATGAACTTCTCCTCCTGCGCCTTGGCGTGGACGAAGACCACGTCGGCATCGCCGCGCCGACCGGTGTCGAGCGCCTGACCGGTGCCCTGAGCGACAATCTTCACGCCGATGCCGGTTTTCTTCTCGAACAGCGGCAGGATGTGATCGAACAGGCCGGAATCCTGCGTCGAGGTCGTCGACGCCACGACTATCGACTGGTCCTGGGCAGGCGCGCCGCCTGCTAGCATCAGAAGCACCACAAGCGCAGAGAATATTCGGCGGGTCAGCATCTCAATCTCGGTCCAGTTGATCAAAGCACGAGCTCGCCGCGCACGAAGGCAGCGGCTTGCGGGGTCGCGGGGCGGTCAAGGAAGTCGTCGGCGTCGGCATGCTCGCAAACGCGCCCCCGGAGCAGAAAGACGACGTCTGCCGCGATCCTGCGCACTTGGCCGAGATGGTGCGACGCCATGATGATTTTCGTGCCCGATTGGGCAGCCGTGATGATGATCTGCTCGACAAAACGCGTCGCCGCCGGATCGAGGCTGGCTGTCGGCTCGTCGAGCAGCAGGATTTCGGGCTGGCGCGCCAGGGCCCGGGCGAGGGCCAGCCGCTGCTGCTCGCCACAGGAGAGATGCCGTGCCGGACGTGCCGCGAGATCGAGAAGACCGACGCGCTCGAGCAGTTCCTCCACGCGCGGGGCCCGGAGCCGACGCGGACAGCCCGCTTGAGCCAGTGCATAGGCGACATTCGCGGCCGCCGAGCGACGCAGCATCACCGGCTTCTGGAACAGGATTGCACGCCGTGTCGGCGGGGAAAACGTTCGTCCCCCCCAAGTCAGGGTTCCAGCAGAAGGTGCAACAAGCCCCATGCAGAGCCGCAGCAGGGAGGTTTTGCCCGACCCGTTCGGGCCGACGACCAGAGTCGGCGCGCGCGGCCCGATCGTCAGGTTCACCCGGTCCAGGATGGTCGTCGCACCGGCGACCAGCGACACGTCATCGAGGACAAGTGGAAGATCGCTCTGAGCAGCCCGCATCCCTAGCCAGCCCGTTGCTCGGACCAAACTCGCACGCCCCAGGCGGCGGCGTTGATCAGCAAGATGAGGAAAATCAGCATCAGGCCGAGCCCCATGGCGAGCGGCAGGTTTCCCTTCGAGGTTTCAAGTGCGATTGCCGTCGTCATGGTGCGGGTGAAGCCATCTATGTTGCCGCCGACGATCATCACGGTGCCGACCTCGGCCGCCGCCCTGCCGAAGCCCGCGAGCAGAGCCGTGACGAGGCTGAAGCGGCCGTCCCACAAAAGCGTGGCGACCAGGCCCGCCGGCCCGACCTGCATCGCAGTCAGTTCCTCACGATACTCGCGCCACAGATCCTCGACCGTCTGGCGAGTCAGCGCGGCAATGATGGGCAGCACCAGTAGCGCCTGCGCGATGACCATCGCGGCGGGTGTGAACAAGAGGCCGAATTCACCCAGCGGCCCGGATCGCGATAGCAGCAGATAGACCGTCAGCCCGACCACCACCGGCGGCAGGCCCATGAAACCGTTCAGCAGCACGACGATCGCCGAACGACCGGGAAAGCGCGCCAGCGCGATAATTGCGCCCAGCGGAAGGCTGGCGATCATGGCGATCGCGACAGCCGAAAGGCTCACGGCGAGCGACAGGCGCACGATGGCAAACAGCGTGGCGTCGCCGCTCGCGATCAGTTGCCATGCGCCCAGCCCTTCCGACATTGCTCCTCGCAGTCCTGTCCCGTGTCAATGTCCTGCAACTCCTCCGTCACTGTCAAATCCTTGAACCTGAACAGGAATATGCATATCAATGCAGGATGGATTTGCTGACGACGTCCGAAGCCGCCGACTATCTGCGCATTGGTGAGCGCAAGCTTTATGAGCTGATTGCGGAGGAGCGTGTCCCGTGCAGCAAGGTGGCGGGCAAGTGGCTGTTTCCTCGGCATGAACTCGACCGTTGGGTCATGTCGGGGTTGATCCGGCCCGCAGGAATGACGCAATCCGAGCCGCCGCCGATCGTCGGTGGCAGCCAGGACGACCTGCTCGAATGGGCTCTCCGCCAATCAGCCTCCGGCCTGGCCTTTCTGACGGAAGGCACGGAAGCCGGCGTGACACGCCTGCTGCGCGGCGAGGTGTCTGTCGCCGCGATTCATTTCCACAGCCCCGACCCGGACCCGAATGTCGCCGCGATTGCGGCCAGACCGCGGCTTTACGATGCGGTGCTGGTCGGATTCGCCCGCCGCGAGCAAGGCCTGCTGCTCGCGCCAGGCAATCCAAAATCGCTCAACAACCTGACCGACGTACTTGCGACCGGCGCACGCATCGCGGTTCGTCAACGCGGCGCAGGCGCGGACATGCTGCTCACGCAATTGCTGGCGGACTCCGGCGCGAAACAGGACGACGTCAACCGGTTGGAGCCGCCCTGCCTGACCGGACCCGATCTCGCGGCTGCCGTGCGCATTGGTAGGGCCGATTGCGGAATTGCCACGCGCGCGGCCGCCCGCGCCGCTGGCCTCGATTTCGTTCCATTGGCCTGGGAAAGCTTCGATCTCCTGATGCGGCAGCGGACCTACTTCCAGCAACGGATCCAGACGCTCCTGCGTTTGCTAGGGCAGGAAATCTTCGCCAGCCGCGCCGCCGAGCTTGGCGGATACGATCCATCGCCCGCCGGGCAGATACGGTTCTTCAAGTAGCAGCCGACCCCGATCAAGCCGCAGCTCTCATCCAAGATCGATCTCGCCCTCCACGACATGGCGCAAGCCTGCCGGCTCCGAGGTGATGACGGCCCTCACGGTCAGTCGGCCCTGTCCTTTCAGGCCCTTCTCCGCCACGGCTTTCTCGATTGCCTGTTGCGAAGTCACGCCGACCTGCTTCAGGAACTTGCGCATGGAGACGTTGAAGGGATCGGTTTCCATATTCTGGGTCATATGATTGCCTCGAACGGTGTGGACGATATGGCCGGTCCGGCAAGCTTGGTGCCCGCAACGGCGGCGCTGCGCCAACGGAGCACGGAATGGCCCGGGGTGCAATGAGGACGACGCCCGCACTATGTCTGACGCGGTCCGTTCCTCTGTGGCGTAACAACGCGTGGTGCCGAGATCCCTGGTCATGCCGGAGCGCCGCGGGCGATTGCCGTGACGGCCGATGGGCAAACGGCGATCACCGGTGGTTTCGCAGCAAGTGGCAACTGATGAAGGGCATGATGGGATGGGCTGTTTTTCGCCCGTCAGCGCGCCCTAAGCAATCCTGGTACCACTACGAGCATCGAACAGATGCACCTTGGATACCATGATCTCCAACCCAACCTCTTGATCAAGTTTGAAGGGCGGCTGATCCCGCACCTCGGCCACGAGGTCCACTCCACCTGCACTTAATGTAAGCTCCTGGGCCTCACCGGTCGGTTCGACCACTTGCACCCTCGCCTGAGAGTGGTTGCCACCAACCGAAATGTGCTGCGGACGAATCCCGTAGACTACCCCATCTCTGTCGCCCATCCGAGCATCCGCCGGCAAGGGTAAGCGCAAGCCCTGATCGGCGACAAATGCGCCGTTGTCGATGCGGCCCTCGATCAGGTTCATTTCCGGCGAGCCGATAAAGCTTGCGACGAACAGATTGGCTGGGTTCTCGTAGAGCTCGGAGGGGCTGCCGATCTGTTCGATCCGGCCTTTGTTCAACACCACGATGCGGTCGGCGAGCGTCATCGCCTCGGTCTGGTCATGCGTGACATAGATGCTTGTTCGGCCGAGCCGTTGGTGAAGCTTCTTGATTTCGGCGCGCATCTTGACACGCAACTTGGCATCGAGGTTGCTGAGCGGCTCATCAAACAGGAAAGCGGCTGGATCGCGCACGATGGCGCGGCCCATGGCGACACGTTGGCGCTGGCCGCCGGACAACTGCCGCGGCATGCGGCCAAGCAGATCCTGCAGGCCAAGGATTTCGGCCGCCGCCTTGACCCTCGAGACAATCTCTTCCCTAGGGACCTTCGCCAGTCGAAGCGCGAAGCTCATATTGTCGGCCACGCTCATATGCGGATAGAGCGCGTAGCTCTGGAAGACCATGGCTATGTCGCGCGACTTGGCCGGCATCTCGTCGACGACACGCCCGCCGATGCGGATCTCGCCGGTCGTCTGCTCTTCCAGCCCGGCGATCATGCGTAGCAGCGTTGACTTGCCGCAGCCTGACGGACCGACCAGCACCACGAACTCGCCGCTGGCGATCTCGATATTGACATCGCGCAAAACTTCCACGGCGCCGAAGCTCTTGCCGAGCTGTTCTATCTCAATTGCAGACACCTATTGTCCTCCCGTCCGGCACCACTCATTTTTGTTGAGCATGCCGCCATGCTCGGTATTCGGCCTCGCCCTCGGGGCTCAACGGATAGTATTTCCGCAGGTCTCCCCCTTGCGCCAGGCGCGAGCGCGAAAACTCTTCCCACTCAATATGCGCGCCGGCGAGCTCGACCAATTTTGGAGCAAGGGCGACCGGCACGACGACCACGCCGTCATCGTCGGCGACGATGATATCGCCAGGGATGACCAGCACGTTCGAGCAGGCGATGGGAACGTTGACGGCGAACGGCACGATGTTGGTTTGGGCGTGGAAATTCGGCGTGACGTCCCTCACCCAGATGCCGATGTCCAAAGCCGTCGCCTGGGCGGAATCGCGGATGCAGCCGTCGACAACCACGCCGGCCCCGCCGCGCCCGGCGAAATAGGTCAGCATCATCTCGCCGAAGATGCCGCTTCCCAGATCGCCGCGCGCATCGACCACCACCATGTCGCCCGGCTGCGTGGGATAGAGCACGTGACGGTGTAACTGCCGCTCCGGCTCCTCATATTCGGTCTCGTTGTAGAGATCCTCGCGCTTCGGCATGCACTGGAGCGTGAGAGCAGGCCCCGCCGCTGTGCGGCCCAGCCTCAATGGACGCGGGCCCCGTATCTGCGGGTCGCGAATGCCCATCTTGTGGTAGAGTTCGCTGGCCAGCGTCGCCGAGCCGATCGCCGCAAGCGCATCGACCAATTGTCTCGGCGGCCGCGAAATGTCCGACATCGCCGGTATCTGATCAGCTGCCATTCCGTATCCTCCGATTGCGCGGCGAGGTCCCTGACCCCACCGATCGTCACTCAGTTGCGTATCCCGTCGTCGAAGCCGTCGAGCGTTCTGGGTGCATGTCCGCCATTCAGCCGCGGACGGCACCGGTGGTGAGACCCTTGACCAGCAGCCCCTGGGCAAACCAGACAAACACCAGGGTCGGGATGACCATCAGGACGCCGGCTGCCGACATCGCGCCCCAGTCGATGCCGAATTGCGAGACGAAGTTGGTGAGCCCGACCGGCAGAGTCTGCGCGGCCTTGCTGGAGGTCAGGGTCAGGGCAAGCAGCAGGTCGTTCCAGGTGAAGAGGAAGGTGATGACCGCGCTGGCGCCAATACCAGGAGCAATCAGCGGCGTCACGATCTGGACCAGCGTGCGCACCGTGCCGGCGCCGTCCGACTGGGCAGCCTCCTCGATCTCTTTCGGCACGTCCTGGATGAAGCCCAGAAGCAGCCAGATGGCGACAGGCAGTTTGGCCGCCGTATGGCTCAGGATCAGCGCCCAGATGGTGTCGAGAATGCCCATGGCGGCAAACACGGCAAAGAGCGGAATGGCAAGCGCTATGACCGGGATCATGCGCATGATCAAAAGCAGCCCGAAAATCAGCATGGCGCCCGGCATCCTGAAACGCGACAAGGCATAGGCGCAAGGAATGGCCAGCAGATGGACGAGGATGACCGTCGCCGCCGAGACGATGACGGTGTTCCAGACATAGTCCATCGTGTCGTACTCCGCGAAAACGGAGACGTATTGTGTTAGCGTCGCGGTCTCGGGAATGATGTGCACCGGCACCGAGAAGATGTCGGCCGAACTGCGGATCGACGTTAGGAACAGCCATACCAGCGGAAAGACGGTGAACGCGACGGTCAGGGCCAGCGCCATATACTGGCCGGCGGTTCCCACCGTAAATCGACGGCGCCGGCGCTTTGGCCTGGGACGTGCGCTAACGATTGCGGCTTCGCTCATATCGCTCTCCGTTTCGCAATCAGCCACGGTATTCCGTAGAGGAGCCCGAGCACGAACAGCGACATCCCCAAAGCAATGTAGGAGACGGCCGCCGCATGTCCGAAATCCACCGCCTGAAACGCCAGCAGGTAGGAATAGACGGTGAGCAGGTTGGTGGCGCCGCCCGGCCCGCCCTGCGTCATCAGCCAGACGACGTCGAAGGTCCGGAACGTGTCGATGATGCGAAGCATCAGGGCGATCATGATGATCGGACGCATCAGCGGCAGCACGATATGCCAGAAGCGCTGCCATGGCGTGGCGCCGTCCACGGTGGCCGCCTCGAGCGGTTCCTGCGGCAAGGACTGCAGGCCGGCAAGGAACAGTAGCACCATCAACGGCGTGTTCTGCCAGACATCGGCGACGATCACCGAGACGAGCGCCCAGGTCGGATGGTTGAGCCATGGAATGTCGGGCAGGTTGAACATGCGCAACAGCGCGTCGACCAGGCCGTACTGGGTGTTGAACAGCCACCGGAAATTCAGGCCCACCACTGCGGGCGCGATCATCGGAGGCACCAGGAGCAAGGTGCGCGCGAGCCGCATGCCGCGCAATTTGCCATTGACGAGCACGGCGATCGCCATTCCAGCCACCACTTCAATCGTGATCGAAATGATGCTGAATATGGTCTGATTTCGCAGTGCCTGGTTGAACTGGCGGCCGAAGAGTTCGTCGGTGTAATTTGCCATCCCGATGAAGGGCGCCGAACCGCTCAGATCCCAGCGGAAGAAACTCATGGTGAAAGAGTATCCGAGCGGATAGAGCAGGATGGCCAGCATGACGAGGAGCGCCGGGCTGGCCAGAAGGTATCCTCTCTGCCAGGTGTAGGGCAGCGGCGAACGTCGCCGACGCCCCGACACCGTATGCTGCGCGACGGACGGCATCGTCAATCGTAAGCTCCGGCCCGACGCATGATCTCCTCGGCCTCCGTCGCCGCCTGGTTGAGCGAGTCCGCGGGAGAGGCCTGGTCGGTCAAGGCCTGTTCGATGGCCGAAAACATCAGCGTGCAGACTTTCGAGAAGCCGGCTAGCTTCGGCCATTCCTTGCCGTTGGCTATCGTCGTCTCGAGCTGCTGCAGCCACACGGCCTGAGGCCCCTTTGCCGCTGATATCACTTCCTTGGCGATCGCCTGGCTGCTGGGGAAGTTGGTGAATTGATCGAACTGCAACCGCTGCGCCTCCGGACCGACCGTATACTTGATGAATTCGACGGCGGCGTCCTTGCGTCCGGATTGTCCGTTGAGCGCCATGGCATGCGAAATGGCGCATGAAATCGCGGCCTTGTCCTTGACATAGGGCGCAGTCGACCACTTGCCGACGACACGTGAGGTCTCCGGATTCGATAGGGTCGCGAAGGCGCCCGGCCAATCGAAATTCGCATAGACCGTGCCGGACGAGAATTCGGTCGAATTTTCGTTCCACTGATAGCCGACCGCATCGGGTGGCACGATTTTGTGCTTCTGGATGAGATCGCGATAGAAGGTCAGGGCCTTGATGCCGGCTTCGGAATTGAAGGCCGGCTTGTTGGCCTGGTCCACCCAATCGCCGCCGGCTTGCCAGAGCAGATCGCTGAAGGTGCGTTGTGCTGGATCGCCCTGCCCCGGCACGACCAGCCCATAATGGCCATTGCCGGTCAGTTTCAGCCCGACGTCGACGAGCTCCTCCCAGGTCTCAGCCGGCTTCAGGCCTTTTTCCTGATAGATGTCGCTGCGGTAGTACTGGGCGCGCGAATCCATGTTGCGCGGAATGGCCGCCAGATTTCCAGTCTTGGGATCGCGCAGATACTTGACAGCGACCGGGTAGAATTCCGCGAGTTCGCTGTCGCTGAAATAGCTGTTCAGCGGCGCAAAATGGCTGAAGTAGGAATCGATCTGCGCCGTATGGGTGCTATAGACGTCGTATTGGCTCGATCGCGCTGCGCTCAACGTGACCACCTTCGCCGTCAGCGGGGTGAATTCCAGCAGGTCGTAGCGAACCTTGATACCGGTCTTGGCGGTGAAATCCTGAACGATCTTTTCCCAGTATTTGGGATAGAGCGGGCCGCCGGTGATCAGCAGTGCGGTGATCTCGTTCGCGTCTGCCCTGGCGATCCATGGCGCGGCTAGCGAGCCGGCCATCACTGCCGCGCTCGCGGCCAGGAATTTGCGTCTCGATAGGTTTGCGGACATCATAATCTCCTCCTTGGTTTGATTGGTCGGCCCATCCAAGGGTCGGCCGATAACTTCAACCTTTCCGGCAAATCCGCGGCGGCTTGCTCCTCCCGCAGCGAGACTGCCTGGATTACGTCCCGAACGACGCTTGCGAGCCGGCCGGGCGATTAGGCACGTTTGTTCCAAGGCGCCTGGGCGTTCGCGAAGGCGTATCGGTCCTGATTTCGGACAGCGGGAGTCGGGATTGGACGAGCTCCACCGTTCGATCCTCCCTTCCCGCAGGCCGAGTTATAGGCTACTGAGCACCATGAGATAAGTTGACTGCATATCTAGCTATCAGCCTATAAGCTTATCAGACAAGTGGATGTTAATGATGGATGCCATGGAGGTCAAGCTTCAAACTTTGCCCAAGCAGGTGGCCGGCGTGCTCGCGCGCCGCATCGCCAGCAGCGGCGTCGCCGGCGGCCAGGGACCGTCGGAGCAGCAGATCCTTCAGGAGTTCGGGGTTTCGCGCGCGGTGGCACGGGAAGCGCTCAAGATCCTGGCGTCTCTCGACATGATCGAGATCGCGCAGGGACGACGCGTGGTGCTGCGTCCCGCAGACGAATGGGACTATCTCAGTCCATTGCTTATCGACTGGCTGCCGCCCGAGCAGACCCGCGAGATCTTGGCGGAAGCACACGCAACGCGGATAATCATCGAACCGGCCATCACCGCCATCGCGGCCAAGCATATGACCAAAGAGAACCTCGAGCGTCTTGGCACTCTGCTGGCAGCGATGTCGGCCAGCGAAGACAATGCGGACGCCTATCTGAAACTCGATCTGGATTTCCACATGGAGATTTGCCGGGCAGCCAAGAATAGAATCCTCGACCGCTTCATGTACTCCTCCCGATGGTGGCAGATGGCAAGCAGGCGCATCAGCAACCAGGTGCCTCATGCCCTGCCCTCGGCGACTGAGATGCACAGAGCGATCTACGAGGCGCTCGTGGCGCGTGATGCAAAACGGGCGGAAGAGGCGATGCGCCGGCACCTGAAGATCACCACGGCCGTTGGCCTGCCCCCATAAGAAATCGCCAGCCGATGCTTCCGAGCGGCGCAGCCAGCAATCGGGCTAGCCGCGCCGCTGCGCGCCGGGAGGACGCGGCCGATATCAGGCGCTTTTTGCTTGCTGTTCCTGGCGCTGGCGCGCGCGAAAACCGAACATGTCGCCCTTGTCTTTGATTTCCGCCCATACCGGTCCGGTAATCTTGTCGATGGCAGCGATGTCCGCGTCGGAAATCGCCCAGCCTGTGCTCTCAGCATTTTCCTCGAGTTCCTTGACCGTGCGCGCGCCGACCAGCGGCGAACTCACGCCCGGCCTGCTGGTAAGCCACTGGATCGCAAGCTGCGGAACCGTCTTGCCGTAGCGCGCCGCAATCGGCTTCAGGGCGTCGACGGCGTCAACCGCGCGCTCGTAGGTGCCCGGCTGGAACAGAACGGTGGTGCGGCGCTCATCGCCTTCGACGAATTTGGTGTCCGGCGACAACAGCCCTGTGAGCAATCCCTGGGCGAGACCGCTATAGGGCATCACGCCGATATTGTGCTTGCGGCAATAGGGCAGCGTCTCAGCCTCAACCTCGCGCCACAGCATGTTGTAGGGCGGCTGGAGCACGTCGATGACGCCATGCTGACGGGCGCTGTCCATGTCGGCGGTGCTGAAATTCGAGACGCCGACTGCCTTGATACGCCCGGACGACCGCAGCCGCTCCATCATCTCCATGGTCGGGCCGATCGGAAAATCCGAGTTCGGCCAGTGGACAAAATAGACATCGACATAGTCCGTCTGCATCCGCTTCAGCGATCCGTCGAGCGCCGCCTCAATCGCGGCGGGTTCGAGGTGATTGGGCGCAACCTTGGTCGCGATAACAGCCTTGTCGCGACGGCCGGCCAGTGCCTTGCCGACGATCTCCTCGGCATGGCCATGTCCATAGGCTTCGGCCGTGTCGATCAGCGTTATGCCAAGCTCCGCGGCGCGTCGGATCACCCGGATCGATTCCTCGTCGTCGGCCGCGCCCCAAAAGGCGCCGGACATACCCCAAGTGCCTAGACCGATCTCCGATACCCTGACCGGCGACGATCCCAACTGTCGCTGTTGCATCCTGTTCCTCCTGATTGGCAGGCAGGGCTATCACCCTGCTGATGTCCAATTTATACGCTTATATACTCGTCTAACAAGTAGGTCCCGGCGGATTTATGGCGATTGGCGCGGAGCGACGAATTTCCCAAGTAATTCAATGATACCTGCCGTTTCAAGGTGTATTTGCGCAAAATCGTTCAAAGGGGGTTTACGTCCCATCTTCTCATCTTGTATGCTTATTGGACAAGTTGACCTAACTGACCATATGCATTTGAAGGCGCCGCGCGCCATCACGGGGAGGAGGTTTCGATGAAGATCACGGACATCAGGACAGCGGTCGTCGCCTATCACGGCAAGGCGACCCTGATCCGCATCGATACGGACGCCGGCATCTCCGGTTATGGCGAGGCAAATCCCGATGCAGGCGCCGCCGCAATCGTCGGGCTGATTTCGGAACTGAAGTCGGAACTGATCGGCCAGGATCCGCGCAATGTCGAATATTGCTGGGACAAGATTCGCCGTGACCATGTGTTTTCCGGTGCGCAAGCCGGCGTCTTTCTCATCGCGCTGACCGGGCTGGAGATGGCGCTCTGGGACGTGGCGGCGAAAGCCGCCGGGCAGCCGCTTTATCGCTTGTTCGGCGGCAAGTTCCGCGACCGGATAAGACTCTATGCAGATTGCGGCGATGGCGATGAGGAATCGGGATCGCCGCAGGGATGCGCGGCACGCGCGCGCCGCATGGTGGCGGAAGGCTTCACGGCGCTGAAATTCGACATCGACAATCTGCGCCACCCGGCGAAGTTCGACGCGGTGAACCATACCATCAACGGCGCCGAGTTGCGCTTCATGGTCGAGCGTGTTGCAGCGGTCCGCGATGCGATCGGCCCCGACGTCGATCTCTGCATCGACCTGCACGCGCGGTACGACGTCCTCAGCGCCAGCCGCATAGCGGCCGAGATGGAACGGTTCAACCTTCTCTGGCTGGAAGAGCCGATCCCGGCGGAAAATGTCGAGGCCCTGAAGCAGATCCGCATGCGGACCAAGACGCCGATCTGCGTCGGCGAAAATCTCTACCTGCGCTGGGGCTTCCGCGAACTGTTCCAGAACTATGGCGCCGACGTCATCATGCCCGACGTGCCGAAATGCGGCGGCCTTGCGGAAAGCCGCAAGATCGCGAATCTCGCCGAGATGTACTACGTGCCGTTCGCGCCGCATCTGGTGTCGACGCCGCTGGGCACGATGGCGACATGCCATGTCTGCGCCAGCGTTCCGAACTTCCTCGTTCTAGAGTGGCACGCGCTTGAAGAGCGGGAGGCGTGGGACAGTTACGTGCGCCTTCCGGACGGCGCGAAGTCGATCGTCGAAGACGGCCACATCGTGGTGCCTGACGTGCCCGGCATCGGCGTCGAGCTCGACATGGAAGGCGTCCGCAAGCACGCCGTGCCAGGCTTCGGCATCTTTGAATAGAACGGACCGGGCGGATTGCGCTGCCCGATCAAACAAATCCGTTGTGAGGAAATCATGGGCAAGCGGATCATCTTCACCGGCGGCAGCGGCAAGATCGGCCGGCACGTCATACCCTACCTGCTCGAGCGCGGGCATCAGGTTCTGAATCTCGACCTGACGCCGCTCGATGTGCAGGGCGTCGACACCGTCATCACCAATCTTGCGGACGCTGGCGAGACCTACAATGCCCTGACGCTGCATTTCGGGTTCAACGAATACTTCGGCGGAAAGAGCCGCGGCCCGGTCGACGCAGTGGTCCATTTCGCGGCGATCCCGCGGATATTCCTGCGACCGGATAACGCCATGTTCACCGCCAATGTGCAGTCGACCTACAATGTGATCGAAGCCGCCACCAAGCTTGGCATCCGCAAGATCGTCACTGCTTCCAGCGAAACGGTGTACGGTGTGTGCTTTGCCGAAGGCGACCGCGATTTCACATCGTTTCCGGTGGACGAGGACTATGACGTCGATCCGACCGACAGCTATGGTCTCTCCAAAGTGCTGGGCGAGAAGATTGCGCGCTCTTTCGCCTCCCGTACTGGAGCCGACGTCTATGCCCTGCGGATCGGCGGAGTCGTCGAACCGCGGGACTATGGCCGCTTCCCGGAATTCCTGGCCGACGCCTCGAAACGGCGGCGCGACGGCTGGACCTACATGGACGTGCGCGATCTTGGCCAGATCGTCGATCTGTGCATCGAGAAGGACGGCTTGGGGTTCCAGATATTCAACGCAGTCAACGACAACATCGTAGCCGAGATGCCGACGGCGGAATTTCTCAGCAAGCACGCACCCAACATACCAGTCACACGCGCCATGGATGTATTCGAGGGACCGATCTCAAATCGGAAGCTGCGCGACATCCTTGGGTTCCGGCAAGAGTATGACTGGCGCACACAGCCTGCGGATACTTGACTGGTGGCGGAGAAGGCAGCGGTAGATGGGGAATGTTCCTGAGGCCAAGGTTGGCGCAGAGACCAGATTTTCCTGAACTCAAGCAGCGCGCTGGGTAAACGTAGCACTCGGTTCACGAATATTGCCGGCGCTGCGGTGCCACATGGCTTCAGGGCCTTTGGCCGGGCTAGTCCAACGTCTGCTTCCTAGCTCACGCAGTTTGGAGCTAAACGGCGGGTTGGAGGCGCAAAGCTGCCATCCGCAGACGATGCGATCGGCGAGTGTCTAGACCATCGCCTCGAATCGCCTTGGCGAACCGCTTCGTAGCCTAATGGCGGATAACGACAATGGTCGGCCCGGAGGGTCGACGTCTTCTACTGGAAGTCAAGACGTTAGCGGACGGTTCGGCAACCCGTTTCCTTCATATTCTCTGGTATGATCTGGCGAACCTAAGGAACCGGGGGAGCACTAGTTTTTACTACGCGTGGTATCTCTGTCTTGTCCCGCAAAGGGGTCGATGCATGTTGACCCAGGGCATGAGCCCGACTGGTTAGGAGGCCAATAGCGGACGCGCGACTCCGAAGATATAAAAACCATAGGCCAACGTTATCCTGCGGTCCAACTCGAGGCGTAACACCCAAGTGACAACTACTCGTTTCCTTAGTATCTGGCGATCGCTCTCCGGTGTCGGCATGGCCCTCGGCATGCTATTCTTCGCGGCCGCCCTGACGCCGACGCTCGTTCCCCGCACCGACCTGACGCAAGGCGTACTGGCGGGCGCGTGCTTCGCCATCGGCTACAGCCTTGGCGTCGCCTTGCGGTGGCTGTGGAAATATCTCGAGATTCCGGAACTGCCGCCACGGCCGCGTTTGCTGTCCAAGGCGATTATCCTGGTCCCGTGCCTCGGCCTTGCCGTTGTGGCACTGTGGCGATCCGGCGCGTGGCAGAACTCCATCCGCGCGGTGATGGGCATGCCGGCTGTCGATGGCGCTCATCCCCTCAATGTCTGCGCCCTGGCCATTTGCACCTTCATCGTCGTGCTCGCGCTGGCGCGCCTTGTCGCTTGGCTGGTGCGCGCCATCGCCGGGGCACTGAGACGCTACATACCCCGGCGCCTGGCGAATGTCGCCGGCGCCGCTGTCGCCGTGCTGCTCATCTGGTTGCTGGTGAGCGACGTTGCGATCCGCGCGATCTTCGGCGCGCTCGATTCCTCGTTCGCCAAGTTCGACGCACTCATGGAACCGGAGCGCCAGCAGCCGAGCGAACCCTCCAGGACCGGAAGCCCCGCCTCGCTGGTCAGGTGGGACGAGCTCGGCCGCGCCGGCCGCGAGTTCATCGCGGACGGTCCCGCCGCCGCCGAGATAGGGACCTTCACCGGCCGGCCGGCGCAACAGCCGGTCCGGGTCTATGTCGGGCTGGGAGCGGCGAACAGTGCGCAAGCCCGCGCGAAACTCGCGCTGGAGGAGCTGAAGCGGGCGGGCGGCTTCAGCAAATCCACGCTTGTGGTCATCACGCCGACCGGGACCGGATGGATCGATCCGGCCTCGATGGATGCGCTCGAATATCTGTGCCGCGGCGATGTCGCCAGCGTCGCCGCGCAATATTCCTATCTGAGCAGTCCGCTGTCGCTGCTGGCGCAGCCGGAATACGGCGCCGAGACGGCCCGGGCGCTGTTCCTCGAAATCTACGGCTACTGGACCACCCTGCCGAAGCAGTGGCGGCCGAGGCTTTACCTGCACGGGCTCAGCCTTGGCGCCATGAACTCCGAAAGATCGGCCGGGCTGTTCGAGATATTCAGCGATCCGATCAGCGGCGCACTCTGGAGCGGCCCGCCCTTCGAAAGCCGCATCTGGCGCTCGGTGAGCGATACGCGCAACAACGGCTCGCCGCAGTGGCTGCCGATCTTCCGCAATAGCAGCCTGGTCCGGTTCATGAACCAAAGCGGCCCGGCGGTGGCGCCCGACACGCCCTGGGGCCCGCTGAGGATCGTCTACCTGCAATATGCCAGCGACCCGATCGTATTCTTCGATTATCGCGACGCCTACCGGCAGCCGGATTGGATGAAGGCGCCGCGCGGGCCGGACGTCTCGCCGCAACTGAGCTGGTACCCGGTGGTGACCATGCTGCAGCTCGGTCTCGATATGGCCGTGGCGACAACCACGCCGATCGGCTACGGCCATGTCTACGCGCCGCAGGACTATGTGGAAGCCTGGAGTGCGGTGTTGGGCGTGAAGGACTGGTCGCGACAGGACCTCGCCGCCCTCAAAACCCATCTTGCCAGCAAGGTTGCAGCACAGGCCGACAGAGGCGGCTAGCTGGGGCTTCAGGGCACGGCCGAAATCAGCAGGAACATGGCGAATATGCCGAGATGGACCACTCCCTGGAGTCTCGTCGTGCGGCCCGTGCCGAGCGTGGGCGTGCTGACGAACATGGTGAGCAGAAGAAACACCGCGAGCCCCGACATCCGTTCAGGCTCATGATGCAGTCGATTTGCCACTGACGTAAATGGCGGAAAACGGCAGCGGGCGTAGGGAGCCCGCTGCCGCCAGGAGCGAGGCACGACGACGGACTGACGTGCTCGGCTCCTTGTTCCCGCAGCGGCTTGGCGGCAGACATCGCCGCGGGAAATTGCTGGATGTTCGCGGCTATCGCGGCGGCAGCATTTGGGGCGGGCGCCCTGAAACCAACAGGCTCCAGGCCGCCTTCTGTCAGGCCTTGCCCACGGGCAGCGCGACGAACCGGCTCGAGTCGTCGCGGGTGATCTGCATCAGTACGGCCTTGCGGCCAGCCTTGGCTGCATCGGCCATGGCCTTGGAGACGTCATCAGTGGTGTTCACCTTGGCCGAACTGACGGCGGTGATGACATCGCCCGGCTGGATGCCACGATCGGCCGCATCGCTATTGGGATCCACATCGGTGACGACCAGTCCTTTGCCATCGTCTGACTTGGCGATGGTCAGGCCAAGATCGGCCAATGCGTCGGCCTTGGCAGGCGCGACCTGCTTGCCGTCATCGCCGGAGGCCTGCTTGTCGCTGGACGGCAGTGTGCCGAGATCGACCTTGATCGTCCGGCTTTTGCCGTCACGAAATACGGTAAGATCGACCGATTTTCCCGGCGCATAGGCGCCGATCGTGCGGGCGAGTTCCTTCGGCGAGGCGACATCCTTGCCGTCGACCTGGGTGATGACGTCACCGGCGGCAATGCCTGCCTTGTTGCCGGGACCAGCGTCCTGAGCGTTCGAGACCAGTGTGCCCTTGTCGGATTTCAGACCAAGCGATTCAGCAATTTCAGCGGTGACCGGCTGGATCTGGACGCCGAGCCAACCTCGCTTGATGGAGCCTTCCTTCATCAGGTCTTCCACGACCTGCTTGGCGGTCGAGGCCGGGATGTCGAAACCAATGCCGACACTGCCGCCCGACGGCGAGAAGATGGCTGTGTTGATACCGATCACCTGGCCATTGAGATTGAAAGTCGGGCCCCCCGAATTACCATGATTGACCGGAGCATCGATCTGGATGAAGTCGTCATAGGGGCCGGCGCCGATATCGCGGCCCCGAGCGGATACAATGCCGGAAGTGACGGTGCCGCCGAGGCCGAACGGGTTGCCGACTGCCACCACCCAATCACCGATGCGGATCTTGGAGTCGTCGGCGAAGTCGACATAGGTGAACTTGCCGCCGCCATCGACCTTCAGCACAGCCAGGTCCGTCCGCGGATCGGTGCCGACCAGCTTGGCGTCGAGTTCCTTGCCGTCACTGGTGACGATGGTGAAGGATGAGCCTTCCGAGACGACGTGATTGTTGGTGACGAGATATCCGTCCTCCGAGATGAAGAAGCCTGAACCCTGTGCCACCGGGCGCGGCTTGCCGTCACCATGTTTGAAGCCGCCCTGCTGCCGGTTGTCGGGCAGGTTCTCGAAACCATCCTGATCGTCGGAACCGTCGTCGGCGACCGGCTGGACCGTGGACTTGACCTTGACGCTGACGACCGCCGGCGAAACCTGCTCGACGACATCGGCGAAGCTCGGCATCTGCGGCGCCTGGACATGCACCGCGTCGGCCAGCACGGGGGCAGTGCCGGAAACAACAGCTCCGACGCCTACAGCGCCTACAGCGCTCAGCGACACTACAGCCGCCGCCAGGCGCCGACGAGTTCCGGAATACGAATTGGGGACAATATTCATGGGGTTCCATCCTTTTGAGTGAGATGCACTGAGCATCCTTGGCCAGGATGGTTAGAAGAACCTACATTACGGCATCATTGCCATATCATGAAAGTTTTGTCATTTTCATTCCATAGTATTTATAAAGACGATATGTATAGTTATTTTCATTAATATTGCAAATTTGTAACTTGCACGTTCGATTATTATTCAATTCTGTGACATCGAATTCGGTGGATTTGCGATGTCACGACAATTTAAATCGACACTAGAAAAAGTGAATGTGCCTTCCGATTTATTCGGAGTTTACGCGACATTGGGCGGGGCTTGCCGGGCGGCGATTTCAGATCGAATTTCATCGCGAGTTCTCTATGTGTTGATTGCATGGCAGGCCATTTGAAGGTAGCGCGCATGGCATTGGGCGCGCCTTGTCGCCGGGACGCCAAGAGGCCGCTCCGGGCGGTGATTTTCCGCAGGGTGAGAGCCTCCCCAGGAGGTGATTATCGTCCAAGCGAGGCGTCGAGAGGGTCTGTCGCTAGCTCGCTAAAGACCGGCGCACCGCTACCATACCACTGGCCCTCCGTCCCGCATCGCCACCGGCATTCGAGCAACACTGGTGGCGCCTGTCGCGACGGGCGTCATTGGCGGAAAGACATGCTGTTCGACTAGCCTCATTCATACCGCAAGCAAGAAATAAACGCTCGATCCACGTTTGGGATTCACCGCATATTCCAAGAAAACCAGGTACTGCCTTAAATTACTTGGCTTTGATGCCATCCGCAGCAGCAGGTCGCACGGCGGGATGAAGTCCACGGAGAAGCATATGAGGCGCATCATCGTCGCTGCGATCATCGCAAGCATGGCAGCCCCCACCTGGGCAATGCCCGTCGGAGCGCTAAGGCCGTCGGCTTCCGATACGGTCACGAACATCGACCTAAGGAGGCCTTCCCGCCATCGACCGGGACATGGAGTACGGCCACCGCACCACAGGCCACCCCATTATCGGCCCTCGCGTCCGCCACGCCATCACCGGCATTCGAGGAACAATAGCGGCGCCGTCGCCGCGGGCCTCATTGGCGGAATGCTGCTCGGCGGGATGGCGATCTCGGCTGCCCGCCAGCACAATCACAGCGCTTGGAACAACCATGTGAACTGGTGCTCGCAGCGGTACCGCTCCTACCGGGTCTCGGACAATAGCTGGCAGCCCTACAATGGCCCACGCCGGCAGTGCATCTCGCCCTTCTGAGTGCGCTCTGGGCTCGCTGGTGCTAGGAAGCCTACTGGGATTTGTTGAAACGGCTGAATGCAAGCTTGGACGGGAGCAAAAGCGAGCCTGGCAAAGGCCGGCGGGGCCATTGGCGTGAGCCAGCGGAAGTATCCCGCCTGTTCAAAGAGCATCTCCGCGAAGGCGTTTGCCGATCAATTGATACATGTCCGGCGTTCTGGTCGATGCGACGAATCTCGGTCCGAAAGTCGCAGGTCCGCAGGGAAGACATGGTTCTCTGTTTTCATCCACGTCGATGCGCCAGTTGGGAGGACTATTGTGCTAAAAAATCTATCGATCGCGGCAATCAGCGCCATCATGATTGTAAGCTTCAAGCATTCCGCGTTTGGCACGTCGATCGGCGTGGGCAATCCCTACCCGGTCAGTCACTACGAGTGCCAGGACGGCACGCGTCTGGCAGTGCGTCTCCTCGGGGATCGCGCTTCTGTATCCGTCAACGACGCGGCCGAGGTCGATCTGCCCTCCAAGGGACCGGAAGGAACGACGTATTCGAACGGTCAGTGGACGCTGACCATCATACAGGGACGCCTGTCCTGGGGCGTTGGCCGAGCTGTGCCATCTCTATGCGCCGGCGGTTGAGCCTCCCACCTCAGGAAAACTGATGAAGACTATCCAGTTCGGTCGCGCACTTCATCGCAGCTTTCGAGATCCAGATACGCGTCGGCTCCTCGTGCATTGCAGTGTTTCTGGACGCCTGGTGCCTCGGCGCGGCCGGCGGCAGGAACAATGGCACCCATGACAATCTCCATCCGTCAAACCAGCGGTTAATGCATGTCGCCCAGAAGTGCGCAGCGGTTCTGGGACAACGATATGCATCAAAACAAAGACTTAAAGCGAGTCGCCTGAATCTGTTTCGACGCGACACGCTTTAATCCCAAGAGATGCGCTTCGACAATAATACCGAAAACGCACGCGCTCTGACGGCAGTGCATAAAATGCAAAGAATCCAGAAACTAGGCATTGTGTCTCCAAATATCCGAGCCACCATGCAGAATTATTGACAACGTGTTCGCATGCGCGTGATGTCGGCTTAATTCACCAAAGAGGACGAAAGATATGCGGAGATATGCACTAGCTGCCCTGTTAAGTGCCGCACTCGGCTTTGGTATTCCTCTTGCCGCTGTGTCCCCAGCGGGAGCTGTGACCGTAAATATAAATATCGGATCAAACCTTAACAACGGCCGCGCGATTACTTGCGCTCAAGGCCAGCGATTGATTCAGAGCAGAGGCTTCAGGGACGTGCGTCGCGTGGACTGCCGGGGACGCAATTTTGTTTATCACGCGCGTCGCATTGGCGGCAGCACTTTCGAAATAGTGCTGAATGCCCGTACTGGCCGCGTGGTGGATTTCCACCGTATTCGTAGATGACTCAGGGAGGCAAGGGAATGACGCAGTTGTCTGAGACCCAGCAACCCAGACGATCTGCGTGGACGAACTCGGCGATCGGAATCGTCTTTATCCTGGCAGGGATCTTCGTGTTGGGCGATCTGGCGCTGGCCACGACCATCAGCGCGCTTGTCCTGGGAATTGCGATCGTATGCGCCGGCTTTGTCGAGATCGCCCTCGCCATCTGGGCCGGCGGGTGGCGTGGTTTTCTCTGGCAGACGATGCTCGGCATCCTGTACGTCGTTTTTGGCTGCCTGCTCATCAGCTTGCCGGTGCTGGGATCTATCATCCTCACATGGGTGCTCGGTGTAGTGCTCGTGATATCTGGGCTCGGAAGAATGTCTTTGAGCCTGCGCTACCTGTCCACCGACCGATGGATGATGCTTGTTTCCGGCCTGTTCGGTCTCGCGGCTGGCTTCTTGATACTCATCGGATGGCCATCGACCGGGGTTTGGGTGATTGGGGCGTTCGTGGGTATCGACCTAGTTCTTCACGGCCTGGGCTGGCTCGTTACAGGCTTTCGGCCAACGGATACGACCCGATGATCCAACCATTTTCATCGTGACCGTTACCGCTTTGCGGCATTGGCTCCTGTCCTGCCGCGACGGTTCTCAAGCGCGGCAAGCTTTTTGCGTAGGGTTTCATTTTGTCCTGGACGTCGCGAACGGCCCGTCGATGCGCACGATGCCGCATGACCGGGATCAGCCACCCCTCGCGACCAGCAGCGCGGCCTCTGATCACATAGGAGAAGTTCGGGCGGCTCCGGACGAGAATTCGTCGCGACAAAGCCGAGCGCAACGGACGAAGCGGCCGACAACCAATGTCGAGACCGCAGGCTTGCCAGTCGGACAGGCAAGCAAAATGAGACGTGCTGCACACTATTCGGATTTCCGGCTCAATCTTTCACCTTCTAGGATGTGTATTACGTGCCCTTGGAAAGTCTTAGCCTAGGAGGGTCCCATGTCCGATCTGATCGTCATCGTCTATCCAAACGAGGCCAAGGCTGAAGAGGTACGTCAACGGCTCATAGGACTTCAAAAGGAATACGTTATTAAACTTGGCGACGCGGTTATTGCCACCAAGACCGAGGCGGGTGCGATAAAGCTCAATCAACTTGTGAATACGACGGCGGCAGGCGCTGTATCCGGTAGCTTCTGGGGCTTGCTTATCGGTGTTCTCTTCCTGAATCCGCTGATCGGGCTTGCGGTCGGCGCCACCTCCGGAGCCCTTGGCGGCGCTTTGACGGACGTGGGCATCAACGATGCGTTCATGCGCGATCTGTCAGCCAGCATCCAGCCTGGGGACGCTGCCCTATTCGTGCTCGCGCACGAGATGACAGCGGACAAGGTGCTCAAGGAGATCCAGGCCTTTGGCGGTGTGGTGCTTAAGACGTCGCTGGATGAGACGAAGGAGCAGGTTCTGCGCGATGCGCTTCAACGCGCTTCGGCGATGGCCGGCCAAGGCGCGGCCGCGACCGCCTGACGCGGTCACGGAACATCCCGGAATCGGAACTCTGCTGGTCGGCAAGGGCGATGGATGGCCGGATAGTAAGTGGGCGATGCAAGCATGTCCGGCCTTGAGACAGCGGCCCTGCTTTTGATTGAAGCCATCTGCGGCGCGGGCGGAGCTTTCGCTACGACTTGGTTTTGGCGCATGGCTGCGCTGGGTTGGAAATCTGTCGCGGCGGCTGGCGTCGTGGGAGGACTGGCCCTGACAGGGCTGGCCGGTCGGATTCCCGCCTTGGCAAACTTCCTCGGCAACGTCGAAAATGCTGTCGATGCCACCGCTCGTGGTGTCGGCACCCTCACGCCCGGCGTGCTGATTGGCGTCGGCATTGCCGGCCTTCTTGGCGGCATCCTGTCGGTTTGTATCATCGGCCTCGTCCGGGGCGCGGGATCCGGACGTCGCTAGGGGCCCGGCCAATCGAATTTCCTGGCGGCAATCACGCGTTCCGCCGATCGGCGGACCCAAGCAACTGAGCGATCCAAAGGGTCGCCGGCGATTGCGAGCAAAAAGTAACCAGCGCGATGGTGATGGGCACACCTATGAACGCGCCGAACACACCCCAAAGAAACGACCAGAAGAAGACCGAAAACAGCACCACAAAAGGCGACATCGCCAACACGTAACCGGCAACCCGCGGTTCTATGTAGCTGCCGATGACGAACTGAATGATGTTGAGGCCGGCAAAAATCGAGACGGCGGCCTGTGGCGATCCGAACTGCGCGAGCGCGTAAAGCGTCGGCAAGAATGTCGCGACGAACGGCCCGATAAACGGAATATAGTTCAAGGTGAAGGCGATAACGCCCCACTCGGCGGCAAACCGCAGTCCGAAAGCCGCCGAAAGCGCGCACACCATCGAACCGGTCGCAAGGCTCATCAATGTCCGAACCAGCATGTAACGTCGCCATTTCGATGCTGTCTGACTGCTGCCATTGATCAGTGCGGCCGCCGCCTGGGCGCTCAGCGCTACACGAGCATTGCGAGCCGCCGCTTCAGCGTCGAGAAGACCCAGAAGCACGTAAACGACGACAACGATCCAGAACGAGATCACGGTATTCAGCCTTGCGGTCACGCCTTGAGCTATCCGCACGAACCAGCCGACATTGAAATGCTCGGCCCAGGCGCCGGCCATCACGACACCGTGCCCTTCCAACCACTCGGCGAGTTGACTGTAGAGTCCTTGAAAGCGGGCGCTGTCGGCGAGGACCGATCGGCCAATGCGGCCAAAACCCCAACTGGCGATCGATGCAAAGGCGAAGAATGCCAGGACGACGACACAGACGACTATCGCCAGTGCGATCAGCTTTGGAAGAAGCCGCTGCAGGTTGCGCTGCAATGGCCACACCAGCGCGATGAGGAAAAGAGCGCACACGACTGGCGCGAAAATTGAGGCAGCGGCCTGCAGCGCCCATATGACGGCGATAACCGCCAGAATATACGTAGGCGCAAAGAGCGTTCGCTTCGCCATGGTATGGTCTGTTCCCGGCCGGCTGGATGACGTTACAGACAACTCCGAAATTGGTCCGGAAGCTTGCTCAGCGCCCAGACCAATGTTCATCGATATCGCTTAACCAGCTCGATTCGTGCTGAATAAAGCTGATCTTACGCATCGCGCCTAGCACCGTTTTGTGATGGGTCGACCCTGACGATCGCGAACCGTGTGACCCCAGCGATCACGAACCCAGCATTCGCGATGATGCGCGCGCGGTGCCGTCGCAGCGCCGACCACAGCCCCTGTGCCGCCACCGACCGCCGCGCCTACAAGGGCACCTCGACTGCCGTTTGCAAGGCCGCCGATGACCGCACCCGTTCCGGCTCCTGCCAACGCCGTGCCTGCTGTTCGCTGTTCCGTGGCAGTACAACCCGCGGCCATCAGAGCCAAAGCAGAAACGAATATAATACTTCTCATGGTTTCATCTCCTGGGTACATTTACATCCGCTCGCCAACAACGAGCATTCCGTCCAACAATGTGCCTATAGGATTGGGAGCGACTCCAACGCTCTATGAGCAATTCTGGGGTAGACGGTCTTTATGTGCTGGAGGCCGTCCGACAGGTATGGCCTTCAGACTATTTGGGGGCCGACCGGCCGCCTGTATCGAGCCCGGCCGGATTGCTATCAATAGTCGACCGCATCGCGAATGATGGGACAGGTCATGCAATGACCCCCGCCTCGGCCGCGGCCGAGCTCCGCGCCTGAGATAGTGATGACTTCTATGCCTTCCTTGCGCAGCAGCGTATTTGTGTACGTGTTGCGATCGTAGGCAAAGACGACACCAGGCGAGGCGCAAACCAAGTTGGCGCCGCTGTCCCACTGGGTGCGCTCGCGCATGTAGTCGTTGCCGCCGGTTTCAACGACGCGCATCTTCTTGAGACCAAGCGAGTCACGCACCGTCTCAATGAAACTGCCTTTGTCCTTGTGGAGTTCGACGCCCCCCTTGCCGTCAGGGCGATAGGAGAATGCGTCAATGCCGTTGACGATGTCCGGATACATCAGCACGCAGTCGCGATCGGCAAACGTGAATACCGTGTCGAGATGCATCGCCGCGCGCAGCTTAGGCATTGCGGCGACGATCACACGTTCGGCAACTCCTTTCTCAAACAGGGCCGCCGCCACTTGGCTGATAGCCTGGCGCGAAGTGCGCTCGCTCATGCCGATAAGCACATTGCCCTTGCCGATAGGCATGACGTCCCCACCCTCGAATGTGGCAAGCCCCCAATCCCTGGTCGGGTCACCCCACCAGACATTGACCTTGCCGGCGAAGTCCGGGTGGAACTTGTATATCGATGTGGTGAGGATGGTCTCCTCGTGGCGCGCAGGCCAATAAAGGGCGTTCAGCGTCACGCCGCCATAGATCCAGCAGGTGGTGTCCCGGGTGTAGAGCGTGTTGGGCAAAGGCGGCAGCAGATATTCGTTGACGCCGGCCGCGTCACGGATCAGCGCCAGTTGTTCGCCGCCGATGCTTTCCGGGAATTCGAAGGTCGACAGCCCGCCGATCAGTGTTTCAGCGAGGTCGCGATTAGAGAGGCCGTCGAGATAGGAGCGGACCTCGTCGATGAGGCCGAGGCCGACCTGGTTCGGTACGATCTGCTGGTCGAGGATCCACTTCTTGGCTTCCGGAATGGCGACCGTCTCGGCGAGCAGATTGTGCATCTCGACCACCTCGACGCCCCTGTCGCGCATCTTGGTCATGAAGTCGAAATGATCGCGCTTGGCATTGTCTACCCAGAGCACGTCGTCGAAGAGGAGTGCGTCACAATTGCTGGGTGTCAGCCGCTGGTGGGCGCGGCCGGGAGCGCACACCATGACCTTGCGCAACTGACCAACCTCTGAATGAACGCCGAATGAAGTATTGTTTGTCATGACCTTCCTTCTTTCTGTTCAAGGTGCGATGGCGCCCGTCAGCAGCCCGTAGGCTCCGATCAGGCCAGCGATGAGCGTGACGGCGAACACGAAGAGTTCGGCGAGCGTGAACAGCTGCAATTTCTGCTCGCGCCGCGCCCAGACGTAGAGGATAGTTCCGGGCGCGAAGAGGACGGCAACAAGCAGCACGTATTTGAGCCCGGCGGCGACGAACATGAAGATCGTGTAAATCGCCGCGATCCAGGCAAAGATCTGGTCGCGGCCGCGCTGATCCGGCGTCTTTTCATAGCCAACGCCGCTACGAGCGAGCAGGATGCCGTAGCCGGCCACGAGCAGGTAGGGCAGCAACGCGGTGACGCTCGTCATGTCGAGCATGAAGTTGAACGCGTCCCGCGACCAGTAGGTGGAGATCACGAAGAGCGATACGACGATGTTGGTGAGCCAGAGTGCGTTAGCGGGAACCTTGTTGCCATTCTGCGCTGCGAAGAACCTTGGCATGTCCTCCGACTTCGCCGCCGCGAACAGCACCTCGGCGCAGATCAGGGACCAGGCGAGATAGGCGCCGAGCACCGAGATCAGAACGCCGATCGAGATGAAGACCGCACCCCAGTGACCGACGACCGCTTCGAGAACGCCGGCCATCGACGGCTGCTGGACACCGGCGACAGCCGATTGCGGCAGAGCCGCGTAGGGCAGCAGCGTGACCGCTACCATCAGGCCTGTGACGCCGACGAAACCGAGAATCGTCGCCGTACCGACGTCGGAACGCACCTTGGCAAAGCGGGAATAGACGCTGGCGCCCTCGATGCCGAGGAAGACGAAGACCGTGATCAGCATTGTGTCGCGCACCTGGGCGATCAGGGACTTCGGCGGCATGTCCAAGCCGCCGAAGAAATTCTCGCGGAACTGCCCGAAATGAAAGAAGAAGATCAGGAGCAGGATGAAGACCAGGATCGGCACGATCTTGGCGATCGTCACGACAGTATTGATGAAGGTCGCCTGCTCGACGCCGCGCAGGATCATGAAGTGGAAAGCCCAGATGCCGATCAACGAGACGATGATGGCGGTGGCGCTGCTGCCGTCCCCAAAGATCCCGGGAAAAAACCGCCCCAGCGTCGAGCCAATGAGCACCCAATAGAAGACGTTGCCCAGGCAACTACCGAGCCAGTAGCCGAAGGCGGACAGAAAGCCCATGTAGTTGCCGAAGCCGGCCTTGGCATAGGCGAAGACGCCTGAGTCGATGTCTGGCCTCTTCTCGGCCAACGCCTGGAACACCCGCGCCAGCATGTACATGCCGGTTCCCGCAATTGCCCAGGCAATGATTGCGCCGAACGGACCTGTCGCAGTCGCGAACCGGCCAGGCAGATTGAAGATGCCTGCGCCGACCATCGATCCCACAACCATGCTGGTCAGCGCAAACAGCGAAAGCTTCTGATTTTCGTTTGAAGTCATAAACCGCTCTCCTGGCTGCGCGAACCAGAGTTCGCGATCAGACGCCTCGCCGACACGTCTCGGTCCAGCAAGGTTATGTCTGATCAGAAGCAGTAAATGCGAATATCGGCAACCGGTTAAACGAGCCAAGGCAAAGGTTTTGGACGTCAGGTATACTAGTGGGATTTTATGCCAATCACGTGGGCGCCAGATTCGAGATAGGTTGCAGGCGTAACAATGAGGCCGCTGGACCGCCGTCCGCCAAGGAATTGTTGATCCAAATTCAATGAACTCGACCGTTCAGCAAAAATTCTCGATATGGACCCTGACGGCTATGGTCGTCGGTTCGATGGTCGGCGCGGGCATCTTCTCTTTGCCGCAGGCTTTTGGTCGCGAGACCGGTCCGTTCGGGGCCATGATCGCTTGGGCCATCGCTGGCGTCGGAATGCTGATGTTGGCCTTCGTCTTCCAGACCTTGTCGGTTCGCAAGCCGGACCTCGATGCGGGCGTGTATGCCTATGCCAAGGCCGGCTTTGGCAACTATCTCGGCTTCCTCTCGGCCCTCGGTTACTGGTCTGCCGCCGTTCTCGGCAACGTTTCCTATTTCGTGCTGATAAAGTCGACGCTGGGGCTTTTCTTTCCTGTGTTCGGCGATGGCAATACCATCACGGCGATCGTCATTTCCTCGATGCTTCTGTGGATCGTACATTCGCTGATCCTGCGGGGCGTCAAGGAAGCGGCGGCGATCAACACCATTGTCACTTACGCCAAGATCATTCCGATCTTTCTCTTTATTATCTTCGTTATCTACGGCTTCAGCGCCGATGTCTTCACGGCCAATTTCTGGGGCGGGGAAGAAGTCAGCGTTGGCAGCATCGCGAGCCAGGTTCGCGGGACCATGTTGGTGACCGTATTCGTCTTTGTCGGAATCGAAGGCGCGAGCGTCTATTCGCGTTACGCACGCAACCGCGGGGATGTCGGGGTCGCGACGCTCCTTGGTTTTCTCGGCGTGCTCTGTCTGCTTGTGCTGGTCACCATTCCCTCCTACGGGATCATGCTTCGTCCTGAACTGACAGCGCTGCGCAATCCCTCCATGGCCGGCGTATTGGAAGCGGTGGTCGGGCCATGGGGCGCCAAGTTCGTCAGCTTCGGCCTGCTGATCTCCGTTGCCGGTGCCTATCTGTCCTGGGTGCTGCTGGCCGCTGAAATCCTGTTCACCGCATCACATCACCAGACCATGCCGCGTTTTCTTGCGTATAAAAACAAGCATGGCGTGCCGTCGCGGGCGCTCTGGCTGACCAATACGGTCGTGCAGGTTTTTCTGGTCCTGACGCTCTTTGCTCAACAGGCCTTCAGGCTCGCTCTCGAGCTGACCAGTTCCATGATCCTCATCCCATATCTTCTTGTCGCCGCTTACGGGGTCAAGCTCGCATGGGGCGGCGAGAGCTACGAGAACGACCCCGTAGCGCGGCGTGTCGACTTCGCAAGGGCGGCGATAGCATTGATCTATACGGCCGGTCTCATCTACGCCGCCAGCGCCAAGCACCTGCTGCTCTCGGCCGTCATCTACGGACCGGGCACGATCCTCTTCGTCATGGCTCGGAAGGAGCGGGGGCAGAGGGTGTTTACTCCCGCCGAGATGGGGATGTTCGTCGTCGCCGCACTTGGCGCGGTCGCGGCAATCTACGGCATCCTTGCCGGCGCCATCGCAGTCTAGGGCCCAAAGCTGTTTCGCAGCAGAAGACCACTCAGCGTGTGCGCCCTGCTGTCAGGCTGGCTGATCTGCTGCGAGCTCGTGGCTTGGGCGCCTTGCCAGCCTTCCACGCGTGCCTCCTTTGGCGTAATGCCGAATTCCTTCCTGAACATCCGGCTATACGCCGATGGATCCGTGAAGCCCCAATCCCCGGCAATGGCGGAGATCGGGCGCCCATCCAAGCTGTTGGAAAGTATATCGCGTGTCTTGAGCAGGCGTTTGTGGCGAATATAATTCGAAACACCTCCGGCCGGTTCGAATATCCGGTAGAGGCGAGAGCGGGACACACCGAGTTCGCGGCAAAGCCTGTCGGATGCCAAGGACTGATCATTCAAACTTTGTGCAATGATTTTGGCAGCGCGCTCGGCGATCACGGCGTCGATCACACGCTTCGCCTCGGTGATGCGGTCATGTGATGGCGACACGCACGCAGCCAGCAGATTGGTGGTGGCAGTGGCAATGTGCGACACATCCACGGCCCTCAGATCGGAAAAGGAACGGTGCAGCAGAAGCATGTAGTCTGCCAGGAGTCTTTTCGACTCCTCACGTATTTCAATCCTGGACGATTGGATGAAAGGCAGGTCGCGTGGCAGGAAAACGGCAAGGAGGGCGTCGTTCTCCATCACGCATTCGTAGGGCTCTGCAAAAGATTGCAGGGTCGTTCTCACGACCTGCCAACTTCCAGGAAGCCTGCCCTTGGACAAGGGCAGGCTCAAATACCAATTGTCCACCGAAGGGTTTTTCAAATGCCGCCAGCGACAGCGGTAGCCACTGCCAGGCAATTCGAGGAACATGACAGCCAACGTTCCCAGATCCCACACTGTTTCATGTGCTGGAAATGAATGGCTCCGTTCTTGCATAAGTTCAGTGTCGGCAACGCCTTGATACCAGGTTCGAAACAGGTCGAATTGCTTAGCAGGTGGTGCCGTGGAGGTATCGATGTCGACGGCGCATTGCAGGGACTTCTCGGCACCTGCTCCTCCAGATAGCCCGGCGGCATGAACCATAGCATCCATAGCAACTATCCGTCTTTGTTGGTGCAACACGGGTTATTGCAAGAACATTAGTTCATTCTAATATATACAACTCCGGCAAGCAATGTTGAAGGTGGATGTAATACCCTGTCTACTACCAGCATAGAAGCATGTTAATCAATCGTTAACATGCCATCCGGCCCATTTGAGGTATCCACCAGGAATTCGCGAACTGGGCTTAATTGTACCCGACGGAAGTTGTGGAGGTGGCTGCGTGATATCCGAGGCTTATCACACCGGTTGTGGTGGCTCTCAACTCAGTATGCAAGGCATCCCAATCATAGACCACCAGTCCATTTTTCTTGTTGGAGGCTGTACTCCCTGAAATGTCTTGTGGGACTAATGCCCGGATACCACGCGCACAACGGGAATCGGTAAGGACGATCTAGCCGCCCTCGCAGGCGTCACCGCGAGATCTGCAGCATGATCCTCATCGGCAGGGACCACACAGCCATGGCGCATGAAACCAGCGAGGGCCTCGGACGTCGCGACTTCATGATCGCATCGGTCGCTACCATCGGCGCTGCCGCTGCGCTCATGGCCGGGCCGGCGCAGGCGCAAACGGGCTCGGCACCTGCAAACGCGTCTCCCGCAGGGACGTCGGGGACCGTCTATACCGGCGATGTCATCGACGGAAAGAAGGTCATCAGTTCGCTTGACATCTCGGATCTGAAACCAGGCAAGCACAGCCTTTATTTCCAGGGCGTACAGATGCCGACGGGCCAGCACTGGTACGTCTCGGTGATGGTCGCCAAGGGGGCAGCCCCAGGCAAACGACTGGGGCTGATGAGCGGCGTGCATGGCGATGAAATGAGCCCCATTCAAACCGTGCAATCCGTAATGCGTGAGCTCGATCCGGCCGCGATGTCGGGATCGGTGATGGCGGTACTCGACATTTCGCGCCGCGCAATGGAAGGCATGGAACGGAGATGGCCGAATTCGGGGCGCGGGATCGACCTGATCGACATCAATCGGTTGTTCCCTGGCAACGAGGACGCTCCCGACGCGCCGACGCGCCACGCCGGCCTGATATTCAACCGGCTTCTGCGGTCAAACCTCGACTACGGGATCGATTTTCATACAGCCGCCACGGGCATGGACGCGACGGCGTTCCACCTTGCGCGCATGGATCTCCCCGAAGTGCGGGCGATGGCGGAACTCTATCCGGTCGATCAGATTTTCGACAACTTTGGCGAGCGAGGTCTTCTCGCCAATGCCCTCATCGATGCCGGCATTCCCGCCTTCACGCCCGAGATCGGCAAGCCGCGGATCTTCGATCACGACATGATCGCCCTGTTCGTCGAAGGAACGATGAACGTCATCAAGCACCACGGAATAATTTCAGGCCCTATCGGCAGAACCAGCAAGGATTCGAGCGTTTTCGTCGCGGACGGCATGTTTCCCGTCACCGCGACGCATGGCGGTTTCATCGAATTGTTGGTCGAACTCAATGAGACCGTTCGGCCCGGACAGAAAGTTGCAGTCCAAAGGAACACCTTCGGGGAAATCGTCGCGGAATACTCCGTGCCTCTCGGCGGCGAAGTCGGCGCCAGGCGGACCGATGCAACAGCGGAGTCGGGGACTCCGATCGTATTCCTCATCTTTGACAGCGCCAATCCTGTCGGCGGCGATGTGTTGGTCGAGTAACGGGACCTGAAACGACAAGAACCGCGACACGAAGCGCCGTCCGGCAGGTGTCAGTGTCGCTCAACCGAAAGCAAAAGACATGCTGCGGCTAGGCTCGAAGTACGGTCACCTCGTTCACAGTTCTGGTTGCGGTTGTCTCAATCCCGATCTTCAACGAGTCTCTCGTCGTCTGGAGGCCTTTTCCAGGCGTAGTTTTCTCTCCGGTTTCGGGGCTGCCGCCATCGCCGGGGTGCTGACAAAGCCGTCCTTCGCGCAGACGGCCGCGCCCCCTTCCAAGATCCTGTTTCGCGAAGTCCGGCTATTCGACGGCAAGTCGGGTACGGTGAAGGACGGAGCGCAAATCCTGGTGGAGGGCGGCAGGATTTCCGGAATCGATATGACGAACGCCCCTCCCCCGGAGGACGCCACCGTCATCAAATGCCGCAATGGCGTTCTCATGCCAGGGCTCATCGACGCGCATTGGCATGCGATCTTCGCGGCGGTCCCGGTCAACATCCTGCTTAACGGCGACCCGGGGATTATCTTCGCAGCGTCCACCGCCGAGGCGGATCGCACGCTCAGTCGCGGCTTCACCACCATACGCGATCTGGGAGGTCCCTCCTTCTCCTTCAAGCAGGCTATCGACACCGGGCTGATCCCTGGCCCGCGCATCTATCCCTCCGGCGCGATGATCACGACCTCCGGGGGCCACGCCGATCTTCGCCTGCCAAGCGAGATTCCGCGCGACGGCGGCAAGCTCAGCAAAGGTGAACTCCTGGGGGGAGCGGCCATCGTCGACGATATCGGCGACCTGAAGATGCGGATCCGGGAGCAGCTTCTCCAAGGCGCGTCACAGATAAAGTTGGTGGGCGGCGGTGGCGTATCATCGCCCCGCAGTCCGCTGGACATCGTCACCTTCAGCGAAGAAGAGCTGCGGGCAGGCGTCGAGGTGGCACAGGATTGGAGCACCTACGTTACCGTGCACGCCTATACGTCTCGCGCGATACGACGCGCGCTGGCAGCTGGGGTGCAGTCGATCGAGCACGCGCATCTGATGGACGAGGACACGGCGGCGATGATCGCCGAGAAGGGCACATGGCTAAGCACCCAGCCCTTCCTGACGGCGGAGGACACCGGCCCGCTGACGGGACCTAGCGCCGACCGCGCCCAGGAGCTTTTCTCAGGGACGCCGAGGATATATGCCTTTGCTCGCAAGCATGGCATCAAGACGGCCTGGGGTTCCGACGTGCTGTTCTCGCCTGCGTTGGGTCCGCGCCAGAGCATGATGCTCACGCATTTGGCCAACTGGTACAAGAACGCCGAAGTCCTGCAGATGGCCACCTCCGGCAATGCCGAACTGCTCGCACTCTCCAATCTGCGCAACCCTTATCCGGGCAAGCTCGGCGTCATCGAAGAAGGAGCTTTCGCGGACCTCTTAGTCGTGGACGGCAACCCGCTCGACGACATCCGGCTGATCGAGGATCCGCATAAGAACTTCGTCGTCATCATGAAGGACGGCCGGCTTCACAAGAGCACCCTTTGAGAGTCAGCGGAAAACCGTATGCCGCCTTCACTTCCCAGCAATCAGTTAATCCGACACGGCCTCATGGTCCTGACGAAGCAAGGCCGCGAGAAAATCTCGACTAGGCAGTCGTCGTCATCGGGAAATCTCGCCGCGAGGCAACCAGACAGGCTCCTGACGCTCCGTCCGGCAGACTTCTTCCTGATACTTTCCATTGAGCGCTCTCGGCTCTCTTCTCTGCCCGCAGGGTGCGAGATCGATATTTAGAACCTGCATGGAACGGGGACATGCCAGAAAAATCGGATCACCCACCTGCAACGCCATATGAACGGGCCGAAATCGAGCAGGGCAAGTGGCGCAGGTTTCTGCTCTTTGGGCTCCTCCTGCTTGCGGGCGGCGTGTTTTCAGTCGCAGTTCCCAGCGTTTCCAATTTCGCATCCAACGTCGTGTTCGCCGTGGCCCTGATGGCAGTCGGCGTCATCAAGGTCATCCAATCGCTCTGGATCAAAAGTTGGGTGGGCTTCGTGTGGCAGGAACTGACCGGCTTCTTCGAGCTCATCGGCGGCATCATGATTTACTTCAATCCTATCAAAGCATCGGCCGCAATATCACTGTTCATAGCGTTTGTACTATTTGTCCACGGTGTTCTTCAATTAATCATCGCCGCTGAAGTCAGGAAAGTCGGCGGCTGGTATTGGTTCGCCGTTTCCGGAATCGTGGCCATATTCGCTGCTTTCTCCATACTGCTGAAGTGGCCGATCGTCAGAGAGATGCCGACTGGCTTGGTGGCCGGATTTTCCATGATGATTGCTGGACTGGCGTATCTCGTCATTGCCCTGAGCGTGCGCAGGACGAAGATTTTGTCTTGAGAGCAGGATCCGACGATGATGAAAAGCAATTTTGACTTTCGAGCCAGGGTCGTGGCGGCCGCATTGCTAGTCAGCGTGGGCGGCTTCGCGGGAGCGGCACGTGCGCAGACCGCGGCGACGGTGCCAGTGGTCGTGCAGAAGGTCCAGTCCGGTCCGGCAAACGCGCCGCTGACATACAACGCGCAGGTCGAGGCGATCGATGCGGTCGACATTCAGGCGCGCGCGTCCGGCCTGCTCAAGGAGATCAGGTTCTCCGAAGGCCAGCACGTGAAGGAGGGCGATCTGCTTTTCGAAATCGAGCCGGATCAACTGTCGGCGGCGGTAATGTCCGCACAGGCGCAGGTGGCCAGGACCGAAGCCACCCGCAACGCCGCGCGACAAAGCCTCTCACGCGCCAGGGACCTGCTCAGCCGCAGGACTATTTCTCAGGCCACGTTGGATGACGCGCAGGCTGCATTCGATGTCGCCGCGGCGGATGTTCAAAGCGCCAATGCAGCCCTCAATACGGCCGAACTCAATCTTTCCTATGCTCAGATCAGGTCTCCCATCAATGGCACCATCGGCCGCTCCCTGGCGACGCGCGGTAATCTCGTGGGGCCCGGCTCCGGATCATTGGCGCGCATCGTACAACTCGATCCTATCCGCGTCGCATTCTCGATCGCTGACAGCACTTTGGTCGACATCAGGCAGAAACTTGCCGGTGGTCAGAAGATCGATGCGAACAAATTCCACCTGAGTCTGTCTCTCGCCAACGGCACACAATTTGCTTTGCCGGGGCGGGTGCAGTTCATCGACAACGAGGTCAATCAGCAGACTGGTACCGTCGCTGTCCGCGCGCTGTTCCCCAACCCCGACCACATTTTGGCGCCTGGCCAGTTCGTCCGGCTAACAATCGTCGACGAAGAAGCCCGGAAATTGCCGATGGTGCCGATGGCGTCCGTTCTTCAGGACCGCCAGGGCAAGTTCGTCTTCGTGCTCAACGACAACAATACCGTGACCAGGCAGGCGATCACGACCGGTGCGCGCATCGACAATCGCTGGGCGGCGACGAGCGGATTGGAAGGCGGCGAAACGATCGTCGTCGAGGGCCTGCAACGCGTTTCCGATGGTCAGCAGGTCACCCCCCGCGAAGCGGAGGGTACGCAATGATCTCGGACCTCTTCATCAGCCGCACCCGGCTCGCGATCGTCGTCTCGATCATCATTTCGATCGCCGGCGGGATCGCGGTGTTTTCCCTTCCCATACAGCAGTATCCGCAGATCACCCCTCCAACGGTGACGGTGTCGGCCTCCTATCCGGGAGCAAGCGCGGAAGTCATCGCCGACGTGGTGGGCGGCCCGCTGGAGACGGCCATCAATGGCGTGGACCACATGATGTACATGTCGTCCACCAGCTCCAATGCCGGCCAATACACGCTATCGGTGACCTTCGAGGTCGGAACCGATCCCGAGACAGCACAGATCAACGTGCAGAACCGCGCCCAGCTGGCGATCTCGCGCCTGCCGGCAGCGGTCGCGCAGCAAGGTGTCTCCGTGCGTGCCCGCTCGCCGGATTTTATCCTCGGCATCGCTTTCTATTCGCCGGACGACAGCCTCGATGCGCTGGCGATCACTAATTTCATCACCACGACCGTCGCCGACACGATATCGCGCGTGCGGGGCGTCGGCGAGGCTTCGGTCGCCGGGGCTTCGGAATACTCGATGAGGGTGTGGCTCAACCCGCAGCGCATGGACGCGCTTAGCCTGACGCCCGACGATGTCTCGGCCGCCATCCAGCGGCAAAACATCCAGGCGACGCTCGGACAGGCCGGCGCCCCCCCGCAGGCGCAGGGCTCGGAGCTGCAATACACTCTGGTCGCGCAGGGGCGGTTGAGAAGCGTCGAGGAATTCGGGGACATCGTCGTGCGCACGGGCTCGGCGGGGGCCAAGGTCTACCTGCGCGATATCGCGCGGCTCGAGCTTGGCGCGCTAAGCTATGCTTCGAGCGCCAGCTTCGCCGGACACGCCTCGGCGATGATGCAGATCAACCAGTCGCCCGGCGCCAACGCCATCCAGACCGCGGCGTCGGTCCGCGCCGAACTGGAGCGCCTCTCGTCACGCTTTCCCAAAGGCATGCAGTATCACATCGTCTACGACGCGACCCGCTTCGTGAATGCCAGCATCTCGCTGACGGCCAGAACCCTGCTTGAGGCGTTCCTGATCGTTCTCGCAGTCACCTACGTCTTCCTGCAGGATTGGCGCGCCATGTTCATCTCGGCGCTTGCCATCCCGGTTTCCATGCTCGGCGCCTTGGCGGTGCTGTTTGCCGCCGGCTATTCGCTGAACATGATTTCTCTTTTGGCGCTGGTGCTGGCGATCGGCCTGGTGGTGGACGATGCCATCCTTGTCGTCGAGAACGTCAAGCATGTGCTGGAGGATACCCCTGACATCGCGGTCGCCGACGCCACGCGCAAGGCGATGCACCAGATCACTGGGCCGATCATTTCCACGACCTTGGTGCTGCTTGCCGTGGTGACGCCGACTGCGTTTCTCGGCGGCATAGGCGGCCAGCTCTACCGGCAGTTCGCCGTGACGCTGTCTTCGGCCCTGGTGATTTCCTCCTTTGTCGGATTGACCCTGAGCCCGGCGCTGGCCGCACTGCTTTTGCGGCGCGATGTGGGCCATTTCAAGCGTGGCCCGCTGGCCTGGTTCACGGCATTCATGAACAAGACGCGTGACGGCTATGGACGCCTCCTCGGGTTTCTGGTGCGGCATTGGTACGTGCCGATGGCGGGATTGCTTGCCTGTTTTGCCGCCGCCTATCTGATCTTCACCGGGCTACCGTCGACTTTCCTGCCCGACGAGGACCAAGGCGCGTTGTTCGTCGACATCCAGTTGCCCAATGCCGCTTCGCTCGACCGCACGAAAGCCATCGTGGAGGACGTGCGCAAGATTCTGACCGACACCGGAGGCGTGCAAGACGTCATCACGGTTGCGGGGTTCAGCATCCTTCAGTCGACGAGTTCGCCGAGCGGCGCAATGGCGGTCGCGGCGCTGAAGCCCTGGGACGAGCGCAGGTCCAGCGAACTGCAGCTCGCCGGCATCCTGCAGGCGCTGCGGGTGAAGTTCTCCCAAATTCCGGGCGCGAACGTCGCCGTGTTCGCGCCGCCGGCGATTGCCGGCATCGGCTCGGTCGGTGGCCTGGACTTCCGCCTGCAAGCGCTTGAAGGACAGCCGCCACAAGAGATCGCGCAGGTCGTCGGCGCCCTGCTTGGCGCCTTCAATCATCTGCCGGAGCTCGGCGGGGCCGCCACCACCTTCAGCGCCAATGTCCCGCAGGTCTATGTCGACGTCGACAGAACGCGCGCCGAAGCGCTTGGGGTAAGCGTGTCGGACGTCTATTCCACCATCGGCGCGGCCTTCGGATCGCGCTACGTAAATGATTTCACGCTCAATGGCCGCGTGTTCCAAGTCAATCTGCAGGCCGATGCCGATTTCCGTGCCCATGCGGAAGACATCTTGAACCTGCATGTGCGTAGCCGGAACGGCACCATGGTGCCCTTGAACAATCTGGCGTCGTTGACGACGATCCTGTCGCCATTCGCCATCCAGCGTTACAATCTCTCGGTCGCCGCTCCCATAAACGCCATTACCGCACCTGGAAGCAGCAGCGGCGGCGCCATGGACGCGATGGAGAAGACAGTGGCCCAACTGTTGCCGAATGGCTATGGCTTCGAGTGGTCAGGCCTGTCGTTTCAAGAGCGCCGCGGCAGTGGCCAGGAGGGGCTGGTCTTTGCGCTGGCGTTCCTCTTTGCCTATCTCTTCCTTGTCGCCCAATACGAGAGCTGGTCGCTTCCGTTGATCGTCATCCTTTCGCTCGGAGCGGCTCTCTTCGGCGCCATAGCGGCATTGAAGGTCTTCGGGATGCAGAACAGCCTCTACGTGCAGATCGCCATCGTGCTGCTGATCGGACTGGCGGCGAAGAATGCCATCCTGATCGTGGAATTCGCCAAGGAGCGGCGCGATGAGGGACTAAGCGTAATGGAGGCGGCGCGGATCGGGGCCGAGCAGCGCTTCCGGGCCGTCATGATGACCGCGGTTTCCTTCATCCTCGGGATCATTCCTCTTGTCGTGTCGACTGGCGCCGGCGCGGGCGCGCGGCGGGCTGTTGGCGTCACAATTTTCGGGGGCATGGCCGCGGCTACGACGATTGGCCTGTTGATCATCCCCTCCGTCTATTTTGTCGTCCAGAAAGCAACCGAGTATCTGTCGTCCCGGCGTCCGGGAGATCGTACGGAACGCCTCGACACGATCGAACCATCACATTGAGGTTCGTTCTCGCCAAAGGGCGGTCGAGATGGCCCGCGGCAACCATTTATGTTCTTGGAATCTCAATTCTTGGCTTTGCGTCCATTTCTTCGCCGAATGGACTCGTTCTCCGAACCGCGGCGATGGACTGACGGCCGGATGCAAGTACATTCGGCGCAATATTTGGCGAAGTTGCCCCCAGAGGCCGGTTTCCGGGCGGCCTTCGAGTTCAGTGACGCATCGTCTGGAGGCTGCAACCGTGAGTCCAGAGTCCTGCTCATCCTTGCCGTTGGCCGCTTCGCTCGCGGTGTTGTCGCTGTACGCCACCGCAACGAGCAATGCGGAGGCTGCCTCGTTGGCTGCACGCGGCAACGAACCCGGTTGGCAAATCAGCATCTCGGACACCGCGCTCAGCTTTAACGCCTTAGGGGGCGAGACCTTCACAGTTCAGCCGGCTCCGCGTCCCACAAGGCAAGGCGACGCCGACACCTATCTGGCGACGGTAGACGGCCGGCAACTCGCGCTGACCATCGCTGCCAAAATATGCGTCGATACCATGAGCGGAATGCCATACCCCCAAACCGCGACCGTCATCCTTGGCGACCGGAAATTTGGGGGCTGCGCCGGAGAGCCGGGCGACCTCCTTCACGGAGATTGGCTCGTGGACGAAATTCGAGAAGAAACCACGGTCTCCGATTCGAAACCCACCCTTGCCTTCGAGCCAGATGGACGCATCCATGGGAATGGCTCGTGCAATCGGTTCTTTGGCGGCTTCGCCTTGACCGGAGAAGCGCTGACGATCTCGGAAACCGGCTCGTCCAGGATGATCTGCGATCAGCCCCTCATGGATCAAGAGCGCAGTCTTCTGAAGGCACTCGGGTCCGTCCATCGTTTTGAAGCCCCACAGACAGGACGAGTGCAACTGTTGGACAAGGACGGCCAAACGCTGGTGAGTTTACGAAGATAAGCCGGCGCGGCCAGCAGCATGCAGAACCCCGCAGGACGATTTGTGTTGGTTATCTCGCTGGCGTTGCTGGTGCAAAGCTGCGCCGGTCCAAGAGCCGTGACGGGCCTTGCCTCGCCTGTACAAATTAGCAACAAAATGTCGGCTATTTCCTTCCTGATTGCCACCACGCGCACAAGGTTCCCCACCTCCGAACCGCCCTATTCGCGGGATCGTTCCCCGACGTTGAGTTTTTCGCAGTTGACTGTCGTCGTGCCGGCCACACACCGGCCGGGCGTCGTCGAGACGTCATCGACATCACCCGATCCGAAGCGCCATTTTTCCGCTCGTGATCTTGTCCGCTTCGAGAACAGAGCATCCTTCGCAGGTCGGTTGAACGGGATGCTGGCGAAGCGTCCGCCTTCGGAGCGCGAGGTGTTTATCTTCGTGCACGGCTACAACAACAATTTTGCCGAAGGCCTGTTTCGTAATGCCCAAGTCGTCCACGACTACCGCATCTCCTCGGTTCCGGTTCATTTCTCCTGGGCGTCGGCGGGATCTATCGGCGCCTATCTTTTCGATCGCGATAGCGCTCTCCAGGCGCGGGACGGCTTGGCCGAAACGATCGAAATCGCAGCTCGATCGAACGCTAGCGGTGTTTTCATCGTCGGCCATTCCATGGGCGCGTATGTCGTAATGGAGGCGCTTCGCACCCTTGTATTGCAAGGTAAGGCGGCGGTTACCTCAAGAATCCGCGGCGTCTTGCTTGCCGCGCCCGATATCGATCCAGATGTCTTCAGCAGCCAAGTCAGGGACATACCCCAACTGCCGCACCCCTTCACGATCGTTGTCTCTCGGCGAGATCGCGCCTTGAGCCTGTCGCGGCGCATTGCAGGTGGCCAGCCACGAGTCGGCAGTGGCTTCGATATCCCGCTCCTCCAGAAAAAGGACATTCAGGTTATCGACATTTCCGACGTGGACGGCGGCGGCCACAGCGGCTTTGCAACGTCGGAAACACTGATGAAGCTGTTGAGGTCCGGGCCCCTGCTGCGCCGTCTCATCGTGAACGAAGATATGCCGGTCGAAGACAAAGCCGAAGAGACCCGGCAGATCATCTTCGATAACGCCTCCCTCGTTCTCCATCTGCCGCTCACAATCCTGAAGCGGTCGGCATCCCGGCAATCCGTGTCCCAGCAGCCGGCGTCCGAGATCGGCGCCATGTGATGAAAGCCCCTGCATTTTGAATCAGACGGAATGAACATTTGGAAGCTGAAGTCGCGATAACTCAATCAATCCTGCTGAAGCTTGTGCTTGCGTTGCTGCTCGGCGCGCTGATCGGTGCGGAACGCCAGTACCGGCAACAATATACAGGACTTGTGACGCACGCGCTGGTCGCACTGGGCGCGGCGGCATACTCCTCGCTGCCGGGCGCTCTTGGCTCAGGTCTCGATCTTAGAATGGGGGCTCAGGTCGTAACCGGCATTGGCTTCCTTGGCGCCGGCCTGATCATCAGGGACGGTTCCAACATAAGAGGGTTGAGTACGTCCGCGACGATCTGGAGCACTGGCTCTGTCGGGGTCTTCGTAGGCTTTGGCTTTCTGCTGCTGGCCGCGGAAACCGCAATGCTCATTATTATACTCAATTCGCTTCTTCCTAATTTCTCAAGATTCTTTCGAAGGCACTCTCAGGAACAACCTGCCGTCGAATACACGTACACTATAGAGATCGTATGCTCACGAGATAATGTTTATTTGCTCAGATCGATTCTGCTTCAGACCATCAATACAAACCTCCTCCGCCTACGCTCCCTTAACAGCCATCCCATCAATGAGGGCGACGCCATGAGAATAGAAGCAACGTTGTTCAGCAACCGTGATGATGCGCAATCAGTCGAACGCGTCGTCGCTCACCTCGCGCTCGACTCGAATGTTCAGTCGGCTTCCTGGGAGCCGGAAGAAAAGACCGAATAGAGCGAAAGCCAGAAAGACCCTCGACACCACCTCGAAACGTCAAATTTTAAGGAGCTGCTACAATGGAAGGAAACACCAAGGCCTTGTTGGCAAACAAATTGATAGCTATCGGCCTCTTGCTCATAGGCTTTCTCATTTTTGCATCGGGCTATCGCTATGGCTCTCCATCGAGCATCATGGTTGGCTGTCTTCTCTTTGCTATCGGAATCATTCTTCTGATTATAAAGATCGCCCGCAGAAACAAGCCGGACTCGGTTGCTTGACTTATCGAGTTGGACGAAAGCGATCGCGTCCAACTCCAGTCCGGACAAAAGACTTGGAGAGGCCCTCGTTGTTGGAGGCTCCTAACTGGTACGCCCGCCAGTATAATTCCGTGGTCGCGCGCACCCGCGAGTCCGATCCCGACGCGGAATTCCATATCCAGCAGATTGGCGAGCAGCGCCATGCATCGAGCCTTGCAACGATAGACTATGGCGACGCGTTCGTCCTCGATTTGCGGGACAAGGGTGGCATCGCCATGTCCGGGGCGATCAATGACGATGCGTTGACGGCGGTGTTCCTCTGGGGCGAAGGCACGACCTTCAACGGACAACGGAGTGAAGTACCGCAGTTGCGGATCATCGGCCCGGGAACAGAATTCAAGCTGGAGATGCCAGGAAGCTATCGCCTCATGCGGATCGGTCTGCGTGGGTCCGCGCTCGAGTCTCTGCGCACGGCATCAGCCTCCCACCTGGGCCAGAGGACCGCGCTGATGCCAGGGATACATGAGCAACGCCTCACGGCAGGAGCCGAGCTGGAGCTTCAGCAGAGGCTGCTGCGAACCGTCGGGTTCGCGGAAGCTGCAGCACAGCGTGGCTATGACCTAAGTGCCGGCCTGGCCGTTGCGGCGAGCGAAGCGGGCGCCGCGCTCGCGCGGGTGCTTTCCCTCACGGAGCAACCATCCCCCCGCGCCCTCGGTTCCAGCGATCGGCGCGATATCGTTGATGCCACCCTGGCCATTCTGGAGGCAAGGCCTCATAGCCCTGTTTCCGTCAGTGCAGTCTGCGAGGTACTGGGCATTGGCGAGCGAATGTTGGAGCGCGCCTTTCAGGAACGTCTGGGAGTCAGCCCTCGAGCTTACGAGCGGGAGCGGCGGCTTCGGGCCGCGCACGGCCTTATCCTGACGCAGGGCGATCGCCTCTCGATCACCGACATCGCCATGAGCTTTGGTTTCTGGCACCTGGGCCGTTTCGCTGGAGCCTATACGTCAATCTTCGGATGCTCCCCCAGTGAGGCGCGTCGGCGCTTCTGGAGACACGCAGCACCAGACTGATGGGATGCTCAAACCTGCCGATCCGAGGCTGGTTAACGCGGTGCCTCAGGCATTTTGATCAGGATGGGAAGACGATGAAGCCGTCGGCTCCTGTGGACGGAGGCAGTCAGCAGAAATGCCGGATCCCCCGCGGTCGGCGAATCCTAAAGCCAACAACACACCTACGCGTAGGGCCTCATCACAGCTATGTGCAGCCCGCATTCGGCCTAGTTGCCTGCTGAACCACCCCAATCCGAGAGCTTTCGGGCACTCCGTCGGAAAGTGGATAGAAATTGGTTGGCCGTCAGGAGATTCTGATGGCGCGACCTCAGTGGGGCCGCAACAAACCTTCCGACCGGTTGGTCGCAAGCAAGAGAAACGCAAGGTCACTCCACATGGCGCGCTCGGCGCCGATGAGAATGGCCATAGTCGCAAGGGTAAATACGATGCGAAAACGCTGTCCCAGCTTCCACGAGAAATAAACGCATTGTCTACGTTTGGGATTCCTAGCCCACTCTAGGGGAGCATCTCCGGCTTAAGATTGCCTCAAAATCAATCTCATCCGCGGCGGCAGGTTGAGGGTGTGTTTTATTGTCGGTTTCCTTGCGGGAAACGGCCTGCCGACCTCTTGAGCTGCCTATACTTCGGCGTCTCATGTACGACAGGAGTTTGTTATGGACGCGAGAGTAACCGCTGCCGGCATTCCCACCGACCCTTTTGCGGATGAGCCTCTAAGATGCGCCATCGACGTAAATAGCTTGTCGGCACCCCCAGCCGAACAGTTTGATTTCTATCGATCATGGTTTGCTGGGGTTGCCGAAATACAGCTTCTTCGGGCCGAGCACGCCGTGTTCCCGGCTCGTCATCAGGTATGGCAGTTGGGCGATCTGGCGTTGAGTTCCATCGAAATCCCAGGCTCCGGCTACGAGATACAATGGGAACATCGCAGACGGTCCCTGTTGGATCACTGGATGCTGTCCGTGCCGTTCTCGCAGTCTGCTGCCGGCGAGATGATATCTCGTCGGCCCCGCATGAGGTGTCTGGCCTTGCCCGATGTTGGAGTGAGCAACGATGATCTGTTCATCACACTGTTTCTGCCCCGCACATGGCCGGCAACCAGATCATCGAAAATCGAAGCCAGCGACGAGGCACTGGATTTTCTTGCGCACTACGCCGTTCTGCTGCACCGCTCACTTCCTCATTTGAGAGAAGCGGATCTGCCCCATATCGTCACCGCGACTGCCAACATTTCCGCGGCTGCTCTTATGCCGACAAAAGATCATCTGGCAGAGGCGCAAGGGCCTGTGAACGCGGTGTCTGCCGCTCGGATTGCCAAGCGTATCGCAGAGAGGTTGAGCGATCCCGACTTGACGCCCAACAAACTCTGCCGTGCGGTCGGTGTCTCACGCTCCCGTCTCTACCGGATTTTCGAGCCGGTGGGCGGTGTGTCCAATTATGTGCGGCGCAAGCGGCTGCTGAAAACGCGCGACGCTCTAGCGGACAGTTCGGACAGGCGAACGATCTCCAGCATTGCCGAAGTATGGGGCTTCCAAGATCCGTCTACCTACAGCCGGATGTTCAAAACAGAGTTCGGCATCTCTCCAAGGGAAGCGCGCGAACTCGGGTGGCAGGGCGTCAAGCATTCGACCTGGCTGACTGTGGATGAGCCCCTCGCGGATGCTGGCATCCTGAGCAACCTTCTGATCAACAATTCATTGGGATTGTCCCTTTCTTCAAGACAGTGACGGATTCCTGGCAGAGGTCGGGGCGCCTGGAGATCATCCCACAAGCTACAAGAAATATACGTCAAACCCATATTATGGATTCCTCGCATATTTTTCAAAAATCGATGACCGTTTAAGCTCGGCCGTGTCCTCGTCATTAGCATCACGATTTTCGATAACTCCACTCTGGATTTTTAATTGTCAGGACCGTCTCCTTGCGAAAAGCACATCGTTCATTGTTGATCTGCTAGCTCGATAGGAGCTTGTGATGGAGGTAACAGTACGAAGCGATACTCTTGGCGAGCCGATCGCTGGAGCAGTTGCCATACACGCTGCCGACATCCGCACATCATCGATTCTGCTGGCTGGGCGAGATGTTCTTGTCGACTGGTTCTATACCACCCAAGCAGGTGCGGGTGTCAGGATTTCAAGTCCCATAACCTCGATCTCGCCGCGGCTACATCCGCCGGGGATGAGCCCGATACGTCTGGTCTCTTGATCGAGAATTCCATGGGGTTGCCGTCACCCTCTTTCAAGCAATGAGTTTGCCTCAATGCAAGACAAGCCATCAATTGTCAGCGAAAGCGAAACGATCGGGACCCCAGAACCTCTAAGATGCGTCGTAGACGTTGATACCTCGCAGGCGCCACCGCCCGAGCAATTCGACCTTTTCCGGAGTTGGCACTCAAATATAGCCGACGTCGAATTGCTGCGAGACGAGTTCGGCTCGTTCTCTGCGCGCGAGCGGGCGTGGCGGTTGGAGAGCCTCGTGCTGGCTTTCATCGAATATCCCGGGATGGGGTACCGTCGGCGGTGGCGCAGCAGAAAGAGTCCGGTGTTCGACCACTGGGCTCTTTCGGTGCCCCAGACAATCCCCGCGGGCGGCGGCACGCCAAGAATGGGACAGCTGCGCTGGCAATGCCTGGGTGCACCCCATGAAGACCAGGGTGAGGATGACGGTGTCCTTGCGCTATTCCTTCCGCGGGATTTCGCCTTCTCGCAACCCTTCACGCTCGATATCCGGCCCGAGATGGCCGCATTCGTCGCCGACTATGTTCTGCTGCTCTATCATTCCTTCCCCCATCGCACGGAAAGCGACGTCCCGTATGTCGCATCGGCGACCACCAGCCTGCTTGCCGCGTGCATTTCCCCGTCCCGGGATCACTTTTTCGAAGCACAGGAGCCGATCGACGCGGTCATCATGGCCCGCGCGAACAAGATCATAGTAGCCAATCTGGCCGACCGGAATCTGACACCGGGAAAGCTCTCGCAAGACCTCGGCATTTCACGCTCTCGACTTTATCGGATTTTCGAACCAGCCGGAGGAATCTCGCACTATATCCGGCGACAGCGGCTGCTGAAAACGAGGGACGCGCTCGGAAACATCGCGGATGGACGCCCGATTTCGAGCATTGCGGAGGAGTGGGGCTTCATGGATCCCTCGACATATAGCCGGACATTCAGGCGCGAGTTCGGAATCTCGCCCAAAGAGGCGCGGGAGGCGGGCTGGCTGGGCCTCAAGCACCCTCCGTTGGCGGAGCGGTCGAACAACGGCAAACCTTCTCTGAACAGCCTCCTGGCCAACAATTGCCTTCTCAGCCATCAGCTTTCGACTACGTGATTGGAGTCTTCGGCTGAGGTAATCTTGTCGAAGACAAGAGTGAACCCATTCCTTGGCGAAGCTGGAGATTGGGCGCCGGTTCGAACTGCCCGCCGGGAACACCACGCAGTCTGACGAGGCGCTCGTATGACATAAGAGATTGCACCCTCAGCGGAGAGGCCGATGTCAGAAGTGTTGGTCCCGATAGCGCAGGCTCATCGAAGCTCATAAAATGCCAGCCAAGAAGTCATTAAATTTCGGAGGTTCATTTGGTGAATTCTTTGAGCAGACGATCCGTGATCGTTGGGGGAATATCATTTCTGGCGCTGTCCGGGCATGCGGAAGCTTCCCAAAAGAGTTGGTATATCGGGAGAATTCCAGATAAGCCTTTTGACATCCCTCTCGTAGACAAGACGCGCATCCCCCGGCAATTCCGTCGGCAAACAGTGCCTTACTTGGGTAGGGAAACCGCCGGAACAATCCTAATCAACAAGCAGGAGCGCTTCCTGTACTATGTCGAAGACGCAGGCAGGGCGATCCGCTTCGGCATCGCTGTCGGTCGGGATGGACAGCGATGGGGTGGAGAAGCCATCGTTGAACGAAGAGCCCAATGGCCGACCTGGACCCCCACCGCCAACATGCGACGCCGTAATCCGAGCTTGCCGCAGCGCGTTCCGGGAGGCCCAAACAATCCTCTCGGCGCCCGGGCGCTGTATCTGTATCGCAATGGCCAGGACACGCTGTATCGCATTCATGGGACCAATGAGCCGTGGACCATTGGAAAAGCTGCATCATCCGGCTGCATCAGGATGTTGAACGAGCATATTTTTGAACTCTTCGGAACGGTGCGCAACGGCGCGCGCGTTATCGTTGTCTAGCCTGCGGCAATCATGAATGCCATTGCGCGGCACCTCTAAATGCCGAGGCCGACGCGTGGAGACATCCTCGTCACAGGACACCGTCTCTCCGGAAGCTTGAGCGCAGAGGAAGCCGGCGCTTCTCCGGTTTCGTTTGGCTACCGCACGACCAATACAGGCACACTTCCATCCGCGAGAACCTCCGACGTCTGGCTTCCCAGCAAAAGCTTTCTGATGCCACGACGGCCATGGGAAGCCATCACAATCAGGTCGCAGCCTCGTGACTTGGCGGTGTCGATAATCGCCTTGGCCGGGTAGGTATCCGGGACATGTAGAAATTCTGCGGAAACCCCCATCCGGTCGGCTGCCTCCCTGACTTGATCGAGGACTTGCCCTGCGAATTCCTTGCTCGCGGCCTCAAAACTATCAACCTCCTCCTGCGAAGGAATAGACCCGGAGGTAAATCCGGTTCCATAGTCAATCAGCATTGGCTCCGTGACCGTGACAACTGTCGCCTTGGCAGCCAAGGCTTTCGCCAGGGCTATCCCCTGCTCAACGCCCTTCCTGGCGACGTCGGAGCCATCCGTGCTCACGAGGATATGAGTGTACATCTGAGTTCTCCCTGCCTGGTCGACCACGGTTCCGGCAACACCAACACTCGTCGAGATATGCACGTTGGTGCACTGCAAGCCCTCTCTTGGACATCCAACTCACGCCGCTTGTATCGCGACGCTGGGCACATTCGGGAGCGGACGCACCATCTCCAAACCGCGGAGGAATAGCGCTAGCCCGGCCCGACGATCACCAATTGCCTTTTCGTGTACCAGCTATGGTTAAATCACAGACAAGACGACAGATGTTCGCAATGCCTTTGTTGCCCGCTCAACCTACAATTCATCGAGTCATTGCGTTATGTGCAATTTATCCCAATGAATTGCATCTCGTCCAATTCTCCTTATTGCGACGTGCATATGTTGGCGATTCCCCTTTCGACCCCAAAATCGAACAATATGATTTGATCAATGTATCTTTCGGTGAGTATCTCCATGTGAAAAGAAGCACATTATTGACTGGAGGGGCGGCAGCCGTCACCGCCTGTCTGCAAAGCCCGCCTTTTCGCAGTCGATGGGACGTGCATCTTGGGGTTAAAGGCGACGCGCCCCTGCACCGCGCGAATGACTCGGGCGGAAGCCCCGAGCCCGAGCGACCAATCGATCTTTTCTGATCCCGGCACAGGATCGTTTTCGGTCATAATTCGAAGAAAGCAGACAACCAGATCCGCGACTATGCCGATTTGCGTCCGGCTTTGGCTTTGGGGCGGTCCTTGATGCCTTCCTTGGCGAGACTCTTGCGGAGAACCGACGCCAGATCGATAACGTTCTCCTTGGGCGGGGGCACCGGTTTGGGCGGCTGCTTGCCCTTGCGTTTTGCGTCGATCAACGCGATGAGCGCATCCTCGTAGGTGTCTTCAAATTTCGACGGATCAAACTTGGTCACTTTTTTGTCGATCAGCAGGCCTGCGATTTCGAGCAGTTCCTGGTCATATTCATGGCTTTCCAGGTCTTTGAATACGGTCTCTTCCGAGATCATCTCGTCATGGGTCCGCAACTCGGTAAGCAGCATTCCCTTGCCATATGGCTGTATCACGACTTCGCGCCCGCGTTGGTACAGCACCACGCAGGACCGCGCCGCCACGCCCTTCTTGGCCATCGCTTCGCGCAGCACGGAGAAGGCCTCGGTGGAAGCACCGTCGGCAGGGATCAGGTAATAAGGCTTTTCCAGGTAGCGCGTATCGATATCCTTGATGGCGACAAACTCGTCGACCTCAAGCGTGTGCTCAGACGTCATCTTTAGCTTTTTGATCTCGTCCGGTTCGACCTTGATGAAATCGCCCGCGTCTGCCTCGTAGCCTTTGACTTGGTTTTCGCTATCGACGACATCGCCCGTCTCTTCGTCAACATAGGCAGCCTTGACGGGCAATCCATCTTTCCGATTCAAAATCTTGAAGTGGATTTTCGATGCCTCACTGGTTGCACCCACAAGCTTCACTCCGCACGACACGGACCCGACTTTCAGAAACCCTTTCCAAACTGCTCGTGGGGCCGCCATGCAGTCCTCCTGTCGCGCCGATCCTTGGCACAAACGTCAGCCGGATCGTTCCGTTCCGCCCGCCTGATCAGCATCGACGCACGCGATCGCATCACGGATGGTGCGGCTTTCCATGCCAACGGTGCCCCCGCGCGGCGTCAATCCTGCTTTCGCCGCGACAAATGCGAGAGCAGCGCGGTGATCAGGCTGCTTACCACAATCCATGCGGCGATCTCGCCGTCATGCACCTCAGGCCGGCGCGGCGTGTCTATCTTGTCGCCGCTCAACGCCACTACCGGCGCAAGGTCTGGCCGGCTTCCGCGCCTGACCGAGTAAGCGCGCGTAATTTCTGCACCGAAGAGGAATATCTGCGCTGAATAATAGACCCAAAGCAGCACCACCATAAGCGCGCCTGCCGCTCCGTAGGAAGTCGCTATCGCGCTGGTGCCGATATACCAGCCGATCAGCGACTTGCCGATGGTGAACAGCAACGCAGTAACCACCGAACCGACGGCAACATCGCGCCATTTGAGCGTGCGATCCGGCAAGACCTTGTAGATCGCCGCGAAGAGCAGCCCAATTAGCAAGAAAGAGACAACGGTGTTGACGCTGCTGAGCACCAGTTCGCCGAACGGCAGGTGGTGATTGATGACATCGCTCAGCGCGGTGATCGCTGCGCTTGCCGCCAGCGATACCAGCAGCATGAAGCCCAACGCGGCAACCAGGCCGAGGCTTGCCGCGCGCGCCCGCACCAGGCGCGAAAGCGACAGGCCGTCGGCTTTTACCTTCCAGATCTCGTTCAACGACTGTTGCATCTCACCGAAAACACCGGAGGCAGTGAAGAAGAGCGTCACCAATCCGATGAGCGTGGCAAGCGTCCCGGACCATCGGTGCGAAGCCGTCTCGATCGTCGCCTTGAGTAGATCGGCACTCTGCGCGCCCATCGCGCCGGATATCTCCGCTGACAGGGCGAGCTGGGCCGCATCCTTGCCCACGGCCAGACCGGCGATCGCCACGACGATCAGAAGGATCGGCGCCAGCGATGTCGTGGCGTAGAAAGCCACCGCTGCCCCGTGGCTCAACGCATTATCGTCGATGAAGCCGGTGACGGCGTCCTTCAAGAGAATCCAGGTACCGCGAACCCAGTGTGGCATCTCCCTCATCCGTCACGCCATATCGGACGCGGAGCGTCGTGGCCTGTCCCGATTGATGTCACGATCGGTGGAAACTGCCCTGCACGCCGTTCTTTGGCCGCTTCCGCCAGTGCCAACACCGCGTTGCGGACCCCGGTCTGGATTGCGCGGTTGGCGTCAAGCCCTTCATGGCTCGTCGCATAGGGCTTCCAGTAGCCGATATAACGCGCGAGTTCGGCCACCTCGCCGATGAGGTCAAGCTTCATCAAGCGCAGCCCGTCGGTAGGGCCGGCGCGGCGAGATGGCGTGGATAATCCCATCCCGCGAGCTCGGCCTCGTTGGCGAGCTTTGCGTCGCGGGGTGATGCGTCAGCCATTTCGGGCCGCGCAATTTTTCTTGAGCCTTATGATCGCCGATTTGTGGACGGTAACCACCCCGCCACAGTCAATCCGTACGCTCAGCTTGTTGGTTTCAGGATCGACCCGAGTGACGTCCCCAACAAGAACGACTTTGTCTCCGACGTGAGTTCTGGGGGGAGCATCGATCGCATAAGGACGATCATAGGAGGGGATGCTCACCCTGGCGCGCCCACTGGGAAGCATGTCCATGACCGTACTCGTCAGGGCAACTTCATCACCGATTGCAACTTCTCGAGGCAGGTTGAATTGCAGCATGGCATTTCTCCCGAGACTATCCCAAATCAATGCTGGCAGCTCGAGTTGGTTGCCTGAAATCGCACCTACATAGCAGGCAATCGGAGACGTGCCGACGCGGATCGCGAGCCGCGGGCTCAACAGCTCGCCGGGGAGGAGCACACGGGGGCGGAACCTTTAAGAGCCAAGCCAACCGATATTGCGTGATCGCGAAACGTCCCAGCGCGCAACGGCGTCTCGCCCGAGGTTGGGTTGCATCTTGTAGGGCTCGCGTTCGCCGTAGCACCGGCGGTACCCCCGAGTTGGACATTTGCTGTCCGTTTCCGCAGGAAGAGCATCCAGCCTGCAGCACGTTAGCTTGCCGTAACGCTGACGTAGAACAAGTTGAGATCGGAGCGTGGGGCGCGCGAGACGCTCCGTCATCTCGACGTAGCGCTCTTCGCCGTTGGAGACGAAAGCGCGCCTTTGCGGAACAAGCAGCCCGCGCCTCAGTTATGCAGGTACTGATCCCGGGGACGGCGGCTGGCTATGATGTTTTCCAGTGTTACACCGTTGTAGTCGAGGCCCATCGCTTTTCTGGATTTTTGCGGCGGTAACCCTGTCCGGTTGCGCGGGAGGTGTGCTCGACCCGCAGGGACCGGTCGGCGCGGGGAACCGCACGATTCTCCTGAACTCAATGGCCGTGATGCTGGTCATCGTCATTCCGACGCTGGTCGCGCTGCTTGCCTTCGCCTGGATATTCCGTGCCTCGAACCGCAGGGCTCGGTATGATCCAGAGTTCACCTATTCCGGCCGGATCGAGCTCATCGTCTGGTCGATTCCGACGCTGACCATCCTCTTCCTCGGTGGCTTGATCTATTATGGATCGTACCATCTCGATCCTCGCAAGCCGATCGACTCCAGCCGGCCGCCACTCGAAATCCAAGTCGTGGCGCTCGACTGGAAGTGGCTGTTCCTCTATCCCGATCAAGGTGTCGGAACGGTCAACCAGCTGGTTATTCCAACCGGCATGCCGGTGCGTTTCAGATTGACCTCGGCCAGCGTCATGAACACCTTCTTTGTGCCCCAGCTCGGCAGCATGGTCTATGCTATGAACGGCATGCAGACCGAGGTCAACCTGCAGGCTGATCGCGAGGGCGAGTACTTCGGCCTGTCGGCGCATTTCAGTGGCGATGGCTTTTCGGACATGAATTTCCGTGTCAGGGCAGTCTCGGCTGACGCCTTCGCCAGTTGGGCCTCCTCCTTGCATGGCGGAGGCGGCGTGCTCAACGCCAGCGCCTATCGCCAGCTTGCCAGGCAAAGCATCAACGCGCCGGCATCCTCGTTCGGCCATGTGCAGCCGGGCTTGTTCGATGCGGTCGTGCGCCAGACGCTACCTCCGGGGCCGGGACCTGCTGCGACCGCCGCCGGAGAGCCGCAGGTGAGCCCGAAAGCTGAGCCCAAGGCGGGAGCGCCGCCCATGGCTCACCAGCACGATGAAGGAGGATGACGATGCTCGGCAAGCTCGACTGGTCGGCCGTTCCCTTTGACCAGCCTATTCCGCTCGGCGCGGCCCTGATCGTCTTCCTGGCCGCCGCCGCCGTTCTGACCTGGGTAACGATCAAAGGCTACTGGCCCTATCTTTGGCATGAGTGGATAACCTCCGTCGACCACAAGCGGATCGGCGTCATGTATATCGTGCTGGCGGCGCTGATGCTTCTGCGCGGCTTCGTTGACGCCGTCATGATGCGCACCCAGCAGGTGCTCGCCATCCACGGGCCGGGATACCTGCCGCCGGAGCACTACGACCAGGTCTTTTCGGCCCACGGCACGATCATGATCTTCTTCGCCGCGATGCCCTTTGTCATTGGGCTGATGAATTTCGTCATCCCGCTGCAGCTCGGCATCCGCGACGTCGCCTTCCCGACGCTGAACTCAGTGAGCTTCTGGCTGACCGCGACCGGCGCGCTGCTCGTCAACATTTCGCTCGTCGTCGGCGAGTTCGCGCGCACCGGGTGGCTACCTTATGCACCGCTGTCGGAGACGACCTACTCGCCAGGCGTCGGCGTCGATTATTATTTGTGGTCGATCCAGATCTCCGGCGTCGGCACCCTGCTCACGGGCGTCAACCTGGCGACCACCATCCTCAAGATGCGCGCGCCAGGCATGGGCTATCTGCGCATGCCGATGTTCTGCTGGACCTCGCTTGCCTCCAACATGCTCATCGTCGCCGCATTCCCTATCCTTACCGCAACCCTCGCCATGCTAACCCTCGACCGTTATCTCGGCTTCCATTTTTTCACCAACGAAGCCGGCGGTAACCAGATGATGTTCGTCAATCTCATCTGGGCCTGGGGTCACCCCGAGGTCTACATCCTCGTGCTTCCCGCCTTCGGGATCTATTCGGAGATCTTCTCGACCTTCTCGTCGAAACCGCTGTTTGGCTATCGTTCGATGGTTGCGGCGACGATGTTCATCTGCATCGTCTCCTTCATGGTCTGGCTGCACCACTTCTTCACCATGGGCGCCGGCGCTGATGTCAATGCGGCTTTCGGCATCGCCACCTCGGTTATCGCCGTCGGCACCGGGGTCAAGATCTACAACTGGCTCTTTACCATGTATGGCGGGCGCGTGCGCTTCGAAACGCCAATGCTGTGGGCGCTAGGCTTTGTCACCACTTTCATCATCGGCGGCATGACCGGCGTGCTGCTCGCCGTTCCGCCGGCCGATTTCATGCTGCACAATTCGCTCTTTCTCGTGGCGCATTTTCACAACGTCATCATCTCGGGCGTGCTGTTCGCGGCCTTTGCCGGCTTCACCTACTGGTTCCCGAAAGCCTTCGGGTTCCGGCTGCATGAGGGTTGGGGCAAGGCGGCGTTCTGGGTCACGCTTGCCGGCTACATTCTGGTGTTCGTGCCGCTCTATATCGTCGGCCTTCTCGGCATGACCCGCCGCCTTCAGCATATCGACATGGATATGTGGGCGCCGTGGCTTGTCGTGGCGGCCTTCGGAATCGTGGTGATGATCGTCGGCGCCGCATGCCAGGTCACGCAGCTTGTCGTCTCGATCAGGCATCGCGACGAGTTGCGCGACGAGACCGGCGACCCTTGGGACGGGCGCTCGCTGGAATGGTCGACATCCTCGCCGCCGCCCGTCTTCAACTACGCGCGGCTGCCGCATGTCGAAAACGAGGAGCCCTACTGGACCGTCAAGCAAAGGGCAATGGACGAGCAGAGTCAGGAGACCGAAGAGGACTACGAGGCGATCGAGATGCCGCGCAATAGCCCCACAGGCTTCGTCACCGCCTTCTTCAGCACTCTGATTGGCTTCGCGCTCATCTGGCACATCTGGTGGTTGGCGATTGTCGGCTTCATCGGAGCCTATGCCACCTTCGTTGTATTCGCCTGGCGCGAGCATGGCGATTACGAGATCCCTGCCGAGGAGGTCGGCCGCATCGATCTTGACCGCAAGGCAGCCCAGCTTGCCTGGATGCGTAGACGCGAGCGTGTGGCATGAGCGACATCCCCGCCGGCACCGCAACGCGCGATCCCTACCGGCTGGGCCGCACCGCAGGGCATGGCCATCACGTGTTCTCGGCGACCGGCCACGGCGAGGGAGGCCCGGCCTCGAAGTTCGTCACGGTTGCCTACGGCTTTTGGATCTTCCTGTTGTCGGACATCATAATGTTCTCGGCTTTCTTCGCCGCGTATGCCGTCCTGTCCAATTCGGCGGCGGGGGGGCCAACAGGCAAGGAGCTGTTTGAGTTGACGCGCGTCGCGGCACAGACGGCGCTGCTGCTCACCTCGAGTTTCACCGGCGGCCTTGCGATGCTCGCGACCCACCGCCGGTCAATGGCCGCCACCCAGTTCTGGTTGCTGGTGACCGGCCTGCTTGGTGCAGCCTTCCTGTTCCTGGAGGTGCAGGAATTCGCGGCCATGGTGAATGAGCAGGCGGGCCCATCACGCAGCGCCTTCCTGTCCGCGTTCTTCGCCCTTGTGGGCTGCCACGGAACTCATGTTGGACTTGGCCTGCTTTGGCTCGGCACCATGATGGCGCAGCTCTGGATAAAAGGCTTTCGTCCCGACATATTGCGCCGGCTTCACTGCTTCAGCCTGTTCTGGCACGCGCTCGACATCATCTGGATCGCCATCTTCACCCTGGTCTATCTGCTGGGAGCGTCATCATGAGCGAAATGGACAGCCGGAACGAGGACATGCTTGACCGCCGCGATTCCGCACCAGGCGAAGAACGCAGCGAGGAACACGAGGTGGCGGGAGGCCTTTCCGGCTATCTGCTGGGCTTTGGCCTGGCAATCCTGTTGTCAGTGGCGTCCTTCATTGCGGCACAAACCGATCTAATTTACCAGCCGGCCGTGATCTCGGCCCTGACGGTGCTTGCCATCGCACAAATGGGCGTCCATCTCGTCTTCTTCCTGCACCTGACGACAGGACCTGACAACACCAACAACGTGCTCGCGCTCGCTTTCGGTGTGCTGATCGTGACCTTGGTCGTTTTGGGCTCGGTGTGGATCATGAACCATCTCAGCCAGAACATGGGAGCGATGGATGCGCATCAGGCTCACATGATGCCATAATGCGGTTCCAGGTCTGTGGCCTGGGCGCAAAACCGCCTGTCCGTCGGTTCGGTTACCTTGTGCATAGCGTCTGCACTTTCAGGCGTCGAAAATCCATAGGTGCGGAGAGCGGTGAGGAGCTGGTCGAGCTGTTTGGCCCGGCAATGTCTATATCGGCCCGCTCACGGTCGGCGGCAGAATGAGCTGCTGCCCATGGTCGCAACGTCTGTGCCTTCCATCATAATTTCAGGAACTAGGAACATAGGGGCCTCGTCCGAGTTCCATTGAAAGTGTGGGAACATAGCTCAGTTTGCCAAGGGATCGGGCGAGGATTCCTTGCTCTGCGAGCGCTCCCACTTTCCACATTGTGTTCAACGAATGCTCCGGATCATGGGTCGCCCACAGCTTTCCTCCCTGGCTTTCAGCCTCCTGGTACTCGTTAATTGTGCATTGCTGCAAAGCAGGGCCTGGGCACAGCTACCCTGCCCCGCCGACCACGCCAAGCTCCTGGCTGCCCTCAAGGCAAACGTCAAAGCAAGCGGAGGCCCCGCCAATGGCGGCTTCGAGACCAATGAATGGGCGGCGATCGTTACGCGTGACGGGACAGTTTGCGCCGTTGCTTTCAGCGGCCCCACCAGCGATGCGCAGTGGCCCGGCAGCCGGCTGATCGCAGCCGAAAAGGCCAGCACGGCCAACGGGCTCAGCGTTGCCCAGCTGGCTCTCTCGACGGCGAATCTATATGCTTCTGTTCAGCCGGGTGGCCCCTTGTTCGGCTTGCAGCTTACCAATCCTGTCAACCAGGCAGCCGCTTATGCCGGCGATAGCAAGACCTTTGGGAGTGCAAGCGATCCGCTGGTTGGCAAGCCGATCGGCGGCGTCGTGGCATTTGGCGGCGGCCTGGCTCTCTACGACGGCAAAACGATTGTCGGCGGGCTTGGCGTCAGCGGCGACTCCTCGTGCGCCGATCACAATGTCGCTTGGCGGCTGCGTGCGGCCCTGGGCCTGGACAAGGTTCCGGCGGGCGTCAACGCCAACGCCAAGGACGCCATCGTCTACGATCTCGATCCTGGCGGAAAGAGCGCCTCCGGTTGGGGTCATCCGTTGTGCGCAGGAACCGAGGCGGACGTCGCGGCGGAACTCGGCGCCGGAGTGGGAGGTTCGATCCGCAAATGAGGGGATCTCTGAAAGTGGCGGGGAAATACGCATCTGCGACACCAGACGGCCGAGGAGCGGAAAGGGGCCGCGGTTTCGACTTTAGGCCGTTGAAGTGGCTGGTGCTGGCCGCAGGCTGCTCATTGCTGAACGCCGCGGCCGCGCAGTCCGCGGTGACACCCGCCATCACACCGCCCGCCGCGGCCGCGCCACCTGATGACGGCCAATGGACAATGCCGGCTAAGAATTATGCCTCGACGCGCTACAGCGAACTGGCGGACATTAACGAGGACAATGTCAAGAACCTTCAAGTTGCCTTCACTTTTTCGACCGGAGTGAACAAGGGTCAGGAAGCGGCGCCACTCGTGGTTGGCAACACGATGTATATCGTGACGCCTTTTCCAAACATCGTCTACGCGCTCGATCTTTCCAAACCGGGCGCGCCGATGAAATGGAAGTACGAGCCAAATCCTGAGCCTGCCGCGCAGGGCGTTGCCTGCTGCGACGTCGTCAACCGCGGTGCGGTCTTCGCCGACGGGCGCCTCTTCTTCAACACGCTGGATGGTCACACGATCGCGCTGGATGCCGCCACTGGCCAACCGGTGTGGAACGCGCATGTCGGCAACATCAATATCGGCGAGACCATAACCATGGCGCCGCTTGTGGTGAAGGGCAAAGTGCTGGTCGGCAATTCCGGCGGCGAGATGGGTGTGCGCGGCTGGGTCAAGGCGCTGGACGCGGGCGACGGACATGTCGTCTGGACGGCTTACGGCACCGGACCGGACAAGGACGTGCTGATCGGGCCGGATTTCAAGCCGCATTACGACATGGACAAGGGCAAGGACCTTGGCGTGACCACATGGCCGCCGGAAGCCTGGAAGATCGGCGGCGGCAACATGTGGGGCTGGATCTCTTACGATCCGGACCTCAACTTGATCTATCACGGGACCGGCAATCCAGGGCCGTGGAATCCGGACCTTCGGCCCGGCGACAACAAATGGACCTCCGGGATTTTCGCGCGCGATCCCGATACCGGAGCCGCGAAATGGTTCTACCAATGGAGCCCGCACGACCTGCACGACTACGACGGCATCAACGAGCAGATCCTGCTCGATATGAATTGGCAGGGTAAGCCGCGCAAAGTGCTCGTCCGCCCGGAGCGCAACGGCTATCTCTACATTCTGGATCGGACCACCGGGGAAGTCCTGTCAGCGACACCCTATGGGGCCGTCAATTCCAGCAAGGGCGTCGATCTGAAAACCGGGCGCCTGATCGAAAACCCGGACAAGAAAACCGGCACCGGCAGGGTGATCCGGGATATCTGCCCGACAGCATCCGGGCTCAAGGATTGGCAGCCATCTGCGTTCTCGCCGAAGACAGGACTGCTCTACATTCCACACAACAATCTGTGCATGGACGAAGAGGGCCTCGAGGTGAACTACATCGCCGGCACCCCCTATGTCGGCATGAATGTGCGCATGATCCCGGGCCCGGGTGGCAACCGCGGTGCCTTCACCGCCTGGGACATCGCGGCCGCAAAGCCGGCTTGGAACCTTAAAGAGAATTTTCCGGTGTGGAGTGGCGCGGTCGCCACCGCCGGCAACGTCGTGTTCTACGGCACAATGGAGGGCTGGTTCAAAGCTGTGAGCGCAAGGACAGGGGAATTGCTTTGGCAGTTCAAGACCTCGTCCGGGATCATCGGCCAGCCGGTCACCTATCGCGGCCCCGACGGGCACCAATACGTCGCGATCCTGTCGGGCGTCGGCGGTTGGGCCGGCGCGATCGTATCGGGCGACCTCGACCCGCGCGACGCTACCGCCGCGCTCGGCTTCGTCAATGCGATGAAAGACCTGAAGAACGCGACCACGGCGGGAGGCACGCTCTATGTGTTCCGGCTCCCCTGATGCTTTCGAGTTGAAGACAGTTCGAAGACGCGAGGCGAACGGGCGTCTTGTGGCCGCGGTGGTAGCGTTTGCCTCGCTGCTCTTCGCGGTTGCCGCCGACGCCCGTGAACTCAAGGTGTGTGCCGACCCTAACAACATGCCGTTTTCCAACGCCGCTGGACAGGGCTTCGAAAACAAGATTGCCCAGATCATCGCCAAAGAACTGGATGCAAGACTTTCCTATACCTGGTGGGCCCAACGCCGCGGTTTCGTTCGCAACACGCTCAAGGCAGGCCTGTGCGATCTCATACCTGGCACCCCCGCCAATCTCGAAATTCTCCGCGCCACCGCTCCCTATTACCGCTCGACCTATGTCTTCGTGACGCGGCGGGATAGTCCCGAGATCACGTCTTTCAACGATCCAGGCCTGCGCACTCTGCGCATCGGCGTGCAGCTCATCGGCGATGACGGGGCCAATTCCCCACCGGTCCAGGCACTCGGCCGCCGCGGCATTGTCGGTCATCTCGTCGGCTATCCAGTCTATGGCGACTATTCGGCTCCCAACCCGCCCGCGCGCATTGTCGAGGCGGTGGCCAGCGGCGAGATCGATGTTGCCGTCGTCTGGGGCCCGCTCGCTGGTTATTTCGCCGCCAAGCAGAAGACACCGCTGCGCATCACGCCCGTGACACCTCGAATCGACGGGCCTCAATTGCCAATGGTCTACGACATCTCCATGGGCGTCCGACGCGGGGATGACGCGCTGCGCGACGAAGTGGATGCAGCCCTTGCCAAGCACAAGGCTGAGATCGACGCGACCCTGGCCCGATACGGTGTGCCGCGCCTTGATACCGGCGGGAGCGCGGACCGATGAGGCGGAACCTCACCGTGCTCTTGTCGGCGATGCTGGCCCTTGCCGCTTGCCAGCGGGAAGAGCGCGACACACGTCCGCAATCGGCCCTTGGGTCCGGCCAACAGCCAACGCCGGTGACTACGCTGGAGCCAGGCGGCCAAAGGCCGCTCCCGAGCGACAACAAGGCGGCCAGCTTCGAGGCCAACGCCTTTCATCTCAGCGAGGGCAAGCGCCTGTTCAGCTGGTTCAATTGCTCGGGGTGCCATGCCAATGGCGGTGGCGGCATGGGACCGGCGCTGATGGATGAGAAGTGGGTTTACGGCGGCTCGATCGAGAGTATCCACGCAACGATCCGGGACGGGCGGCCTAACGGCATGCCTAGCTTCCGAAACAAGATACCCGATGATCAGATTTGGGAGCTTGCAGCCTTCGTACGTTCGCTGAGCGGCAACGCCCCCTCCTCCGCCGCACCGCAGCGTAACGACGACATGATGGTCCATCCGTCGGAAAATCGCCTCCCCGATGCCGCGACGCTGGGGAAATCGCCGTGAAACGATTTTTTCCCAAAGCGTGTTGCGCAGCCGCTCTCCTGGCGCTTTCAGGTTGCAGCGGCTGGCAGTCCGCTCTCGATCCGAAAGGCCCGGCCGCGGGCGAGCTAGCCTGGCTGATCTGGTTTTTCACTGCCCTGTGCGCGGCCGTGTGGATGCTGGTGATGGTCGTGCTGGTCGCTACCCTGTTCCAGCGAGTTCGAACAGGAAAAGATCCGCTCGTGCTCGACCTCGCCTCCGAACATCGCAAAATGCGCGTGGTCTTGACCGCGGTTGGGGTGACTGCGGCGATTCTAATTGGGCTGACCCTGTTGAGCTTTTTCGCCAACAGGACGCTTGCCGGGATCGGCTCGGATGAGGCGCTGACGGTCCGCGTGACCGGCCACCAATGGTGGTGGGAAGTGCGCTACGAGAATGCCCAGCCAAGCCGCATCCTGACGACGGCGAACGAAATCCACATTCCGGCCGGCGAGCCGGTTCGGCTTCTTTTGACTTCAACAGACGTAATCCACTCCTTCTGGGTGCCGAGCCTTGCCGGCAAGCTCGACCTCATCCCCGGACATATGAATGTGTTGGACATCAGGGCTGACAAGCCAGGCGTCTATCGTGGTCAATGTGCTGAGTTCTGCGGCGCGCAGCACGCCAACATGGGCACCTTCATCATTGCCGAGCCGCGGCCGCAGTTCGATGCCTGGCTGGACGACCAGTTGCGGCCTGCCGCCGCTCCGACCAATGCCGAAGCCAAGGCCGGCGCGGATCTTTTCCTCCAGCGGCCCTGCGTGATGTGCCACAGGATCGGCGGCACAGCCGCAGGCGGCACGGTAGCGCCCGATCTTACCCATATAGCCAGCCGGCAAACTCTCGCAGCCGGAACGCTGACGATGAGCCGCGGCAATCTCGCCGCTTGGATCGCCGATCCGCAAGGCATCAAGCCCGGCTCCCACATGCCTGTAATGGCTCTCAATGGCGACGAGCTCAATGCCATCGTCGCTTACCTCGAGGGGCTGAAATGACCAGCGCCGACCTGACGAGCGGACGCGACCTGCGGGCGGAAGCCCAAGCAAAGGGAGATCTCGCTCCCGAGCATGACGGACCGCGCGATACCGGCATGGAGGAAGCCGACCTCCAGCGGCGGCTGGAGCGCACCTGGCGTACGCCCCCCGGCATCGCCGGCGCGCTTTCGAGCGTCGACCACAAGGTGATCGCCAGGCGCTATCTGATCACTGCCTTTATCTTTCTGTGTCTGGGCGGGCTCAACGCAGTAGCTATGCGTGTTCAGCTCTCGGGACCACAGCGTGGGCTGATCGGGCCGGACCTCTACAACCAGCTGTTTACCATGCACGGCGTCACGATGATGTTCCTGTTCGCGGTACCGATCGTGCAGGCGACCGGCATTTATCTCGTGCCGCTGATGGTCGGCACCCGCAACATTGCGTTTCCGCGGCTGAATGCGTTCAGTTACTGGGTCTATCTTTCGGGCGGCCTGTTCGCCTGGGTGTCTTTCGCTCTCAACATGGCGCCGGACGTCGGCTGGTTCGCCTATGTGCCGCTGTCCGGTCCCGAATTCGCCCCTGGCAAGCGCGCCGACGTCTGGGCGCAGATGATTACCTATACCGAGGTGTCTTCACTGGCTGTGGCAGTGGCGACGATCGTCACGATCTTGAAGCAGCGTGCTCCCGGCATGTCGCTGGACAAGATCCCGCTATACGTCTGGGCGATGCTGGTCACCTCCTTTGTCGTCGTCTTCGCAATGCCGGCGGTGATGATCGCCTCGACATTCCTGATCCTCGACAGGCTGGTCGGCACACACATCTTCAACCCGGCCGAAGGCGGTGATGCCTTGCTGTTCCAGCATCTGTTCTGGTTCTTCGGTCACCCCGAGGTCTACATCATCTTCCTGCCGGCGACCGGCATGGTCTCCTCGATCATCCCGGCTTTCGCCCGCCGACCGGTGTTCGGCCATCTCGGCATGGTTCTGTCGTTGATCGCGGTCGGCTTCCTGTCCTTTGGCCTGTGGGTCCACCATATGTTCGCGACAGGCCTGCCCAAGCTCGGCGCCAGCTTCTTCACCGCTTCCAGCATGATGATCGCTATTCCCAACGGCGTACAGATCTTCTGCTGGCTGGCAACGATGTGGGACGGCAGACCGGTGATCCGCACGCCAATGTTGTTCGTGTTCGGCTTCTTCTTCATCTTCGTCATCGGCGGTCTCACCGGCGTCATGCTGGCCTCCGTGCCGCTGGATCTGCAGGTGCACGACACCTACTTCGTCGTCGCGCATTTCCACTATGTGCTGATCGGCGGATCGGTATTCCCGCTGCTGGGTGCGGCCTATTTCTGGTTTCCTAAAGTCACCGGCCGAATGATGAGCGAGCGCCTGGGCCGCTTGCATTTCTGGCTGGCCTTCATTGGCTTCAACGCCGCCTTTTTCCCGATGCACATCGTGGGGCTGTGGGGCATGCCGCGACGGGTCTACACCTATCCGGCCGAGCTTGGCTGGGGGAACATCAACCTGTTCATAACAGCAGGCGCGGTGGTCTTCTTCCTGAGTTTCGTCCTGTTCACCTTCAATCTTGTGCATGGCGCGTTGAAAGGCGCAGCGGCAGGCAACAATCCCTGGGAGGCCGGCACCCTGGAATGGGCAACGCCCTCGCCGCCGCCGAGCTATAATTTCGCGCGCATTCCGGTCGTCACCAACGCGGAGCCACTCTGGGCCGAGCGCGACGCTCTTCCCGTAGCGACCGGGCTTCGCGTCGACGCGCGCGAGCTGCTGGTCTCGACAGTCGCTGAAGCCCATCCCGACATTCGCGAGAAATCGGCGACACCGTCGATCTGGCCGCTCTTTGCAGCGTTCGCCGTAGGCGGCACGTTTCTCTATTCGATCTTCACCCCCTGGGCCATCGTGTGGGGCGCCCTGCCAATCGCCGTCACCTTGATCGGCTGGTTCTGGCCAAAAGGTGATCCGGAGGACGAGGAATGAACGAGCGTCCCGTCACAGATGTTTCCGGTCTCCCCACCTTTGGGCATGGTCCGCGCAGCCCGACCTGGTGGGGCACGCTCGCTTTCATGGCTCTGGAGGGCACCGGCTTTGCGCTCGCCGCAGCCGCCTATCTCTACTTGGCGGTCTCTTGGCCTGAATGGCCGTTGAGTGCACCGCAGCCGAACCATTGGCCAGGAACGATCGTCACGCTGCTGCTGATCGCCAGCCTGGTGCCGAACCACATCCTCGATCGCTATGCCAAGCAATGCGCCATCGTGCCGGTGCGGATCGGACTGGTTGTCATGTCGCTGCTCGGCCTCGCCCCGCTCCTTGTGCGCTGGTTCGAGTTTCCGGCCTTGAACGTTTACTGGGATACGAACGCCTACGGCTCGATGCTTTGGGTGCTGCTCGGGCTCCACACCACGCATCTGATAACAGATGTCGGCGATACGATCGTGCTGACGGTGCTGATGTTCACGCGCCATGGCTATAGCGGGCGACGCTTCGGCGACGTCGGCGACAATGTTTTCTATTGGGATTTCGTGGTCGCAACCTGGCTTCCGATCTATCTGCTGATCTACTGGGTACCGAGGCTCGGCTGACATGCGCGCGGTCCGGTTGGGAACTTCCTGGGGTGGGCTTTTGTCGGGCCCGTTGGCTTGGGCGGTCTCGACGCAACTGAACTACTCGCTGGTTCCCTGGCAATGCAATCACCAGGTGCCGGTCGTGCTTCCCTTAGCGTTGCTGCTCGCCTTGTTCTCGCTTCTGGGCGGTGCTCTGTCCTGGCAGGCAAAGCGGCAAGGCGGCGCTGCTTTCAAAGCAGAACGCACGCGCGGTACCGAGCATTTCGTCGCCGATCTCGGCATGCTGGCGGCTCTCCTGTTTGCACTGGTCATCATCATGCAGGGAAGCGCCGCACTTATCCTGGACGAGTGTCTGCGATGAACCTGGCCACGCTCTTCTCCACCTCGATCTGCTATGCCTCCGGCGCGCCCGAGGCCGGATGGACACTTGCGCTTCCCATCACGGCCCCGCTGACGGCCGTCGCGCTCATCTACATGGCCGGTGCGATGCGGCTGTGGCGCCGCAGCACTCGCGGCCGTCCGCTACGGATGCGTCAGGCGCTGCTGTTTGCCGCCGGCTGGAGCGTACTGACGGCAGCGTTGGTCAGTCCGATCCATGCTCTCGGCGAGCGGCTGTTTGTCGCGCACATGATCGAGCACGAGTTGCTGATGGCAGTGGCGGCGCCGCTGCTGGTCATCGCCTGCCCCGCCCCTGCTCTGCTGTGGGCATTTCCCGTAACGTTTCGGCGTGCCCTGGGTATGGTTGGGCATGGCAAATCGCTGCGAGCGCTCTGGACCTTTGCGAGCCGGCCTGTCACCGCAACGATTGTTCACGGGATCGCGATATGGGTGTGGCACATTCCGGTCCTGTTTGAGGCAGCGCTCGAGCATGGCGTGCTGCACTATGCCCAACATGCGAGCTTCCTCGGCACAGGCCTGCTCTTCTGGTGGGCGTTGCTGCCGCGCCCAAGCCAACAGCAGACCTATGGAAATGCCGTGATGCATCTTTTCTTCACCTCCCTGCACACCGGCCTGCTCGGCGTCCTGCTTCTTCTATCGCCGAAGCTCTGGTACCCGGAGAATGCTGCCGGGGCGGCAGTGTGGAATTTAAGCCCGATCGAGGACCAGCAGCTTGCCGGGCTCGTTATGTGGGTCCCGGCCGGCCTTATCTATGGCGGGGCAGCGCTATTGCTGGCCGGCCTCTGGATAACGACGAGCGGAACCAGGAAGGTCGCGCATGCGCCCTGGCCCATCTAAATTGATCATCGCCGTGTGCATTCTGCTGGTCGTCGCGGGCGGCGCGCTCGCATTGTGGGCCGACCGAGCCCGTCGGGTGCAGCAAGAGGCGGATGCCGCTACCGGCGGCGTCGGTGCACGTGCGATACCGATCATGCTGGCGAATGGCTGCGCCGGCTGCCACACCATCACCGGTGTACCCGGTGCGGTAGGCCACGTCGGCCCACGCCTGGACGCCAGTCTATCTGACAGGATCTATGTTGGCGGTGTGCTGGCTAACAATCCGGAGAACATGATCCGCTGGATACGGTCAGCAAGGGACATTAATCCGCACACCGCCATGCCATCCACCGGCATCACCGAGCAGCAAGCGCGTGACATCGCCGCCTATCTCTATGCTTTGAGATAGACCGCCGCTTCGGCGGGACCACGGGCTGCGCCCAGGACCATAGCCGACGACGGGGAACAAAGCTGCCCGATCACGGTTTGGACAGCAGCCGGCGCAGTACAAATTCAAGTCCGCCGTGCTGCTGGGCCATAAGCCCCAGCCAAGAGCCCGCTTCCCCCTCCCTCAAGAGCGGGCTTTCCTTGTGGATCGGATGCGGAGCGATCAGGGGCGAGGACTGAGGCGACATGAAGCAACTTCTGTCAGATCTCGCCGCAATGGCCGAACCCGGCTTCTGGATCGCCTTGGGGCTTTTAGCCCTGCCTTACTCCGTGGGAGTAATCTTCCTGATCAAGACATGCCACTGCCTCTGATCGCCCAGCCGTCCGGTCGTACGGGCTTTATTACCTGCCAGCGCAAGATGTGAGTGACCATCACGAACTGGGATCGTCGCCAAGGCCATCCGCGCCGCTCGAACACCCATAAGGTTGCCGACCATGCGTTGGAGGAAGCATGCATTGCCGCGGGAGGAGCCTCCCGCACTTGTATGTCGCCTTCGGTGGCCCTGAACGATGCACAGAAGCGCGCGTTCACAGCATCGAACTGGCCGGTTGAACATACCGCGACGTTGGTCGAAGGAACCGGATTGCGGCGAGCACATTTCTCCCCTTTTTCGGTCACATTTTATCGGGCGGATCCCACTCACACCGATGCGGCAACCATCGAGTCTGAGGACACACTGGACAAATCGTTCTGTTGCTGGCGGCGAAACCAGTCCAGGGTGAGGCGCACACCCTCTTCAAGAGGTATTTGACAGGCCCAGCCGGGGATGATCCTCCGCGCTAGAGTTAAGTCCGGACAGCGGTTCGTCGGATCTTGGGGGATCGGATCAACATGCACGATTTTGGTGCCTGGCACCAAGCCCGCGACGTAACGGGCAACATCGACAACGGAAATCTCGCGATCGTTTCCGATGTTCAGGGGACCAATATAACCATGCTCCTCCCCCCAGAAGAATTGTTCTAGGCCGTCCACGATATCGCTGACGTATCCCCAACTCCGCGACTGCAAGCCGTCGCCAAAAACGACTATAGGTTTGCCGAACAGCGCATTCGTGATGAAATTTGATACTGCACGTCCATCGTCAGGTCGTGTCCTAGGTCCGTAGACGTTGAACAATCTTGCAACTCGAATGTCGAGCCCGCTCAATCGGTTACTCTCAAAAAGCAGGGCCTCGGCGCAACGCTTACCTTCGTCATACGATGAACGCGGCCCCGTGCAATCAACGGAGCCCCTGTAAGTTTCCGGTTGCGGCGTTACCAGCGGATCGCCGTAAACCTCAGACGTGGACGTGAAACAGAAACGGCCCCCGGCGCGAAGAAGGGTCAGAAGCCGCATAGTTCCTATTACGTTGGCCGAGATGGTTCGTACCGGATCTTGCATATACCAGGGAGGCGAAGCAGGCGAGGCGAGATGATAGATCTCGTCAAAAAGGCTCCCCTGCTGAAAATCTTCAACAGCCACATCTACCACGACCAAGCGAGGGTCGGCGATATGATCCAGATTGGCACGAGTACCAGTCCAGAAATTGTCAACAGCAACAATTCGATTGATTTCTTGCCTTAACAACAGTCGATCAACCAGGTGGGATCCGATGAACCCGGCTGCTCCCGCGACAAGAACACTTTTCATTTCCGACCCAAAGCTTTGCAGCTTGCTCAGGAGCTATGAACGCTGACTCGTCAAGCCGTCTGAATTGCCAATGAGATGTCACTCCCTCCACGCAATGATGGTTCGCGCAACGCGCATCGCCCGAACAACCCAAATCCGCGCAAATAGTACCACCCCATTGGACAATGGCACATCTTAAGGACCCTGTCACCAGCGGTGCAGTGCATACACTACACTGTAAAAACGAAAGATTTCTGTAGCCTGACTATCTTCGATGGGCATAACATCACCACAAGTTCAATAGGGAAATGTATCCTCGACAACCCAGCACAGGTGGGAGAATAGCGGTAGAAACTCAGACGGCCCGGGCAGGTGTTCGTTCGCATCCGGATCGAACGTAAAGTCCGTGTGCGAGAAATGCCCTCCGTCTGGTTGGACTTATCGAACAACGGGGATATGCGGCGCGATCTCGCGCCTCCGGAGGATCTGGTCGAGCATTGAGGGCGGCTGCTATGCGCTCTCGAATGGTGAGGCTCGTGAACGGCAGGCACCATCAAAAGTGCTGATTGCACTGCGCGGAAATGTAAGCCTCAATGGGGCTGTCAAGGGAGGCGGACGCCATCATCGTGTCGGACCAGACAGGCGCGCAATCAGCTGTCGTGACAATCATCGATCCGTCCCGCAAGCGAGGACTGTTCGAACCTTCCGAGCTTTGGCGATATCGGGAAGTTGTGTTCTTCCTGGCCTGGCGTGATTTCAAGGTCAAATACCGGCAGACTTATCTGGGCATCCTTTGGGCAATGCTGCAGCCGCTCGTTGCTATGTCGGTCTTCAGCATCTTCTTCGGCAAGCTCGCAGGCATTTCGTCCAACGGCGCGCCATACCCGCTATTTGTTCTGTGTGGGCTTGTGCCATGGAGTTTTTTTTCGCGAGCCGTCGCCAGCATGACGGGCAGCCTCGTCAGAAACCAGGAGCTGGTGAAACGCGTCTATTTCCCGCGTCTGATCATTCCCATCTCCACGATGGCCTCATGCCTGACCGATATGCTCGTCGGCTTCGCTCTTTTGTTCGCCGCCATGCTGGCATTCGGAAGCTGGCCGGCACCACAAGCAGTCTTCTTGCCGCTGTTCGTGCTCGTAATGGCTGCGTCAGCGACTGGAGTGGGCGTGGCATTGTCGGCGATCAACGTTCGCTTTCGCGATGTGGGCTATCTGTTGCCGTTCAGCCTTCAGATACTTCTGTTCATGACCCCGATCGTGTATCCAGCCAATCTCGTCCCTCAATTGTGGCGGCCGCTCTATGGTCTGAACCCAATGGTTGGGACAGTCGAAGCCATCCGCTGGAGCGTGCTGGGCACGCCTGCGGACTGGCTCATGATCTCGATATCAACGCTCTCCTCGCTAGCCCTTCTCGTTGCCGGACTGACTATCTTCTCAAAATCCGAACGCGCGTTTCCGGACCTGATCTGAGTGATGACCGACATCGTGATCCAGGCTGCCAATCTCTCCAAGGCGTATAGACTTGGTGTGGCGAACAACAGCTTCCCCACGCTGCGAGACGCGCTCGCCAGCAAAAGGCGGGGTCTTCGCGGGGAGGCCGATACAAGCCACCGCAAAGGTGCGGACGAGCCGTTCTGGGCGTTGAAAAACGCCTCCTTCGAGGTGCACGCAGGCGAAGTCCTTGCCGTGATCGGTCCCAACGGTGCAGGAAAGAGCACCATTCTCAAGATACTGGCGAAGATCGTGGAGCCGACTTCCGGCCGCGCGACGATACATGGACGGCTGGGAGCTTTGCTGGAGGTCGGCACGGGGTTCCATGCCGAACTGACCGGCCGTGAGAACATTTATCTCAACGCGGCCATACTCGGCATGCGGCGCGTCGAGATCAATTCCAAGCTTGACGAGATCGTGGATTTCTCCGGGGTCGAGCCGTTTCTCGATACGCCTGTCAAACGATACTCAAGCGGCATGTACTTGCGTCTGGCCTTCGCGATTGCCGCCCACGTCAATCCCGACATTCTGGTGGTCGATGAGGTCTTGGCCGTCGGCGATGCCACGTTCCAGAAGAAATGCATTGCCAAGGCAGCGAGCATCGCCGGGACAGGCCGCACCGTGCTGATCGTCAGTCACCAGATGCCGGTTCTACAGCGACTTTGCACCCGCGCAATCCTTATCGACGGCGGGACGATCCAGGCGGACGGCCCGACTCAGGACGTGGTCCGGGATTATCTCCAGACGCTTGAGGCCCGCGCAGGAACCGATCTGAGTGTGCGATCCACGCGCACCGGGCGCGGCCGCCTCCGTGTGGTCGGCATCGAAGTTTTCAATGAAATGGGTCCCGTCGCGTCCGGGCAGCCGGCAACTTTTCGGCTTCAGGTTGATGGGCCGCGCGAAACATTGCAGTGCCTTGTGACTATCATTGATGATCTCGGGGATCCTGTGACCTCATTTGATAGCCGGGAGCAATCCCTGCATGACCGTCACGGCGAAGTCTACACGGTACATGTGGACAGCCTTATGCTGAGACCAGGGCGCTACAGGATTGACGTAGCGCTGGTGGCGGACGACAGGGTGGTCGAAGACCATGTCGAGACGGCCGCTGTGTTCGATGTCATGCCCGGTTTGCTCGACGATCGACCGGTCAGCGCCCAGCCTGGCTTTGGCAATGTCAGCTTCCCGCATCGATGGGTGGTCAGGAAGTGACGCCTGTTTTCACCTGGCCACGTGCGCAAGCTGTCGCCGAATCCTGCGCCGCTGCTTTGCTGTCCACATCATGATCTTCAGGGCAAGCCGTTCGGCTTTGCTTCCGATCGTTGCAGGCGTGACATAGGGCGCGCGTGCCAGCCGCAGCGCCAATTGGAGGCGGAAATCCCGCGTTCCACTTTCCATCATATGCTCCGCGATCCAGTCCAGAAAAGCGGCGCGGGCGGGGTGTTTCCCCATCCGATCGTAGAGCCCTCGCTGAGTGGCAATCGCCGAGGCCGAACTGGAATGCTGCCGGTAACGTGCGAGAGTTACAGGAGTGATAAAGGCTGGGAATCGCAGGAATAGCTTCGCCCACAGAGCCTGGTCTTCATAGAGCTCAAAGTGCTCCTCAAAGCCACCAACCGTGCTAACCGCGCTTCTCCGCAAGAGCACGGAACAGGTACACGGAACGTGGCCGTCCTGCATCAGCACCAGCCGACCCAAAAGCCGGGGGGGCTGATGTAAGCGTGCGGCAAGTCCATCTGTCGGCTCGACCCAGTCGGAGCGCGCTCCATCCGGATACCACCATTTGGTCGGCCCGAAAATCATTGCGGCATCCGGGTTGGCATCGGCTGCCGCCAGGACCGTCTGCAGCATATGCGGCTCGTACAAATCATCTGCATCCAGGAAGGCAAGCAAATCGCCGCAGCTGGCCGCTATTCCGGCGTTTCTCGCTGCCGCGGCGCCACGCTTGGATCCGGGAGGCCTGCGCAGCACCTTAATTCGAGGATCGATTGCCGCGGCATCATTGGCGATCCTGATACTGTCGTCCGTCGAATTGTCGTCAACCAGCAAGAGTTCCCAATCTGCAATCGCCTGGGCCCGGACGCTGGCGATCGCTTCGCCCAGATTTGACGCCGCATTGAGGAAGGGGGTTATGATCGTCACCCGCGGCACGGAAGTCATCGCTGCAGCCGTCTTACGATGCTTCGCTTGCTCGTCTTCCAGGTTTCGCGCGCGAGCACTTTCCAGATTGCGGAACGAATGCGGAAGGAGGCGCCCTGATCCGCCATCACCCCATTCAGCCATCTGAGAAACGTGATACGCGCGGCTTCGTCAGCGCCTGCCCTGGCAGAAGCGGCAGAGCAGCTTTCGACGTGCTGGCGGTATCTCGCCCAGGTCTGGCCGGACACGTAGACCGGCGCGAATGCGAGCGCCTTCGCAAAGAAGGTCTGGTCTTCGAACATCAGGCGGAAGCTGTTCTCGAATCCCCCGAGCGTTGCCAACAAACTTGAACGCATCAGGGCGTTGCAAGTTGTCGGCGTCTGGGCTTGGTTCTGCAGCAGCAGTTCCAGCAGCACGGGCGGATCGTATCGGGCGTTCGGTTCGACTCCGAGCGGGTAATAGTAGTCCGCACGACCAGCAAGCTTTGCCCAGCTATGCCAGATCAACGTCCGGCCGTAGATTAGACCGAGCGTCGGATCGTTTTCCATGATGCAGACTTGTTCGGACAGCTTTTCGGGCAGCCATGTATCGTCTGCATCGAGAAACGCGACATAGGCGCCCCGCGCCTCGGCCAGCCCGCGGTTGCGCGACGCGCTGATACCATGATTGCCCTTGTCGGGATGGGAGAGTAGTCGCACCTTGCCTGGCAGGCGCTGCGCATAGTCGCGCACGATGACAGATGAACGGTCCGTCGAGCCATCGTCGACGACGAGGAGTTCCCAGTCAGTGAAGCTTTGACCTACAACGCTGTCAATAGCTTCCCGGAGGTATCTCTCGCCGTTGAACACGACGATGATTGCCGTGACGCGCGGTTCTCGGCATGCATGGTCAGCCATGGCAAAAGACCGCGCGCCGGAACTCTCTCTCACCCCAATCAGCGACCGTGACCCGCGGCAGTCGGAAGGGGTCGACCCTGAGCCCAGCTTCACGCGGCAGGGTGGTTACTGCATAGTCCATGCCAGCAGATCTTACCGCTTCGGCGGTGCTGTCATCGAAGTCTCCGAAGGGGTATGCGAATCCCGCCACCCTCCGCCCTGTGATCTCTTCGCATTGTTGGCGGCTAGCGGAGATCTCGCGTTCAAGACTGTCCCGTTTCAGCAACGGCAGGGATGGATGCGTGCAGGTGTGGGCACCGATCGAAACGCCATCGGTGTCGGCGAGATGCCGCAGCTCCGAATGAGTCATGGCGCGGTCACGCCTTCGGGGGCTGGCGTCGGTTCCTGCCCATCTTGCCAGCTGCTGCAGCGCCCTCCTCCGTTCGTGTACTCTCAACGGCTTCAGCAGTGCGTGCAAGCCGAAATGGAGCGCCGTGCGGCTGATGACGAGATTCGATTTCGCGCGCGTGGCGTCCTCCGTCACGAGCCAATCATAGTTTCGGCCTGCGATCTGGATCGCGAGCCTCTCCGGGAGAGCAGGCGTTTCCAAAGTGATGCGCGACAGAATATCCCACCAGAACACTGAGGGGTCGGTGAGCGCGTGGGTGGTGACGAAGACGGTCACAGGAGCGTTCATGCGTAGCATGATCGGCACGGCATTTTGCACGACGTCCGCATAACCGTCGTCAAAGGTGACTGCCGCGGCATTTCTCGCTGGCTTTCCGTCCCGAAGCCGTTGTGCCAGCCATTGCAGGGGAACAATATCGCGCGCCTTTGTCAGGATTTCGATTTGGCGTGCGAAATTTTGTGGCGAGACCGAAAGTTCCCAAGGATCGACGCGCGGTTCTCCGACGCGATGATACATCAGCACGAGCGGCCGGTTGTAACCGGCAAGCAATCGGCCCCGTCGCAAGAGCTTGCTGAGAGCTTGACGCACTGTCACGCCGCTCATCGCCTGAAAGCGCGCGCGGCGACAATCACCGGGCAACATGGGTCATGCACATCGAGCATTGCCGAATTCAGCTCATGCTCCGCCAAGCCATAGAGAAACCCGGTAGCCGAATAGGCGTTTCCATAGTGGCGGACTTCGACATTCTCCACCCCGAACCTGTCTGAGAGAAGCCGGCCCAGTGCCGCCGGGGTTATCGACCAGAACCAGCTCTCGCCCCATTCTCCTCGGTCAATCGGGCTTACCCAAGGGACCGTGACCAGAAGCACGCCTCCCGGTTTCAGCATCCGCCATAGGGTTGCAACCGCGACAGGCATGTTGAAAAGGAGGTGCAGTGTCTGGGTGAGCACGATGCAGTCAAATGTCTCGGGCGGCAGGTCGTCGCCGTTGGCCAGATCGCCCACGAAGGTTGTCAGCGGGTGACCTTCATATCGGTTTAGAACGTCGCTCCTGGCAACTCGACTGCCTCCGAAGCGGGTCGTATAGGCGTTGTCCCCGATCTCCAGAACCCTGCCGGATATGTTCAGCGAACATGATGCGAGGAAAGTCTCGACATAGCGGCGGTCCACTGGCTTGCCGCGATCAAAACCGAAATTTGTACTGAAGGGCAGCGGGCGGCTGAGGTCACCGAACCGGACGCCCGATCGGCGCCGACTTGACCAGCCCTTGAAACGCTGCCGCAGCATCATGGTGGTCTGCAATGGCGCTGCGAGCGAAACGGCAATGGTGTTCAGGAGCTGACTGCCGAGCGAAGAACGGGATCGAACCGCTGTACTAAGCTGTCCCAGTTGCATGTGCGCATAATAGCGTTTCCAGTTTTCGACGCCCTGATGGTAGGCGGCCGTCCAGTCTGGATTGGTCCGCGCAAGATTCCTCTGCCGGCCAAGGACTTTGAGCGCCGCGCGCAACATCATCGGATTGCTGTTGGACATATTCGTTGCGTGCCTGCGGTAATCTGCGAGACACTCCGGGGTGCATGCGGCCTTGTTTGCCCGAAACAGGCGAAGGTAGACGTCGTAATCCTCGCAAGCCCGCAGGGATCGGTCAAATCCGCCAGCAGCCTCCAATGTGCTACGCCGATAGAGCACTGTCGCATGCATTCCAATCAGGTTGCCGGTCAAGAATCCGGCATACGGGTCCTCTCCCACCGGCCTCAGCGGAACTGAATTCCTGACTGCGCCGGCCTCATCGATGTAGCAATAGGCTCCATAGACCAAGGCGCAATCCGGACTGTCATGGAACAAAGCAAGATTGGTAGCGAGCGCCGTCGGGCGCAGCCTGTCATCGGCATCCAGGAACGCGATGAATTCGCCACGTGCTGCCTTCATTCCCGTATTGCGGGCAGCGGCTAAACCCTGGTTTTCTTGGCGGATGTAGTGGACGTCGACATACCGGCGAACAACATTTTCGGGATTGTCGAACGAACCATCGTCCACAACGATGATCTCATCGGGCCGCACGCTCTGGTTCCGGACACTGTCGATCGCTTCCGCGAGAAATCGAGCATGGTTATAGGTCGTAATGACAACCGAGACACAGGCTGCGGCGGGTCTGACGGTCATCTTTCGCCCACTTGGCTCTGCGCAGTCGGGTAGCCGGCAAAGGTTAGCCATGCGACTGAGCGCCGACATGCCTCCTCGAAGCCGACCACCGGCTGGTATCCGAGCTCGCGCTCGGCCTTGGCCGACGGGAGTTTCACCCGACACCGGTGCAACAGCGCACGTTCTTCAGATACCTTGATCTTTGGAGCCATAGGCGGCCTCTGATCGAGCCCTGATTTCCGCCACTCGGCATAGCCTACCTTTAGTCCGCTACGAACGGGTCTCGGGAGGCTTCGGACAAGCCGCCGGTAAAGGTCGCCATCTCTCAGCCATTGTGTCCAGTTCGGCGCGAATGACAATGGCGCGGAAACCGAAATCGCAGCCAGGTCGAAGCCCAATGCCTCGGCGATCGGGCGGCAAAGATCTGCCCAACTTATCCTTTCGCGGTCCCCGACCAGATAGGTTCGCCCAGCCGCCTCGGGCACTTCGATGGCAAGCTTGATCGCATGAACGACATTGTCGACATAAGCGCTGTTGCAGATGCCATGGCCGCCATCCACCAGATAGGCAGAGCCGTCGAGGAGATCGTTGGCGAAGCCCCCCGTCCAGCTGGAGCGCGGGCCAAAGACAATTCCGGGCCGCAGTACCACCACCTGGACTGCACCGTCCCGTGACAATTCCCCGAGACGACGTTCAGCACGAACCTTGGCATTGTTGTACTCGACCGTCTGGCCGTCGTGCAGCGCGCTCGTTTCGTCCGTTCCGGGCGGCGGCGATTGGCCATGAACGGATGCGCTACTGAGGTAGACCAGGCGAACGACGCCCGCAGCGGCGGCGGCACGATAGACAGGCTCGACGGCATCGACGATCGTGCGACTATCACCGGCAACTGCATGAACAACGGACTGACAGCCAAGAAGGGCCGCAGTAAGAGCCGGAACGTCATGCGCGTCCGCCACCCTTCCATCGATCGCAAAGCGGGACAGGCTGGCGAAAGCACTCGGCCTGCGAACGATCGGCCTCACCTCAGCCCAGCCGGAAAGATGCAGCAACTCCACTGTCCGGCAACCTATGAAGCCGTTGGCGCCAAGCACGGCAACAGTGCCGGTCATTGTCTGGTCTCGGCGGAAGCAATGACGTGGCGAAAGTCTTCTGCTCCGAGCCAAGGCATGTCCAGCCGTTTCCGTCTGGCATAGCATTCCTCGATTCGCTTGAGCACGTTGCGCCCCGCTGTGGCTGACCCGGAAAGGAGGGTTCCATTTCGGACCGTGTCGACCAAGTCCGAAATCTGATCGCAGAACGCGTCGACGAAATCGCGCGACCGGTCGTCGGTGTCGGTGAAGGAGGCGGTGGCTGCCGTGCGGCATCCTTTCAAGGCGATCTCTACAAGCTCAGTCTCATTGACTGCCCAAGAAATCGAGCCACGTTCGCCCTCAAGACGGTAAAGGTTCGGACGAGCCCAATCACGGCTCAGCCGGACCGTTGCCTCGAAGCCGCCAAAACCTAACCGGACAAGGCAGTTCGCCTCGACGCCGCCCATTGCGTCATCGGCGTAGTGGATTTCATGGGGCTCTCCGAACCACCAGGTCAGGAGGTCAAGGCAATGCGTGCCTATGTCCTGAAGCACGCCACCGCCGGATTCCGCGCGGCTGAAATAGCTCGTCGAAGCGACAGGCCACTGGAAAGGGCCACCCTCAAAACAACAGACACCTTGAATTTTTCCGATCAATCCGCCCTCGACCATGGCCTTTATCGATCGGGTGGCAGGGAACTGCCTTCTGACGAGGCCTGTTGCCACATGCAGATTGTTGGCTGCCGCTACCGCCAGGATAAGGTCCGCGTCGGAGCTGCTCGTGGCCATCGGCTTCTCGCATAGAACATGCATGCCGGCCCGCAACGCCTGCATCGACTGATCAAGATGGTATCGAGGCGGGGAAGCGATGATCGCCACATCGGCGCCCACAGCCAGAAGGCCGTCGAAACTGGCTGCAACCTTCGCTCCGGGCAGCCGCGCCTGCACGACCGCGGCCGATTTCGCTTCGGGATCAAAGATGGCTGCGACTGCGATCTGGCCTCTGCCTTGAAGGCGCGACAGCGCTTCCGCATAGTAGAGCTTCGTGACGGCGCCACATCCGGCCAAAACGAGACGGACAGGCTCACCTTGCCGCAGCCGTGCCGGCTGCCGTTGCACAGTTTCAATTTGGGCGGACAATCTCGCCTCCCTGCTTCGCAACGAGCCGCAGCATACGTCCAATTGTCTTGAGCGACGGATCGAGTTGGAAGGCTTCACTCATTTGCGCGAGGCATCCAGCCCAATCACCAGAGCCAAGCAACCGCCGCCCGGTTTCGAGAGCGCTTTGCGAATAGGTCCGCCGAGCCGATGCGGCGACATCGTCCGCGAGTTCGCTTGGAAGATAGCTCTTGAAAATATCAATCGCCATTCGCGTGTAGGCCATGTCCGCGGCATTCCGGATATGGCGCCCTGTGTTCGATTGCGGGTGCATCCGATAAAGCGCAAGGGCTTGCGGTTCGTACCAGACAGGAAAACGAGAAGCGATGCGTATCCACATCTCCCAGTCTTCGCTGCATTTCAGCCGCCGGTCGAAGCCGCCGAGTTCTTCGTAGACCGCGCGTCGGACCGCGATGGACGGCGTCATGATGCGCTGTTCGAGCGCCAATCGGACCACCGCATTCTCAAGCCTTCCGGAGATTGACTGCATTGCAGGTTCGATTGACAACTCCTGTCCGTGGGCGTCCATGAAGACCGTCCGGCAGAACGCCGCTCCTACTCTCGGATCCGCATCGAAACCCCGACCGAGCAATTCGTAAAATTCTGGTCGGACGGCATCGTCGCCGTGCAGGAGATGGACAAGTTCCCCCTGGGCTCGGCTCAGACAGGTATGGAAGTTGCCGATGTGGCCGAGGTTTTGCGGCTGGCGGAAAAAGCCGACACGCCTTCCCCCGATTTCGTTCACGACTTTTTGCGGATCGTCGGACGAACAATCGTCAACCACTTCGATCTGCATATGAGCCGGGTCAGGGGCTTGCGCGAGCACGCTTTGCAGCGTTGAGGCAAGAAAGCGGGCGCTATTATAGACGGGGATCATCACCGACCACTTCGGACGAACAGCCGCCTGTGGCAATGACGGGACCGGATCGCGATTCTCGAAGTTGCGGAAAGCCGTCATCTCCCGAGCACCGAGGATTTCAGCAGGAGCAGTGCCAACCGCGCGATATCGCGTTTCGGCACGTTGTTTCCGCCAGTGCCGCTTCGCAGCAATCGTAGGAAGCACGATCTGGCCGACGGCAAGTCACCTCCGTTCAGATACTGCTTCGACCATTCGTAAAAGTAGCGGGAACAGCCGCCACGGGCAAACTGTGCCCCACGGGCATCCATGACATTCGCCATTCGCCGGTAGAATCCCTCGATCGCATCAAGCCTGAGCGGGCTTGGCAGCGCCGATACAAGCCCACCCGGGTGCAGACGATAGATACCTGCCACCTCGTCGACAAAGGCGAGGTCTGCTGTCTTTGCGCAATGCACATACAGCGGCCAATCAGTAATCGGAAAGAAATCTGCATACCAAGACGGTACATCCCGAACGCACGCGGTTCGCATCATACCGCCGCAAGTGGCGAAGGGATTGCCTTCCCAAATTTCCCTTTGTGTGATTAAGGGCTTCTGATCCCGTGGCGTCCACCGCCGCGACGTGATCTCGTCGCCGTGCGCCACGAGCGCATTGTAAAATATGGCCGAGAGCTCAGGATGCGCGTCAAGATGGGCCACCTGATCTCGCAGCTTGGTCTTGGATGTCCACAGGTCGTCGCCATCAAGGATCGAGACATAGCGCCCGCGCGCAACCCGGAGTCCTCTCGCAACGACCTCGTTGGATCTCAAATTGCTGCCAGAATAGATCGCCGATAGTCTTTCGGGATAATCGGATACATACCGCTCCACGATCTCCCGGGTACCGTCCGTCGAAAAATCTTCGCTGATCAGGATCTCGACACCGGATTCCGTATCTTGCATGAGAACGCTGTCGATCGCTGCCGCTACGTAGCGAGCGTGATTGTAGGTGACAATGAGCACGGTCACACTGACCGTCGGTTCATTCAATGTCCGCTCAAAAGTGCATTCTGCCCTCTGAGCCAAATTGCGGCCCGACGACATCTGCTCTTCCGACAGCAGCAGCTTCTTCATTCCAAGCCTCTAAGGAGAAACGGGCTGTCTGAGCCGCTGCCCTCTTGGGGCATTGCAAAGGTTCCTCGTTCGGGATGCTGCGCCAAATAGCCTCCGCAGGGTCCAAGTTTGCTGTCCATTGCAGCCAGATTGTTGAGCAAGGCACGGTAATCAGTATTCTCGCCGCGATCGAAAAGCTCATCGACAGCGTAGTCCCAGAACGGTTTCCCAATCCCCGAGCTGCGGCCTTCGCGTTCCAGTTTGGTTCCTTGCTTCGCCTTGCGCCGGAAAATGGCAAGCGTCGCACCGACGACTTTCGCGAACTGCGAGGGCGATCGCCAGAGCACTCTGGCGAAGTTCATGCCGACGGCAGCAAAGCGGCGCCTTTTAAGCCCGAGCCTGGCGATCTCGACATCGTTACGGAACATCACATCCGATAGGATCGGGCTCACCATCTCGCTGCAGCGAGCAAAGAGGCTCTCGAGCACCATCCGACGCGAGATGAGCATTCGGACGAAATCTTGCGACATGGCTCCTGGCGTTCGGCGGTATCCGACCAAGTGCTCCTTGACGACATCGAATCGGTATTTCGAGGCGATACTCAATTGGAGGAAGAAGTCCTCACAACCCTCCGCACCGTTTTCGCGCAGTCGCGAGGAATAGCCACCCATTTCGAGTAAGACATCGCGCCGGAACATTGCCGAACTTCCGTGACCGATAAAGTTCTGTCCGAGATGCTGCATGAATACCCATCCGTGCGGGTGCATGCGCTTAGGCGTAATGATCGCCTTATCATCGGCATCAATCGTCCGGTAAAGCGTATAGACAAGCCCAACATCATTGCCTGCTGCAGCGAAAACACGCAACTGCTTTTCGAGTTTGGTTGGGTGCCAGAGATCGTCGGCGTCTATAGGTGCTATATAGATGCCCTTGCTTGCACGTATCCCCGTATTCCGCGCCGACGCGACGCCACTGTTCTTCTGTTGGAGCAGCTTGATACGCGGGTCGTCATTGGATAGTCGGCGGACGATTGATGCAGTTTCATCAGTCGAACCGTCATCAACGACTATTATTTCGATGTTTCTGTAGGTCTGGTTTATCACCGACGCCAAGGTGCGTTCGATAAATTGTTCTGCGTTGTAGGCAGGGATAATGACAGCCACGAATGCGTGAGTAGGACATTGTGAGTTGCTCGTAGAACAACTCCCCTTGGTGCGGCCACTTCCCTTCACTGTCACCCGGCCTCTGAGCTCTGCATGTACTGCTAAACGGCCGCTGTCCGGCTCACTAACATTTGGGGCCACGCACACTGGACGGCCCTCGCGCGGCCTTCTTAGGTGGCCGATCCATTCTCTTTGTGCCACAGCCCATAGCGTATTTTCCTTTCGCCCCTGGCCGACTTGGGGTTCGAAAACTCACGCAATAGCCCACGCTGCACCCTGACTAAGTGACCCAAAATGATCTCGCCCGTGCGTAGAGCCGCCCACGCAGAGTGGCGGATCCGAGAGTATCTGCTGTTTCTGCAATCTATGCCCCTGGATGGCGAGTAGATAGATCGTCAAAAGCGGTACCCGTTAAGGAAAATTCGCGACCGTTTCGGGATGCCGCGAGAATAAACGGTCTCTTTGCTGCGCGCGTTCACGAATGTCACGAGCTGACTGAATCGCACCCAAGACTGCGGAAATTCGCCTTCCATCTGGAGTTTGCCCTGGGACCGGACAAATTGAACAAGCAGGATTGCCGGCTGATGGCGCGCGATCAACCTACTACGATCAGCCCGGCACCGCCGTGGATGACACAGCGCTCGTCGAGACGATGGGTCAAATCTCCGACAGCTTCGAAGCTTACGGCTATCGCCGCATGCAGGCGGCGCTGCGGCAGCGCGGCATCGTCGTCAGCCCCAAGAAGGTCAAGCGGTTGATGCGCGAGCGTGATCTGCAGCCCAGGATCAGGCGCCGCTTTGTCGCTGGCTGCCTCCGCCCGCCCGATGATGAAGAGCGGGGGTGCCTCGCCCTGATCGATGCGGCACAGGAATTTCCAGATAGACCTTACTGCCATCGTCGAAGGGCGCGCGTCGGCCTCACCCGGTGCCCCGGCGACGGCCGCCTTCGGCGGCAGGACATCGCCGTATATGTCACGACCTTTGCCGGGAAGAATGCTTGCGAATCGCTGCGGAGATCGCCGCCAGGCCACCCCGCAGTTCGTCCTCAAGAGGATAGAGGAAGCCGACACGCATGTGGTTGCGCGGCATCTCGAACCAGTGGCCCGGACCGACATAGGTGCCATAGCTTTCCAGCAGGTCTGCGTAAAAGTCGTCGAAATCGAATCCCGGACCATGACGGAAACGGGGGAAGCAGACCACACCGCCCTGGGGCTCGACCCATTCGATCAGCTCGTCGCTCTCAATCCAATCGCGCATGATGGCAAGGCGTCCGGCCAGCACTGGCGCCTGCGCGGCGAGGAAGGCGTCGCGGCCTTCCAGGATGCGGGCGCCGATCCACTCGTCGACGACGCTGCCGCAGATGCCGATCTGCTCCTTCGCCGCCAGGAAGCGCTCCATCAAGTGCACGTCGCGCGTCATGATCCAGCCCACGCGGATGCCCGGCGCGCCGTAAGCCTTGGACAGCGAAGCCACACTGATCGCGGCGGGGCTGAGCGAGGCGGCGGGGGGCAGCATCTCGCCATGGGTCAGGTCGCGGTAGGTTTCGTCCACCAGTAGCCTGCATCCCGCCTTTTCGACCAAGGCGATCAGCGCGTCCAGTTGAGGGCGGCCGATCATCGTGCCGGTTGGGTTATGCGGGCAGGTGATGCTGACATAGCGGGTGTTCGGGCGCAGAGCGCTGGCGACGGCATCGATGTCGAGGCCGAACCGATCGTCGAATTTGAGGTCGATAAAGGTGATGCCGCAGCCGATGGCGCGCGGCGTCTCGATGTTAGTGGCATAGTTCGGCCGCACCACGACAAGATGGTCGTCGCGCGATAGAAGCGTGGTGGCGATGATGAACAGCGCGCCAGCGGCGCCGGCGGCCACCAAAACGTTGTTGGGGCCGAGGCCCTTGCCCTGCGCGGCTACCAACGCCCGAAGCTCAGGGTCGCCGCGATGCTCGCCATAGGGCAGCAGCAGGTCAGGGACGGAGAGATGGAAATCGGACAGCTTACGGTCTCGTACGGAGCTTTCCGACAGGTTGAAGCGAATGCGGTCATAGCCGTATTCCTCCGGTGATTCCTTCTCGATCACCATGCGTGCGTAGTCCATGCTTTCCCCCGTCAGGCTGCCAGCCGGGCGACGGCCAAAACGGCCTGGTCGACCTCGTCTGCTGTGGTGTAATGCGATAGGCCGAGCCGAGCGACGCCGCCTTGCTCGCGCAGGCCGAGCAGGCCGGAGGCTTCATAAGCGTAGAAATCGCCGGCCCAGCCGAAGATGTTTTCGCCCGCCAGCGCGGCTGCGATCTCCTGCGGCGACCTCTTGGCCAGCCGGAAGCTGAAGGTGGGCACACGGGCGTCCAGCCGGTTGCGGCTGGCGATGCCGCAGAGCTTGAAACCGGGAATGCCGGCAACACCCGCCAGGAACCGGTCCATCAGTCCGGCTTCGTAGTCGGTCGCCGCCTCCAATCCCGCCACGATGCGCTGGCGCAGCGGCGCGGCAACGTCGACGCCGGCGCACTGCTCGCCGAGCCAAGCGATGTGCTCGATCGCCGCCTGCGTGCCGGCCTGCGCCTCGAAGGAGGGAGTGCCGGGGGTGTGGCGCCACGGCATGTCGAAGGAGGCGGGCCGCACCTTGAGCGGCGTGAGCCGGTCGCGCAGCTCCGGCCGTATATACATGACCCCGGCGTGCGGACCGAAGAACTTGTAGGCAGAGCATGCGAGCAGGTCGCAGCCGATCGCCGACACGTCGAGGGCCAAATGCGGCGCCGACTGCACGGCATCGACCATGGTGACGGCGCCGGCAGCTTTACCAGCAGCCACGATACGGGCAACGTCGTTGACGGTGCCAAAGATGTTGCTCGCGTGATTGCAGGCAACCAGACGCGTGCGCGGGCCGATCAGTTCGTCCAGCATGTCGTAGCGATATTCGAAGGTTTCGGTATCGAACTCGAGCCAGCGGACGGTGACGTCACGTTCCTCGGCTGCGATGATCCACGGGCCGACATTGCCATCATGGTCCATGCGGGTAAGCACGATCTCGTCGCCCGGTTTCCAGTCGCGTGCCACCATGCGCGAAAAATGGAAGATCAGCGAGGTGCTGTTGAGGCCGAAGACGATCTCGTCCGGCTGTGCACCGAGCAAGGCGGCCGCCGCTGCATGCGCTCCCACCAAGATGCGGTCGCTATCACGCGAGGTGTGGAAGGCACCGCCCTCGTTGGCGCAGCTTCGCAGCATCACCTCGCTCATGCGCTCGACCACGCGTGCCGGTACTTGCGAGCCGCCCGGCGCGTCGAGATAGATACGTGGCTTGCCGTCGTCGGTGATCGCCAGCGCCGGGAAGGCCCCGCGCACCGCCTCGATGTCCCATCGTCCAGTCGTCATGGAATTCCCTTTCAGGTCGGTCGCACCGCCACGATCGCGGTCGTCAGTTCGTCGTAGTCGAAATTCCCGCCGCACAGCACGATCGCATTGACTTGGCCGCGGTACCGTTCCGGGTGCTTCATCAGCCCTGCCAGCGCTAGGCCGGCTGCACCCTCGACCAATAGATGCTCTTCGATCGCGAGACGGGCGAGCGCGCCGGCGATCTCGGCTTCGGAACAGATGACCACATCGTCGACGACCGACCGGGCGAGGCCGAGCGTGACTGAATCCTCATCCATGCCGCCGGCGACGCCGTCGGCCAACGTCGGCAAGTGCTCGACATCGATCACCTTGCCCGCTTCCATCGACGCTGCCAGCGCCATGCTGTTGGCGGCCGCGCAGCCGATGATCCGCGTGCGCGGACTGAAGGCCTTCATCACGGCGCCGATGCCGCCGATCAACCCGCCGCCGCCCATGGCGATGAAGACATTGTCGATATGCGAATGCTCTTCCAGCAGTTCGAGCCCGATCGTGCCCTGGCCAGCAACAACATCGGGATCGTTGTACGGAGATACGTAGACGAGTCCCTTCTCCTCGCCCAGGCGGCGCGCGTGCGCCTCGGACTGGCCGCTTTCGTCGCCATGCAGGATCACGTCGACGCCAAAGGACCGTATGCGCGCCAGTTTGGCCTTCGTGACATTGTGCGGAAGCACGACCGACAATTTTCGGAACAGGCGCGACGCCGCGAAGCTGGAGGCTATGCCGTGGTTGCCGGACGAGGCGGTGACGAACGGCCGGCCCCCGGTCGCATCGTCCATCGCGGTCAGCTTCGAGAAGGCGCCTCGCGCCTTGAAGGAGTTGGTGAACTGGAAATTTTCGCATTTGAACAAAACGGTGCTACCGATCGCGTCGCCGACGGCGGACGCGCCCAGCAGCGACGTCTTCGCGATATGACCGCGGATGCGGGCATGCGCCCGCACGGAACGCGCGGCAGCGGCGGCGATGTCACCTTCGTTCGACATGGTTCTGTCCTGGGTCAAGAGTTTGCGGCTGTGCCGGCGCTCGCGAGGATGGCGCTGGCGATTGCCGCGTCCTCTGCGCCGAGGCCGGTCAGGTCGGCGATGCTGATGTCGCCAGGCTTGCGCGTCAATGAGCCAGTCCGCAGCGATACGCCGATCTCACCGATCCGCTCTGGCTCGACGAGGCCGGCCGCGATGGCATGAGCGAACTCGCCATGGTCGATGCTCTGCAGGGCCGAATCGGCGAGCAACGTGTCGGCGCGCGCGACCAACGTATTCTCCAATTCCTGTTTGCCGGGCGCATCGGCTCCGACGGCTGTAATGTGCGTGCCGGGCGCGATCCATTCAGCGCGCACCAGCGGCGCGGTCGCGGGCGTCGTGGTGACAATCACTTGTGAATCGGAACAAAGGCCGGCGAGCGAGCCGACTGGCGATACCTGGAGGCCAAGGTCGGCCACGTCGGCGGCGAAGCGTCCCGCCGCCGCTGGGGAGCGGCCCCATACCGCGACCGAAAGCGGCTCGCCGTGAGCCAGCGCTCGCAGCGCGCGTAACTGCATGCGTGCCTGGGTTCCGGTGCCGACGATGCCGAGGCGCGTCGCGCCCTTGGGCCAGCACAGCCGGGTCGCCAGCGCGCCGGCATAGCCAGTGCGCCAGTCGGTCAGCATGCCTTGGTCGAACAGCAGCGCTACCGGTTCGCCTGTCGTGGCCGACAGCGCCACCATCATGCCGTTGCCGCTTGGAAGGCCCTTGGTCGGATTGTCGTAGAACCCAGTCGCGACTTTGACGACGAAGATCGACGCGCCCGATACATGGGCGCATTTCACATGGCAATCGCCGTTCGCCGCCGCGAATCCCATGTGGACGACGGGCGGCTGCTGGACTGCCCCGGCGCTGTAGGCGACGAGGCTTTCGCGAACGGCCGCAATACCGGCGGCGTGGTCGAGCCGCCGCAGGATCTCCGCTCGGTCGAGGATGAGCGGCATGTTTGCGGCTGGCCTAGCCATGGTCGTTCCGTTCAGGCCGCCGAGCGGGCAAGGCCGCGCAGGAAAAGCTGCACACGTTCCAACCCGCCTTCCAGGACATGCGCCGGCGCGCCGATGCCGACGCGGAAATAGCCGTCCATGCCGTAGACGTCGCCCGGCGCGACAAGCACGCCCTGCTCGTCCTTGACGCGATGCGCCAGCTCGGTCGAATTTATCGGCAAGTGATAGCGCACGAATGCCATGCCGCCTGCCTGCGGCGGCGCCAGCGAGACCAGCCCCTCGTTGGCGCGGACCCAGCGCACCATCATGTCGACATTGCGTGACAGGAGGTCCCGGCTGCGGTCGAGGATCGCCTTGCGGCGCGCCGGCTGCAACACCATCGACGCGACCAGTTCGCTGACCGCGCCGGTAGTGATGGAGGTATAGTCCTTGCGCTGCCAGGAGGCATAGATCTCGGCAGCGGGGCCGACCAGCCAGCCGATGCGCAGGCCCGGCATCGCCATCGCCTTCGACAAGCCGCTGGTGACGATGGCTTTCTCATAAAGGTCGACGCTGCTCGGCGGCTCGAGGGTACCGTATTCGGCTCCCTTGTAGACCTCGTCCGTATGTAGCCAGATGCCGTTGGTGCGTGCGATGGCCACAATTTCCCCGAGCAGGTCCGCCGGCACCACGCGTCCGGTCGGATTGTTGGGCGTGCAGAGCGTGATGACCTTGGTGCGGGGCGAAATCGCCGCGCGGATGTCGGCCGGATCGGGCAGCCAGCCCAGTTCCTCGCGCAGCGGCACATCACGTACCACCGCGCCGAGCGCCTTCGCCCATCCCCTGATCTGCAGGTAGTTGGGGACGACGACGATGATCTCGTCGCCCGGCTCCAGCAGCGTCATCGCCATCAGAAAATTGGCTTCGGCCGAGCCGTTGGTGACCATCACCTCGTCGACCGTACGATTCTTGTATGTGGCCGCGATCGCCTCGCGAAGGACGACGGCACCGTTCGTCCAGCCGTAACCGAGTTCGGCGGCAAGCACCTTTTCGCGTTCCTCCGGGCTCAGCAGTTCGTTGAGCGAATAGGGGTGTACCCCGCTATCGGAGAGGTTGTACTCGACGATGTTCTCGTAGAGCGACTGGATGCGTTCGAGGGTGAATTCTTCGATCTGCATGTGTGTACGATTCCTCTTCTTCAGGAAGCCGCGCGGGCCGGTGAGGTCGCGTTGGCCAGGATGCCTAGCACAGTTCTGTGCAACTCAGGTGTGGCGCTGGCCACGACGGAACGGCGGCCGGAACGGATCGTCAGCTCGCCGCCCTGCCAGTCGGTCATGACGCCACCGGCGTTACGCACGATCGGGATCAGTGCGCAATAATCGAAGGCGTCCAGCCCCCCGTCCACATTGATGTCCAGCGCGCCGTCGGCGACGCGGCCATAGGCATGGCAACCGCCGCCATAGACGCTCCAGCGCACCTGGCGGCGCAGCCTCTTGTAGGCGGCCGTATCCTTGTCGTCGAAGGATTCCGGGTTGCCGTTGCCGACAAGGGCCTCGCTAAGGTCCTGGCAGGCGCGCGTGCGTACGGGCTTGCCGTTGAGGGTGGTCGGCGAACCGTCGGCGCCCAGCCAGCGCTCGTTGGTGACGGGATTGTCGATGACCCCGAGCATGGGAACGCCGTTGCGGGCCAGCGCGATCAGCGTGCCGAAGGTCGGAATGCCGGTGATGAAGGCTTTGGTGCCGTCGATCGGATCGATGACCCAGACCCATTCCGCGTCGAGGCCGACGGACCCAAATTCCTCGCCGAGGATGCCGTGGTCGGGATACGCCTCCTGGATGCGCGCGCGCAGCCTCTCCTCGACCTCCCGGTCTACCGCGGTGACAGGGCTTGCATCGCCCTTGGAAACGAAGCCGTGTTGCTCGCTGAGCGCTTCCTGGATTGTCGCCCGGCTGACGTCTGCCAGCGAACCGGCGAAAGCCGTAAAGGTCTTGGGGTCAGATGCCGGCATTGTCGGCTCCCTCTATGAGTGGGGTTGCGGGTTCGTCCAGAGGACGCGTGTGTCGTGAAAGCCTGTATTCGAGGGCGCGCAACGCCGTGGTGAGCACGTAGGTAATGGTGAGGTAGATAAGCGCCGCGGTGATGAAGAGCTCATAGGGCGCGAAGGTGCGGGCGACGATCGTGTTGGCGGCGCCGGTCAGCTCCATGACGGTGATGGTCGAGGCGAGTGATGTGGATTTCAGCATGCTGACCACCTCGTTGCCGTAAGCCGGCAGGGCGATGCGGAAAGCGCCCGGCAGGATGATCGTGCGGTAGGTCAACGCCGTCGACATGCCGCAGGCACGCGCCGCCTCGATCTCACCGGCTGGCACCGCCTCGATGGCGCCGCGCAGGATGTAGGCGGTGTAGGCGGCCGTGTTCAGGCTGAAGGTCAGAATGGCGCACACCCAGGCCTGGCGCAGATATGGCCACAGAAAGCTGTCGCGAACGACCTCGAGCTGGGCGAGACCGTAATAGACAAGGAATATCTGGACCAGGAGCGGCGTGCCGCGGAAGAAGTAAATGTACCAGTGCAGCAGGAGGCGCACCGGCGCCGGGCCGCTGACGCGCAGGATGGCGACGGGAAGTGCCACCGCCATGCCGCAGAAGAGTGAGGCGACGAGCAGTTCGATCGTCGTGACGGTGGCCGACAGCAGCGCCGGCAGGCTCTCGACCATAAGCTCGAAGTTCATCGCGCCAGCTTCCTCTCGCCGCGCGTCGCACGCCGTTCCAGCGCGTCGACAATCGAGGTGTTCAGTATGGTGAGCAGGAGGTAGATCAGCGCCGCGGCGAGGTAGAAGCGGAAGGGTTCGCCATTGACCTGCGTCGCCATGGTGGAGATGCGCATCAGCTCCTCCAGCCCGACGATGGAGATAAGCGACGTGTCCTTGATGAGCGAGATCCAGTTGTTGCCGAGGCCGGGCAGCGCGTAGCGCCACATCAGCGGCAGGCGGATGTGGATGAAGCTGGTCGCGGCCGACATGCCGAAGGCATCTGCCGCCTCGATCTCGCCCTTGGGAATGGCGAGATAGGCGCCGCGCAGCACCTCGGCCGCGTAGCCGCCGAAGACCAGGCTGAGCGCGAAGACGCCGGCCGGCATCGCCGGCACTTCGAGAAAGTGGATGCTGGGGTCAATCATCTTCGCCAAGCCGGTCAGGGCCACCGTGCCGCCGAAATAGGCGATGAGGATGATGAGGAGTTCGGGCGTGCCGCGCACGACCAGAGTGAAGCCCCGGCCGATGGCGCGCAGCACACAGTTCGAGGAGAGCTGTGCCAGCGCGCCGAGAATGCCCCAAACGAGGCCGACCGCCAGCGACAGCAGCGCGACCTCGACGGTGGTCATGAGCCCGCTCGCGACCTCCAAACCCCATCCCTGGAAAATGTCCATCTGCCGCTCCTGCGGTGGCAAGAAGAAAGACGCCGGCCATCGGGTGAAATGGCCGGCGATGAACCGTACGGCTCGGCCTAGTTCGATGCCGGCAGCACGCTGAACGACCAGTACTTGTCGTTGATGGTCTTGAACGTGCCGTCGTCGATCATGGCCTTCATCGCCTTGTCGAGCTCGTTGCGCAGGCCGGCATCGTCCTTGCGCATGCCGATGCCCACGCCTGGCCCGAAATACTTCACGTCCTTGATCTCCGGACCGATGAATTTGTAACCCTTGCCTCGGTCCTTGTTGAGGAAGTCGTTGGCGAGCTTGATCGGGCCGGCGAAGACGAGATCGGTCCGCTTGGAGGTCAGGTCGAGCAGCATGTTGTCGGCCGTGTCGTAGAGCTGGATCGTGGCCTCAGGAAAGTTGTCTCGCATGTAGTTCTCGTAAGTTGAGGCACGCTCGATCCCGATGGTCTTGCCCTTGAGACCATCGGGGTTGGGCTTGCCGTCGTCCGTCAGCGGCTTGGCATCGCTTCCGTCCGGACCGACGAACCGGGCGGTGGAGGAGCGGTACGGGATCGAAAAGTCGATGCTCTTCTTGCGCTCGTCGGTGATCGACATCGACGCGGCGAGAAGATCGAACTTGCCGGCGACAAGGCCCGGAATAAGCGAATCGAAAGGCATGCAGACAAAGGAGGCGTCGGCGCCGAGGCGCTTGACAACTTCCTTCGCGACATCGATGTCGAAGCCGCGCAACTCGCCGTTCGCGTCCTTGTAGTTGAACGGCGGGTATGTGCATTCACTGCCGACGCGCAGGTCGCGCGCCGAGACCTGCGCGGCGAAGGCGGCGAGGCCGGCCGCAAGCATCAAGACAAGTTTTTTCATCATGTTCCCCTGTTGTTTGTCCTGTTCAAAGAACGCGCTGCAGGAAGGCCCGGCAGCGCGCCGATTGCGGATCGCCGAGAACCTGTCCCGGCGGGCCGCGCTCCTCCACCATGCCCTGGTGGAGAAAGAGCACCTCGCGCGAGATCTCGCGCGCGAAACCTATTTCATGGGTGACGACGATCATCGTGCGTCCTTCTTCGGCGAGCGTGCGCATGACCGAGAGCACCTCGCCGACCAGTTCCGGGTCGAGCGCGGAGGTCGGCTCGTCGAACAGCATCAGCTTCGGCTCCATCGCCAGCGCGCGGGCGATGCCGACGCGCTGCTGCTGGCCGCCGGAAATATGCGCGGGGTAGTGGTCGCGCTTCTCGAACAGCCCGACCTTGGCGAGATAGGCCCCGGCTCGCTGCCGGGCCTCCTGTTTGGACAGGCCGAGCACCTTCATCGGTGCAAGCATCACGTTGTCGAGCACGGTGCGCTGGCTCCACAGATTGAAGCTCTGGAAGACCATGCCGATGCGGCTGCGGATGCGATTGATCTGGCGCGCATTCAGCTTCGCGCGCCCCGAACTGCGATCCAGCGTCAATTCCTCGCCTTCCACCGCGATCGTGCCGGCGTCGGGAATTTCCAGAAGATTCATGCAGCGCAGGAAGGTGCTCTTGCCCGACCCGCTGGCGCCGATCATGGTGATCACGTCATGGGCATGGGCGACCAGGTCGACGCCTTTCAAGACTTCCAGAGCGCCGAAGCTCTTACGGATGTTATTTGCCCGCAGGACGGTGTTTTGGTCCATGTCCACTTGGTGCCCTTGCCTCCCGATCGGCTGGACACGGAGATTGTCCCGGAAGCGCGGCTGCCCAAAGAGCCAATTTCGCCGACGGGCAGCGGACCAATTCCAGTCCCGTGGGCTGTGAATGCGTCGTCAACCGTGTTCGAGGATAGTCTGCGCGAGGATGTCGACGCAACGCGGGATGCGGCGGACCGACGTGTTGCCGAAGCCCAGCACAAGACCCCTCGGCTTGGTTTCCCGGCGTGCGTAGCGCGAGAGTGGTGGGCAGTCCAGCCCCTTCTGGAGCAGTGTTCGCGATACGGCCACGTCGTCAAACGGTTCGCGTGCGTGGACGGTCAGGTGCAGGCCGGCGTGAACGTCGGGAACGTCGAAGCCGTCTCGCAGCTTTGCGCGCAGGCATTGTGTCAGGCAGGCGGCGCGATCGCGGTAGATGGTGCGCATACGCCGAAGGTGCGAGGCGAGTCGCCCCTGGTCCATGAAGTCGGCGACCAGCGCCTGGTCCGGTAGCGGTGCGTAGAAGGAGAAAATACGCTGGGCGAGGGCGAACGCCTCGACCAGCGGCATCGGCGCGATCAAATAGGCGAGCCGCAGGCCGGGCGCCAGCATGCGGTTGAACGAGCCGGCATAGATGACCCGCCGCGGATCGCGCGCGTAGAGCGTCGTCTGCGCTTCGCCCGACCAGCGGATCTCGCTATTGGAATCATCCTCGAATATCCAGCCGGGCCGGTCCGCCGCCCAATCAAGCAGCTTTTGCCGGCGATCCGACGTCATCGTGCAGCCGAACGGCCATTGCTCGGTCGGGGAGACAACGGCCATACGCGCCTCTCGGACCATCACGCCGGCGGCTTCTGTATCGAAGCCTTGCCTGTCGAGCGGGGCGGGAACGGTGACAAGGCCGAAGGCTTCCAGCGTGGCGATCTCGGGCATGTGGCAAGGATCCTCGACCAGAACGGTGTCGCCGCGGTCGAGCAGAACATGAGACGCGAGAGCGGCCGCTTGCAGCGTATTGCCGATGACGATGATCTGTTCGGGACGACAGTTGATCGCTTTAGCCTCCGCCAGATAGCCCGCGATGCGGGTGGCCAGCAGTGGCGCGCCGCGCGAATAGTCATAGCCGGTGTGGGCGCTGGCGTGCTCGCGCCAGCGGCGGCTAGCGATCTGAGCGAACTCGTCATAGGGGAACTCGTTCAGCGCCGGCACGCCGGCGCTGAGATCGTAGGTCTCGATGCGTTCCGCTGGCAGGTTCATGTCGAGCAGCGCCTGGCCGCGGCGCGAGGGTGCCGGGAGCGCATTTGGACCTGACACCGGTATGACCGCCGTCTCGGCTCGGGGGTGATTGTCTTCCGGCAGCATGGTTTCGACGAAGGTGCCGGCGCCGATCCGACGTGCGACATAGCCCTCCGTGGCAAGTCGCTCATAGGCGAGGACAACGGTGTTGCGCGAGAGCCCGAGTTCCTCGGCCATGACGCGGCTTGGCGGCAGGCGCGCTCCTGGCGCCACGATGCCATCCCGTATCCAGCGGCGTAACTGCTCGAAAAGTTGCTCGTTCAACGGCGTGCCACGGCTGCGGTCGAAGACGATCCTGTTCCAGCTGGGATAGTTGAAAGCGTGCATGTCTGTTCACCGGCTACGGCGGGACCTCACGAGCGGCGACGCAGCCATAAGGATGATCTTCCTATCGAATTGAAATCACCCTATCACATGACGAACGATGAGCAGAAAGCCTTCTCTGCATGCGTCGAATGCCAGCTTTCAGCCACTGGCAGCGTTCACCAAATGGCCGAGATGCACGCGCAAATTGTTCACGGCTCCACTCGTGAAGTGGAGCCGCTCTTGATCACACCTCAGTTGCCTCGGCAAGTTCGAGAGCATCTTCTACATCGACTCCCAGATAGCGGACCGTGTTCACGATCTTGCTATGACCGAGCAAAGACTGGATGGCTCCCAGAGGATAACTGACCTCAATCCAACAAGCATGTTTCTGACAGCTCAGCCTCCGCACGTCGACAGAGCCGGTTTGGGCGGGCCCGGTCCTTTCCGAATGATTCTCTCTGCTGCTCAGCCGCCGCCAAAGGTTTGTGCCCCTCCGAGCACAGGAACCGTTATTGACCGCTGAATGCCGCAAAGCTTTTTTCGAAGCGGTCGACGACATCCTCGATATCGGACATTGCCAAGCAAAGCGGCGGACACATGCGGATGACATTGCGGTACGGTCCCGAGCGGCTGGCGACGAGCCCGTTGCGGCGCGTTTCCTCGAAAATGGCGAGCGTCTCCTCCGGCGCCGGCTCTTTCGTCGCGCCGTCCTTGACGAGTTCGATCGCAAGCATAAGCCCACGGCCCCTGATATCGCCGATGATTGGAAAGCGCTCCTTCATGTCGTTAAGGCGACCCTTGAGCACCGCGCCAACATCCCGGGCGTTCTCCTGGAGTCGTTCCTCTTTTATGACCTTTAGCACGGCTCGGCCGGCCGCGCATGCCACCGGATTGGCGCCATAGGTGTGGAACAGAAATTTATCGGCCATGGATTCAGCGACATCTCGCTTGGCGATGACCGCGCCGAGCGGGATGCCGTTGCCCACACCTTTGGCGATGACGACGATATCGGGCACAATGCCATGGGATTCAAACGCCCAGAAGGCATCGCCGGTTCGGGCGACACCGGATTGCACTTCATCAATGATACAGAGACCGCCGGCCGCGCGGACACGCTCGACAGCGCCGGCAATGTAGCCCGGCGGCATCGGCACGATGCCGCCATAGCCCTGCACCGGCTCGATAATCATGCCGGCCAGCCCGCCGCTGGTTGAACTCGCTATGGCGCGCTCGACCTCGTCGAGATAGGGCTGCAAGCCTTCGCCATGAATGCCGCGATACTGGTTGGGCTCGGCCACGAAAGTGACCCCGCCAAGCTGGGGCACGGGATGGCGAAAACCCGCTATCCCGGTCACCGACTGCGCGCCGAAAGTGGCGCCGTGATAGCTCGAGGCAAGCGCCAGCATGTCGATGTTGCCGGTATGCGAGCGCGCCATCAGCAGCGCAAGATCGATCGCTTCGGCCCCGCTGTTGGTGAAATGTACGACCCAATCGTGACCGGCCGGCATCGTTGCCACCAGTTCCTCCGCGTACTGAGCCGGAACCGGGTGGTAGAACATCGTCGTGCAATGCGTCAGTTCCGCCAGTTGCTCGGTGGCCGCCTTGACCACCTGCGGATGCGCGTGGCCGACCGAGATGCAAAGATTCATGCCGAGCAGGTCGATGTATTTACGATCCTTCTCGTCCCAGACATACTGGCCCTTGCCGCGCTTGAGGATCAGCGGGTCCTTGTAAGGAACGAACTTGCGCTGCGTGGCCGAATAGAAGCGGTTCCGCCGATCGACGATGGCCTCGGTCGACCAGTCGATGTCCAGGTTGGAATGGACGTGCGGAGCGTTCATGCCGTGTCTCCCGTGTTGCGAACTCCTGGATTGAAAACACGGAATGCGCGGCGCGCACACCGCCAAACCTCCTTATCAGGATAACTGATGGAGTTGATTAGTCATGCGACGAGGGGCGATCGACGGCATAGCAGTCGGCGGGAAGGCCAGGCAGGCGGGTGCTGATCGCGTTGGTCAGCACTTCCGCGGTACGCGTGGCGAAAGCCTCGGGGAGGTTTCCGAGCTCCCGCTCGCGCGCGACCAGAAGGATGTTGCGCGACAGCCCGGTGAACGGCAAGGGATGGACGTCAATCTCCATACCCTCCGCCAGCCCGTCGATGAGCAGGGTCGGCGTCAGGATCGCAAAGCCCATGCCGGCCGCGACCGGCGCCATCACCACGCTGGAGCGGTCACCTTCCATGGCACGCGGGATCTCGATGCGCAGGCGGCTCAGATGCTGGTCGACGCGCAGGCCAACCGGCGTCTCGCGCGAGAAGCGCACGAAGGCGAGCTTCTTGGAGAGCTTGACGATGTCACCGACATCGCCGGCAAAACCCTTTGGCGTCACCAGCAGGAATTTTTCGGTCATCACAGGATAGCGCGTCAGTCCCTCGATCTCGAACAGCTCGCCGGAGGTGACGGCGAGGTCGGCGCGGCGGGCCCGCAGCAAGGCGACGTGGTCGGTCGCCAAACCCGCGAACAGGCTGAGCTCGGGAATGCCGAAACCCTTGCGGGCAAGGACCGAAAGCGCCGGCGCCAGTGTTGTCGCGATCGACGCCAGAAGCGCGATGCGCAACAGCGGCAGCGGTGCTGCATTGACGCGCCGCGCGTCGGTGCGCAGGCCCTCGACCTCGGCCAGTATGGCAACGGCGCGGCGATGCAGCGCGATGCCGGCTTTGGTGAGCTCGATCGGCCGCAAATTGCGATCGATCAGGCTGACGCCGAGCGCGCTTTCCAGGTTCTTCAGATGCTGCGAAGCGGCCGATTGAGTCATGCCCAGCATCTGTGCCGCCTGGGTGACGTGCCTGGTCTCGACGATGGCGACGAAAACCTCGATCGATCGGAAAAGGTTGAAATCGAAACTGCCGCTCTTCACCCGCAACTCCGCCCGTGAAGCATCATAAGTTTTCCTAATGTTGCGAAATTTGGGTTGAGCGCAAGTAGTTTAGCGGGAAAAGATCGCGCTGTTCCAATCCAGCGAAGGTATCCCACAAGGTGAATGGCAGCGCACGCATCGTGATCATTGGCGGCGGTGTCATTGGCCTCGGCATAGCCTATCACCTTGCCGAACTGGGCGTGAGCGATGTCGTCCTTCTGGAGCGCCACCAACTGACCAGCGGCACATCCTGGCACGCCGCCGGAATCGTCGGTCCGTTACGCGCCAGCCTCAACCTGACAAGGCTGGCGCAATATGCGACCGAGCTGTTTCCACGCCTCGAGGAACTGACGGGCCAGGCGTCCGGCTACCGCCGCACCGGCGGCCTGTGGCTGGCGCGACGTGCGGAGCGCATGGACGAACTGAAGCGCATCGCGCATTTGGGCAATGTCTGCGGCCTCACCGTTGGGATTGTCGATCAGGCGGGCGTGGCCGAGCACGTGCGCGGCATCGTCACCGATGGCGTCGAGGGCGCGCTGTGGGTCGAGGAAGACGGCCAGGCCAATCCAGTTGATATCTGTGCGGCCTATGCAAAACGGGCCCGCGCCGCCGGTATCCGCATCCTCGAGGGGTTAGCCTGTTCGGGCATCGTGACCCGCAACGGCCGGGTCGCTGGCGTCAAGCTGGCCTCCGGCGCCACCATCGATTGCGAGACCGTCGTCAACTGTGCCGGCGCCTGGGCGCGCGATATCGGCGCGCTCGCCGGCGTTCCTGTGCCGCTGCAGGCCGTCGAGCACATGTATGTCGTGACGGAGCCGATCGCCGGCCTGCAGGATCCGTTTCCCATCCTGCGCGACCTCGACGAAGGCATCTACATCAAGGGTGATTCGGGCAAGCTGGTGCTGGGCGGCTTCGAGCCGAACGCCAAGCTCTTCGACGTTCGCGGACCGGTTGGCGACAGGCCATTCCTCGAACTGCCCGAGGATTGGGAGCAGTTCGAGCCTTTCATGTCGGCCGGGCTGAAACTCCTGCCGGCGCTGTCGCAGACCGGCATCAGGCACTTCATGAATGGCCCGGAGAGTTTTACCCCCGACACGCGGCCGCTGATGGGCGAGTCGCCCTATCTGCGCGGCTTCTATGTCGCCGCCGGCTTCAACTCGACAGGCATGATGTCGTCGGCCGGCGCCGGCAAGGCCATGGCCGAATGGATCGTCGACGGCGAGCCCAGCCTCGATCTGTGGGCGCTTGACATCGCCCGTTTCGACCGCGCCGCCGCGGCGCGCTCTTTCGTCGGCGCCAGGATGGAGGAAGCGGTTGCCGACCTCTTCCGCATGCATTGGCCTTACAAGCAGGCCGCCGCCGGGCGCGAGGTGCGGCGTTCCGCCTTTCACCGTACGTTCGCCGAAGCGGGTGCTGTGTTCGGCGCGCCGACCGGCTGGGAGCGACCGCTCTGGTTCGGCGGCACGGAGACGCGCGGCTATTCCGTCGGCGCTCAGAAATGGTGGAGCCCGGCCAAGGCCGAAGCCGAGCGAATGGCGCAAGGCGTTGGCCTGTTCGAGCTTTCGCCCTTCACCAAGATCGATGTGCGTGGACGCGACGCGATCCAGCTGATGCAAAGCCTGTGCGCGGGGGACGTCGACAGGCCCGAAGGCCGCGCCGTCTATACGCAGATGCTCAACGCACGCGGCGGCATCGAGGCCGATGTGACGGTCACGCGAGTCGACGAGCACGGCTTCCGGGTTATTTCAGGTGCCGCGACCAGACAGAAAGATTTTGCCTGGATCGCGCGCCATGCTGAGGATCTTGGTCTCAACGTCTCGGTCTTCGACGCCACGTCCGCGGAGGCCGTTCTCGGGGTCATGGGGCCGAATTCGCGGGCGCTGCTGCAGAGCCTGACTGACGTCGATCTTTCGGACGCAGCCTTCCCGTTCTCGACTTCGCGCCGCATCGACATCGGCACCGCGAATGTGCGGGCCACACGTGTCAGCTTTGTCGGCGAACTCGGCTTCGAGCTTTATGTGCCGGTCGAACACGCCGAGAGCCTGCTTGCCATGATCGTCTCAGCGGGCGGCGCCCATGGCCTGACCTTTTGTGGCCACTACGCGCTGGATGGCTGCCGGTTGGAAAAGGGCTATCGCCATTGGGGCCATGATATCGGGCCGAAGGACACGCCGCTGGAGGCGGGCCTGTCCTTCGCGGTGTCCTGGAAGAGGGATGATTTCATCGGCCGCGATGCCCTGCTGAAGCAGAAGGCCGATGGCCTGAAGCGCCGGCTCATGCATTTCGCCGTCGACGGCGACAATCCGCTTCTGCTGCATGACGAACCGATCTATCGCGACGGCAAACTTGCCGGGTTGACGACGTCAGGTGGCCTCGGCGTTCGCACGGGGCTCAGCCTTTGCCTGGGCTACGTTGCCTGTGATCCAGGCGAGACGAAAACGCAGCTGCTTGCCTGCGACTACCAGATCGCGGTGGCCGGTGCGCGCTACAGGCTGCGCCCACTCGACAAGCCACCCTATGACCCAACCGGATCGCGCATGCGCGTAAGCGCGGAGGAAAATTCATGAGACAACAGGCCCGCGTGGTCGTTATCGGCGGCGGCGCCATGGGCGTGTCGCTGCTCTATCACCTGGCCAAGCGCGGCTGGAGCGATGTCATGCTCGTCGAGAGGCAGGAGCTGACAGCAGGCTCGACCTGGCACGCCGCCGGGCTCTGCACGCATTTCGCCCACAATGCGACGATCATGGAGATGCGCGCGCATTCGGTGCGGCTCTATCGCGAAATCCTGACCGCCGAGACCGGGTTGCCGACAGGTTTCCACCCAAGCGGCGCATTGCGCATTACGCGCTCGCCGGAGCGCATGGACGAATTCCGCCATGTGCAGGGGCTTGGCCGGTTCGTCGGCCATGACTTCCACATTCTCAGTCCCGATGAGCTCAAGCAGATCTATCCGCTCTGCCATACCGACGGCATCATAGGCGCGATCTACGAGCCCAATGACGGTCATGTCGATCCGACGCTGGCGACCAACGCAATGGCCAGCGGCGCGCGCTCGCGCGGCGCCGAGATCGTGCGCCACAATCCGGTCCTGGCAATCGAGCGCAAGCCATCGGGCGAGTGGCTGGTCCGCACACAACAGGGTGACATTGTCGCGGAGCATGTGGTGAACGCGGCCGGCACATGGTGCCGCGAGATTGGCGCCATGATGGGGCTCGACCTGCCCGTGGTGCCGATGCTGCACCAATATGTCGTGACCGATACCGTCCCCGAGATTGCCGACCGGATCGCCGCCGGCGCCAAGGAACTGCCGATCATCCGCGATCCGGAAGAAAGCTGGTATCTGCGCCAGGAGCGCGACGGCTTTATCGTCGGCCCCTATGAAAAGTCGGCTCACCCCTGGGCGGTCGATGGCGTGCCACCAGAATTCGGCATGGACTTGCTGCCGCCCGACCTGGATCGGGTCGAGCACATCATCGCGCTGGCGATGGAGCGTGTCCCGGCACTCGCCAATGCCGGCATCAAGACGGTGGTCAACGGGCCGATCACCTTCACGCCGGATGCCAATCCGCTGGTCGGTCCGGCATTCGGCCTCGGCAATGCCTGGCTGCTCACCGGCTCAAGCATGGGCGTGATGGAAGGCGGCGGCGCCGGTCGCTTTCTCGCCGACTGGATCGTCGACGGATCACCGCCAATGGATGCGCTTGCCATCGACCCACGCCGCTTCGGCAATTATGCCGACCGCGACTATCGCATCGACAAGGCGGTGGAAGGGTTCGGCCTGCAATTCGGCATCCACTATCCCAACGAGGAACGCGAGGCCGGCCGCCCGCGCCGCACGACGCCGGCGCTCGAACTTCAGAGAAGCCAGGGGGCAGTGCTGGGCGCCGCCTATGGCTGGGAGCGGCCGAACTGGTTCGCTGCCAAGGGCGCCGACCGTGACCCGCCACTGACCTTCCGCAAGCCCGGCTGGTTCGACGCGGTGCGCGGCGAGTGCCGTGACGTGCAGGCCAGCGTCGGCGCCATCGACCTTTCGGCCTTCTCCAAATTCGAGATCGGCGGACCAGGCGCCAGCGCCTTCATGGCTTCGCTCGGCGCCAACCGACCACCGGAACGTCACGGCCGCATCGGGCTCATTCACGCGCTGACGGCAAAGGGCGGCGTGGCGTCGGAATTTACCGTGACCCGACTCGGCGACGAAGGGTTCTACCTGACCAGCGCAGCACTTGCGGAGCGACATGACGAAGGTCTGCTACGCTCACGCGCCGCAGCCTTTCCAGGTGTGACGATCGACAACGTCACCGAAAGGCGCGGCGTGCTCGGCGTAATGGGACCGCGTGCTCGCGACCTCTTGGGAAAGATCTGCGAAGCCGATCTATCGAATGCTGCATTCCCCTGGCTTTCCGCGCAGATCATCCGCGTGGCCGGCATCAAGACGGCAGCGCTCCGGGTCTCTTATGCCGGTGAGCTCGGATGGGAACTGCACGTTCAGTTGGCGCAGTTCGGCAAGCTCTACGAAGCGATCACCAAGGTCGGAACGCAGTTCGACCTGCGTCCGTTCGGCATCTACGCGCTCAACGCGATGCGGTTGGAAAAAGGTTATCGTGCTTGGGGCGCCGACCTGACCACCGAACGTACGCCGCTGGAGGCTGGGCTGGGTGCGCTGGTCAAGACTGACAACCGGACGTTCGTCGGCCGTGAGGCGATGCTGGAGCGCATCGGCGAAAGCGCCTGGTCCATGCTGCTGCTCGAGATCGATGACGACCGCGAAAGGCTGCCGTTCTACGCCCACGCCGTGATGCAGGCGGGGCGCCCGGTCGGGGTCGTTACCTCCGGCAGCCACGGCTTCCGCACCGGCAAGACCGTTGCGCTCGCCTATCTGCGACCCGGTGTTGCGGCTGAAGGCCTGACCGTCTCGATCCTCGGCAGGGAACTGACGGCGCGGGAGCTGAAGAAAGCGCCTTACGATCCGGACAATCTGCGGCTGCGCGGCCTTCAGGCCGATGCGCCGGCCGCCTTCATGCCTGCCTGATCACGGAGACGAAAATGGACAAGGACGCGATGATCGACGCTCCAGCGCCACGAAGCGGGGGCCGAGCGGGAAGGCAAGGCCAGCGCCTGGCCCAGCAGGCGCCGCGGCGTCCCTACATCAGCCGGCGGATCGGCACGTTCAATATCCTCGACGAGGAAGGCCTGAGCCTGATCGAGGCGAATGCCGACCGGCTGCTCAAGGAGGTCGGCATGGAGTTCCATGACGATCCCGAGATCCTCGACATCTTTCGCGATGCAGGCGCCGACGTGCAGGGCACCAGGGTTCGCTTCGAGCCCGGCATGTGCCGCAAGATCGTCCGCGCCACCGCGCCTTCGCAATTCAAGCAGCACGCCCGCAACCCGGCCAACACGGTGGTGATCGGCGGCGACAACACCGTGCTGTGTCCGTCGTGGGGACCGCCCTTCGTCCACGATCTCGATCGTGGCCGTCGCTACGCGACGATCGCGGACTTCCGCGATCTGGTGAAGATCCATCAGATGATCCCGCAACTACATCATTCGGGCGGCGTCGTTTGCGAGCCTGTCGACCTGCCGGCCAACAAGCGTCATCTCGACATGCTCTACACCCACATCCGCCATTCGGACCGTGCCTTCATGGGCGCGTTCATCGGGTCGAGGCGAGCGCAGGACGCGGTCGACATGGCCAAGATCGTCTTCGGCGAGGAGTTCGTCGCCCACAACGCTGTGCTCTACAACGTCTCCAACACCAATGCACCGCTGGTGCTCGACGCCAACATGTCGGGTTCGCTGAAGGTCTGCGCCCGCAACAACCAGCCGGTCGCCTGCACGCCATGGACGCTGGCCGGCGCGATGAGCCCGTGCACGGTCGCCGGCACGCTGGCGCAGGTGCTGGCCGAGGCGCTCGCCTGTCTCAGCCTCGTACAGCTGATCAACCCCGGCGCGCCCTGCCTGATGGGAAGCTTTGCCAGCACGATCTCGATGCAGAGTGGAGCGCCGACATTCGGGACGCCGGAAGCGGGCAAGATGGTGCTCGCCTGCGGGCAGTTGGCGCGTCGCGTCGGCGTGCCGTTCCACACCGTCGGTTCGCTGTCGGCCTCAAAGCTTCCCGACGCACAGGCCGAGCAGGAAGCGACATGGGGCATATTGATGTCGATGTTTGCCGGCGCCAACGTGATCAACCACGCCACCGGCTGGCTCGAGGGCGGACTGGTCACCGGTTTCGAAAAGACGGTCATCGACGCCGATCTCTGCGGCAAGGTCGCCAGCCTGTTCGAAGGCATCGATCTGTCGCTCAATGCGCAGGCGATGGAGGCGATCGAAGCGGTCGGGCCGGGATCGCATTTCCTGGGCAGTGCGCATACGCAGTCCAATTTCCTCTCGGCCTTCTATCGCTCCACCAGCAGCGACAACAATTCCTTCGAGCAATGGAACGAGGACGGCCGGCTCGACGCCGCGCAACGCGCCAACCGGCAATGGAAGAGGCTGCTCGACGACTACCAGGATCCGGGGCTCGATCCGGCGATCGACGAAGCGCTCCGGGCCTTCATCGCCAACCGCAAGGCCAGCGAGCCGGACCAGGCTTATTTCTAGAGCCGGCACCGCATCTTTGATGGCCCGTTCGTGGAATGTTGACCGGCCGAGCTCCGCGAGAAGATCGTTCCCAAACGGCTTTATCTGGTTCGTCCTTGCACGATACGGTCGATGATCATGGCGCAGAGAAGTATGGCGAAGCCCGCGAGCAGTCCCTGCCCGACAGCTGCGTATTGAAGCGCATTGAGGACATCTTCTCCCAACCCTTTGGCGCCGATCAGGGAAGCGATGACCACCATTGAAAGGCACATCAAAATGGTCTGGTTTATGCCGGCCATGATGGAAGGCATCGCTAGCGGGAGGTCGACCCGGGTCAGGAGAAACCATCTTGTTGCACCATAGGCTTGCGCGGCCTCTCTAATGGCCGGCGGGACACCCTGCAAGCCGAGCGCGGTCAGGCGCACCACTGGCGGAGTACCGAAAATCAGCGTGGCGATGACGCCGGGCGGCTTGCCGATGCCGAACAATGCGATCACCGGGATCAAATAGACAAATGCCGGCATGGTCTGCATGAAGTCGAGCACCGGCCGCACGGCGGCATAGACGCGCGGTCGGCGCCCGCACCATATCCCAAGCGGAATTCCTATCGCGAGGCAGATAATGGCCGATGTGCCCAACAGGGCGACTGTTTCCAGGCTCTTTTCCCAAAAGCCAAGCACGGCAAGATAGGCGAGCGCAGCCGCGGTGAAGATGGCGACGCGCGGCCCCGCCAGTTGCCAGGCCAGGGCTAGAATGATCGCCATTGTCACTGGCCAGGGCATGCCCGTCAGTCCATAGGCCAAGGCATCGAGCACCAACGATATTGCGCCTGTGATGCCGCCGAAAAAGCCCTCCCCGAGATGCGACACCGCTCCCATCAGGCTGTCCAGACCCGATGACAACGCGGCCTGCCACTCGCGATTCGAGGGCGCGGCAATCAGCCAGACGGCTGGTGTCGGCGCGGCGAAGCGATAGACCGAAAGCCCATAGGCTGCGATGCAGAAGGCAAGGGCGCATAGCGCCAGCGGATGATTGAGCCCGCGCTGAAGCGTCGGGTTCGAACGCCAGCGCGCGAAGCGCCGCTCCAGCATCCGGTTGGCGAGGAAACCGGCGATCAACCTGGCGAAGAGCAAAGTGACAATGCCGGACCCAATTACAACCGGCGCCTTCGCTTTTGCGGCGTCGGCCCGCATTCTGGCCGTGTTGGCAGCTTTCTCCAGAGCGGCCGCTGATGATTTCAGGCCAGCTGCATTGTCCGCCCCCGCTGCCTCGGCGGCCTTTGCCTGTTCCGCGCGCACCTGTGCCTGCTTGGTGACGCGTTCGGCGCGTGCTTGCTCCCCGGCGCCGAGGTTGCCAGCCGCGCCGACGCCGATCTGAACCACCGCAAGCGTCTCCAGGAAGAAGATGAGCCAGAACAGAAGTGTGATGCCTCGGGCAGCGGCCCACACCGGTCCAAGCAGCGCGGCCGCCAGGTTGAACGGCCAGACGGCACCGGAAGCCCGCCGGATGCGGGCGAACACATCGATATAGTAATCGGGGTTGCGGAGGACGAATTCTCGTACGAGTCCTTCCTCTACCGGTTGGGCGTGCTCTATCGATTGCACAGCGACAGGATCATGGGCGTTCACGGATTTCGCCCTTTCGCAGACCGTCGAGCAGGATCTGCCTGTCGACGATGCCGACGACAGACCCACCGGGATCTGTCACAGCAAGCGGTGCGGCATCCCGTGCCGCGAGTTCGACGAGTTCGGCCAGGGATTCTCGAGAATCCACCCTGCGCAACCGCTCGACGTCCAATTCCGGATGAGACCGGCTCTTGAAACTCTCGACCGACTCCATGATGCGCCCGGCGGTGATCACCTTCAGGCGCGAGATGTCGGCGACGAATTTCGCGACATAGTCGTGCTTCGGAGATGTGACGATCTCCTCGGGCGTGTCGGTCTGGACGATGACGCCATCTTTCATGATCGCGATGCGATCGCCGATCCGGATCGCCTCGTCGAGGTCATGGGTGATGAAGATCACTGTCTTTCCCATCGAGCGCGAGAGGGCCAGGAACTCGTCTTGAAGTTGCCGCCTTATCAAGGGATCGAGCGCGCTGAATGGCTCGTCCATGAGCAGGATCGCTGGATCGGCAGCCAAAGCGCGGGCGAGGCCGACGCGCTGCTGCATGCCGCCTGAGAGCTCATGGCAGTAGCGATCCCCCCAGCCCGACAGGTTCACCTTGGCAAGTGCCGCCTCGGCCGCGTCAAATCTCCGCTGCTTGGTCGCGGCTTGGATCTCCAGCGGGAGCGCGACGTTGTCGCGTACGGTGCGATGCGGAAGCAGACCGAAGCTCTGGAACACCATGGCGATCCTGCGAGACCGCAATGCCCTCAACTCAGCGGGCGACTTGGCCATGACGTTTTCACCGTCGACGAAAATCTCGCCGGCGGACGGCTCGAGCAGGCGGTTTATATGGCGGATCAATGTCGATTTGCCACTGCCCGACAGGCCCATGACGCAGAAGATTTCACCCGGCCGAACCGAAATGTTGACGTTGGCGACGCCCACGACACATCCGAAGCGCCTGGCCACTTCGTCCTTGTCCAGGCGGTCGCGCAAAATCGCCATCATCGCCACTGGCGCGCGGGCGCCAAAGATTTTCCAGACGCCCTTCAAAATGATGGCGGCACCGTGGCTTGCCGCGTCTCCGCGGTCCGCCAGGCCGGGTCCTCCCGGCGCAATGATCGGTGCGGTGTCCACCGTCTACCGCTCCCGTCCGATCACGGATTTGAGCGGCCGGGCAACAGTGCAGGCCGGTTCAGAGCCTGCAATGCCGGCCCTGGCCTTCAATGACCGAACCACTTCGCCACGTCGTCGGGGTGGGCTTTGATCCATTCCTTCGCCACATCGCCTGCCGGCTTCTTGTCGACGATGATTGCATAGGCCCATTTGCTGATGTCGTCCGGATTGAAAGTAATCCGATCCAGGGCGGCGGTCAGTTCCGGTTGCCGCTGGGCCAGCGAACCAGCATAGGCGATGTGCACGGTGGTGTCAGCATATGCCGACGACACTTTCGATTTTTCGAACCATTGAGGATCCTCGCTCGGCTGCAGCATCATGAACTTGGCTGGGTCGTGTTTCGGTTCGGTGAGAAAGGCAAGCTTGTAGCGGGCGAAATTCTGGTGTGGGCCGTAGCAGTAGCCGACCCATGGCTTGTCTGCCTTCGCGGCCCGGTCGAGCGATGCCGCGGCCACCGCTTCGTCGGTCACCTGGAGATCGAAGAAATCGGCGAATCCATAGTCGCGGGCCCGCACCTTTTCGATGTTTGTCGACTGCCAGCCTGACGCGCCGATCCAGATTTCGCCCTTGCCGTCGCCATTGGTGTCGAAGATCTTGGCGTTGTCCGGATTGGTGAGATCCGCGACATCCTTGATGCCATATTTGTCGATCGTGACCTGGGTGACGCAGTAGCCTTGCTTGGCTTCGTAGCCGTTCTGCGCGAGTTTCACCGTGCCGGCGCTTTTGACATATTTGTCTACCAGGCCCTGCTGGTTCGGCAGCCAGACATCTGGCCAGATGTCGACCTCCCCTTTGTTGCGATCCATGGCTTCCCAAATGACTGGGACTGCGGTGGTGGTGACGGTGGAAACGTCGAGCCCAAGCTCCTGTTCGGCCGCGTTCTTGATGACGTTCATGACCGCCGTTGCGGTAGCATAGTTTGGATCCGGCATAGTCACGTCTGCACCGAACGCCGACGATACCGGCGCCAACAATAGAACGCCGAGAGATGGTGCAAGAAGTCGGTTTTTCATATCGTTCCCCAGTTGAGTTGCGCTGATTTTTCTCAGCTTATTGGTCAAGTTAGCGAAACGTGCAGGCAATCCATCCCAAATTGTGCCGCATTAGCAAAAACGATGAAGCGCATAAGGCGGTCGTTGAGATTCCGATACCCGCTCTGTAGGCAGAGGGTGTCTCCATGCTCAGGCCGTCACGTATATGCTCCCTGCCTCGACGGAGACTGGGAACGTCCTCGCGCGAACGGACGGGTTGACCAATGCTGCGCCCGACCTGATGTCGAATTCCCACCCGTGCCAGGCACAGCGAACGATTTCATTCTCACGGTGATAGATGAATTCGGCTCGCTCGACGGGAGCAGTCGTTCCGCATTGCGGTCCCTCACAAAGGGGGGCCCCTCGATGCGGGCATACATTCAGCAGCGCATGGAAACTATCGCCGATCCGGAACACGCCGATCGACAGGCTGCGCACCTTGGCGATGAACGGCGTTCCGACCTGGATCTCGTCGGCGCGACAAATATACGTCTTCTCAGCCATGTCAGGTCGTCACGCTGCAGCAGCGGCTTGCGGGCGGGGAATGCGCTTGTAAACGTCCAGCGCATTCTGGCCGAGCACCTTGCGGCGCCATTCCGGCGGGATGTGCAAAGTGTTGACGTCATCGTAGTCCCAATGGGGGTAGTCGGACGCAAACAGCAGCGTGTGCTCCCCGTCCATGGCCTCCAGGATCGCCCAGAGGTGGTTGACATTCGAAGGCTGCTCCAGCGGTTGGGTGGAGAAACGTATGTTACGCCGGCAATATTCCGACGGCAGCATTTTCAGCCATGGCGTCTCTTTTCGCAGTGCTTTGTAGTCGGCATCCAGGCGCCACAGGACCGACGGGACCCAGGCGACGCCGCACTCGATGATCACGAAGTAGAGGTCCGGCCATTTCTCAAAAACGCCATGGGCAATCATGCTTGCCACATGCGACATGGCCGACATGTGCAGGATCGCATGGGTCTCCCAGAAGAAAGTGGTGGGCGCTGGCGCGACAGCGTTCCAGTTGATGCCGCCATGTCCACCAAGATGTATGGCGAACGGCAAACCGACCTCGGCACAGGCCTCGAAGATCGGGTGATAGAACGGGTCGCCATACGGCCGCACAGAGCCTTGGGAGGCCAGAACTTGCGCCATCCGGGGATGCGCGCCGAGGCGCCGGATCTCCGCCGCCGCAAGGCGCGGGTCTTGCGGTGCGATGATGATGGAGCCCATGAAGCGGCTGTCTTTCGGCAGCCATTCATTGATCTGGTAGTCGTTGTAGGCGCTTACCAGCGCGCTAGCGTAATAGGGATTTGCCAGTGTCGACGCTTCGATGGGCTCGTCGCCAGTTAGGATTGCCACTCCGACATTGTATTTATCGAGGTGCTTCTCCTTCATGATCAGGTAGTTGTCCGCCTCCACCTTCGGTCGCACATCCTTGCGGGAGAAATCCTGCGGATGAAACCAGGGGCGATGGCCGTGCGGAAAAGCGCCGACCGGGCCGGTCTTCTCGCCCTCGATGAACATGTCTTTCCAGACACCGGACAGGTAGGGCTCCAGCACCGTCGCGTTGGACCAATAGTTGTGGCAATCGCAATCGACTATGAACATTTTTCCCTCTTCCTTTGATGCGGCCGTCACAGACCGTGGCTTCTGCACCGAACTTCCGCTTTGATAGTGCACGGATCAAGCGTATGAACAGCTAGATACGATCGCAAAAATCGATGGCTCGCCTATGCAGTTGGAACAAATAGAGACGTTTCTCGACATCATTGAATCGCGAAACTTCAACCGGTCGGCGGAGCGCCTCGGACTGACGCAATCGACGGTCAGCACTCGTGTCAAGAACCTGGAGGCCGCCGTGGGGTCCGAACTCTTCCATCGCGGCCGCGCCGGTGCCGAGCCGACCGCGGCAGGGCGGCGGTTTGAGGTTTACGCGCGGTCAATGCTGTCGACCTGGTCCCAGGCCCGTCACGACGTGCGCGCCTTTAACAGATTCGAAGGCAGCCTTCGGGTCGCTGCCCAGGTTGGAATGACCCGCTCGATCCTGCCGGGTTGGTTGGAAATGCTGCTGCAAGTCTTGCCGCGGTCCTCGATCCATGTCGAATCCGACTACTCGCCGCAGATGATATCTGATCTGAGCCTGGGAAACCTCGATATTGCTGTTGTTTATGCTCCACGCTACCTGCCCGAGATCACATATGACCAACTGATGGTCGAGGAATATACAATGGTTTCGACCAAGGCACGCCGGCTTAGCGATGTAAGCCCGGACAATTACATCCGGCCGGGTTACACCGTTGCGCTCGAGAAGGCTCATGCCGAGGCGTTGCCAAATCTGACTGCGTGCCGGCTTTCGATGGGCTCCGAAACGCTGGCCGACAATATGCTGAGGCGCGCAGGCGGCACCTGCTACATGCGCGCCGACGATGCGCGTCGCTTCGCCGCCGAGCAACCCTCCCACATTGTGGAAGGTGCTCCAACTCTGCATCAGCCCGTCTACACCGCAATTCTCGCGCGACGCCGGCATGAGCCAAACATAAAGAAAGGCATTCGCGCGCTTCATCTTGCGGTCATGTCGCTGGAAGGTTGATCGATATTGTCGATCATAGATGCTTGAGGTTCCTCCTGTATCGAACGTAGGCCTGCTGGCATTCTTGGCCCCTTAATGGGAGCCAGATGATGAACGCCCTCGTTTCTTTTGCTCCCTCCTGCCGATCCGACCGCGTCAGCGGACGTCACACGCTGATCTGTCGCGGCATCGTTCAGGAGACGCACGACGTGAAGACCTTCGTCTTTTGTCCAAAGCGCGGGCAGGCCGGCCAGTTCAAAGCCGGGCAGTTTATCACTCTGAACCTCGTGATCGACGGCGCTCCGGCCGTCCGAACTTACTCGATCTCTTCGCCGCCAACCCGGGTGGGAGACCTCAGGATAACCGTCAAGCGCGTCCCCGGCGGCCTCGCTTCCAATTGGCTGCATGACAATCTCGAACAGGGAAGCGAAATAGAGATCGACGGCCCGTCCGGCAGCTTCAACTGGGATGACCTGCGGAGCGACCGGCCGCTTTTCCTCTCCGGCGGCAGCGGCATAACACCGGTGATGTCGATGCTGCGTACGCTCGCCGACAGTGGCTCCGACAAGGATGTCTGCTTCATTCATAGCGCACGCTCGCCGAAGGACATCATCTTCGGTGACGAGCTTGACAACCTGGCACGGGACCATCGCAATTTTCACGTCCATGTCGTCTGCGCCGAAGCTGTGCATAATTGGGCCGGTCCAACTGGATTGGTTGGTGAGTCCATGTTGCTGAAGTTTGCTCCCGACATTAGGGAGCGCACCGTTTATGCCTGTGGGCCCGAGCCTTACATGAACGCAGTCCGGAACGCCCTCAACAGCATCGGCTTGGATCCTGGTCGGTACCATGAGGAGAGCTTTGGCGGCCTGCTGAAGCCTGCACCGGTGTTGCAAACAGCCCAGGCCGCTTCCGTGCGTTTTGCTCGCACAGGTGTCACCCACCAATGCCGTTCGACACAGACCCTGCTCGAAATCGCTCGGAGCGTTGGTCTGTACCTGCCAAGCGCTTGCCAGCAAGGGATTTGTGGGACCTGTCGTGTGCTGAAGGTCAGCGGCGACGTGGAAATGGCTGATTTCGGCGGACTCAGCGCACAGGAGAAGGACGCCGGATATGTGCTCGCCTGCTGCACTCATCCCATGGGAGCGGTGTCGATAGACTTGTAACTGCAGGCGCACACCGCGGCCGTGCAAATCACAAAGCAATTCAGTACCGATATTGTCGTGGAAGGCACTGATAAAACATCGGCAGCATCGATCTGGTGTTCGACGTCATCGGTGGCAACATCCAGAAACGGTCTGCAGCCCTGATCCGGGGCGAGGTATGCTGGTGACCGTCGTCGGACCAGCCGAGGCGCAGCCCGCGGATGGGTTGGCGGTCGATTTCGTCGTCGAGTCCGGTCGTGGCCAGTTGAGCGAGATCGTCCAGCAGGTGCGGAACGGACGGCTGCGGACGAACATTGGCAAGGTCGCGATCTCGACGAGGCGATCGCCGCCTCAGGAAAAAATACTGTCAGAGCATTGTCACCCGACAACGCTTCACTCACAACAACGCGTGCATGTCACGACGCGATTCGCGGCCGCCCGGTGGCTGTCGCGACGACGATGGCTTCCACGAAACTGCGCTCGCCTTCGATTGTAGCAACTCTTATGTCGCGTGCGATCTCGATCCGAGCCTGATCGGCCCCGGCGCGCTCGGCAAGACCTGCCGCCAAGACTCGAATGTGGGCTTCGGCTGCGGCCATCGCCTCGTCCTCGGTGTCATAGTCGTCCAGCCGCTCGCCGGAATTGAGACGGAAAAGCCCGATCTCCGGTTGGCTGACACGCGCTTCCGCTGACATTCGCACCTGCCCAACCACGGCGCCCAACGCATTTGCGACATCGGCGTGTTCGGCAATGCTGCATTCATTGCCGATCAATTGCGGCAGCCCGGCAAAGTGCAGCGAAGCCGACGCCCCGAGGCCGATCACCGGCCGGTCGAGCGCGATCGACAGCCGCGCCATGCCGCCTCGCCCGCCAACCGCCCGCTGAACCAGCGGGTTGGCAACGGAGACGCCGCCCTCCAGCCCGTCCTCGGCAAATACCGATTCAAGAATTACTTCGGCAGAACGCCGGGTGACGGCGGCAAGAACCAACTCGGAAAACGCTTCTGCGCCTTTGGCGACACGATGCCCCTGGCCGTCGCGCTTGCGTGAGAACAATTCGGCGCCCAGTCGAGCCGCGACAGGATCCCAGTTCCCTTGCAGGCCGAGCACATGGGCTGCATCGGATGGCGTGAAGCCGACGATATGCACCAGGCCACGTGCGACGAGGCGATTGAGCGTCGCGACCTGTGACGTCGATACGAGCAACCGGTCGAGCGCGGCGGGAATTGCCGAAATGTCAGCATAGAGCCGCGTCTCGGTAACCGTCAGGCCTGCGGCTAGACGTTCGGGCACACCTGTGCGCAATGCGAAGCGGCCGTCCAGCCGGCTGGTGTTGGGACTAAGCAATTGCCGCTTGAGACCTTGGTATATGGCATCGCCGTGTTTCACCGCGGCGAGCGCCAGCGGTACCAGCCGCCGGGGCCCGAGCACGATCGTCGAAGCCAACGACTGCTCATGAAGCGAAACTTCCGAATCCCCACCAAGGCCAAAGGTGCGCATGGCGACGGCTTCCACCATGGTTCGCATTCCGCCGACGGTGGCGCCTTCCGGATCGAGCCGCAGGCGGCCGCCGTCCAGAACTGCGATGTCGGTGGTGGTGCCGCCGATGTCGGACACCACCGCATCATCGATGCCGGTCATGTACCGCGCCCCCACCAGGCTTGCCGCTGGTCCTGACAGAATGGTCTCGATTGGCCGAGCGCGGGCGAATTCTGCGGTAATGAGCGCGCCGTCGCCGCGCACGACCATGAGCGGAGCGACGATCCCGCGTCTTGCCAGAAAGCTCTCGGTGGCGTCGACAAGGCGATCGATCATCGAGATCAACCGGGCGTTGAGAAGCGTGGTCAGCGCCCGACGCGGGCCGCCGAGTTTCGACGACAATTCATGCGAACAGGTCACCGGGAGCCCGGTGCGCTCGCGGATGACGTCACGTACCGCGATTTCGTGTTCGGGATTGCGAACGGCAAAATAGGAGGCCACGGCGACGCCTGAAACTGTGTCGGCGAGAAACGGCAGCGCAGCCACGAGAGCGTCGAGCACCAGCTCACGCGGATCTCCGTGGACGTCATGTCCGCCCGGGCAAAAGATCACGGGATCGGAGCCGAGGGCTTTTGACAATCCGTTCCGGGCAAGGTCGGCTTCAGTGAAGCCGATCATCACCAGCGCGACC
>NZ_VFWB01000004.1:0-524993 GCF_006442375.1 Mesorhizobium sp. B2-2-4 | reverse complement strand
CGCCAAATCCGCCGTCTCCTCCACGGACGCCGCCGCCGCCGCCTCCGCCGCCAAAGACACCAGGTCCGCCGTTCTCGGGTCCCGGTCCACCTCCAATGCCGCCACCGCCGGGGCCGCCTTTGGCCCTGGTGCCGTCGTATATGCCGCCGTTTCCGAACATACCGCCGCCGCCGCCGCCGGCGCCCGCAAACTTGCCGTCAGCCGAAACGCCGGCACCGCCGACGCCACCTTGCGCCGTGTTGTGCAGCAAGGTGACGTTGCTCACTGTCACACGGGCGCCGCTGGCGACGAACAGGGCCCCGCCAAGTCCGGCGCCGCCACCGCCGCCACCGGCATCACCCGTGTTGGGGCTCACGCCGTTGCCGCCGTTGCCGCCCTGTGCCTTGGCATTTTCGATGACGAGATCATTGATCGCGACCTTGCCCGACTGGACGAACAGACCGCGATGCTGCTTGTTGCCGGAGAGCGTATGGTTGGCGCCGTTGATGGTCACGTCGCGCTTCACCTCAGGCAGGTTGGTGCTCAAGATGATGTTCGCGGTGAAGGTGATGGTGTCGCCGTCCTGGGCGCCACCACTCGGATTGAGCGCGGTCTGGAGCTGCGTCTCGTTGCCGACATTGAAGTTCCTGGCGTTTGCTGGAAGTGCCGTCGATAGCAGGCCTGCAAGGAGTACTATGGCCCGCGCCAGGCAGGAGATTCGCGTCGGCGACCCAATTTGCCTGAGCCGGCCGGCCGTAAGGCGCGACCGCCTGATGACGTCGACTTTTCTACCCACCTGCCTGGCCCCTCGAACCTCTCCGAATTAGGAAATCTTAAATTAGATTCTATGCACCCATGACTGCCGATTGGGGCAGCAAATCAACAGCATTTCTGCCGCCTGCATGCTGGGTGGCGAAGGTTTCACCGCAGACGCTCTAAATCGAAAAGAGATCCTCTCAGATAAGCGGGAACGGCGTTATAGAATTCTTTGCCTTTTCCAGGAAAACTGACCCTGGAAATTCGGGGCGAATCCGCGGGCGGGAGAACAACAGCAAAGGAGAGCGCGTGACGCAGAATGTTGGTCAGAAATTGCGGGTGACGATGGCATTCCTCGGCGCCGTGACACGCAAGGACCTCGCGGCGGCGTTCCGTCGTGTCAACCCGGCGACGTCGTTCGATGTCGAGCGCGCGCACAAATGGATGCAGGGGCGTGCCCACCCGCGCGAGCTCCGGCTCTACGAGGACTGGGCGAAGGTCGTGGATGTTGGGCGTCCGGGAGCCTGGATCGCCGACTGCGAGCTCGACGAGTTCATCCAGGCCATTTGTACTCGACATAATTGCGAGCGCGATACACTGGAGCGCATAAGCGAACCGTCGCGCCGGTCGCTCGCCGGGCAACGCCAGGATGCAAGCCGGTCGCTCGCCGGCACCTACGCCTGCTACTCCCACGCCTGGTCGCCCTATTTCCGCGCCCAGTTCATCAGGGCAGAACTGTCAATCCAATCGAATGGCCCGCAGGGCGTTCTCGCACAGTATTCGGAGCGGCTGCCGACGAGCCGGTTTCAACTTGAAGGCCCGCTCGTGATGGCGGGGCGGGCCATGCACCTCGACCTGGTCGAACCCAGCGGTGATGGCCGCATGTTCTTCTGTCTTTCCTTGCCGACACCACCGGCTAGCGTCCTTGCGGGCCTGATGTGCGGCGCCACGATCATCGGCCCCGACGCGCAGCCATCGGTGACCCGAATTGTGATGATCCGGCTTCCAGCGCCGAGCATGCGGCTGCGCTCTGCGGTTGCATACCTGCCGTCCCAAACGTCGATTGCCGGCGACTTGGCCTCGCTGGGGCTGCGGATTCCAGATCCAGCCGCGGTCGATGAAGGCGTCGGCGCGTTTCTGACGGGCGGCCATGAAGCTGGCCTCGACCAAGTTCAATCGCCTTGCCACAGGGCGTTGGTCGACCTGTTCGATCCGATCTGGCTTGCTGGCGCAATGGCGCAGCAGCGTTTCGGAGAGGCGTAGCTGCTCTCATGCGCCTTTACGCGGGGTCGATTTTCCGGCTGGACCAGAATGCCGTTGTCCCGCCGCGAGCCCACCGGACCACATCCGCCCCTACCATAGCCGAGATGCACTGCTGGTCACTAAACCGACGCTGCCAGCATCTTGCGCAAGAAGAACCGACCTGAGCCCCGAGCGTGATCTGGAAGTTGCCCGAACACCTCGTAACCCAAGGTCTTATAGAAAGCTGGCGCCTGGAATCCATAGGTTTCCAGCCACACCCCCACACACTTCCGCTCCCGAGCGAGCTGTCCAGCAGCATTCATGAGTTGCGTCCCGAGCTTTTGCCGCCTCAGGAATTCCGGAACAAACAACAGTTCGACAAACAACCAATCGTAAGACACTTTTCCCCACAAGCCGCCGATGGTCTCATCGCTATCATGATCACGAAGGAGGATGCCGACTGGCGCATAGCCAGAAGGTTCGCTCGTCGCATCATTATAGCTGACCAAGGCCCTCAAGATCGTTTTATAGTCTGCATCTTCGGGTCTTTCGGACACAATAACGAATGGGCGCATGTTTTAGCCTATTAACGATATATGCATCGATGAACCCCTCTCGCGGCAGACATTCCAAAAACGGAAGAATTTGTCTCAGAAATACTGGGGAACGAATATGGAATTCTTTGCCCTTTCCAGGAAAAGAGGCCCTGGAAACGCACCGGTTCCGTGGGTGGGGCAACAACATGAGCATGAGAGGAGACAAGGCATAGAGCTTCGCGACGGAATAATCCCGGCACGCGGCGGCGGACGGAGATTAGCCACACGAGGGCAGCAAGATCAGTCTCGATTCAAGACGTTTGGCTGTAGCGGAGCAATTTGAAGCAATCCCCGCTTCCCGACTTCAATTGCATCAGGAAATGTTTCGACCGATCGATCCACTCCTGGTGCGACCTGGCGTCCGCTTCGATCTCATCGACCGGTCTAAGTTTGACGAAGCCCCGCCCGTTGCTGAAAAGCCAGCACGCACGGCCGAGAAGTCTCCTGCTGCGCAGGCGCAACAGGTCGGCATCATAAAAGATATCCAGCACCTCCTGCTTGATCTTCCGCTCCTTTTCAGGATTAGCGATCGCAGCATCAAGTGGCTCACCGCCGATCGCATCGTGCAAATCCGTGTAGTCCAGCGGGAGCTGGGTGGTGGCATATTTGATCTCGCTCTCATCGCTGACGATATTAAACCACAGCGTCGGATCGAGTTCGTTGACGACGAACGACGATTCGAAGTCACGCGATAAGTTCAGAATCTCGAACGACTGAACGTCAACGTCGCGCTCGACCAAAAGAATCTCGGCGACCTGCTTGGCGAGCTCCGCTCCGTGCGCGCTGATGGCGTTGTTCTTTCCACCGAGTTTCGGATCGATGTAGGGCCCACCCTCATCGAGCAGCGTGTCGAATTCACCTAGGGATTCGACGACGGCTGCGCCACGAGCGATGCGTGCCGCCAGTTTGGCCATGACCTGCTGGAGTTCGGCTTCGCGTTTGCGCTGGTCTTGGTAGTTCTGCTGAAAAAAGAAGATGAACAGAGATACTCCAATTCCAATCAGGATCACCCCCAGCTGCGAAAAGGTGTTGCGATAATATTCCAACAGCTTTTCACGATGGCGTGCGTCCTGCCGCACACTGCGCGCCACCCCAAGATTGACGATGAGCGAAATGGTCAGGAGCCCGGCGCCGACGAGGATAAGGCCGCCGATGAGGAGGTATCCGTAGCCTGAGAACGTCCTGAAATCCATGTCGTTTACCGGGTTGCCGAGGCGTTAGACATTAGACCCAACCTAATAACATCGGGGAACACCTAAATCTCTGGGACGCCAACATGCGCGAGCGTGAAGGTTCTCGGATGCCGGACGATGTGGCTCCAGCGGCATCGTGTCCGCATCGGAAACCTCAAGGCGGCTGGCTCGCTATGTCGGTCATGTTCGACACCCCCAAGCTCTCTCTCTCTCTCTCTCTCTCTCTCTCTGGGTCAAGGCTTGCGTGGGTCTCGAAGAAAAATGCCCTGGCCATGGAGGTTCAAATTCTCGATCGTGACGGCTGTCGTCCGGTCGGCCTCAACGGTGAACGAAACGGCACTCGGTCCAGAGGCGTTTTCGCCTATCGGCTGGTATGTGAAGGTATCGCGGGTGATGTGCTGAAGTGGAAAGGACTCCGTGCGGGGCCCGAGGCTCATGACCAGGCTGTCGCTCTTCTGTGTAACCGTCAGTCCGCCATAAAAGTCGTTGCCGTAAGTGCCGACATAGCTTGCGGCAGGCAGGGCCGGCGAAGGCTGCGAGCGCGCCCGCTCGGCATCGATGGCGCCGCCGTAGTCGGGCTTCATGGCATCAGCCATGAGCTGGCCGTAGGCGTCGATCCAGTCTCGTTCAACCTTTCCGGCAAATACCAGATCGAGAAAGCTCTTGCTCGTGGCCTCCGCGAGGCCGACCGGATAGCCGTTCGTCACCACGACTATGCCGAGCCGTTCTGACGGAACGAGATGCACATTCGTGCCGACACCAAGATTGAACGCTCCCGAGTGGCTGAGATGGATACGACCCTGCGGATCGAGATCGACGTTCCAGCCGAGCCCGTAAGAAGGGGGAAAAGCGCCGGACGGACCCGATGCGGACCCCCGTGCGATTACCGGTTGGTGAGTCTCGGCGAGAGCAGCCGAGGTGAGGATCTCCTTGCCATCGAGCTTGCCGCCGCCAAGCTGGAGCCTCAGCCACTGCGCGAGGTCGCGTGCCGTGGAGCTGACACCGCCAGCCGGAGACTGGGCGTCAGGATCGCGTGGCGGGCCGGGAAGCCATTTGCCGTCAGTGCGGACGGAATTCACGGCGCGATTTTCGGCGGCGAGGAAATCAGAATGTCGCGAGCTCGTCCGGGTCATGCCCGCGGGTCGGTACAGCCGCTCTTTTGACAATACTTCCCAAGGCTTCCCGGCAGCCTTGGCTGCGGCGAGCGCCGCTTCCGTCAAGCCGAAATTGGTATAGGCGTAGCTCGCCCGGAAGGGACCGGCCGGGTTGACGTGGCGTAGCCGGAACAGGATTTCTTCGCGGCTGTATCCCAGGTCCTCGAGCAGGTCGCCAATATGTCCGGGAAGACCGCTTCGGTGAGAGAACATGTCACGAAGCGTGACCTCGCGCGTGACCCAGGGGTCCTTCAGTTCGAATCCGGGATCGTGCTTTACGATCGGATCGTCCCAAGCCACGAGACCTTCGCCGACGAGAGTGGCGACCACCGTGGACGCAATCGGCTTCGACATCGAGGCGAGCTGAAACACAGTGTCGGGGTCGACGGGCTCAGGCTTGTCCACCTCGCGAACGCCGTAGCCGCGGAGAAACACTACCGCATCGTCGTGAACGATGGCGATCGCCAAGCCGGGCACGCCGGTTCGCGACATGCCATCGCGGATAATGGCATCGAGTTTTGGGAGAACCTCGGTGACACGGTCAGTCGTCACGGGGTCAGTTGTGACGGGCTCGGCGAAGGCCAGTTTCGGCAGGAGGCAGGCAACTATCGCGACTCCCGCCCAAGAGGCCAATTTCGAATGTTTCATCATCTGCTCCGGCGGTTGGAACGTGCCCCACGGCACCCAATGGGAAATCTCGCGGTCATCAGTTGAGTTCGTACAAAATCGCAGATATCGCTCCCTCGTCCGCGAATACCTTGATGACGTCCGCAATGCTCCCGATTGGCGCGACGTTGTTCACATAAGTGACATAGGCCAGCAATTTTCCCGCCTTCGATTTGATGTATCCCGCAAAGACCTGGGCTTTGAGCGTGCCGTCCGCGACTGTTGTCCCGGTTTTCGCAAACACGTTTCCCACGCCTGGCGCAATGAGGGGATTTGGCGGATCGATCCCGACTGTGGCTAGCGAACCATCGACCCCGAGAACGGGAAGAGCGTCGAAATAAACTTCCGACGCTTTCGTCTTCCGCATTGCCGCAAGGAGGCCCGTAACGGCGCCGGGTGTCGCACGGCTATCGGGGCTGCCGCTGCCGTTTGTCGGAAAATCGAAGCCGTCGGGAGAAAGTCCGTACTCACCTATCAGCGTATTCCGCTCGGCTGCGAGGTCCGTCTCAATGGTTCTTGCTCCTTGCGTCAGTCCAAATAGCGCAAGGCTCAGATTGGCTCCGAGATTGTGGCTGACCTTGAGGATCAGCTTCGCGTATTCCGCATATGGCGGTGAAACGAGTCGAGCGACTTCCGCTGACTGTAAGTAGGCGCTTTTCGAAGGAAGCTTCGCGACCGGGTTCGGGCCTGTCGCCGATGCCGTAACTGAGACTCCCGCCCTGCCCAGCGCCTCGATTAAAGCTGTGCGCGCAAAGGAAGACGGCTCGACGATCGGGAACGTCTGGACCAATGTTGCGACGCCGGGCAGGCTCGGCCTGTAGCCGGCAGGGATCTGGCCCTTGACGATCCCGATCTTGGGGTCGGCTGGCGAGATCTCGAGGGAGATTTCCATCGGTTCGCTGGCGGCGACGGTTATCACCTGCGAACTGACGGTGAAGGCCGCTGTTTTAGGTCGCCAGTCCACCGCGGCCGGTTGTCCAGCTTCAGCCGGCAGGATGGTCACGTCTATGAGGTTGTCGTTCACGATCATCGGTGTGATCAGAACATTCCCGTTTGGCACGCGGAAATGATCGAAAAGGCGATCATCGATGACGACATCGCCCGTGACGGCCTTGATTCCGGATTTGGCGACCTGCCTTGCAATGGAATTCAGCCCGGACAGCGGATCGGCCTCCGTGAGGGTCGCGCTGCCGAGCGAATTGGCCTCGGTGTGATCGAAGTTGGTGAAGGCGATCTTGCCGCCGGCCGCAGTTCGTCCGCCAAGGGTCAGATCCCCGCTTGCGAGCAAGACGAGATTTCCCTGAAGCGTGCCGTCTGCCCCTGCCTCGCCGAGACGATAGACCTTCGTCTCGAAGCGATGATCTATGCCGAGCGCGTTCAGCGCGAGACCGACCGAGAACAGCTTTCGCACCGAACCGGTGAAGAAAAGCGAGTCCGGGCCATAGGCCGCCGTCGTGGCTCCCGAGGAGAGATCGACTGCCCGGAGGCCCCAGATCGCCCCGGAATAGCGTGGCGCGTCCATAATCGAGCGGATAGCGGGCGGAAGGTCGAGTTCGGCTGCGGCCGCGCCGATTCCGGCACCCCAAAGTGGCGCCACGACGCCCAAGGCAACCATCAAGCCGCTTCGCGTTCTCTTGAACATCGTTCGTTCCATCTCTTCCTCCAATGCGGCCGCGGCTCGATCGCCACGACGTACCGACGTACCAATGAGAATGCCAATCCGAAGAGAACGCGCATAAAGGCGCTGCTACTGAAGATATAAAAGCTGGGAGTGCTGTGGGGTGTTACCATGCCTGCCTCAGAAGCGTCGCGCCTAGTAGGCCTGCTGAATCGCAGCGGCAATTGCAGCAATGTCGTGATCGGCGGAGATGAAATCCTCGACCGAGCCAAAAGGAGCGCTGTTGAGGAAGATCGCAAAAGCGAGCTCGCGGCCGCTTTTCGCCTCGATATAGCCGACTTGGGTCTTGGCGATGATGATGCCCTGATAATCTCCGGGCGCGGAGATCACCCGTGTGCCATCCTTGATGTGAATATGCCCGACCGCCGGGGTTCCAAGACCGTTCGCAGCTTGTGTTCCATCCACACCCAGGATGGCCATTCCGTCCCGGATGGCCGATCCCCACGGCTCCTTGACAATTCGCGTGAGCACCGTTGTCTGGTCCACGGGCGCTGTCTTGGCGTGATCATCGGAGCCGGCGCCGTCGAAGACGTAAGTGCTTTGCCGCGACACACCCAGGCGGTCGAGCAGTTCGAGCTCCTTGCCGATTCCAGCCACGCAGTCTCGGCTTCCGCCTTTCACGGCTGCAAGGCACAGCATCAAATGGGCGCCGCGATTGTAGCTGACCTTGAGAACGACCTTGACGAATTCCGAGAGCGGAGGCGAGACGTGCTCGGCCACTTTATTGTCAGGGGAATAGGCCGCCGCGTCCGGCAGTTCGTCAACTGGATTTGGCCCAAGCGCGTTCGCGTCTACCTTCACTCCGGCGCGCTGCAAAGCTTCGATGAACGCTGTTCGAGCGAAGGCGGCAGGGTCCGGCACATGCCAGATGCTCAAGGTGGGCGCAACTCCGGCGGCGATTTCGCCGCTGACCCGAATCTCTCCAGGGGCAGGCGACTCGATCGTGATGGGCTTTGGATTCTCTGCGACGGTCATCACGGCGCCTATCACCTTGACGGACGCGGTCTTGGGTCGCCAATCGATCTTGGCCGGCTGCCCCGCGCCGGCCGCCGTCGTCATGATGTCGATGACGTTTTCGTTGAGCCAGATCGGGGAAATGATCCCGTCCGTGGGGTCGCGATGGGTTTCGAAAAGCCGCGCATCGATGATGACGTCGCCCTTGACCTCCGCGATGCCGGAGGCATGAACCCTCTTCGCCAGATTGTCCAGGGCGGCTAGCGGGTCGCTCTCCTTGACCAAGGCGCCCCCAGCAAAGCCGGTGTCGGCATAGTTGTGGTCGATCTCTGGAAAATTGTTGTAACCGAGAGTGCCGTCAGGCTGCTCTCGCAGGCCGAAGCTGAAATCTCCAGAGGCGACCAGGATCAGATTGCCGTCAAGCCTGCCTTCCGACACCGGCCCAGCTTTGTAGACCGGGGTATGGAACCGGTAGTCCGCCCCATACAGGTCGAGCGCAGTGGCCGTGCTGTAGACCTTCATGATCGACCCCGGAGTGAGCGACCGGTCGGCCGCCTGATCGACAAGCACAGTCCCCGCGTCGAGATCGACCACGCGCATGCCCCAGCTTGTGTGCGCGTACGCGGTTTTGGATTGGATCTCTGCTATGACAGCAGAAACGCTTGCCGGCGTGTCGCCTTCGATCCGGGGAAGGGTGTCGGCGCGCACGCCCGTACTACATAAGACGCCCAGGTTTACTAGAGCCACGAGGCTGGTCACGGACATCGAACGGATCGTGATCATGGGCAATTCCTTTTCATGAGCGTGGATCCACGCGCTGGGCGAGGTTTGAGCGTAGAGGACGCATGGTTAGAAGCGCACCCCCGCCGCGACGCGGAACAGGGCGCCCTCGACACCGAGCTGGGCTTCATCCTTATAGGGCGTAGCCACGTAGGCCAGGAGGTTGAGGTGGGTTCCGATCCCGGCGCGGATGCCGATACCGACGGAACCGAGCGAAGCGAACTCATAATCCCTGCCCGGCGGGTTCCACACCGCTCCATAGTCAACGAATCCGAACAGGCTGGGATTAGCCAGCCACGGCATGGCGGCATCGATCCCTTTCCGAAGCTCGAACGCGGCCGCGATGCCATCGTCGCCGGTGATCGAGGAGCTGTCGAAGGCTCGGCTATAGGGGTCGCCTCCCAGGTCGAAGCGGACCGCCGAAGGGAGCTCGGTGAAGGCGTACTGGCCGGTGAACTGCAGTTGCGCCGTGAGGGTATCGGTAATGTCGCGTGAGAGCGTGCCTTCACCGAACATGTAGGTGAAATCGGCGTTCTCGGTATTCGAGCCGAGACCGCTTAAACCCCGGCCCAGGCCGGCCTCGGCGACGACGGCGACACCGCCTATGGTGGTGTCAAACGTGGCTGCCGCCGTCAGCCATCGATTGCTATTGCGCGCCGCCGGATCGCCATTGACGTCGACTGCCACATCCTTGGTATTGATCGCGAATTTGGCGAAGAGATTGTGGTCGATCGTGCGCACAATCGCGTAGTTCAAAAAAGCCTTTCCGAACGTGCTCCCGACGTGAATGTCGTCGTCGTCCAGCGGATTCGACCAGACTTGGCCGAACTCATACCCGGCGACGAACCCCGACGGCCCGAGCGGAAATGCCTGCCCGAACCGGAGAAACACGAGCTTGTCCGGGTCGGCGGGATTGGTCACCGCGAGCGCCTCGGTGCCCTCGAACAATCCGAGAGCATCGTTGACGCGCGCGATACCGGAAAGCTGCAGCGGCCCGGTTGATGGCGTGCCCAGATTGTCGAGGCGGGCATCGAGCCCGCTCCTCTTGAAGTCGACCTTCAAAACAAGCCTCCCCGCAGCCGGATCGTCCTCGACCTTGGAAAGCTTGGCCTCCACCGTGAAGCCGGGGATATCGGCGACGAGCAAGGCGTAGCGCTCAAGGTGAGAGACACGGACCGGTCGTTCCGCCACCATGCGGGCAATATACGGCTTCAGCCGTTCCTCGAGACCGGGCTGATCCGATTCCACGACAACATCGCGGAGATAGGATTCGTAGACGACGATGCGGATCCGGCCGCTGCTGAAATCCTGCTTCGGGACCAGGGCCGCCGCATAGTAATCGTGTTCACGGTAGATGCGTTCGATTCCGTCGATGATCTCCTTCATATCGAGGAGTGAAACCTCTCGACCAATCAGTTTCCCCCAAAGCGCAGAGAAGATCGCCGGATCGAGCGTCACCGCTCCTTCGAGGTCGATTTTGCGGAGCCGGAAGCGGATGGTTTTGAGCTGCTCGGGGGACAGGCCGGCGACCGGCGCGGCATGCGTAACGGTGATACTTGGAGGCCGCCGAGGCGGCGGCTCGAACCGCTCAATGACAGTTGTCTGATCTCTGATGACGCGGTCCGCGTCCTGCGCCTGAGCGCGAGCGACCAGCACCGCCAGAAAGCTTGAGGCGATCAGCACCAGTCTGGTCGCCAGACAAAGCCGGTCGTGGTGAACCACTCTTTGCTCCAAAACTGCCCACGAATTTCTCAAGCCGCAGACATTCTAACCGAGAGCAATTGTCTCAGAAAAAGAAGTTGTCTCAGATAAATGGTGACGCGTGCATAGAATTCTTTGCCTTTTCCAGGAAAAATGATCCTGGAAATTCGGAGCGGTTCCGCAGTTGAGCAATAAGAACAAAGGAGTAGCGACGGCGCGGAAAACTGATCAGAGCTGCGTGCGATGCCGGCGCATCTGGCCACCTCGTCGACATAGTAGCTGGCATAACATTCACGCTTAGGATAAACGCGCGGATTTTTTTACGCCGTAGGCTGTTTGCGATATCGGTGCGCCAGCTCTCTTCACGGGGAGCGCGGGCGAGGTGTGCGGCCCCAACTCTCGCGCGCGGACCCGCTCTGCCGCGGATGCCGTCGCTTGTGCGAGCCCCGGACTCGACATCGCAATCGTATGGAAGGCACGATCAGCGTCGCCAGGCCCATCCGTGCCGGTGACCGTCTCGCTATCACAACGTCTTCTGACAGGTCTCTCACTGGGTGAGCCATCGTAATGAGATTAGGTCAACGCTCCTGAGACTGCATGGATCGAAACGCCAACCGGCCAGTTAGGTGGGTCAGGTGCAGACACGGAGAGAACTGTGAGCCCGAATGCCTCAGGCAATGACATAGGACACGCCACCCCAACCAGACCAGCCGCGGACGGTCTCGCTCCGGCCTTGGCCCGCAACATCGAAGCAATTGTTCAACGACGAAAGCGCGATGCGAAAGCAGCCACTGCGGAGCAACGCGCTGCGGCAGCAATCAGCAAGTTCGCAGGCAGCATGATCTTCGTCTATATTCATCTTGTTTTCTTCGGCGGCTGGATCGTCCTCAACATTAAGCCCGTTGGCTTTGTTCAGCCTTGGGACCCATCCTTGGTCATCCTTGCAATGATTGCATCCGTGGAGGCGATTTTCTTGTCCACGTTCGTGCTCATCAACCAGAACCGGATGGCCGCTGAGGACGATGCCAGAGCAGACCTCGATCTTCAGGTGAGCCTGCTGAACGAACATGAGACGACCAAGCTTATCAAGATGGTCGAGGAGATTGCCAGGCGCTTGAATATTCGCACGGAAGCGGATGATGAATTGAACGAACTGAAGCGCGACGTCGCGCCTGAAGCTGTTCTCGACAAGATCGTGGAGGCAGAGGAGTAGGCAACTCTGGGGGAGAGGGCGTCGCCAATGTCCCACCGATAGCGACACTTGTCCATGAGCGCTCGTCGTGCTGTGAACGCGCTCTGGTTGACTTGATGGGCCGCCGAGGACAGCGTGTCTCCGCCGAGGACAGCGTGTCTCGTCGGACGACACAATATTCCACAGCACACCATGATCAGCGGCCCCTCTCACCACAGTCACTACCGGCAGAAGCGGACTATTCGGGTTCTGCCGCCTCAAGAGCGTCGATGACCGGAGCAAGCGAGTCATCTTCCTGACGCGGCGCCTGCAACTCGCTGGTCGCATTCGCCTTGTCGAGGGCTTGCTGGATGGCGTCTTCTATGTTGTCGATCTCTTGTTCGCGAACCTCGCGCCCATATCCGGCAGCATCCGCATCCTGTTCGAACTGCTGCACGAGCCCTGCGACGGTGACTGGTGCGTCCGCAGGCACATTGCCGACATTCTCCTGCAGCCAGCTTCGAAAGAACTCTATGGTCGCACTCATCTCGCCTCCTGAGCCGGACAACTGCCGCAGAGAGTGGTTGTTCCATGGCCCTGTCAGGAATTGCGAACTCCACCGGCATCGACCGAAGTCCCCAGCATGCCATTGCCGCAAACGAAGCGAGCCGCCTTCCCCTTCACCGTCGCCTGTCAGCAACTCATCTGTCTTGGTTGGTTGGATCCCCTACGCTAGATCGGTCTGCACAGCCTGGATGGAGTTCGACGCCGATGGCGGCGATGGACCGATGCTGCCCGCATTGTGCTCGCGCTTCGGCGCTTTCGCAGGCAGTCCGGTTGGGAATGCCGCATGCAGAAAAGCACTCCGACAGTCTTCTTCACGAGTGATACTCATTTCAGTGACGCGCGCATCCGGCGGATCGAGCGGCGGCCGTCCAGCTCGCTCCTTGAGCATGACATGACGCTTATGACGCTCTGGCAGATTACTGTAGAGGGGCGAATGGGTCCTCCGTGCTGGCCACCCGAGTCGGCGGCGACGCGGTCTGCACCGCCGACCCACGACATTGTTCCCGCGCGCGCGCTCTTCGATGAAAGGCGTCGCCAGAGCACGGCGATACCTCGCCTTGCAACGATCGCGCATGTCCAGGTGGAGCGCCCGGCGGGCGTCTAGCCCCGTGGTCGGGTCGTCGAGGATCGGGAGGCGCGACCGGTGCATCAACGCCCGGGAGATCTCGCCGCTGCTCAGCTGGCGGCCCGAAAGCGAACGGACCCGCTCATCGCGCCAGTCGAGCTCCTCGCAAATTCTCCTTCGCCGACGTCTGCGGCAAGTCCATGCAGCGTGGGTTAGCGTAGGTTTTCGGCGGCGGTGAGATGGGGCCAAGTGCCGGCGGCTTGGCCGGCATGGAATGACCCACACACCGATCAGCCCGAACTGGGCGTGAAAGAAATCAGTGACTAGCGAGAACAGTTCCGTGTTCCCGGCGCCGCTGGCGCTGCGTGTATGACAAGGTGGGCACTCATGCATCGGCCGATGAAGTTGCAGGGCGCGTTTTGAGCAATTCGCTCGGTGTTATTGCGGGGTTGCTCCCATTCTTGCGCGTGGCGCACCATATTAGCCATTTGACGGGCGCAGATGCCGTTTGCGGGGACTCGCCCACCAAGAGGCTCTAGAGTTGCGAGTGTAGTCTGCTGGCCAGCCAGTCCGATACTTTTTCGGTCAGGGGGCGCGCTTCCCATTCGCCCAAACTGATCTGCCTTGATCGCGCAAGATCCTGGCTGAACAGGTCGATCTGCGTTTTGGCAAAATCCCGGCCGTAGACATTCAGCGTGGCTTCGTCGTTCAGTCGCAAAGAGCGCTCGTCCAGGTTGGCAGAGCCAAAGCTCGTCCAGACGTCGTCGACGATCAGGAGTTTGGGATGATACATCGTTGGCTGGAACTCGAAGATCCGGACCCCAGCTTTGAGCAAGTCGCCCCAGAAGTACCGCGAGCCCTTTCGGACCAGGGGCACGTCTGTGAGCCAGTTGGGCACGATCACGTCGACTGCTACCCCTCGTTTCCTGGCGTCCAGGATCTGCTGCAGGGCAATATCGTCAGGCACGAAATAGGCCATTCCGATGCGAAGATGATCCTTGGCGGCAGCTATCGCGGCCAGCATCATCAGTTCCATGTTCTCCGAGCCATTTGGCTGCGAGGATAGAATCAACTGAGCTCCAAGCGTCCCCGCAGGTTCGGAGGGTGGGTAGAACTTCTCACCCTGCAATGTCTCCCCGGCCGTTTCCAACCAGTTTTCCGCGAAAGCCGCCTGGAAGGCAGACACTGCGGGTCCTTTGACTTGATAGTGCGTGTCGCGCCACTCATCTGGGTTGCGGGCGTTTCCGAGCCAGTTGTCGGCAATACCGACGCCGCCGGTGAACGCGACCAGCCCGTCGACGATCAGCAGCTTGCGATGGGTCCGGTTGTTTACACGATCCAACGTATACCAATGGATAGGTCTATAGCGCTGGAACCGCACGCCGGCGCTTGTCATGATCTCGATCAGCTCTTCATCAAAAGGCAGGCTGCCGACCCAGTCAACGAGCACACGGACCTCGACACCGTCTCGGGCTTTGGTTGCCAACGCGCTCGCGAACTCATAACCGACGACCCCCGACCAATAGATATAGGTCTCGAAATCAATTGTAGAGCGAGCCGCATGGATCGCCTGCAGCATCGAAGGAAAGATCTCATCTCCGTTGACAAGGGTTTGTACCGAGTTTGATTCGAACAGCTGTCCTTGCGAATAACTGCTCATGCTCCTGACAAATTCAGGATCCGCCGCGTCGAAACGGTGCGGCACAAGCGTTCGCAAAATGCGTGGCTCTGGTGCCAAGTTTATGCTCAGCAACGTGATCAGGCTGGCGACGACGGCAACGGCCACGTATTTGAGGCCCTTGAGCAGCCTTCGCAGATTTAGGCCAAACCTCACTGGGTCCGCGCCCGCCCGTGGCGCCGCGAGTCCGCTTGGCACATCTCAATCGCCCTGCTGTTTACGAGTGCGATGCTTTTCGATTTCCTCTGGTTCTTCATCATCGATTCTGGTGATGTTTGATGCCGAGCTATTCGTTCGCAACATCTCATCCAGCTTGGCATGGATCGCCTGCGTGTCGCGATGCTCTGCGCGCTGAATGAACAGTGTCATGGCCCAGGTGAACAGGGTCGCCGCGCCATGCCAGTTCAAACTTTCCCTGTCGAAAAATAGCCAAAGGGCGGCGTAAGCCAGCAACACCAGGAATGCTGCCGGCCGAGAGGTCAATGTGCCGATTGAGGTGAGCACGCTCGTGATCGGGTGATTTGCCATCATCAAGAACTTTCGACTGCAACGCGGGTTCCCATTCTTGGCCCAAGCTCTGCAAACGTGCTTGAAGGTTTTGCCGCAAGCTGATCCGACATCTTGGGTGGCCACAGTTTAGGACGAACCCGGAACTTGGTGACCATGGTCGGATGCGGCGGCGTGAAGGTGTCGCTCCACGGCAAGATATGAAGCCTTCTTCATGTGTGGCGGAACCTTCGGCGTCGTGCAGCTTTACGTTCTTTAGGTGGAGATCATGAGGGGAGATGCAGCTTGTCTTCGCCGGCGTGGGTGGTGTGCAGCACGCGGGCGAGCGCTCGGTGACGCCACTGTGATGTCCGTGCGAAAAAAATGAATCGCTAGCTTGCCGCCTTCGACCCCGCAGACAGTCGTACCATCATATTGGTCCGACACTCGGCGATTCTCGGAACGTGACTACTTCCAAGTGATGGGGTGAGGTATGGGACACGATACTACCTGACCTGAGCTTTTGAGCCCGCTCGACATTAAGGAGGTAACCCCTTGCCAGGTGAGATGATACTGCCGAACAGATCAGGTTTCGATTTATCCGTGTTGTTCAAGGTGCTGGAGCGACGGGACGATCTCACGGTCCAAGACCGGGCAGTACTTCAGGACGGCCCCTGGCGCGTGCGTGATTACGAAGTCGACGACGAAATCGTCGTGGAGCACTCCGAACCCAAGGAGAGCTGCGTTATCGTCTCGGGGATCACGGGAAGAAATGTCACCTTCGCCGACGGCAGGCGCCAGATAACGGCCCTCCACATTCCAGGCGACTTCGTGGACCTGCATGCATTCCTGTTGCACGTTATGGACCACAACGTCGTTGCTTTGGCGCCAACTCGCATGGCGTTCATCGGGCATGATACGCTGCGTCGGATCACCGAGACCCACCAGCACCTGTTCCGCGTGCTGACAACGGTATTGGCGGTGGATGCCGCCATCCAGAGGGTTTGGATCGCGTGCCTCGGGCGCCGGTCCGCAGAGGCCCACCTGGCGCACATCATTTGCGAGATGTTCCTGCGCATGGAGGTCGTCGGCTTGACCCGGGAATGGTCATTTGAATTTCCTGTCACGCAAAGCATGCTGGCGGATACGGTCGGGCTGTCTGTTGTCCATCTCAATCGGACGCTCATGGCATTGCGCCGTGCTGGCCTTATCACATGGCAGCGTAAGGTGGTGACCATCACGAACTGGGATCGCTTGGCGCGAGCCGCTGAGTTCGATGCGACTTATCTCAACCTTCGCAAAGAGCCGCGATAGAGACTTTTATTCGCGGGCTTCGTCGTCTCCAGCAGCAATGATGGCCCAAGCAATGGCGCACGGCACGCTCGGCTTGAGAGGCAGGTGGAAGACCCCAACGGGCAAATTGCCGACGCACTGCTCAACCACCTCGACCCGTGCACAATCGTGCCGACGCATAGTGCTTCGGGCCGCACGGCAGGCGATTTCTTCTGGCTCCTCTGCTGCATTTGAACCTATCCGGGCGGCCCTCAAGCATGGGATCCGCGATGTTCATGCACCTTGGGTTAACGGATCTGATGCGTCTGGCGCCGATTAAAGCGATCAGTTTGGAACTTTTCATCCCCACAAGCGTTTGAGGGGGCTTGTGGGAGACGGGGTACCAAATGAAGCAAGGGGTTCTTCCTGCTCAAGTCGACGAGATAGCCTCTCTCTCGGAGGTGCCCGACCCGATACTCACCAATGAGTTTGAGGATTTCTTCGAGAATGCCGCCATCGCACTTCACTTCGTCGGGAAAGATGGCACCATCTTGCGTGCCAATCGCGCAGAATTGCAAATGTTGGGATTCACGGCCGAGGAATATGTAGGCCGCAACATTCGCGAATTTCACGCAGATCCGGTTGCTATTGCAGACATATTGGACCGCCTGTCCCGGCGGGAGGAACTTCAAAACCACCGCGCGCGGCTGCGGGCCAAAGATGGCTCGATCCGCTGGGTAGAAATAACCTCCAACGTTCGCGCATTGGGTGACCGTTTTCTCAATACCCGCTGTATCACCACCGATGTGACTGAAACGGTCAAGGCGCAGGAGCTGATACGCGAACAGGAGCGGCGGCTTGCCATTACCTATGAGAACGCTGCCGCAGGTATCGTGGAAGCAAACGCCGAAGGCCAGCTGCTGCGGGTAAATTCCTATCTGTGTGACCTTTTGGGTTACTCGCAGGATGAGCTGATTGGGCGATCGATTTTTGACCGCACCTTTCCCGCCGATGCTGAAGCAGATCGCGAGCAGTATCGACGGCAAGTGGCTGGCGAGATCGACAGCTACACACTTGAAAAGCGATTTGTTCGCAAGAATGGATCAGTTTTTTGGGCTGTTGTGAATTCGTCGAGCGTTCATGACTGCGACGGGTCATTTCGATACGCTGTACGTGTTCAGCACGATATCAGCGAGCGCAAGCGGGTTGAGGCGGCGCTTGCCAAACGTGCCGAGGAGCAGGGTGCGATACATCGATTCACCGAAATGCTGCAGCATGCGCGCACGCAAGAGGATGTGTATGCGCCGGCGCTCGATGCAATCCAACGTGCGCTCCAATGCCAGCGTGCTTCGATATTGCTGTTGGATAAAAACGGGCGCATGAAGTTTGTGGCTTGGCGTGGCCTGTCCGACACTTACCGCGTAGCGGTGGAAGGACACTCGCCTTGGTCAGCGCAGAGCCAAGATCCGCAGCCGATCTGTGTCGACGATGCACAGCAAGCGGATTTGCCGGAAGAATTGAAACAAGCGATCCGGACTGAGGGCATCGGTGCGGTCTACTTCATTCCGATCACACAAGGTGGACGGCTTCTGGGCAAATTCATGGCCTACTTCGACCAGCCTCAAGAGTATTCGGAACAGCAGATTGAAACGGGTCGGACCATCGCTCGTCAACTCGGTTTCGGCATCGAACGCATAAAGGGCGAAAATGCTGCTCAGAGGCTGGCAGCAATCGTGGAGTCTTCCCATGACGCGATCGTCAGCAAGGATTTGAATGGGATCATTTTGACATGGAATCGCGGAGCTGAGCGCCTGTTCGGCTATTCGGCCTCGGAAGTGCTCGGCAAGCCCATCACGATCATCATCCCTCCGGATCGGCTGCAAGAGGAGCCGCTCATCCTGGGTCGGATACGCAAGGGCGAAATTGTCGATCATTTCGAAACAGTCCGGCGCCACAAGGATGGGTCGCTAGTGGACATTTCTCTGACGATATCGCCTGTCCGAGACGCAGCGGGCCGTATCGTTGGCGCCTCCAAAATTGCCCGGGATATAACTGCGCAGAAAATCGCGGAAGCAAAGGTGCGCGACAGTGAACGTCACCTTCAGGATCTTCTCGCCGCCATCCCTGCTGCAATCTACACGACCGACGAGCAGGGCAAGATCACCTATTTCAATGAGGCAGCGGTCGAACTCGCCGGCCGCACGCCGGTGATCGGCAGTGATGAATGGTGCGTCACCTGGAAGCTCTATTGGCCAGATGGAACGCCACTTCCTCACGACCAGTGTCCAATGGCTGTTTCCCTTCGTGAAGGGCGGCCGGTCCGGGGAGTTGAGGCAATTGCCGAGCGGCCGGACGGCACGCGGATTCCATTCATTCCCTATCCGACACCGATGCGGGATGCAGCTGGAGAAATTGTCGGCGGCATCAACATGCTGGTCGACGTCAGCGAGCGCAAGCAAGCTGAGACACAACAGCGGATCCTGCTTAACGAACTCAACCATCGCGTTAAGAACAACATGATGATGTTGAAGTCCTTGCTTTCGGTAGCGGCCAGGACCAGTCAAAATTCGGAGGCACGCAAGACGCTCGACGAGGCAAGCAAGCGAGTGGCGACCATGGCTGCGGCTCAACGTGTCCTCTACGACACGCCAGATGCATCCAATTTCAGCGCGCCACTTTTTCTCGGGGCTATTTGCGAAACGACAAAGCAGGTGTTTCCAGCGAACGTCCAACTCGTTTGCGACGCCGATCCCATCCAGTTGCCCAACGATATCGCGATGCCGCTTGCGCTCATACTCAATGAGCTTTTGGTCAATGCCGTCAAACATGGATCTGCGGGCAAGGCAAGCAACATTATTCGGGTTGGGATCAAGCAGCACGGTCAAAAGCAGGTGTTGACGGTAGAGGATGAAGGTTCAGGTTTCGATCTGAGGGCGGTGCGTCATTCCTCGTCAGGTTTGCGGTTGGTTGAGGGATTGGCGCGACAGATTGGTGGGATTCTCGAAGTTGAGCGAGATCCGTCTCGTTGCATCGTGATTTTTTCTCAGGCTCCCGGGGAGAACGGCTTTGACGTTAAAAACGGCAATAGTTGAGACAAGCCGGACGGGGGTTTCGAGCCGACCATCCAGACCTCAGCTAGTTTTCTCCAGAGACGATGGGACTGGTGCAGAAGCGAGAGTTTCCGGCAAACCATCCATCATGATCGTCGAAGACGACTACCTCATCGCCATCGATGTCGAGGCTAGTCTTGGCGATGCAGGTTTTGTCTTGGCTGGGATAGCCAGTACAGCCGAGGAGGCCATCATAATTGCGCGCTCGGCTCAGCCTGCGATTGCCCTGATGGATATCCGCTTGCTTGGCAAGCGGGACGGAATTGACGCAGCGTTGGAACTCTACCGGGACTTCGGCATACGGTGCATCTTTGCAACCGCGCACGCTGACCGCGACGTAAAGCTTCGAGCCGAAGCGGCAAGACCACTCGGCTGGGTTCAGAAACCCTACTCTACGGCGATGCTCATCGAAGCCATCCAAAGGGGTTTGCAGGAGCTCGACAACAAAGGCTGAGCGTCACGACCGGCAGCCAGTGCTGGCGGAGCCCTGGCTTTGAAATTAACCGACGCAATCTTCGTTGCAGTCGCGAATTGGTACGCTCCAAGCTGGCCGGCTGATCTATTGGGACTGTACGCATATAGACCACCGAAATCCATTTTGCCTGGCCTGACAACCCAGAAGGCCTGGTGTCTCAGCCAATTAACTGGGCCTACAATCATTGGCTGCTCGGACTTGTCGCGGGGATTTCCGATATGAGCTTCTTCGGCGAAGCCGCCGAACGCTGTCTCGACATCGTCGCACGCAAACACGCCCGCATGGAAGGACACCTTACGGTGGACGTCGCAGAGTGGGTTTAGCCAATCTCCCGACCGTCAATATCGGCCCGTGGTGGGCCGACTACCATAGATCGCTGGAGAGGCTGCACACCGGCTATGCGTGTTCGATGTCCTGCCCGTCTCTCGGCGATGTCTGCTCCAGGCTGCTCGCCCTCGTTCTGACCGGCGCTTTTTCGGTCGGCAGTTAGAACCCGGGGCCGTTCGCGCACCCCGAGGCTCCCGGCTTGGCCGAGTCCTCCTTAGCTTCTCAGCGCCGGCACGGAGCCGCTCTTCTTGAATGGATGCCGTCGACGACCGCTTTCCAGACGCAAGCGAAGGTGCCCCCGTTGCCCGACCTGAACATCGCGGACCGTCAGTCGGAAAGGACCGAGGCATCTGACTCGGCTGCTAGCCGAGCGTGCGAATCGGAACCAAAGTTTGAGGAGCAAGTTTGGCCGTGAATGCCAAAGTTTGGCACAACCATCCAAGGAAGGAGAATCCGATGAAAGTGCAATGCGGGCCGGCGGCAGTTGCCGCTGCTTTGGTCTTGTTGAGCTTGCCGGCGATGGCCCAGACGAGCGGGACACCGGACCTTAAACTGCCAACGCAGCAGTCTGGATCCACGCCGCCCCCGGCCCCACCGGACATATCGACGACCAGACGCGTGAAATGATGCGCCAGATGATCGACGAGATGTTGCAGGAAAAACAGCAGGGAGATGGCGGTACCGAAGGAGGACCTCCGCGCCGCAAAGATTGGCACCGGGACATCGCACAAGGGCCTCGCGAGGCGGGCAGGATATCTCGAAAGGCTGATCGCATGGGGCCCCGCATGATGTACTTTGCCCGTATGCAAATAATGTTTGCGATAATGGACGCCGACGGCGATGGAGCCCTTTCGCACAGCGAGATCCAGGACGTGATCGGGCGGATATTTGACGCCGTCGACGAGAACGGCGATGGCAGGATTGACCTCGAGGAGATTCAATCCTTCTCACAGGCTCGTGGAGGTGGAGACATGCAGTAGTAGCGCTGCGAACTTGCCTCGTGATCGGGTGACGGCCGCGATTGTATGGTCCACCATGGTGGTATGTTCGCCAGGAAGCGCGATTCCTCGAAACCGCGTCTGGGCCGATACTTTGCCGAGCAGGCATCACCGAACAGGTCCTCGAAATGCGTCAAGCGCCGCCGCAACGAGCGCCCATGTTGGAATTCGAGGCAAAAAAATTGCGCGGGCGCCAAAGCTATCCGGTCTCGGCCCGCCAAGTCCCGGGAACACGGCCGCGAAGAGGACCATTTGTCCACCTGGCCTGCGGCCGGAGGTGGCCATGCGCGGCCTGCGGCAGCTCTCATTTGGCATGAGAAGCCCGGTCACAGGTGAACCGGGGCGGCAAGGACGGCTGATCTGGCGATGAGGCGGAGAGATTCAGACGTTCCCTCAATCCGCCATGCCGGCCTCATGGTGTACTATTGCGTCAAGGATTGCGTTGTACAAACTGACGGTATCTTCCTCGATTTCTGTGCTGCTGATGCCAGCCGCTTTCGCATCCGAAAAAAGCTTCTGGGTGAGTTGGGCAACCGAGCTGACATCCGCCCCGACTGTTTCCGGGACGTTGCTTGATATCCATTTGTGAAGGAAGTTGGTTCCACGCGTGCTCATCGAGAGAACAACCACCAGATGAACAGCGCGCAAGCCCCAACCACAACCGCTGAGACCGCTATCAAAATGCCCCTGCCGTTCTGCCATCCGGGCGGCGGCGGAGGCACCACCTTTTCAGGCTTGGTTCGATCGTCCATTCCGCAACAAGCTGCGGGGAGATCTTAGGTTCCGCTAATCCCGTTTCCCGGAAAAATAACTTCCATGGCTGCCACATATTCAATTTTTCACTCCAGCGAAAGCGCCTTCGGCTCCGACCTGCAGGAGGTGCTAAGGCCGGGTCAGTGAGAACAGCACGCCTGGCGATTTGCTCGCGTCGGCATACCGGCGATTTCTGGCCGCGAACCGCGTATTGCTTGAACACATGACGTCCCTTAATTGCGGTCTCTCAAAAACCTCGCCTCCCGCAGCAATGAATTCCAATCGGGGCCGATGAGCTTGATCAGGTCACGCGCCTGGCGTTCCGAGATGCCGACTTCTTTAGCCAGCCGCCGAGCAAGAAGCCGCATGCCCTGGTCTTCCCGTTCGCTGCCGTCATCTTCCATCGAAACCTCCTACGGCCGAACGTGGCAGCGCTGGTTTGGTTTCGACAGGCAAAAAAAAAACGCCGGCCGGAGCAAGTGGGCGGATTATTATTGCCGAATTTGGCCGCCCTTCTTGACGAGACGCATCACCGCCACAGAACTACCAAATGACTTCAAGGATCGACGCAACTCGCGACCTAATGCTGTCGGATACAGCCGACCTAATTGCTGCTGCAAGTGCGGCCCGGGAACTCTATGGCCCAGACGCGGCAACGGCAGTGGTCTACTGCGGCATGGAAGCACATTTCGCTGGGCGGACAGCCGATTTTCATTTCTGGTTTGATGTTTTTCGCGACCTGATTGAGCCCAAAGCTCACTGAAGCGGCTTGAATAAAGGGCGAGGTACGAGGCCGTTTGACCGCGCGTCCTGGCCGTCTGGAATCCGTTTGGAGCACCGCAAGGACATGCTCCTGGAACTGATTGGGAATGGCCGAAGGAGCCGCGCTCGCTAGCAGCGAAGGCATCCTTCGATGAGAAGTAGCGCGGCCAGCACGAAGCTCTATCGCCGCGCATCACCCGACCTGACGCCAGAACATGGACGGCGTGCCATCGATGCCCGCGGATTAACTATCGAACTACGCGGATTATTGTCGAACTAGAAGCAATGACCGCCAGACCTGCTCGTTGCAAAAGAGGCGAAAGGCTGCCGCTTACGCAAACTAAGGAGCCCTGCAATCTGGACGACGCCGATTACATCATGGCCGCAAGCGGGGTGGCGCGAACCGGCATACTCGGATGCGGCTAGAGTTTCCGGGTTTTCGGCAATCGGGAAAGGCATTTATAGACGCCGGTGGACACCCGCATTGCCCCAGCCCGGCCCTGTTCGGCCTGTCGTGGGTCCACTGAGGAAACCGCCACCCGCGCTGGATCCGGTGATCCTAATTGCCGGCGAACTCGTCGACAGGGCTAAAGCGATGGCGCAGCATTGTTGGATATCGCCCACCGATTGAACCCCGGGCCGCGTCTGACACTTAGCTGACTGCGCGCAGGCGCCGAGACTGAACAAAGAGTTGTAGTCCCTCGGAATCCAACGCATGACCAAAGGCATAGCCTTGCAGTATGTCGCAGCCCAAATCTCCAAGCATCCGTGCGTGCTGCATAGTCTCGACACCTTCTGCTATAATCTCGATACCCAAGGACTTGCCAATCTCAATGATCGACGACACAACCTGCCTTCGTTGCGGAGATTTGACGATTGGAATAATCAGCTGTCGATCTATTTTCAACCGGCGAGGCTGCAGCTTGAGCAGGCTGACTATAGAGGCATAGCCCGTGCCGAAATCATCTATCTCTATATCGATACCGAGTTCCTTTATTTGATTGACGTTCCATGCAATCAAATCATCGCTGCCATCCAGAAAAATAGACTCTACAAGTTCGAACGAAATCGTTCCTTTTTTGATATTTAATTTTCTTAAGCTCTTTATGAGTTCCTCATCTTGAAGACGTCGCGCTGAAACGTTGACCGATACGCGTGGTATATGGAGATTTGCATTGGACCACTTTGCAAAGTCTGAAAGTGATTGGTTCAGTATGGATCGATCGATCATCGAGACGACATTTAACTCGTCGGCAATCCTTAGGAAGGCATCCGGCGCTAAAATTCCCCGCTTTGGGTGTCTCCATCGCGCGAGCGCCTCCACGCCGACGATTTCGAGGGTTTTTGCGTTAAATTGAGGCTGGTAGAAGGCTATGAACTCATTGCGCTCCAGGCCGCCGAGAACTTCGTCGGCAATCCGCTTGGTGTCGACGATCTCGCTTTGCATGACCTCGGTGAAGAAATCATACCGGTTGCGCCCACGCGTCTTTGCTTGGTAAAGCGCGATATCGGCATTCACCAGCAGATGCTTGCCTTCAATGTCATTGTCGTTCTCGACTGCAATCCCCACGCTAGCACCAAAGCGGCATCGGTGGCCTTGGTAGTAAACAGGTTCGCTCATCTTGCTGATGATGTCGTCAGCCAGCAGCCCCAGTTGCTTAGTAAGCTGCACAGTGCACAGGACCACGAATTCGTCGCCGCCAATACGAGCGACGAAGCCCCCCTCCCCTACCTTGGATCGCAGCACGGTAGATGCGTGAACCAGCATCGCGTCACCCGCGGCGTGGCCAAGTGTATCATTGATGTGCTTGAACCGATCGAGGTCGATGTGAAGCAGGCCCACATGACCGCAGTCTCGCCTAGCTTTTGCTGCGTAGTCTTTCAGTACCTGGTCGAGGTAACGACGGTTGGGCAAACCCGTCAGAGAGTCGTGAAGTGCGATATGCTCTATGCGCGCCTTGGCAGACTCGAGTTCTGCATTTTTCGTCTCCGACAGCTGTTTTGCGCGAACCAGGTCGCTGTTGAGCAGGACGTCGGCCGTCACATCCCATTCCGCGCCAATCATCTTGGGCGTCTCGTTTGGGGCTTGGTATATGGTGGCCTTGGATCGGACGTAACGGATTTCACCACCTGGACGGACAATCCGGTACTCCGACGAATATGTTCCGCCGCTGGCCACAGCACTGTTGAAATCTGCGTTGGCGCGGGCCAGATCCAAAGGGTGTATTGCGCCCGCCCAATCCGAATAACCGCGAGGACCTCCATCGCTGGGCTTGCCATATATTTCGTTGACACGATCATCCCACGACAGGTCATTGGTCGCGAGATCATGTTCCCAAACGCCAATGGCTGACGCCTCCAGAGCAAGTTCTAGGCGTCGGGACAATCGACGCAGTTCCGTATAATTGCGCTGCCTTTCACCAAGCAGCCGACCTGCTACCAGGAATGGGATCAGGATCAGCGCCCCGGCCGCGGCCATGATGGTACGCAAAAGCCAAGCGTTGCTGGGCGTCGAAGGCCAGCCGTTTTTGGGGACGGCTGCGATCTGCCACGAGCCGGACGGAAGCAGAACTTCGGCCGTCACCGGATTGCTTTTGCGGATGTCTGCAGAGCCGAAAAATTGAACTCCGCTTGGGCCAAGGGCATCTCTCCCTATGAGCGCGATATCAATCCCGAGATCATCGTCAAACAGGCCGCTCGCTTTGTAAAGGCGCTGCACATCGACGACTGCGGATATGATGCCCCAAAATCTTTCGCTGTTGCCCGCACTCGACACGAAAACCGGAAAACGGCCGATGAAGCCCTGGCCTCCTTGCTTCAGGTCGACGGGGCCGGCAAGAATCAACTTGCGCTCGTCTCGCGCCCTTAGCGCGGCCTTGCGTTGCCAATCATCCTTGCGGTAGTCGAGGCCCATCGCCCTCTCGTTGCCCTTCAGCGGGTACAACAAGGAAACGACCAGATCGGGCGCGCCGGCAATGTTGTTCAATTGTGAGTTTTCGCTGAACAGGTTTCTCGCGAGAGAAGCAAAGCGTTGCTGTCCCATATAGGGTTCCGTCACGACCGTCGCGACCAGTCCATGCACAAGTTGAAGGTTTCCGCTGATGTTACCTTCCAGCTTGGCGCGGATCAGATTTACCTTGACCAGGACATCCGCGCGGGCGGCTTGGTCCGAAACAATTTTGTTTTGATGGTCCGCATATGCTGCGCTGATGGCAATAACCAAGACCGCCATGGCGGCCGGAATATTCACCGAAGAAAAAACGGCATCCTTCATCCCGCCGAACCTAGCGCCGAAAAGGGGCAATGGGGTGGAACTCCCTGTGTGGTTCCGGTGTTCGGATGGACTCGTTGCTCCAACACTAGCGTTCATTGCTTAATTTTAAACTTCACACTCCTGAAAACTTTGCACTTCCGACGTTGATGTCATCTCGGGTCGACGCCGGTCCCTCGACGTTTTCACGCTGCCGACGACACCGATGACAACACTGATATTGATGGGAATCGTCGACAAGCGATTTCGTCACCTGCCCTGACCGCAATCAGAGAAGACCGGCGAAAACGGCACGAACCTGGGCTGTTGTGAACCCCTTATAAGCCGCGCTCCACGGCGCGGCTGGCCTATACGCAAGATTTAGGAAACGGCTACACTCAAGGTGAGGGCGTTCGCCTTGCAAACCAGATCGCCGTCAAAACCCGACCAGCCGGTGCTCGGCAAAGGCGGGTGCCTTCGACTGCGCGTCGTAGCAAGAGCCCTGTGCTCGGAAAGAACCCTGACCGCAGGCGACAGTCGTTTAAGCGGGATCCATACCGTCACATGGTTTTAGGAGCGGCGAGATACGGGATCATACCGGCGCTTCGCTTCGTCGCGCCGATGGAATAGGCCATCGGAATCCTGGGAGAGTTCTTTGGCAAGCCGTACATATTCTTGCCGGCCCTCACCGCAAATGAAAAGTGCTGCCACGAAACCGTGTCATGCTCATTCAGAAAATCGAGCGTGAGCCCAGCTGAAATCAGGGCGTTCACGACATCACTGATGGGATGAATCCACTCATAGTAGCGAGGATGCTTCAAGCGCCGGTCGTCGCCGGTATAGGTAAGTTCCTCGTTCCAGGCGAGCGGCTGAGCTATGGGCGTTCGCCAGTCGTGCTTCAACTCGAGTGCCGCGGCCTTGCGATCACACTGGAACATCAACGGATGACCCTCAGCCATATAGAGCCGACCGCCGGGTCGCAGGAGATCGGCAACCACTCGCGCCCACCGGCCCACGTCGTCGAGCCAGTTTACCGAACCCCAAGTCACGTAAGCGACGTCAAAGGTCCGGCCAAGCGCTTCGACTGCCTCGAATAGCGGCGCTTCCACGAAGCGCACATCGGTGCCTGCCTTGGAAGCGAAATCCCGCGCAGCGGCGATGGCAGTTGATGAAAAGTCGAGGCCGGTCACGCTGCGCGCGCCGAGATTTTTCAAGCTGATCGTGTCGAGCCCAATGTGACATTGTAGATGGATGATATCCTTGCCGACAATATTACCGAGCTCGCTCGTCTCAAGCTCATAGAGATTGGATCCTCCTGCCAGCACGTTTTCGATCTGGTAGCTGCCCGTTGTGTCAGTCGAATGCAGTTCGGCCCGATCATCCCAATTAAGGCGGTTCGTACCCAGAAACGATTCCACACCCCCTCCGATCGTCAGCGCTTGCTGATGCTTGGTAAACAAGTGGTTAATATCTTTGCAGCGAAAGGGCCGTGCGTCAATCTGAGGTCGGTGGACGGTGTGCCAGTTCGCAAAGCCCATAATCGCAGAGACAGCGGCGGGGTCTGAGGAAGGTGTAGGTTGCTCGAACTGAGTTGATGATGATTTAAAAAGCAGGCAGTTGCCGACGCTCGCCTGGCAGTAGTTCTGCAAGCTCGGAAGAGAGCGCCAGCGACATGCTCAACGAGGGAACTGTTTCCGCTCGTCTGCGACGACCCGCGCGGACCTGATCGGATCGGGTCGGTTTGCCTCATCAACAGCGCATTTGAGTGCCCCTCATGCCAACGAGCATCACATGATCGATTTCGGCAAGTCGGCAACGGATCTGAACGGGCCAGCGTAGGCGCGGTTCTCGCCGCCCGTCGATCAGCCCACGCTACCAGAGCTCCAACGGCGATCGCGGTCGCATGGCGCACGGACCACTTACAGCATCGGTATCCCGCCATCGACCACGTATTGCCTGCCGGTCACATATGCAGCAGCATCCGACAGCAGGAACCACGCGAAGGCTGCGGTCTTCGCCTTCCGCGCGGGCCAGAACTTGCGCTCAGCAAGTCGTCTTGGGAACACGAACCCCCCGGGTTCCGCAACGCGAGCCCAGTTCGTCCCCTACCAACCTCTACCCCTGGCACGCCCCCACGGCGGATGCGCCATCCCTTGAAACCTATGGTGCTCGGAGCTTCGGCATCGCAGGTGTGCCGAGGGTGCCACTTAAGGGTGCCCCATCTCTAGATAGAGAGGTCGATCCAGACGGCTGCGCCCGCGATCTGCTAGTGGCGTCCGTCAAGAACTATGCGAGGCATGACCGGGCCTCGCCTCGATTCCCTAGCCCGCCTCGCCATTTTGTACCTGCGTCGGGCCCTGACTTCATCCTCCGCTTGCTTGCGCGATATCTCCACCGCACCAAACGGGATCTTTTCTGGCATTCGATTGTCGTTTGAATTTCGAGTGGCCGTCATATTGGTTCTCCGTTGTGGAAGCCGAACTTCGAGTTTGCGGAAGTGTTCCCTGCGGCGCGGGATCGATGCCTCGGGAGCACTAGGTAGCGCGGACAAACCTGATCCACCGTCTGATCGTTGCGAGTTGAACGAAGCCGAGGAAGCTTGAAGCCAGCTTGTCGTATCGGGTGGCGGTGCGGCGGGAGTGCTTGAAGCGATCGAAGAAGCGCTCAATGCGATTGCGCAGCCCGTATGTCGCCTTGTCGACCGGGCGCTGAACTCTGCGGTTCGACTTTGTCGGGATCACCGGGCCTGCGCCGCGCCGCTCGAGATCGTCGCGAATGTCGTCGCTGTCATACCCCTTGTCGGCCAGCATCGCGGCCGGATCGGGCGCCTCCTCCTGCATGAGGTCCCCGTAGGCGGCCATGCCCGACGCCTGCCCGGGCGTTAGGCAGAAGCCGATAGCACGGCCCTGCGCATCCGTTCGGGTATGAAGCTTGGTCGTGAGCCCACCGCGCGAAGGGCCAATAGCATTTCTGTGAATCCCCCTTTTCCGCCGGCTGCGTGCTGGTGCGCCCTCACGATCGTGCTGTCGATCATCTGCATGTTGGTGTCGGCCGCGTCGCTTTCGGCAAGGGCTGCTACCATGACGTCCCAGATGCCGGCTTCCTTCGACCGGCGATACTGGCGCTGAACTGAGTTCCTGTTGCCGAACTCGGCCGGCAGATCACGCCAGGCCGAGCCCGTCCGCGTGATCCAGAAGATGCCGTCCAGCACCTTGCGATGATCCTGCGGACGCCGGCCGCCTCGAGAGCGGTTCTCGATCAGGAAAGGCGCGAAGAACGCCAATTCCGCCTCGTCCATCAGTCCTCGAAACAAAGCTGCCCTCCTCAAAGATCGGTGTTGAATGACGCGTCGGGTGAGATGGGTATCCCGTTGATCTGCGCGACCTACGCGGGCTGAAAAGTTCTTTTCGCGAACCTCCTGACAGAGGGCTGTCAGGGAGACTGTGCGATATTCTCTGTCTAATGCCGCTCAACAGGAGGGTTTGGATCCGACGGTCCGGTAACTGAATACGCGAAGGACATGGAGCTTTATGGGTGGCTCATTGGAAGCTGGGAAATGGAGACGATTCATCATCTCCATGACGGCACGAAACACAGATCGACGGGGGAAATCCATTTCGACTGGGTACTCGAAGGCCGTGCGATTCAGGACATCTGGATCAGGCCCAAGCGCCCCGCTCCATCCACCATGTATGGCACGACCTTACGCGTTTTCGATCCTGAGATCGGTGGTTGGCACATCATTTGGAGTGACCCGCTCAACCAAGATTACCCGCGCCGGATCGGGCGGGCAGAGGGCAAGGACATTGTTCAGCTGGGTGAGGATTCACGCGGGCTCAAAGCGCGGTGGCGATTCACAGAGATCACTGCAAACACCTTCCATTGGGTTGGCGAAGAGCGCTCTTTGGAGAGTGACCCCTGGCAGATCACGTTTGAACATTTTGTCCACAGAACCTAGTTGACCAACACCGACGAGCAAGATCGGGAAACAGAGCGGCGACGTGGCTGGCGACGGCAGATCCAGGGCGGACATATCATAGTTAAGTGACGGTGCAGGAGCAGGATGCGATAGGGGTGCTCAGCGGCTCCCTTAAGCTGCTGAACAAAGGCAGCGGCTTGCGGAGGACTACAGCATGCGCATGCATCATCCAGCAGACATCGCCATTTATCCAACCGATCTCGAACTGCTCCAGCGGGTTCTTATCCGGTATTGTTCAGAGAGACGGTGCAGCCTGGATTCCGCCATGGCCAACGACGCAGCATGTGAGCTGATGGCGCTGTTTCAGGCCGGCATCGAGGACGAAGGCGAACTCGAACGCATCATTTCCCGTCATGACATGCCGCTTCGGATGGTGGGTTAGGTCCCCTCCTGCCCTGTAGTGGGCATGCTGTAGGGTTCAGGCCGCACCGCGCGGCTGGCAGGTTTACCCCACCCGCCCCCCGCAAAAAGGGCGCCGGCCACCTTGGCTCGGCGCGGGTGCGAGCAAATTGTTTGCAAGAACAGCCTACATCGAGCCTCGGTACCGGGTAGCCTCAATCCATAGTGCGAGGGCAATAGCTGGCGACCGCCCCTTAACTTCCAAATCGCGACCTCGATAGCCGCCAGCCGCGATCCATACTGTCTTTGAACGCTGGTAGATTGTAATGCCCCGTGCGCTCGCCCAAGCGCACAGGTCTGCAAAATCTCGCTTCATGAATTCCCCACACGCAGCAATCGGAACGCTATAAACTGCGAAGGTGGAGGTATGTTCCACGATGCAAAAAGAGCCCGCCACCTTTCGGCGGCGGGCAATCAGCGGGAACACAGCACTGAATGGGAACAGTGCGAGGGCCCAACATCGCCAGCTCGAAATCGTTCCATGCTTCGGCAGGGATCATGTAGCGGTTGCTTGACGAACTTGCCGACGTTCGCCGGAAGTCAAGGATGCCGCTGCCCTCCGCGCGCTTTCCTAGCGGATGAAAGCATAACCGCTAGGCTACTATGCCAATGGCAAATCCCTTGCGCGGCAGATCGTCGATCTCCGCTTCATGTCTTGGCCAACGCGTTCATTTGCCCTGGCGCTGGCTATTTCGATTCCACGCCTTGCTCCGACTCAACGCCGATTGTCGCCGTCACATAGACCGCATCATGATCCCAATTGTTCGTCTTGTCGGGAGCTTTGACGATAGCCTCTCGGTTATCCCTGTCGGTTATCCCTGTCTTTTTTCCTTGCGGGGCGCGGGTCTCGGTATATCGGGCGATTATTTGGCCCATATGTTCCTCTTAGGAATGGCTGGATCCCACCGGTCCGAAAACCGCATCAGCAGATTTAAGTTCTCCTACCCCCTCAACACACGCCAGATGTCTGACAATAGGAGTAACGAGCGACGCCAACGCGGAGTCGTCATGGGTGATCTTGGCGGGCTGACGCCTGAAGAGAAGTCGGTAGGCTAGATCCCGGCATGCCCTACAGCCACCCTCAAGACGCGGTTACGCCTGTCCCCGACGCTCAACATCCAATGTGTCCGCTTTCGAAGCACCAAACAATATTTAGCCTCTGGCAGGTTCCTGTCATGAATTGAGAGACGATTGTCTGCTTTGCGCCAGCTCTCGACAATGCGCAGTTCCGGGGGCTGAAGCTGTGAGGGAACAGTTTGCCGGCTACGGGCCGCCCACTGGCGAAATAGTCCAGATCTTGATCTCTCCGTCCAGTCGTTCGAAGCGGTGCGGACAGCCTCTCGGGACGAAAATGACGTCGCCAGCGGTGCACTCCATAGCCGCATCATCGCACCGCAACACGCCGAAACCAGCGACCACGACATATACGGTCTCCCGAGAACCATCGTTAAGCCGGCCATTGTCTGCATGAGTTAAGCCACGAACATCCAGCGCAACCAGCTCGCTTGGTCCGGTCACGCCGATGGTTTTGCAGGCTTCAACCCAAGGCATCGGTTCCGCCGCTGCGGTCAGATTGATCGGTTTTGATGGCCTAGATGGCATCTCTATCGGCTGCTCACCGCCGGTAATCCTCATCAGATTAGACCATTGACCCGTCGCCCCGCCTCGCTTGCCGGCTCCCGTTTGGCTCGGTCCAAATGCAGGTAGCTAGCCTCGTATTGAGCGGCTTTGCGCAGGCCTATAGGGTCAAGTACAGTCCACGTCGTGCCATCAATCGCGATGAGATTTTGCTCGCGAAGCTGCTTCAGCATCCGATTGACGTGAACAGGTGTGAGGCCTGTCGCGTCCGCCAGGTCCACTTGGGTAATCGGGAATTCAAACTTCTGGTCAACGATGTCGCCGAAAGCCCGCATGCGCACGAAAATTTCATATATCAGAAATCCAATGCGCGAATAGGCGTCGCGCCTTCCCTCATCGATAATGCGTTCGCGCAACACTCCTTCGTCCTGAAGCGTGTTCCACCAGAAGGCGAGCGCGATACTAGGGCGGTTGAGAAGCAGTTCCTTCATGCGGGTGCCTGAGATCGACGCAACCACGCTCGGCGCCAGAGTCCCGATGTTGTGGTCCATCGCGTCCAGGATGAATATCTCGGAATCGCAGGGATCTCCCGGCACAAGGAATGCCATGATCTGACGCGAGCCGTCCTCGAGGAGTTTATATCGACATGCAAGCCCGGAAAGCACTACGTGGATGTCTTTGGAGTGCTCACCCTCCCGAATAATGTCTTGGCGGGCACCATAGCGTTTCTGTCGCTCTGACGTGAGTTCGTTGATGAGACACTTGTCGTCCTCGGAAAAATCGGAGAACTGCACCAGCTTCTTGAGCAACGGACTATCCATGGGGACCCTCCTGATCATGGGATGCAGGAAAAAGCCGATTCGATAGCTTTGGTTCCGCCAGGGCGATCTTGCTGCAAGCTTGATCCAGTTAAGTTCGATAGCCGCCATCATCGCGCATACCGGCGTCATGACCAGCGAGCGGCCGATCTTTAATCCTGGCGACAAGAGGCGGTATTCAGCCTCAAACGTCTCGAAAAATAACAATGAATCGCGTCGGCAAGGGTGCGCTGCTAATCGGCTCACCGCCACCCTCATTGCGGTCGAGAATAACGTGCTTACCAGCATCGCAGGAACGAACGAACGTCTGCATCGCTCCGTGGGGATCATGACTATCAGCACGGAACTGATCGCGATCTCTCATCAGGCGCTCGCGCGTTCGAGAGATCTGCTCAACAGGCGCCAGCCGGCATGACCGATGTTCGCGAAAATCGAGGTTCCGGTTGTGGCCAATGCTGCTGGGCCGCGCAGAGCGGAGATGTCGAATTATCCAAGCGATTAGATATTGACCGGCGCGGCCGCTTCCGGGGTGAGACGAATCCCGGCCGGCCGACTTGCCGCGAAAAAACAGACGTAACGCCGCCGGACCTCTGGGAAAGCTGCGAGCCTTCGAAAGCTGCTTCCTCATTGTCCTGGAGCGATGCCCACCCGCACTACGTGAATTCGACGGCGGCCGCCTCAGATTCCCATCGACATACCGAGCTGGCCACTTCAGAGGCCTCAGGTTGGGATTGCATGTCGAAATATGTAATGCCGACAGCACAGCGCAGGAGTTGACGTTGGAGGTTCCATCGTTGATGGCGAAGTCATGGTCCCGAGATTAAGGACTGTTGACTTCAAGGCGCTGCCCAACGCCATCACTCAGCGCTAGCATGGTTGGCGAAACGAACTGTACGAGTCCGAGGCAGTCAGTCTTTGATGAGGCCGAAGGTTCGTGAAAGCAGCACTATGCCCCTGTTCTCCAGTCGAATGGACCATTGTCCTTCATATTGATCGGATGGCCTCCCTTCAAAGTGATGAAACCAATAACACGGATTGCTCTCCCGCTTCAGATATACGTGCTCAAAAATGTACGCGGACATCTTCGTAGTGCCATCGTCAAGCCTCTCAGGCCAAACTACTACATGGTCGATCTGCAATCTCTCGCCCGAGGGCGGAGCTGGACCCGGCACCTGATGACCAAACGCGATGCCTGCTTGCAGCGGCATGCGGCCGCCTCTGAAGGCAATGGTTTTGGCATGAGCAATCCAAGTGTTTCCCTCGCTGGCAGACTAGCGACAGGCCGATCGGTGATCGGCGTGGAGTGCATACGGTATACGTAAACGTTGGCTACTCGCCATTCGTCAAGAACTGTCTCAATTACATCGGGCTAGAGCTTCGTCATTTCAGCAGCTATTGACGGCTTCATTCATGCGGGAGTCGATGCCCAGCTCGGCAAGGGCCGGCAACAAGAGCACGCAGTGACGAAGCAGGACCTGAAGTCCAGCCAGCGAGATTCGCCGAACAACTTTTTCGCAACGAGAGAGGGGCGACTGGCAACCCTCCACGGCGGCAGTGCCTACTTGCGGATGATCCAGTTTATCAAGGCTGGTTCGATCTGTTTGTGGTCGGTAAATTCCAGGATCAGGCTTGTAGCCAGATCGCGCCATTTGTCTTCCGGCACTTTGGTTTCCAAGACAAGTTTTTTGAACACTTCGCGCAGAATGTCGCAATCAAATGCGGAGATGTCGCTCGGTGCCTTTGCCGCTTTTCCGATGAATGCGGAGCACGATCCCGGCGGGCGATCTTTCTGCTGCTCATGAAGGCGCTTCAAGAGTTGGCGCGAGGCTTCGACGGCTTTCCGGGAAAAGCTCAGGCTCCGGTGAAGTTCGTCAATCTCCCGTCCGGTACGCCGAACACTTAACCGCGCAGCCTCGATAAACGTTCGAGTGGTATCTGTTTGCGTGGCCATCATCGCCATTCCTCCCCAGCGATGTTTGTCCAATCTAGGCACATTTGATGGGTCAGTTCAATGCCGACGCCAGCGGAATTCTTGGGTGCCGGCCTGTAGGATCTTGAGCAACCGTTCTTCGTCGGCCATGTCGCTTGGCAGTCAGCCATTCAGAGCGGGACCGATTGTATGGACGGGCAGCATGATCACCATCGAGCCTGTCGTTTGGGCTATAACGGCTTGCCGAAAACAAGGAACACTCACCAAAACCGCTGCGAACACAATCATGTACCAGGCTGCCGGCCAAGCCACCATATAGTACCCGCCACACGAAGCGAGCGTGGCGGGTACTCAATCGACCGGCGATGAAGGGACTGATGATCGGCGGTCGCCTTACTAATGTGACCACGCCTGCGTTGTTTCACGCGTTCAGACCTTTGCGCTTCGGAATCAGACTTTGGTCGGGTTTGGGCGGTCCGATTTCAAACCGCCTGGCAAGGCGCGCCAGATGTCGACCCCAAGCGGTCACGAGCGATGCCACAGCCACCGCGATTCTGGCGACCTAAAGGCGGCCAATCCCCGCAAGTTTCCGACGACAAGGCTATCACGTTGCGAAAATCCCCGTTCAGCCCGAACCCGAACGGGGCGTGCATATGTGCTGCCACGCCAACCTGGCAATGGATTTGAGTGGCAAGCCAAACGATACCGAGGACGGTCAGCGTGCGCGAGACGCCGTCCTGAATTCATGCAAGCCAGAGAAGCCCGCCATCTGTCGGCAGCGGCGTTCCGCGGCGCGTGTCCCGGCATGCTTCTTTGCTGCTGAAGCTCGGCGCGATCGATTCATCTGAATAGGACGGCGATCTAGTTGGTCAGTTGTAGCACCGTGAACTTTCGAGCGATTTCCTGAAACACGTTGGGCAGTTTGCTAGGGTCGTTAACGGCGTAGTAGTTGCTCGGATCAGTGGCGCATTTTCCGTAAAGCGTTCGGTTGGCCGCCGTGTCGGATTGCAGGGTGATCGTGTAAATCTGGACCTGCTGCGCTTTCAGCTTTTGACAAACGTCAAGGGTCCAGCGATCGACCGTGCGCGCCGCGTCCGTCTGGTTGCTCGAACCGAAGCGGCCCGACGACAGAAAGCCATATGACGTGTAGTCCGATTTTTCCGGTTCGTTGCTGGCTCCAAAGACTACATTCTCGCCGTCAGTCAGCAGAACGACGATCTTGCTCGTGTTGGGTGCCTTCCATGCGGCCCCGCCGGTGTAAGGTGCGTCCGGCGACAGCACCCGCATACCCCAGGAGAGCCCTTCGGAGACATTGGTGCCAGAGCCATTCCATTCTTGCATCTGGGCGGCGGCGGTCCGCAGTTTGTCGAGGTCGATGCTCAACGGGACCACTGGTGTGGGGCAAGCGCGATTGGGACCGACCGTAAGTGGCCCTTTCTTGTCGTTAATCTTTTTCGCTTTCGGGTTCTTGTATTTCGCAATTTTCTTGTCTTTTCCTTTCTTATCCGCGCCGTCCTCAACGTCATCGGAGAGATAGGAGTTGTTGTAGACCTTGGTATCGTTGCCATAGCTGGCCGATGGATCCGTGGCATCGCCGGGGTCATCTGGAGCGAGATAGGGCACGAACAAGGTATCGGCATCAGTCTGGTCCGGCGCGATATCGGAAATGCCGGCACTTCCTGGACGGGCCTCGACGCAGCCCTTCCAGCCTGTGCCCTTCCAACCGGTTCCCTCGGCCAGGTCCCTGAACAGGTCCATGTGATTGACGCGCTTGCCATCGGGCAGCAAAGGGAAGTTGACGCCGTTGGTCGACGACTTGCCATCCATGTCGATCCAAGATGGGTCGAACTCGTCGCCATTGATGTTGACTGCGGTGACAAAGGGGACAAGTGCAGCACTCACCTTGCGGTTGGGTGACTTCGCTCCCTCCAGGCTATCAAGCAGCGCTTTGGTGGCATCCCGAAGAGCCTTGATCTTGGCCCCTGCCATGGAGCCGGTGTTGTCCAGAACGAGGACGACTTCGAGGTTGTTGGTGGCCTCTACCGCGCCCGAGTCAACCTCGATGCGCTGGTTGGCACCAAATAGAAAGGCAAAATTGAGGGCCACATCGGCGGAAGCAACAGCTTTGGTCTTGATGTAGTTCAGACCCTTGTCGACGGAAAAGGTCACTCTCGCATTCGAGAGTTCGCCATGGTTGGCGACGTTCGCCTGAAAATAGCGATCAAAAAGCTGCCTGCGGTCGGCTTCATTATCCGACAGATGCGACGAGGCGAGAGTTGCAGCGTCCAGGGAGCTTTGAAGGCTGACCTTCGCCCGCATTATGGTGGAGACGTCCGTCGCAAAACCCACGGTCGCCAGAATAGCGGGCAACGCCAAGCCCATCAGAAGCGCAAAATTTCCGCTCTTACAACGCCAAAAATCCTTAGGCACAACAACCCCCTGTCAGCCAACCTCTTCCCTTTGCACGAACGTGGTTGATGGAGGATTGAGACAGAGGCCTATCTGTCGGCAAAGCCCCGGCTTGGTTAAACAAGCCTTAGACCGAACCCTGTGTCACGGTGAGGCTCACCTACTCAAACAGCTCGCCAGATGCCTGAACAGTAAGTGGGGACCAGCGACGCCGCCATACCGTCGCACCCAATAGGCCAAGCCCCATGAGCTTTCCAACGGCATCTCGGTAGCATGGGAAAAGCCCCGCAAGCTGTTCCGCGGTCTGTTAATGATCCGGCTGGTCCCGCCGATCGGCTCGCCTCTTTTCGGATCGGCGGCGCACCCGAGAGCGGAAGCCCCACTGAAGGCCGCCTACCGGCAAGATGACGCCACCGGGCGCGCCCTCGGCGCTCGGCAAAGATGTTGCCTAGAAACATCCAAGGATGGATTTGACACTCAAGACATTCCAACTTGCCTTGGGCCCGATATTCGCGCCCGTTTCCGGACTGCTTGAAACCGCAAAATGGGGCGCGCGGATCCCAGGCCGGCTAGTTGAGATGAGCCTGACCGGAGCGAATCTGCGATGCGAGACGCATGATCGTCATCTAGACCTTCGACCGATGGAGGCAGCCGCGGGGGCCCCGGACATATCGACACCGAACCCGGAGAACGCCCCATGACCGGCATTGTATCATCCAGCATTCAGCCGCAGGCACTCAGCCTCCGGCGGCGAACCCACGTGTGTCCAAGGTGATCTTCAACGCCGACAGAGCCGTGCCCAGCAGCGTGCCAGGTCGACAACATCGCCTGGAGGCGCAACGAAGCGGCCGTCGGCATCCATCTCCGCCCTCCCTGGCGACGTCCCAGCCATCGCCGACATCAGCCGCAGATCGAAATCTCCATAGCCGTCGCCTGTGGCCCCCGGATTCCTTCCTCGGGGACTTTCGTACGCCTGCCGGCGCCCGAAACTCTTCGCGAAGACGACTGACGGGTTTGGGCACGTAGCAAAGCTAAAGTTGACGTCTGCCAAACCCACTTGAGTGAGTTCGGCTTATGCCGACGAGCAACTCTTCTGTGCCGGCGATGGGAGTCCTGCGGCTCCGGCGGCCTGTATCGCGCCTTTGCATACATGGAACGCACCGATCACCTGCGGCAAGCCTGCGGGGTGCCGTAACGCAGTGGCCGGCGCGGGTTGCGCCGGGGCGAGGCAGGGAAGCCGTGATCTGTCCGCCGGATCGCTTTCTAGACTAGCAGCAGTGGTTACAAAGTGCGTCTTTGAGATATCGGATGTAGTGGCGTCGAGCTGTAGAAGGTCCTCACGACCTGCTGGGGCATTACTAAGCCGGACTGCGCTCCGGCTATTGTCGCTCGTAAAGGCCACTAGCCCCGATAAGGCGAACCAATTCCGCCTGTCGCCGCGTCCCCGTCTTTTCGAATACGTGCTGCAGGTGAGTGCGCGCCGTGGTTAGGCTGATTTCGAGCTCATCTGCGACCGCCTGTAGCCCCGCGCCGTGTGTAATTGCCATGGCCACGGCCGCCTCGGACGGGGTCAGCCGATAGAGACTGCGCAAGTGTTCCTGCGCCGTCGGAGGCGCGCTGTCTGGATCGGCCAAGAACACGATCGCGGCGGAGCGGCCTGTCACAAACCAGGTCGTCTCGATAATCAGCGGCGTTACCAGCACGCTCAGCGGCCGGTGCGGCTCAGGCCGCGCAAGCGCCATCGCGCCGCCTGAGCCGCCCACTCGCTCCGCGGCCGTGGCGATCAACCGGCGAAATTGCTTGGCATCCGCCGGCTTGGCTGCGCACAACTCCAATAATAAGAAAAATGAGTTTCTCTTATAACAGGATGAGATCAAGCGACGCAAGCGGCGTTATAAGACAGTTGCAGAGATCTTATAACGCCGCCGCATCATCCAGGTCCCGGCGCGAATAGGGACGGAAATAGGGCCTAAGATTTCGCCCGCGCGCGCCATTGGACGTGGCCGCATTGCGACACCTGCGCAACGCCACCTTTCGCACTGCATATAATCTGCACCGCGAAGCTTTGCTTGACATGTCCGCCGGCGCGAATACTGCACTCGGGGAGGGTCAGTATTTCTTCCTAGACGTTCGTCGCGAGGGGATCGTGCTCTACGAGCTCGACGAAGAGCCCCCTGCTAGTAGTCCCGTACCTGCTGGCCCAGATGACGCCCTCCGAGCAGCTGAGGAATACTTCGCTGACCGGCTGCCCCACGCGAGAGCTTCGTCGAAGGTGCGGAAAAGTGGCCATAGCACGCTGTTGGCATAGCCGTTGTGGTAGAGCGTATACTCCTGGCGCGGCAGGGTGAGCGCAGCCGTCTCAATCCTTCCCACGTGTTCAAGGTGGATCAGCGGTTCGTCGCCCGCGGCAGAGTCTTGATACTCGGTGCTTGCTCCAGCCATAGACCGCCACGCTCGGCCAATGCATCCGCGATGCCTACTGCCAGCCAGCCCGCCTGCGCCGGATCGCGGATATTCCCCAGCCGATTTGAGAGGACAACCAGGCGGCGCGGTATGCCACCATTGGCCCGCTGCTTAGCCTCGCTCAACACGGGGTCGCGCACAATAAAACCACCATTTGCAAAACCACCATTTGCTTGCGGGGCCTCGTTATGGGTTTCGTCAGGCCGCGGCAACAAAAGCTCGGTACCAACCAAGCTTACTAGATTTCGAGCCTGCGCTTCGGTGATGCCGGTTTTCTTGGCGAGGAAGCGTGCGAGGATCGTGGTCATCTGCTCGCGATCCGGTTTATTGTCACCCATGCCTGGTCCGCTCGTTGAGGCTGCGAGCAGAAGCTGTGAGAGTGCAACTGGTTCCTACCTGTTATGGGATTTGCTGTGTTGCACTTTCCAGCAGTGCTTCAGTGGCGATCCGGGCCACCAACCGGAAGCGTCACTTTAAATATAGTGCCCTCTTGGTCCGTGCTGACTACTTCGATGGCACCATTGTGGGCCTCGACGATGCCTTTGCAGATTGCCAGCCCAAGTCCTGCGCTGTTCCGGGATGACCGATCGCCTCGCCAGAACCGATCGAAAATATGAGGCATTTGCTCTGGGGCGATCACCGATCCGGTATTCTGGACGGCAATTTCAACACAACCGTCGTGCTCTTCAGCGCGAACGGATATGCTCCCTTGGTCAGGTGTGAACTTCAGCGCGTTGCTGAGCAGATTGCCAACTACCTGAAGGAGCCTGGAGCGATCGGCCATGACTGCGGGGATGTTCGGCATAACGCCAAAATCGACGGCCAGATTTCTGCCCTCCGCGGAGAAATCGAAGCTTTCCCGCGCCTCTTCGATAACCTCCAGAAGGTCAACGGGCTGGCATTCTACCGCGAAGCTTCCCGATTCCAAGCTGGAGAGGTCTAACAGATCGCGCACCAGCCGATCCATTTCGCGAGCGGCGCGCTGGATGAACTCAGCGTAGTTTCTCTGTCCCGATCCTGCCTCAGGCTCCGGCGTTCTTCGCGCGGCACTCATGATGACCTGAATGGGGTTGCGCAAATCGTGCGCCACTATGGCCAAAAGCTGATCGCGGCTTTGCGTCGCCTGTTCGGCGCGGGTTCGTGCCTCGTGCTCCCGCTTGAGCAGCAGCTCCCGTTCTGCCAGCACGGCCCGCAATTCCTCCTCGGCCCGCGCCTTCGCCTTCTTCACTTCTCCGAGCTCGATCGCATAGCGCAGCGCCGCAGCAAGGCGTTCAGCTGTCATTGAACTCTTGGAAAGATAGTCCGAGGCGCCGGCCTTCATGAATTCGACGGCGAGATCCTCATGTCCACGTCCCGTGCAGATGACGATCGGAGCATTAGGGGCAGCCGCTCTGATTTTCTCGATCAACTTGAGTCCGTTGATGTCGGGCAGATAGTAGTCCAGAAGGACGCAGCTATAGCCACTGCTTTCGAGGTACCCCAGCGATTCCGCGCCGGAAGCCGCCTCATCAATCGCAACCGACAAGTCCGTTTGCTGCAGAAGTCGTCGGATCGAGGCTCTATCGGTTTCGTCGTCGTCTATGACGAGCACACGCAGGGGCCGACGCTTGTCGGCGGGAACAGGAATTGGGAGGGGCGGAGATTTCGCCATCACAACCTTCAGGGTAGCTCCACGAGCGACCAAAACTTGTTCAAAGCGGCCATTTTTTCGCAGAAATCTGTGAAGGTCACGGGCTTAACAAGGTATCCGGCAACGTTCAGGCTATAGGCATCGCAAACGTCCTGCTCGTCTTTGGAAGTGGTCAAAACTACGACCGCTGTCGTGCAAAGATCAGGATCCCGCCGCAGTTCTCGAAGGAACTCGATCCCATTCATCCGTGGCATATTGAGATCGAGCAGGATCAGTCTTCTCTGCTTCGGAACCTCACCATTTCGCAATTTCTCCAACGCCTCGATCCCGTCCGACGCCACATAGACCGGATTTGCAACGTGATTCTTGCGGAAGGCGCGCCGTACATTCATGACGTCCACTTCGTCATCTTCAACGAGCAGGATGTTGAGTTGATCACTCACGGTGGCTCACGTCCTCTTGGGTACTCTTCGGCCAAACAAAGCGGAATGTCGCCCCTTCGCCGAGCAAGGATTCGACGGAGACTCTGCCGCCGCGGCGCTCGACGACCTTCTTGACGACTGAGAGGCCGATGCCGGTTCCTTCGACGTCATCTCGCCTGTTGAGAGTCTGGAACATTGCCCAGATTCTATCGTGAAATTGTGGCTCTATCCCAGGGCCGTTGTCTGTGATCGCGAATTCGACGCCGTCATCGACATCGCGCCATTCGATCGCAATTGCGGGATCGGGTCGCACGGCCAAGGTAAATTTGATCGCGTTGCCGATCAGGTTCATGAAAACCTGCTGGAGAGGCACGAGTTCTGCTTCTATCGTTGGCATCCGCTGGGGCCACTGAACTCGCACTTGCTCTGGCGGGTTGAGCAGGTCGACGATCTCGCTTAGAACCGCACCCGTATCTACTTGTTCTTGCGAGCCGTGTTGGCGGCCCGCGCGCGAGTAGGTGAGAATGCCCTCGATGAGCGCAGTCATGCGCCGGACGCGCACCTGAAGGAGGCGCATGTGCTCAATCGACTCTCCCTCGATCTTCTCGCCAAGATCATCCTGCAACCACTCTACGAGATTGCCGATGCCGCGCAGTGGCGCTTTCAAATCATGGGATGCGATGTAGGCGAACTGGTCAAGCTCGCGATATGCCTCCCTTGCGGCCTCTGCCGAGAGTTCTGCCGCGTTGCGGGCTTCCTTGGTCGCATCCAGCGCCTCCTTCAATTCGGCAGCCTGTTCCTGCAGCTTTGAATTAAGTTCCGCTAGCTCCTGACTGCGCAGCAGTGCTGAATCGCGGGTCGCCTGCTCCGCCGCCAACTGCCGGGCCTGCTCTTCAGCTTGGCGCCGCTCGGTTAGATCGCGCGTCACTTTAGCGAAGCCCAGCAGTTCCCCATCCGGCGCTCGCAGCGCGGTGATGACAACATTGGCCCAAAATTGTGAACCGTCTTTTCGAACCCGCCAGCCTTCGTCTTCGAATCGGCCATACTGGCGCGCACTCTCCAACTCGCGCTGCACATGCCCGGACTGAACGACCTCGTTTGAATAGAAGATCGTTATGGGTTTGCCCATGATCTCGTCCGCGGAGTAGCCCTTGATCCGCTCCGCTCCCTCGTTCCAACTCGCAACGCGTCCCTCGGGATCGAGCATGAAGATGGCATAGTCCTTCACGCTGCGAACGAGGAGCTCAAACCCAGCTTCATGTTCGCGTCGGCTTTTTTCGCCGAGTTTGTGCGCATCCGGGCGGCTGTTCATGGCGAGAACCCCATGCAAAATCGCAGCGAACTCACCGGGTCCAGCGTAGAAATGCTAGGGGGCAGACAAAGGGCAGCGGGTTCGGCAGTCATCTCGAATATTCTTGCCGCATGGCAGTTGTCAACTAAAGGGTCAGTTTACTCTACACAAGCGCTGGTCCCAATGCAGCAGGAGGACTCGCTTAGGTGGGTCATAGGTCCTCTTGGAGCGCCGGCAGGCACGGCAATGTGGCGGCGGCAATCGTGAGCCGCGTGCCAGTTTGTCCGCTCGCGATTGGCAAGCCGGCGAATTGAGGTTGAATGAGCTTTGCCTCGCACCGGATCCGCGATATGCCACCGATGCCGGTGGCGGTCATATAGCGCCGGTGTGGCGGCCCGCCGGCGTCTCGAGATCGTGCGCAGGTTTTCGCTCGGCATCTAAATTGTGTGTTCAACGTGGGACTACACGTTGCGGCTAACACGGCCAGGAACACCGTTCGGCTGAGCCGTACCGAGCTGTGCTATCGTTGCGCCGGGTGCGAAACTTCGTCGATCCCTTATTGGTGATGTGAAACGTGCCTCTAGGCGTATGAGTGAAAGGTAGCAGTCGCCAATCGAATTTCTTCAACGGGGCCGATTCCAGACTGACCGGTCTCGGATCTGCTCAAACGAAAGTTGCCGTCGGCAAGCGGCCCTTCCAAGACGTTCATTGGGCTTGATCACACGATCACAAACCGGACATTCTGCTCCGAAGAAAATCGTGTCGCATTTATTGGGGTTTTGCGACAGCGAAATTATTCACTGGAGTTGGTTCTGCTGATGACACCGGACGAATTGAAGATCGTGCGCCGAGCTTATGCGAAGCAGATCACGGCGGCTGGTAGAATTGTCGATGAGCGTGTTGAGACAGCTTTTGCCGAAGTCCCGCGAGAAGATTTCCTTGGTCCCGGTCCCTGGCCGATCTTCCGAATGCGAAAAGCCTATGTGCCAACCCCGACCGCCGATCCGGTCTACCTTTATACGAATGACATTGTTGGCATCGTCCCCGAGCGCCACATCAATAACGGGCAACCGTCACTTCATGCTTTCCTGCTTTCGCAGGCTGCGCCGCGACCAGGCGAGCATATCGTGCATGTTGGTGCTGGTGCCGGCTACTATTCTGCGATCATGGCGAACTCGTTGCCGCATCCGGCAAGGTGACGGCGATCGAGTTCGAGCCGGAGCTTGCTGCCCGGGCTAAAGCAAATCTCACTTCCTATCGGACCGTTTCCGTGGTCCAGGGGGATGGCAGTTCTGTGGCTTTCAATTCAGCCGATGTGATCTATGTGAATGCTGGAGCAACCCGACCGGCGGATATCTGGCTGGACCGACTCAATGATGGCGGAAGGCTGGTCCTACCCCTGACGACCGATCTTGGATTTATTAGCAGCAATTGGGGCAATATGCACCTTCGAGGAGCGGTGTTCCTCGTGACGCGCAGGGGTGAGGAATTACACGCGCAATGGATTTCGCCGGTGGCTATCTTCCCCTGTGAAGGAATGCGCGACGATGAATCGGAAAAAGCGCTCGCTGCGGCATTCGAGAATGGGGAGCACAAGAGAGTGAAGCGGCTGTACCGTAACGATGAGGTACCAGCCGAACGATGTTGGGTTCGCGCTCCCGGCTGGTGCCTAGCCTATGCTTAGGTAACAATGCGGCATCATATATCGCGTCGAACACATTAGAACCGCCCATTCCGCAGACATCGGAAAACCTCCGCTTCTGGATCAGTGCCGGATGTTGTGGTAGCCCACATAGCACTAGTCGTCTCTCGCTGCGCATAGACGGCGATTTGACTGCCTGGACCGCTTCCACTGTGTCCGACAGGATGATTGAGCAAGTTTGTCGCACTCACCATCAATCCCAATCCGTATGCCGGATCGGGGCGAAGCTCGGAGCGAAGTTGCGGAAGCGGCCTACGATCAAGCATTCTGATCAACGTTTCAGGTTTGACCAAAGCACCCCTCAACAGGCCATGCAGAAGGCGAGCCGCGTCGACCACCGTCCCAACGACCAACCCGTGATAGACCCACCCCGGATGGTAGCCAACGACATCACCCATGCAAACGCCCCCCAAATCATCAGGTGTGGTCGCCAGTCTTGCCGTGGTGATTTTGGCTGGGGAGAAAACCATGTCGGTAAGGGCATCGGCCAGTTGCAGCCCTGATGCTCTTTCGATCAGCTGGGCGACTTTCAGATAGCCGACGTTCGAGTAGGCCCAATCCCGTCCGGGGACGTATCGCGGCCGTTCCGCTTCGACCGCTTTCAATAGATCGTTAGTAGACCAGGGCGGACGGCCCGCTTCAACATCCGCATGGTAGCTTGGAAGGGAACCATAGTCCGGCAACCCAGCTTCATGCCGCAGGAGTTGAACGGGAGTGTAAGGCTCACCTTCGACTGGTTCGTCCAGGCTGACCCTGCCGTAATCCGACAGACGCAGCAGAGCAATCGCCAACGCAGTCTTCGTGAAGCTCCACCACGGCACCGGGTCCGAAACACCCCCTGCGTCCGTTTTGCCGTCCTGGCGAACGAGCACCCTTGCTTCCATGCCGCATCCTACTTTGCCTGCGAGCACGACGCGAGAACCTTGCGCTTTCCGAAAAGGCGAATGAACTACCGCAATGGCAAAGTTGAGTTGAGAGTTGTCGTTCCGGCCTGAGGTCACCTTTCAATGGGCGGTCCAACCTGGCCCCGTCATGCAAGGGTTAATGTAGCTCAACGTCGGCCCAACAAGCGCGCCAGACATCAGAGTATTCTAAAAACCTGCAACGGGGTAGAAAGCGGACATTTAAGTGAGACGGTCAAGCAGCGCGCTGTATGCGCGGAAATCAGAGAAATCGCTTTGCTCATTCGCCGTGACGAGCCTCGAGACTATTAGTCAATTCATCAGTTACCGCTCGTGCCTTCGTCAATGCCTTTCAGCGATGGAGCGGAAGCCCCGTTAGTTGATCTGCTGCGGAAGGGATGTGCGAGCCGACACCAAAATGAGGAACTGAAGCTAAAAGATCCAAGGGGGTATGGTCGACTTTGCCGCCTCCCGACCTTCATTCTCGTGCGCGCCCGGAAGCCGGATCGGGTCAGGCGTCTGATTTGCGGCAGTGTCGTCCAGACCTTCCCCTCTGTAGGAGCGGTCATCAAGCGGCATAGCATAGGTTATCTGATCTCGTCAGCCCTTGCGGCCTTCCCCGTCCGCAAGATCGGCAATGAAGGCATCGGCGGCTGCCATTTTCGCCACCTCTTCGATCTCCCGCTCGCTCGAATCCGGTCGGCCATAACGGATATTGTCGCCGACCGAACGATGCAGCAGCGCGACATCCTGCGCGATGACACCGATCGGGCGCCGAAGGCTTGCCTGGCTGATGGCGCGGATATCCTGCCCGTCGATCAGGATCGCGCCCTCCTTGATATCGTAGAAACGCAAGAGCAGGTTTGCGAGCGTGGTTTTGCCCGCACCAGAGAGGCCGACGAGGCCGACCTTCTCGCCGGGGCGGACCGTCAGCGACAGATCTTCGATGACAGGCTTTCCGGCCTTGTAGGCGAAACGCACGTTTTCGAAACGGATCTCGCCGGTCTCGACCTTGAGATCCGCGGCATCCGGCCGGTCGGTGATGGTGGGTGGGGTTATCATGACCGGCATGGCGTCCTTGATCGTGCCGATCGCCTGGAAGATCTGCTGGCCCATCTGCAGGAACGTGAAGATCTGTGTCGACAGGCGCTGGAGGATGTAGACGGCGCCGACAAACTGGCCGATGGAGAGAAATCCGTTGACGAGACCGGAAAATCGGATCCAAAGCATGGTCAGCCACAGGACCATGTTGAGGACGACGACCGTCAGTTCCGAGGTGCGATAGATGCGCTGCTCGCTGTGTTGCGTATGCACGGCCTGCTGGATGGTGCGGCGGATAGCCCCTGCCTCGCTGTCTTCGGCGGCGAACTGCTTGATCATCTGCATGTTGGTGTAGAGATCGGTGATGGCGCCGGCCACCAGGCTGCGCTGCTTGGCGGTGCGGCGCGCGCGTTCGGCAAAGCTGGGAACCACTCTAACGGTGAATGCCACATGAGCGCGAACCAGACGATGACCGGCAAAGTCAGCTGCCAGGACAGCGCGCTGAGCAGGCCGACCGAGCCGACCAGTTGCAGCAGGAAGCGCGGAATGGATTGGAGCGCGGCAATGATCTGCTGCTGGACGGCAGATCCCACCTGCTGCAGGCGCGAGGCAACCTGACCGGCATAGAGATCATGGAAAAAGGCGAGATCCTGCCGCTCCACCGCCTTGTGGCCCTGCCACTGGATGGCGGCCGGCATGCCGACGCCGAGCGTGTGCGAGGTCAGAGTGTTGAGCAGGAACGAGGCTACCGGCATGGCCGGAAAGATCAGCAGGCCAAGGAAAGTCAAAAGCGGCCATTCGTTTTGCAGAAATGCGGAAGCGCCCTGTTACGTGACGCCGTCGACGATGACGGAAAGCCCCCAGACGATCGTCAGATTGATGGCTTCCATCGCCATGGAGGAAAGCGCGAGCGCGATCAATACCGCCCGGAACATCGAGATGAAGTGCATGAGAACCGCCACCGGCCCCTTGGAGGGCAGCGGCCGGTAGGGAATTTCAAGTGGCCGGATCAAATTTTCGAAGGGACGGTAGATCGCGTCTGAAATTGAGATGGGCCACTCGGGTCAAATCGGAAGGAGGCGGGGTAGCTCCACGGGCCGGGATAGGATCCGTTACCGGCTGCAATGTTAGATAGAACATCTGGCAAATGTCAGGATATTTGCGACCGCGCCGCCGAAAAGATCAAAACTTAGGGCTTCTTCCCCTTCTCCGAATTCGATCGGACAACCGAGCGGCATACGCTTTTTCATGCCCCTGGGAGTCGGGCTTGGTTTTCCCAAGCCAATGCACGGCCCCTTGGCACAACCGAGTTCACCACTCGCGCACTGTACGCGCCCCATCTCCTGCCGTCAGCTTTCGGGACAGCCACAAGCAAGCTCGAACGACCGAGTTGAAGGCGCATTGCTGCCATTCACAACGCGGACATTGAAAAGGTCATCGTTGGGTCGAGCTCCGTCTTTCGGAGCGGTTTGGGTTTTGAGCAACGGCATCAGGGTCCTGAACGTGCACGGCGGCGCGCGCTCACGAAGCCACTACACCTCCGCCAAGGGACAAACCCCGGCCGAGGCGCTCTACGATGGGACTTTGCCTGTGTTTCCTGAGTCTCGCAGGTGTGGCCTTAAGTCGCAAACTATTGGCCTCAGAAGCGGGGCGGTCGGACTTCATTGACGGCGCGACAAGCACCATATGCTGATCCAAAGCCCTCCAAACGAGAGAAGCTCGCCCGACGTCGCACTGCGGTCGTCAGCCAGCAATGGCTATGGACTAAAGGAACCTGGAAACCATCATGCCTGAAAATATCAGACTAACGTCAAGAGACGTTCCCCTCATTCAGCTCGGCGTATACCAGTGCCGCTTCCCGGTGAGCGAAGACCCGTCAGTACCTGGCGGCTACCGTTTTTGTGCCGGGCCAACTTCGCCTGATCGCGTCTACTGCGATCACCACCACAGCATCGTGACTGCCGTCGACCCTCGTCGAGCCCGCTCGGGTCCCCATTTGCCCCAACGGCGCGCCGCGTAAATTACGTTTGAGCGCTCCGCACGCTGGCAGTCGCGTCACCTCATCGGTATGATGTTGTCCTCAAATCTTTTTTGCAATTCGGCAACCCCATTTCAATCAACGAAGCGCGTCCTGTCAGACTTGAGGACGACGGTGGCGAACTCGGGCATTTCCAGACCTTGGCGCACCTTGGCATCAAGATCCTGCTCGGCCGCCTTGATGGCGGCGAGCCGCGCCAGCACGGTCCTAGCCTCCAGGCGGGGTACCACGGCGACGCCATCGCGGTCGCCGATCAGTATGTCTCCCGGCGAGATAGTCACGCCTCCCAGCACCACCGGAAAACCGACTGTGCCTGGACCATTGCGCGCCGGCGAGTTCGCGATAACGCCAGCACAGTAAACCGGCAACCCGACCGCCTCGATCCCGATAACATCGCGCACGAGGCCGTCGGTGACGAAGCCGGCGACCCCCTTATTGCGCGCCATGCCAAGCACGAGATCCCCGGTGACGGCCGCCCCGGCAAAGCTGTCGGTGGCCGCAATGATGACATCGCCACTTACGGCGACGTCCAGCGCCCCAAACAGCGCGAGATTGTCGGAAGGGCCGCACTGACAGGTCACGGCGACGCCGACCAGCGTAGCAGCAGCTGGTGATAGCGGCTTGATCGCATGGTGCAAGGCTCCGCGCCCGCCCATGGCGTCGACGACCTGGCTGACGGGCACGCCGGAAAAGGCACTGGTGATGTCTGCCGCAGGCCGTTCGAAACGGCGCTTGATAGTGAGCAGCGGCGGGTCTTCAATCATGTGGCAGCCTCGTAGCTTGAACGAACGAAAGACAGTCTGGACCGAGGTCGCTAAGGCTCCGTGCCCCCATCAGCCCCATGACCCGGTCGATCTCCTTGCGGTAAAGTTCGAGCACGTGTCGCACCCCATCTTCGCCGGCGACCGCGAGCCCCCATAGCTGTGGCCGGCCGATCAGACAGCAGGACGCTCCGAGCGCCAACGCCTTGACGACGTCGGAGCCCCTCCTAACGCCGCCGTCAATCAGTACAGGTATGCGGCCATCGACAGCCGCGACCACCGCAGGCAGCGCGTCGAACGACGCGACGGCACCGTCAAGTTGGCGTCCGCCGTGATTGGACACGATGACGCCGTCGATACCGCGCGCCACGGCCTCCGTGGCTTCTCCGGGATGCAGGATGCCCTTCAGCAACAACGGTCCGGACCAAACGGTGCGCAGCCAGTCGACGTCGGCCCAGGACAGACCAGGGTCGAGCAGTGCGGCCATGCGGCCCGCCAGCGCGCCAACCGTCGCCGTCTCGCCGGGACGCAGGTAGTTGCCGAAGGTCAGTTTCGGAAGCCGGGTGCGCATGCGCAGCAGCCACGCCGCCTTGGTGGCGGCCGCCAGCGTCCCTGCCACACCGAAGCGCGGCGGGATGGAAAACCCGTTGCGGATGTCGCGTTCCCGGTTGCCGAGCAGCTGGTTGTCGACGGTGAGCACCAGCGCGCCGTATCCTGAGGCACTCGCCCGATCCACCATTTCCCGGGTGAAGCCGCGATCGGTGTAGATGAACACCTGCATCCATCGCGGGCTGGTCCCGGTGGCTGCTATGTCCTCCAGTGTGCAGGCCGAGCCGTGACTGGCGCAGTAGAAGGTGCCAGCGGCTGCCGCTGCTCGGGCTGCCGCGCACTCGCCGTCGGGCCAGAACAGACCAGCCAGGCCAGTTGGCGCGATACCGAGCGGGATGGCGAGCTTTGCGCCGAAAAGATCAAGGGAGAGATCCCGTGTCGCTGCACCGTTGAGGGGCCTCGGCAGGATAGCAACGTCGTTGAACGCCTGTTCGTTGCGGCGCAGCGTTCGCTCATCCTCGGCGCCGCCGTCGGCGAAGTCGAACACCGGGCGCGGCAACGTCCGCAGTGCGGCGTCGCGCACCGCGGCGATGCTGTACAGGCGCTTCAGCGCCGCCGTCGAAGCAGGTGATTCTGCAACGCCCGCACCGCCGTTGGCCCGAGGGCCTATGTTCGAGATAATCGAGGAACTACTCACGGTTTCTTACCGCCGATGCGACCGTAATGCGTCGGTCCTCCGCCCCCCGGAACACGCACACAGCAGAGCGTGCCGTCGAAGGAGGGGTCGCTGCCGGTCGCCAGCACGCCGGCATTTGTCACCCAAAGCATCTCGCCGGAGAAGACGCAGTTGGTCGTTGCCTTGCCGCAGATGAAGAAACCTTCCGCGGTACCGTCGGGCTTCAGCACATGAATACCATTGGCGGCAATATCTGTGACATAAAGGCGGCCATCGGCGCCGACCTTCAGCCCGTCCGGGATCGGATTGGTTCCAGGCAAGCGGCCAAGATCTTCGACGCAACCATTGGGACGCTGCCGCTTGACGTGCCCCGTGTAGGACTCAGCCCAGACGATCGAGCCGTCCGTCTCGATCGCCACTCCATTCGGGAAGGTCGGCTCGTCGAAGCCGACAGCAAGGTAGGCACTGCCATCGGGGTTGACGGCAAAGATGTAGCTGGGGTCCGGATTGCTGGGGTTGTATGTGCCGGGATCGCTGAAGATAAGCCGGCCATCAGCAGCAAACACGAGATCGTTTGGGCCATTGACCCGAATGCCCGCAACTTCCGTTAGCAGGATTTCCGGCTTTCCGCCTTCGGCAACTCGCTGGATCGATGGCGTTGTCATCTCCGCGGCCCGCCAAGGTCCGGTCGTGCCACCATTCTGACAGACGTAGAGCAGGCCATCCGAACCGAGAACGCATGCATTCGGCGCTCCCGCAACATACGCGAACTGCCGAGCAGTTCCTTCACGATCGATGGCGGTCAGCTGGCTGCGATAGCTTTCGACGATGACAACGCGCCCATCGGAAAGCATCGTTGGACCCTCGGGCCAGCCGAGGCCAGTCGCGACAACCTCGACTGCGAGCTTTTCAACCTCCTTCATGGTGCGATCTCCAGACCGGCAGCCTATCAAGATTTGTCGGGTCTAATCCAGCCGTCTACGCGTTCGTTGAATACATTGTGCGGCGATTGCAGGCATCGACGCATGGCCGCTTTGGGGCGCGAAGTCGACAGGAGCGTCGGCACCAGCGACGTCCGCTTCTAGAAGCCGGACGGTGGTGCGGGAATGGCTGAGATGAGGCGCCTTGCTGACTGGCAGGAATTGGGGCCGAAGGCAGACAGTCCGCTTTTGTTCGTGAGCGAACACTGATGGACATTCTAACGTCAACGTGTCAGCCCGCGCAGGCGCTACTAAGCGACTCCTAGGAGACGACCGCGCATCTGTGAACGTCTGCCCTCGCCCGCCCACGCCTATTCCACACAAGCCGCTTTCGCCGCATCGGGCTCGCGGAATACTAAAACAATTTGCGCCTAAGCAGACCGTTCAGTTTTGGCGGGCTATCGCTAAAGCAGCCGTTGGGTTACGGACCAAGTTAGGCCTCCCACCTTTCGATCCAGACCCCTCCCGCAGTCAAAGCCGATAAGGTAGATTGTCGCATCGGGATGAGACGATGCAACACGCATTTGGACAATTCGAACTTGACGAAGCTGCCCGCAAACTGTCGCTAGGCGGCGTTGAGCAGAAGATCCAGCCGCTTGTCTTTGATCTGCTGGTGTATCTGGTGCGCAACGCCGGCAGGGTGGTTCCAAAAGACGAGCTGATGGACGCTCTGTGGCCGGATGTCATCGTGACGGAAGCGTCGCTACAGCGCGTCGTCAGCCTCACTCGAAAGACGCTTGCAGCGGGCGGGTTGCAGTACGCAATACACAGCTACGTTCGCCACGGTTATCGCTTTGCCATCGATGAACCGGGACTGGGCTATGTGCAGCCTGCCTCGTTGCAAGGGGACGACAAGCTTGCCGAGGCCCGCAGGCTGGCAGCCCTGCGCGACTGGAGCACGGCTGCAAAACTGTTCTCGCATTTGGCGGACAATGAGGGTCTCTCTCCTGCTGACGTCGATCTCTGGGCACTGGTGGTCGAATGTGGCGGGCGGCCGACCGAGGCGATCCCTGTGTTGGCCCGCGCGGTGGCGGCTCATGTCGAGGCAGGCGACTTCGCTCGCGCCGCCAGATCGGCTGTCACGCTCGCCAAGATCCAGGCCGAGCGCGGATCAGGTGCCGTCGCAGAGGGATGGCTGGAACGTGCTGCATCGCTTCTTTCCCAGTCGAAAGACGATAGCGCACAAGCCTATCTGCTATGGATGAGGTCACGCCTGGCATCCTCGGGCGGCCGTCCCGAGGAAGCGCTGCAACTGGCGTCAGCTGCCTACGCGATAGCTGAACATTGCGACGATCCCGGCCTGCGAGCCCTGACACTGACATACAAGGGATTTTTCAATCTCGCCCTCGGCAAGATCGAGGAGGGCAGCGAGCAGCAAAACCATGCGGCGGCGATCGCTTTGTCGAGCCAGGTCGACCCGATCACCGGCAGCTTGGTTTACTGCAATATTCTCTGGAGTTGCAGGACGTACGCGGATTGGCCCCGTGCCCGCCAGTGGAGCGAAGGCTTCGAAAGCTGGTGCACCGCAAGTTTTGCGCAGACCTCGGGCGCTTGCGACCTTCATCGTGCCGAAGTGGTCGCGGCGCAGCAGATATTGCCTGAAGCGCTGACCTGCATAAACGAAGCGCTGCCCAAACTCTCCGCGGAGGAATCCTGGTCGCTCGGCGAAGGCTTCCGTGTCCGCGGCGATATCTTCGCCATGATCGGCGACCTCGCATCGGCGCGCGCCGACTACGACCAGGCTTATGCGCTAGGTTGGGACGCGGAGCCGGGCAATGCCGTGCTTCTGTTCGAAACAGGCGATCTGGACGGGGCGCTGGCCACACTGGACAGAGCCCTGCATGGGGTGTCGTGGTTCCATCTGCAGCGGCGCGGAAACCTGCTGGTGCACGCAGCCTGCATTGCAGCGCGAGGCGGGCGCTCAGCCCAGGCGAAGATCTATCTCGACGAAATAGACGCGCAGCCCGAACGCTGGCGGCAACCGGCAACGCAGGCATTGATAGCCGAAACCAAGGCCGCACTTTGCGAGCCAGGCGATGCGAACGGACATCGGCTTCTGGCCTTGGCCCGGCAGCTCTGGACCAGCGCAGGCGTCGAGTATCACGCAGCAAGGGTTCGGCTGCAGCTCGCCAGTGCTTTGTTGAGTTCCGGCGACGTCAGCGGAGCGAAGGTGGAAATCACCGCTGCAGAGAGATCGGCCCGCCAGCTGGGATCACGACGCCTGGAAGAGAAAGCCGCGACCCTCCGTCACAGCTTTTCGCGCGAGAGCCAGCACCCTGCCAATGCCTCAGGACGAGCTGCTGATCGAGCTTATCGGGTGACAGCGAAAGATCAGCCAGAGATCAGGTCCCGGTAAGGACGATCAGTCCCCCTAGAGGTAATTTTTCCCCAGCCAGGCAGACACGCCTGGCAATCAATGGCGCCGCGAAGAGCTGGCGCGAAATCGAAGGGAAAGATCATGAACCTGTTTGTTATTCGCCGCCCCAGCGCTTGGGCATCTCTGCAGGAACTCGAAGCCGCCGGCGCCAAATCGGCAAAGGTCGCCAAGGAACAGATGTCGGGCACGGTCAGCTGGATCCGCAGCTATGTCGTGCACGAACCCGACGGGCGTATCGGCACCTTCTGCATCTACGAGGCCAAAGACGGCGAGGCGATCCGCGATCACGCCAAGCGCGTCGGCATGCCCGGTGAGGAATTCTACCCGATCCTCGACACGGTCGTCCTTCGCAATGATCCGATGACGGCGGCCGCCTGACGACGTCCAGTTGCTGCCCCGCGTAATCAAAGCGGGGCAGCGTCATCCCAAGCAGTAAACAATGAACAGACGGCACTCGGGGCGGCATGCCGCTTGCCAGTGCTGCGATTCCCCACGAATGGAGAAACCAATGCTTCAATATCTAAGACGCGTTTCGGTCAGTCTGAGGGCCCGCAGGGCCGAGAGAGCCTTGCAGGAGCTGCCTGACCACATCTTGAAGGACATAGGCATTCGCCGCGGTGCGATCTCCTATGCCGTTCGGGAGCACTTCAAGGATCGTCTCGTCTGAGTGGCCGCCCAATTGGAAACCAGGGACATGGAACTTCTGATAAACATGGCGAACATCCTGTATGTGATCGCCTACTTCACACTGGACATTTTGCGGCTGAGGATTCTCACCACCACGGCCGCAATCTGCCTTGCCGTGTATTTCTACAGCCAGCCGGCGCCGCTCATGAACGTCGTCGGCTGGAATGTTTTCTTTGTGCTTCTGAATCTGGTCCAGATCGGCCGCATCTTGAAGTCTCGCTATGGTTGAAGCAACGCTTGCTGACCTGATGCGAATGGAGGCGCCGAGCCGCCGTTGGCACTTAAATAGCTGCCAGTCCTCTTCCACCCCATGATGGACGGAATTGCCAGATTTCTAGCGGGCTATGATGCTGGAACCAAGGCCGCCGCCTAGCTCCCTGCGGCTCGGATCGCTATCGACGCCGTAACAGGCCGGCCCGCATGTAGCATTCGGGCAGAGCGAGTTTGGCGCATCGCTCGATATCCGATTTGGTATCCCAGGGTGAGCGCCAGGACCATCCTCCCTTCCCAACGTCTGCAATCTATGATCCGCTCCCGCCACAGGAGGCTCTCATGGCATTATCTGTTATCGGGGCTGGTTTCGGCCGCACCGGCACGCACACTCTGAACCTGGCGCTTGAAATGCTCGGGTTCGGGCCGTGCCATCACATGGAGGACGTCAACTCTAACCCCGAGCACCGCAACCTGATCCGCGCCGCCGGGCGCGGCGAGCCGGTGGATTGGGACGTCGTCTACGCCGGTTACAAGTCGGCAGTCGACTGGCCGACGGCCTATTTCTGGCGCGAACTCGCCGAGTATTTCCCCGACGCCAAGCTCATCCTCACCATTCGCAACGCCGAAGACTGGTACAGGAGCGCACGTGCCACGATCTTCAACACCATGGGCGAGACCTCCGACCCGCAAAGTTTTGGCCGGGCCGTCATAGAGAGGAAATTTTCGGCGGTCGTCTCGACGACGAAACCCATGCCATCGAAGTGCTCGAAGCCCACAACGCCGAAGTGATCTCGGCTTTCCCGCCGTCGCGCCTGCTGGTCTATCAGGTGGCCGACGGCTGGCCGAACCTGTGCGCCTTTCTCGCCGTGCCGATCCCGGCCGAACCCTTCCCCCACAGCAACACCACTACCGAATTCCGAAGCCGCTTCGCCAAATAAGCCCCGCACCGAGTTTGAGGCCGCAGCCCGGGTAACGCGCGTAGCAGCCTGTCCACGCCGGCTCCGATGCTTGTAACCAATAGAAGTGGGTGCACCAGCAAGGGGAGGGTGGCCGCTGTTGGGCGAAAGCGCCATTGCGGCTAGCCGCTCGGATGTCTGCTTCTGGACGGCGGCCATGATAATTTCAACGGCCAACTTGAGGCGCAAAGCGGCCGCTCAAACCTTCCCGTTTCGACACGAGGAAGCCGAGGCCGTCAAACAGGTTAGTCGCGCCTCCAATCGAAATGTCGCCGGGCGAAGAGGTCAGATCGTAGCCACAAGTTCTTGTTCGATTTAGAGTTGCGACAGTCGGGGCCACTTCCCGCGAAAGCTTCCGAATGTGGAATGACCCGCTTGTGTCGCCAGCGGCGCCAAGAACGGTCTGGGCGGGATCGACTTCAAGTGCTCGCCTTAAGATTAGCCAGGGCACCCGGCGATTCTTTTCAACTGCGGCCACCGACATGCCAAGCTACGACGCTCGCACCGCGACCGGCCCGCGTTCAGAAAATGACGGATGTACCCGAAGCTCGCAGAACTGCACGGTAGCCCATCTCTGTCTCTGGGTGTTGAGGACCGCCAGACAGCGACGTTTCAGTGCGGTAGCATGGCGATGGCGTCAATCCCGACGAGGGAACCATGATGGAGCTCCGTCACGGGCACGACGATGCGGGCAGGACGGGCGTCGGGCAACAGAGCGGCGTAAACTGCGTTGAAGCGCGGCCAGTTGGACACACCGACAATGTAGGCGGTCACTTTCAGCAAATCGCGGGGTCCGCCGCCACCGGCCTTAAGGATTGCCAGCATATTAGCAATGTTCTCCCGAGCTTGCGTCTCGAAATCCTTATCGCGGCAAAGACTGCCCTCGGCTGGAACCGGGGTTGGCCGGAGATGTAAAGCTGGCCTCCACCGGCCATGCCGTGCGTATAGTGGCCGGCAGGGATCGACACCTGGTCTGCCCCAACGGGGACGACTAGACACCTCCCGAAAGCTCACATCTAGCTAACTGCATTTTAGATTTGCACGGGGTGAAAGAACAGACATGTACGACGCATATATCCATGACATTGTATGATGGGCGCGCCGATCGCATCGTCACAGCGCAGAGCGGCTTGGATTTTGGAAGGGATATGAGAGGCAACACTTCAGGACCTTCCGGTGACGAGGCATCCTCCACCCGCAGCAGGATCAAAGAGGTCGCGGCCGACTTCTATGTCCTGCGCGGCCACGACGGTTTCAGCTTCGGCGATATAGCGACGGCGATCGGCACGACGCGGGCTAACATCCACCATCACTTCGGCAACAAGCGTCAGTTGATGGAGGAACTGATCGCCGACTTCGCCGTGAACGCGGAGGCCCGGATCAAGCGCTTCTGGACGACGCCCGACGCCCGGTTCTTCGACCGACTCGATATGCAGCTCGAGGATCTGCGCCGCTTCTACGAACGTTTCAACGCAGAGAAGGGAGCCCGCAATATGTGGAGCCCGCTTTCGCGTCTGCGTCACGACCTGCTCGTTCTCGGCGAACCAGCCGAACATGCCCTGGAGCGGGTCAACCAGGTCTATGAACAGAGCCTGCGCGATGCCGTGAACCAGGCTGTGAAGGACGGAGAACTGTCCCCTCACACGCTTAGGGACGAACTCGTGCACATGCTGCGCATCACGCTTCTGTCCTGTCCACCGATGACGCAGGACACAGGAAGCTTCGACGAGGTCGCCAGGACCTTCGCCGCACTGGAGGCGATCATCCGCGCGGCATGGCAGGACGGGTAAGAGCTCACCTCAAGGCTAGACGTCCAGCAAATCAAAGCAAGAGCGAGTTGACAGCTGCTCGCTTTCGCGTTACTTACTTACACGTAAGTCAGCCAGCCCATGCGGATGACGCTGACGGTACAAGGGAGGATCACGTGCTGCGGGATGACGAATTTATCCGTTTCGAGGTCAGCCCCTTCACCGGAGCGCTCGGCGCAGAAATCCGCGGGATCGATCTGGCGAGTGCGAGCGAGGATGGTTTCGAAGACGTTCGCCGGGCACTCCACAAGTACCACGTGCTCGCCGTGCGCGATCAGCAGCTTGATGCCGCTGGCCTCCACAAGGTCGCCCGCCGGTTCGGCCGGTTTAGCGGCAATCCGGTTCATACGCCGATCGACGGCTTCGACGACATCGTGCGCTTCGTGCGCGAGCCGGACGACACGGGCAAGGTGATCGGCGAGGACTGGCATATGGACCTCGCCTGGCTACCGAAGCCGCCCGGCATCACCATGCTCTATGGCGAAGAGGTGCCGCCGGTCGGCGGCGACACGTGCTTCTCAAGCCTCGAAAAGGCGTACGCCTCGCTTTCGCCGCGACTGATCGAAATCCTGCAAGGGCTGACCGGCATCCATAGCGGCCGCGGGGTCTTCGCCATCAATGCGGCCCACAGCCGGCTCGGCGTCAAGGCCGATGTCGAGGCGATCGAGAATGCCGTCGTCGAGCACCCTGTGATCTGCCGGCATCCCGCGACCGGCCGGCGCTATGTCTTTGTCAGCAGCGTCATGACCAATTTCAAGGGGATGACGGAGGAAGAAAGCAAACCGATGATCGACTTCCTGATGGCGCGGGCTGTCCGGCCCGAGTTCAACTGCAGGCTCCGTTGGGAACCCAAGACGCTCGGCATGTGGAACAATCCCCACGTCCTGCACACTGCCATCAATGATTACCCCGGATACCGCCGGGTGATGTACAGAACGACGGTGGAGGGTACCGTTCCACTTGCCGCCGCGGACGGCTGACGCGCAACCGCTCAGGGAGGAGCAATGGCATTTGGTTCCGAGGCCTCCGTTGGCCACACCAGGGAAACGGCGGCGCAATCGGTTGGCGGGACCAAGAGGCGGCGCCTCGCGCTTTCGCCTGCCTATGTTTATGCGACACCCGTGCACCTCCTGGTGCTCGGGATTATCGTGCTACCCGCCATCTTCGTCCTGTGGCTGAGTTTCGAGGCCTCGTCATTCGGCCAATCGGCAACGTTCGTCGGGCTCGACAACTATATCCGTGTCCTCACAGATCCTTATTTCTGGCGCTCGATCTGGAACACAGTTCTCGTCGTCGCCGTGGCTGTCCATCTCGAACTGCTGCTCGGCCTCGGCCTAGCCCTGCTTTTCACCTCCGGGCTCCCCTTTCAGCGTGTCCTGCTCGTCGTGGTGCTCGCTCCCTACGCCATCAGCGAGGTGACCGCGGTCGCCATGTGGCGTTTCCTGTTCGATCCGGACGTCGGGCCGATCACGCTTATGCTGCGATACACCGGGCTGCCGACGCTCGACTGGACGTTCATCCCTTCCCACGGCCTCATCCTCGTCGGCCTGCTGACGATCTGGCTGCACCTGCCGTTCACATTCATCATCCTTTACGCGGCAAGGCTCGCGGTTCCAAAGGAGCTTTACGAGGCTGGGCGTACCGACGGGGCCAACGCGTTCCAGCTCTTCCGCAACATCACGCTGCCGCTTCTGGCGCCAGCGATACTGATCGCGCTGCTCTTCCGCTACATCTTCGCCTTCCGTCTCTTTTCCGAGGTCTGGCTCCTGACCCAGGGCGGCCCGGCACGTACGACCGAGGTCGTTTCGGTTTATCTTTATCAGGAAGGCTTCCGCTACAACTCGTTCGGCACGGCGGCCGCGACGGCGTGGATGATGGTCGTCATCTCGCTGCTTCTGGCGACTGGCTATGTATGGCGGCTACGCAAGGAATCAGTGGCCAATGCGTCCTGAGCGTCTCGCCATCGGTGCCGCAAAGACGCTCGCTGTTGCGGCAATCGTCGTCTGGTCGCTGTTCCCGATCGGCTTCATCGTGCTCTCGTCGTTCAAGCCCGGTCGCGAGATTTTCGCGGTTCCGCCGGAGCTCTTCTTCAACCCGACCCTCGACCACTACGCCTCGCTATGGCTGCGCTGGCCGGCCTTCTTCGAGGGGCTCGTCAACAGCCTGATCATCACCGCCGGGGCGACGGCGCTTGCCGTCACGGCGAGTTTGCTCGCCGGTTATGCCTATTCACGCTATCGCGGTGTCCGTTTCCTGGAAGGATCGGTAATGTTCCTGATCGGATCGCGGCTGATCCCGCCAATCGTGGTGACGCTGCCACTCTTCCCGGTCGTCAACCGGCTTGGGCTCAACGATACCCATTTGGTGCTGATCTTGCTTTACGCGAGCTTCTTTGTCTCGCTCGGAACGCTTTTGATGCGCACCTTCATCGATCAGGTGCCGCGCGAACTCGACGAGGCGGCGGTCCTCGATGGCGCGCGGCCGCTGACGGTCCTCGTGAAGATCATCCTGCCGCTCGTAGCGCCAGGCATGCTCGCCGTCGCCGTCTTCGTCGTCGTCTTCGCGTGGAACGAGTTCCTGTTCGCTTACATCTTCACCGCCAACAACGCCAAGACCGCGCCTCTGGTCCTCTCGGAGATGATCAGTTCGGTCGATGGCGTCGACTGGGGCGTGCTCTTTGCGGCCTCTACCGTCCAATTGTTGCCGGTTCTCGTCTTCGTGGTGCTGATGAACCGGTTTCTTGTCGCCGGGCTGACCGCCGGCGCGACCAAAGGGTGACGTCGTCACCAGGAAAGGGAGGAAGACAATGCCTTTGCATATGACACGCAGAGCCCTGCTGACGACCGCGATGGCCGCCGGCGCGACGGGCGCATTGGGTCGGCTCGCCCATGCCGAAGCGAAGACGCTGAACGTGCTTTGCCACCGCGTCCACCAGACGAACCTGACGACCGGCGCTGCCGGCAATGTGATCAAGCCCTGGGAGGACAAGAACAACGTCCAGATATCCTGGACGACGCTCGACAGCAATCCGCTCCAGGACCGGCTGTTCCGCGAGGCGAGCCTGAGCGCGACCGACTTCAACGTCGGCTACGTCATTGACAACCGCATGACCTCGCAGATCGCCTCACTCTTTGAGCCGCTCGACGACTTCCAGAAAGTTGAGCCGATCGAGGACTTCGACGACATCGCCGAGGGCCTGCGCCAGTCGATGACGGTCGACGGCAAACTTGTCGGCATCCCAGTGCGCCACGCCACGCAGGGGCTTTTCTACAACGAGGATCTGCTTCAGGAGGCCGGCATATCGGCGCCACCAAACACGCTGGAGGAACTGGTCGAGCAGGCTAAGAAGCTGACCTTCACCTCGAAGTCGGGCACGCCGGTCGTCGGCATGGTCCTTGCGAGCGATCTTGCGGTGTTCCCGGTCATGTTTGCCCGCGCCTTCGGCGGCGATTTCATCGACAAGCAGTTTCACGTGGTCCCTAACCCGGAGGCGATGGAAAAGGCCCTATTCGTGCTAGCCGACCTCTTCAAGGTCGGGGCGCTCCCCCGCAGCTATGCCACGACCCGCAACGACGACATGGTGACGTGGATGCAGCAGGGACGCGCAGCATTCGCAGTGCTGCCTTTCGCCCGCCACGCGCAGCTCAACAACAAGGAGCAGTCGACCGCGCCGGGAAAGATTAAGGCAATCGAATTCCCCGGTTCCAAGGTCCTCGGCAGCGGCCAGGAAATGCATGCGGTCGTCGAATCCTGGGCAATGGCCATTCCCGCCAATTCGGCTGACAAGAAGCTCTCCTGGAATTACATCCGCTTCGTGGCAAGCAAGGCGGCCACACTCGGCATGGCGCGCAACGGCAACGGCCCCGTCCGCGTATCGACCTATGGCGAGCCGTCGTTCGTCGAGTCGCAGCCGCAAGCGAAGGTCGAGGCCGCCGCCCTTGCCAAGGCGAGACCGGCCTTCCCGGCTTTTCCCGAAGCCGTTCGCGCGCAGTCGACATTCCTCGAGGAGGTTCAACTGGCCGTCCTTGGGCGCAAGAGCCCGAAGGAAGCGGTCGCTGCTATTGTGGAACGTGTCAATCCGCTGATGCGGGCGTAGTCATTGTAGATGGACCGGCATCGGCCTGTATCGTCCGGCAATTGACAGACTAGCCGCCGCTTCCTGGCTGGCTCTGGCGGCGTTGCTGTTGCCAGAGCCTGTTTCGTGCAGGGCTTCGCCGAAGGACGAGTATGCTGTCTTGTGCGCGTCAATCAGCGTTCGCAATTTGTTGGAGCGTGTGTTTGGAGCTGCGCCATCTTCAACCCATTCGCACCGGTCCGCCTGCCCCGCGAACTCTGGGCCGTGCTCAATGTCGGGGCCGCCGCTCTGTTCGGCATTGTTGCATATCGCCACCGCGGTTAATTAGGCATCAACGCTGGTGACGAGCGATCCGTAGGTCTTTCCTTGTCACCCCAGAAACTGCTGGATGTGCCAAGTGATCTTGCCGTCGACCCTCATCGGCTTATGGATCATCAGACATGTTCAATCTCTACAATCGCACGATCCAAATCGTTTGCGGCGGGCTCCAGCCGCCACTAGCCCACCGGAAGGGCAAAGTTACCAACTTTGACGATCCGGGATCTGGTTGATGCCGTGCGTGCCATTGAAGCGGGCGAAGAACTTTATGGCGACCCAGCAACAGCAGTTGCGCACTGCGCGCTGACTGCTCATTTGGACGGTCCTGTGGATGACTAACGTTTCTGGTGCGCGGTCTTCGCAACCTTTTTGCGTCAGGTTACCAGGCATGAACACCAGAAACCGAACCGCTTGAGATCTATTCGCGCCGATGTTCCGTCATCGCGAGCGGTGGTGGGCTATTGGGGCCCCGCGTTCTCGCGCTTTTTCCTAGGCGCCGAACTCGCATAGGGAATGTCAGCCGTCAGCCGCTGCTCCCGCAGCCGAGCTGTTTTCGCATCCCGTGCCGCGCGCTCGACCTCGATCAACTCGCGCGCAGCATCCGAGGTGCGCTCCGTTCTGTCTTGTTTTTCCTTCTCGGTGAACCGTTGCCTTTTCCGCATCACTACCCCGATCTGACGTTGCCGCCCAGTGTTGCCGCACAGAACGAGTGTCTCCAGGCCGGGTTCCACCTGGACAGCAAAAAGCCCGCCACCTTTCGGCAGCGGACGCGTTTGTAATGGCCGCCGTGGCATCGCCGAAATGCAAAAGCAGCCCGCCTCAAGCCATTGCCGTGGGGCGAGACGGGCTGCGGAAGCTGGGAGTATCGCTGCGAAGCTTCCGGCGCTCCAACTTCGGAAAGAGTACGTTGTTCCGCGTCAAAGAAAAAAGACCGACAAGGCCCCGAAACGCAAAAACTGGGCAGGCGGTAAGTTCCGCGAGTTGGCTAACGGCCCAGCGGCTGCTTCGAGAGCAAAACCAACTCCGCCTCGTCGACCACACCTGCCATGTAATTCGCGATAATTCGGGAGGCAATGAACTCGCGCTCATCCGGCGATGGGTTGCCCAGCTTAAGGTTGTCGAAAACCCGCCCAAGCAGTGCCAACTCAGATGCGTCGAAAATACCGGCCTCCGCCGCCTTTCGTTGAATTGGCATGATTTTCTCCCGGGAATCCAACACCGAAAACATGCAGCAAGACCTCCGGCCGTGCAAGACCTTCAAGGGCAGCGATCCTGGCCGAGATCACAACGGCCAGCGCTGGTTTTTCAGGAAACGGGCTTCGCGCGCAAAGAACTTCAGTCGGTACCAATGAGCTTGATCAACCCGCGCGCTTCTCGTTCCGGGATGCCGACCTCTCAAGCCAGCCGCCGAGCAAGCAACTGCATGCCCTCGTCATCTTCGGGTCCGCCGCCGTGCTCTCTCATCGGAACCTCCTTTAGTCTCCGAACTTGCCGGAAGCGGCTTCGTTTCGCTGGATGACTGAAAACCCCGCCGGCCGGAGCCAGCGGGGCCCGATGGACTGCGAGTTCCTGCATCGAGGGGCACATGGCGCCATGCAGGAAGAGCTCGGCATCCTGGTTGCCTTCAGCAGGTAGAGATATGCCTTAAAGGGACGAGGCGGGCCTCAGAGTTCCGCGTGTTCGATGGCCGAAGGGGAAGAGGAAGCCAAACGAAGAGCACTTCTCCGCGGCCAGGGCTATGATCATCCCATCGATTCTTCAACCGTTTCTCTGCTCACTTGATCATCCCCATGAAGGCACTGACGCGCACGCTTCAGGTGTCGGCGTGCGGCCCGCTTCCGTCTTCCATCACTGTCAGGCATAGCCCAAAAAGGGATTTATTCCTCGTCTCGTCATTTCACTCTTGACAGCTTTGTTCCGTTTTTGTTCACTGTCCATCCACGACATTAGGAGGCGTTCAGGTGGATTGCGTTGTGTCACTCGACAGCCGGCAAGAGGCTGCCCTTCAAGCCACCGTCGACAGGTTCGTTGCCGTACACAAGGGCGACGTGATGAAGGCCCTCAAGGAAATGATCGTTCTCAACGGTTACCTTCAGGACCGCCTTGACGCGCGCTCGGCATCCCGCAGAGCAACCCGTTAGGAAAATACTGCAATGGCCACGATGCACCTAGACGCCGAAACCAAAGCCGAATTACACGCGGAGGCAGAGAAGCTCATCGCCCGCTACGAAACGCCCCTTGAGACCGTAAAGGCGCTCATGGCTTACAACTGCGAGCTTGAGACACAGATCCTCGCCATCGCTCACAGGCATCCGGGGCTCGTGGCGATCAGCTTCGATCCTACGCCGCCTGTGCTGGGGTCAGACTGACAACCCTCAATGCATGACCTTATCGCTTTCATTGGGAGTAACTCTGCACTGGTAGCGGCCAACCCGGCAGCCTTTGCCACGTTTGCCGTGCTGTTTGGAGGTGGCGGGTTCGCTGTTGGACGGTATTTGCTGACTGAGCGTATCGCCAATCTGGAAAGCCGAATTGCCAGACGCGACGAGGAAATAGCGGACCTTAAGTCAAAGCACACAGCGCCAGAGCAAGGGGGCCTATCGGTGCCTCTATTCGAGATGACCGAGGTTCTGCCCCCTCCACCGCTCAACGTCCACCGGCTCTTGCTCCAGCCCAAAGAGGACCCCCATCTCAGATAACCTGATGCCGCAACATAAAGCCCCGAAGCTAATCGTCGTCACCGCCTTTGGCCGCGATGAGACTGGCGACCTCCGGCCTGTCTTCGGACCAGCCGACTGGAGATCGGGCGATATGGACCGCAAGGACTTGGCTGGGAACCATGCCGGCGTCATTGCGAGGTCGCGTGAAGCCAACCCGGTACTGCGCGAATACGGGAGCCGACGACGCTGTTTGTGGGTGGCGACGTGCCAGACATGGAGTAAGCTATAGTCTCAACCGCTGGCAAGCAGCTTGCCTCCCTCCTCAACAGCGGCAATGAACGCCTGGCGGACATCCTCAGGTGTCATGTCGCCAGCCAAACAGGACAGGCAGGCGCGTACCGCAAGGTCCCATTTGGGGCCTCGATCGTTCCACCCCATGAGCTCCCGAGCTGCACCCTCGACGTTGTTGCAGCTATACGTCATGCCAGGCTTGCCAGTCCTGATAGAGACCGGGGGATTGAACCAATGGAGGCTCATAAAGGCTCTCTGAGGTCGAACAGGACGAACTGGCCGCGAAACTTGGCTTCGTTCATGATGATCTCGACCAATTCACCGTCGGTCTCTTGTACTACGGGCATGAATGGCTCCGACGGCGCGCCTCTGCGCCGGGCAAAGATGGCCTAGAAATAGCCGAGGATGGATTTGACCTCCAGATATTCCAGCATGCCCTCGATCCCATATTCGCGTCCGTTTCCGGACTGCTTGAAACCGCCAAACGGCGCGTGCGGATCCCAGGCCGGGTAGTTGAGATGCACCTGACCGGAGCGAATGCGCGATGCGACGTCTCTGACGGCGTCCATATCATTGCCCTGCACATGGGCTCCCAGACCATAGACCGTGTCATTGGCAATGCTGACGGCCTCATCAACTGTGTCGTAGGGGATGATGCAGAGAACTGGACCGAAAACCTCTTCCTGTGCAATGCGCATGTTAGTGCGCACGTCCGAAAAGATCGTCGGCTTCACATAGAGGCCGACGTTCAGATCGTGTGCACGACCCAGTCCGCCGATGATGAGCCTGGCGCCCTCCGAAATACCGACGCCGATCATGATTTGGATGCGATCGAATTGGGCACGGTTGGCGATTGGACCGTGAGTGGTGGCGTCCGAAAGAGGATCGCCGACGACGATCTGGGCCGCGACCCTCTTGGCGATTGCCTCGATCTCGGACAGCCGCTCGCGTGGCACGATCATGCGTGTCGGAGCGCTGCATGACTGGCCGAGATTGCGGAAGGCGGCGGCTATGCCCAGGGAAACGGCGCGGTCGAGATCGGCGTCCGGCAGGATCACGTTCGGGGACTTGCCGCCGAGTTCCTGCGCGACACGCTTGACTGTCGGCGCTGCCGCCTGGGCCACCGCAATGCCCGCGCGGGTGGACCCGGTAATGGAAATCATGTCGACATTCGGATGGGATGCCAGACTAGCACCCACGCGTGCACCATCACCTTGCGCCAGATTGAACACTCCGGCAGGGAAGCCGGCTTCCTCGATCGCCTCGGCGAACAGCAGAGCGTCCAGGGGAGAAAGCTCGCTCGGCTTCAACACGACCGTGCAGCCTGCCGCGAGCGCGGGCGAAACCTTGGCGGTGATCTGGTAAAGGGGCCAATTCCATGGCGTGATCAAGGCGCAGACACCGATCGGTTCGTGGGTGACGGCGGTTTGGCCCCGCTGCTTGACGAAGGGAAAGGCTGTCACCACATCGCGAGCGACCTTGATATGCGCGATCGCCAGCGGCACCTGGGCGGTGCGCGAATATCCAATCGCCGCGCCCATTTCGAGGGTGAGGCATTGCGCAAGCAGTTCACTGCGCGCCTCGAGCAGCGCCTGCAGGCGGTCGAGCAGACCGGCACGATATTCCGGCGTGGTCCGGCTCCAGGCGGTGAATGCCCGGCGGGCCGCTGCAACGGCCGCATCCACGTCCAAGCTGTTTCCGAGCGGAAACCGAGCCACAACCTCTTCGGTGGAGGGGTTCACCACCAAGCCCTTGGCGGTGCCGCTTGGCTCGGCCCATCGACCGTCGATGAAGAACTTGTCCAGGTGGCCGTTGCGCGAGAGATGTTCGAGGGGCGTGATCACGCGACAAGATCCTTAATGCGGGAATAGGCACCCAGAACCGGCAGGAACCAGGGGCGCCCGAAATGGCCGGGTATCGCTGGCCATTCGAAATCCTTCCAGAGGTTCAGGTCGGGGCGCCCATCCATGACATCAGTCATGGTGCTGCCTATCAGCGTCGACTTATCCAACCAGTGAGAGGCAAATTTCATTTTCTTGACCGCCAGTGCTGATTAGAGTGGGCTCGTCCGAGGCGTGTGTTCGCGTCTACCAGCCGCGCATCCGCTCCCAACGCGTTTCAATCTTGGGGCTGTCCCCGTTGACGACGCTGTAGAAGTCATGCTGGGCAGCCATCGCGCACGCATGGTTGGGCAGGATCCGGACCCGAGACCCGAGCGGCAGTTCGGGCATGGATTTCCCGGAACCGGCACGAATGGAGAGGATACCGTGTTCCTGGCTGGCCTGGGCCACAATCACATCTTCAAGCACGCGCCCCTTTTCGTCGCAGACCACGCCGTAACCCTGGTCGATCTGCTGGTTTGCGGTTCCCCGGTCGCGCGATAGCGCCATCCACCCAGCGTCAACCAGCACCCATCCATTTTCCGGCTTGGAGCCGATAACGGTGGCTAAAACGGAAATTGCGAGATCGTCGCGGTCGCAGACGCCAACCCCATGCTGGACGAGATCGAAGAACATGTAGACGCCGGCGCGCAGCTCCGTGACACCCTCCAGGTTCTGGGCGAAATGCGCTGTCGGCGTCGAGCCGACGCTGACGACCGGACAGGCGTGGCCATAAGCGCGCAGGATTTCAGCGGCGCGCACGGCGGCTGAACGCTCGTTCTCCGCTGCCTTGACCAGCGCATTGGGTGTGTTCAAGCCGTAGGATTCGCCCGCGTGAGCGAGAACGCCGACGAGCTTGGCACCGGCAGCGACAACCCTGTTGGCCACGTCGAGCAATCTTGGGTCGTCCGGCCTCAAGCCACCGCGATGGTCGTCGCAGTCCAGTTCGATGAGGACCGAGGGCGTCATGCCGGTGGCTTCGCGCACTCGGGCCAGGGCGTCGGCCTGGTCCACGCAATCGAGAAGCAGCTTCACATCGGCGCCGGTACGGCGACAAAGCTCCATGGCGCGCCTTGCCGAAGCCGGCGAGATGCCGACGGCATAGGTGATGTCGCGAAAGCCGTGGTCCGCGAAATACGCCGCCTCGGCGACGGTCGAGACCGTGATGGGACCGGGTCCCTGTGGAAACACGTCGCAAGCGACGTCGATGCTCTTGGCCGTCTTCATGTGCGGACGCAGCACCACGCCGAGCTTCTTGGCGCGTTCAGCGAGGCGTTGAATGTTGCGTCCGAGCCGTCCGCGGTCCAGCAGCAGGGTCGGCGTCACAAGGGCGTCGATACTCTTCGCCGTCGCGCTCCCTGATAGATTTGCCGCCCTATTGTCCATGACCTTGTTTCCTAAATGAACGACTGGTTTGCCAATGCGTACATGTGGGCCAGCCCGTCAGAAACGGGTCGTTGCCCTTTGACCATAGCGGTGGCACTGCCGGTCCGCTTGAGGCCGAGGCTCTCAAGCCAGTCGCCCAATCCATCCTCGGCATAGACGTCGATGCGAACGAATTGATCGCGAAGCTTCGAAAGCTGGGCCAGGATCAGAAGCCGCGCGTCCTCCACGCTTTCGGCCGCACAGGGGCCGACAACATAGCCGCGCCCGAACTTCCTGGCGATGGCGTAGCCGGCAACCCGCCCCGCGCGCTCGATAACGACGACCTTGCCCGCATCGGCGAGCGCAGCCACCATCGCCGTCCGGGGCATGCCGGTGGCCCGTTCGTCGAAGGCCTGGATTGCCGCGAGGTCTAAGACCGTCGCCTGACGGATGTCAGGGGTCGTCTGCGTCACGGCAACAGTCAGCGGGCCCTGGTGCTGAAGTACAGTGCCCCAGGCAGTGAAGCCACGCCGTTTATAGAGCGCGAGCCCCTCTTCGGTCGAATTGAGCAGCACGTGGCGCCCCTGTGTAGCCGCAAGCAATCCATCAAAGAGCCGGGAGCCGTTGCCGCCGCCTTGCGCGGAGCCGGTGACGATGATCATTCCGGCGGAAGCATAGGTCGGTCCGTAGCTCCAGGACATGGCCGTGCCGATCACGTGTCCTCCCCGCTCCAGGACCAGACCATTTCCAACCATTGCGGCAAATTCCCAATCCTCCAGGCGATAGGGCCAGCCCATCTCCTGCGACAGCTTCAGCGCGCCCGGCAAATGGCGGGGCTCCAATTTCATCAGCTCCATCTGGTTGCTGACGATGTCTGTGCCATGCTCAATTGCCATAAGTGCAACGCTGTCATTCGATCCAGGATTGAAGTCGCACCTTAGAGTGGCGTCCGGCGGACAGATTTCGCTGCTGTTTTGCGCTTTCAATTCAGCGGGATTGTTCGTTTTAAGCAGTTCCTCGGCATCCCAAATTGCGCAAATCAGGCGAGGACTATCGGGCACCTAGAATCGCTCCGCCTGGTTGCCCTGCGATCGGCCGAGGTCCGCATCGTTCGCTGTGGCGTGCGATTTCTGCCTCGGTAACGCCGTAGCTGCAACCAGCGATAAACGACTGACGCACATGGGGAATTTTGGATGATCTACATCAGCGAGGAGGAATCGGCCGCCCTTGTCACGCATGAGCTTGCTTTCGAGGCGGCGCGGAAGGCTCTCGTGGCAGCAGCGTCGGGGCGGAGCTGGGTCTTTCCTGCTGTTCTCGGGCGCACACAGGAGGCGACCAATACCTTCTCAGTCAAATCCGGTTCGTCGGATGACCTAACCGGCGTGAAAATCGGCTCCTTCTGGTCTGGCAACCCGGCACGTGGCCTTCCCCGCCACAACTCCACAATCGTGCTGCTCGATCAGCATTCAGGTCAGCTCAGCGCCGTTATCGAGGCCGGAAAGGTCAACGCCTACAGGACGGCCGCAGCCGACGCGGTTGCGGCCGATTTACTTGCGCGCAAGCGAGCCAAAGTTCTGGCGATATTCGGCGCCGGCAATCAGGCGGGCTTCGAAGTGATGGCGGTGGCCCGCATCCGCCCAATTGAAACCGTGCTGGTCGTGGCGCGGCCTTCGCCGCAGCTCGACGCTTTTGTCGATCAGATCGGCGAAAAAGGCCTGGATGCGCGCGCTGCCTTGCCGGAAGAAGCCGTGCGCGCAGCCGACATCGTGGTCACAGTGACACCCTCACGCGAACCGCTGTTCGATGCCGCTTGGGTGGGACCCGGAACCCATATCGTCAGCATGGGGTCGGATGCCCCGGGCAAACGCGAATTGCCGAGCGAATTATTTCCCAGGGCACGCCTGTTTTGTGATCTGCTTTCCCAGTCCGTCCAGATCGGCGAGTTCCAACACGTGCGCGACGACATCGACGGCGGCGTACTTGCGGTGACGCCAATCGGCGACGTCGTTGAAAAACGTGCTCCCGGACGCCGCTTCGACTATGAAATCACTGTCTTCGACAGTTCCGGTATCTCTCTCCAGGACCTCTACATGGCCGACGCGCTGATCCGCGCGAAAGCGTCCCACCACTGATCGGCCTCGCACCGACAGGTCCAGCCCCGACGAATTTTTTCCGCTGCACTGGAAAAAACCTTTACAGCCGAGCCGTGCTTCACGGCACCGCATGAGCTCAAGACTCCGGCCCACCGCCAAAGACCATATGGCAACCAAGTCCCAGATTCGATAGCCCTGAGTGAGAAACCAGCGTCATCGTCGCCATCAGAATTCTGCCCTGGACGTTCATGCCCGCAGATGGCGAGCCTTGGAGGGAGCCGCAAGCGCCGCCTACCAATCCATCACCACCTTGCCCGAACTGCCGCTGCGCATCGCATCGAATCCAACCTGGAAATCATCGATGCCGATACGGTGGGTGATCAGGCCTGAGACGTCGAGCGGGCCCTGGACCAGAGCTATCATCTTGTACCAGGTCTCGAACATCTCGCGGCCGTAGATGCCCTTGAGATGCAGCATCTTGAAGATGACCTTGTTCCAATCGATCTCGAACCCGGTCGGCGCAATGCCGAGGATGGCGATCTTGCCGCCATTGTTCATGGTGTCGATCATGTCGCGGAAGGCGGGGGCTGCCCCCGACATCTCCAGGCCGACATCAAAACCCTCCGTCATGCCGAGCGCCGGCATCACGTCGCGCAGTTTTTCCTTGGAGGCGTCGACGACATGCTGGACGCCAAGCTTGCGCGCAAGATCCAGCCGAACCGGATTGATATCCGTGATAACGACCTTCCTGGCGCCGACGCATTGCGCCACCAGCGCGCCCATGATGCCGATCGGTCCGGCCCCGGTGACCAGCACGTCCTCGCCGACCAGATCGAAGGACAATGCGGTGTGGACCGCATTGCCCAGGGGATCGAAGATCGCGGCGATCTCGTCCGGCACATCGTCGGGGATCGGCACGACATTGTGCTGCGGGATCGCCAGGTACTCGCCGAAGGCGCCCGGGCGATTGACGCCGACGCCGAGCGTGTTGCGGCACAGATGCCCCCTGCCCGCGCGGCAGTTGCGGCAATGACCGCAGACGATGTGGCCTTCGCCCGACACACGCTGGCCGACCTTGTATTCGGTGACCGCGGCGCCGAAATCCGCAACGGTGCCGACGAATTCATGGCCGGTCACCATCGGCACGGGCACCGTCTTCTGTGCCCACTGGTCCCAATTGTAGATGTGGACGTCGGTGCCGCAGATCGCGGTCTTTTTCACCTTGATCAGGACGTCGTTGGGGCCGATTTCCGGCACCGGCACCTCTTCCATCCAGATGCCCGGCTCGGCGCGAGTTTTTACAAGTGCGCGCATCATGTTGGACATCAGCTAATCACTCCGAGTTCGCGGCCGACCTCACCGAACGCTGCAACCGCCCGGTCGATATCGGCTGCCGAATGGGCGGCCGACATCTGCGTCCTGATCCGGGCCTGGCCCTTGGGCACGACGGGGAAGGAAAACCCGATCACATAAATGCCGCGCTCGAGCAGCATGTCAGCCATCTGCAAAGCCAGCGCGGCATCGCCGATCATCACTGGAATGATCGGGTGGTCAGCTCCGGCCAATGTGAAGCCGAGCTTTTTCATGCCGGAGCGGAAGCGCTCCGCGTTCTCATAGAGACGTTCACGCAGCCCTTCGTTCCTCTCGATGATGTCGAACACCTTAAGCGATGCCGCCGCGATCGCTGGCATCAGTGTGTTGGAAAACAGATAGGGTCGCGAGCGCTGGCGCAGCCAGTCAACGACCGGCCTGCTCGCCGCCGTGTAGCCACCCGAGGCACCCCCCAGCGCCTTGCCTAGCGTACCGGTGATGATGTCCACCCTGCCCTCGACGCCGCAATATTCCGGCGTGCCACGGCCATGCTCACCGACGAGGCCGACAGCGTGGCTGTCGTCCACCATCACCATTGCCTCATATTTTTCTGCGAGGTCGCAGACGCCCGCCAAATTCGCGATGATGCCGTCCATCGAGAAGACGCCGTCGGTGGCGATGAGCTTGAAGCGGCTGCCTTCAGCCTTTTTCAGTTCTTCCTCAAGGCTCCCCATGTCATTATTGGCGTAGCGGAAGCGTTTCGCTTTGGAGAGCCGCACACCGTCGATGATCGAGGCATGGTTGAGCGCGTCGGAGATGATCGCATCCTCTTCGGAAAACAGCGTCTCGAACAGGCCGCCGTTGGCGTCGAAGCAGGAACCGTAGAGGATCGTGTCTTCCATGCCGAGGAAGCTCGATATCTTTGCCTCGAGCTGCTTGTGTTCCTCTTGTGTGCCGCAGATGAATCGTACCGAGGCCATGCCGTAGCCGTATCGGTCGAGCGCGGCCTTCGCCGCCTCGCGCAGCTCTTCGCTGTCAGCGAGGCCGAGATAGTTGTTGGCACAGAAATTGAGCAGCTTTCGGGCGCCAACCTCGATTTCGGACCACTGGGGCGAGGTGATGACGCGCTCGCGCTTGTATAGGCCCTCCGCCTCGATCTGCGAAAGCAACTCGCGAACGCGGTTGTTGAGAGTCGGTGCCATCCTGCTTTTGCTTCCATTGGTGATCTTCGCGGTCTTGCTCATGCGATTTCTCCCCTGTGCACGCGTAACATGCGCTCGCAGTGGCTCGGATCGTGTGCTTTGAGGATTGCAGCCTCCCGAGGCTGGTGCAGGTCCCAGAGACGCGATAGCCAAAAGCGAAATGCTCCAGCGCGTTGCATCGCGGGAAGCAATATGCGTTCGGCTGGAGTAAGCGTTCGAACGGACTCATAGGCGCCTAAGAAAGCGGCTGCTCGCTCACCGTCTTGGCTGCCGGTGCAGTCATCGACGCACCAGTCATTGAGGCATACGGCAATGTCAAATAAGAAGGCGTCGCATCCGGCGAAGTAGAAATCAAAGACGCCGGTCAGCTGACCACCGTCAAACAACACGTTGTCACGAAAGAGATCAGCGTGCACCGGCCCCTTGGGTAGTTGCCGGTAGGTGGAGGACTGGGCAATTTGGTTCTGAAAGGCCAATTCCCTTGTGAGCAGCGAGCACTGTTCCTCAGATACCCAGCGGCCGACCACAGGCACCACCTCGTTCCACCATTCGAGACCACGCGGATTGACCTGGTGTCGTGGATAATCGGTCCCAGCCAAGTGTATTCGCGCCAGGGTCTCCCCGATAGAGCGACAATGCGACACTGTCGGTGCTGTCACGCTCTCGCCAGGAAGCCTGTTGACGACCACCGCAGGGCGATCTTTCAGCGAATGAAGGATTTCGCCTTTGACGTTGGCAACCGGATCCGGGACCGGCAGGCGCCGCGCCGCAAGGTGCTTTATAAAATGGAGGTAGAAAGGCAATTGTTCGAATGTCAGGCGCTCAAACAAGGTGAGCACATACTCTCCGGTTTCGGCATCTACGAAGTAGTTCGTGTTCTCAATTCCGGTCGTGATGCCGCGAACAGAACGCGGCCAGCCTAGACCCAGCTCCCCAAAGAAGGCTGCGACTTCGTCGAATGACAGCTTCGTATATACAGCCATGGCGGAAATAACGATCTCCGATTGCTCAAGCAGTTCTTCAGCAGGCCGCACCCTGCACGATTTCGGCGATGTAGGTCTTTACGGTCTGCGCATCGGCGGGAATGACCTTAAATCGTCTCGGCAAATCTTCTATTCCATCGAACCGTTCTGGACGATCTGGCTCGCGGCCCAAAGCCTCCCTGATGGTCCCCGCAAATTTGACCGGCAGGGCCGTCTCGAGCACGATCATCGGCATCTCCGGAACGGAGTGCCTGCGTGCGACCGTGATGCCGTCAGCAGTGTGTGGGTCGATTAACGCGTTGAAGCGGCGCCACGTGTCACGGATCGTCTCCAAGCGGTCGGCGTGCGTGCTCTTGCCGCTGTAGAAACCAAAACGAACCGCCACCTGCGCAAAGGCGGGATCACCACTGAGATCGAACGATCCTCTTCCCCCGAGCTGGTTGTCGAACATTGATTTCGTTCGGCTCGCATCGCGACCGAGCAGGTCGAAGACGAAACGCTCGAGATTGGAGGCCTTGGAAATGTCCATCGATGGGCTTGATGTTTCATACGTGTCCGCTCGGCCCCGCACGCGATACACGCCGGTGCGGAAGAACTCATCGAGCACGTTGTTCTCGTTGGTTGCAATGACGAGACGGGATACGGGAAGTCCCATCATGCGCGCGACGTGACCAGCACAGATGTTTCCGAAGTTCCCTGAAGGAACGGTGAAGTCGACCTCTGATGTGTTCCCCGCGGTGACCTGGAAGTAGGCGGAGAAATAGTAGACGACCTGAGCCATCAGCCGGGCCCAATTGATCGAATTGACGGCGCCTATCCGGTGGCGCCTCTTGAAATCACCATCGCCGGACACGGCTTTCACGATATCCTGGCAATCGTCAAACACCCCTTCGATGGCGATGTTATGGATGTTTTCGTCCTGCAGGCTGAACATCTGGGCTTGCTGAAAGGTGCTCATGCGTCCGTGCGGCGACATCATGAAGACCCGCACCCTCTTCTTGCCGCGCATGGCATATTCCGCCGCGCTGCCCGTGTCGCCACTGGTCGCCCCGAGGATGTTTAGTTCCTCACCACGCCGCGCCAGTTCATACTCGAGCAGATTGCCAAGCAACTGCATCGCCATGTCCTTGAACGCCAGCGTCGGGCCGTTCGACAGTTCCGCCACGTGGAGACACGTCTCAAGCGCGCGCACCGGCGCGATCCTGGTGGTTCCGAAAACCTCGGGCGTATAGGTCTTTGCGCAGATGGCCTTCAGATCGACGGGCGGAATATCGTCGATGTAGAGCGACAGGATCTCGAAGGCGAGGTCCGGATAGGACAGCCTTCGCCACCGATCCAGCATTGGGTCATCCACAAACGGGTACGTCTCGGGCACATAGAGCCCGCCATCCGGCGCCAGACCTTCAAGCAGGATCTCGCAGAACTTCCTGCGTTCGGAATGGCCGCGTGTGGAGATGTAGTGCATGTGATGCTCTTCCCTGTAGACGCGATCGTTCAGCCGGGCCGCAGCGCCGCATGGTCAATGGGCCGCCAGTTTTAGCGGTCAGCGTTGGGCCCGCCACCACGCGATCTTGTCCTGCAGGCCATAGCGGCGATTGTTTGTGCGCGTCAGGCCTGACTTCCGGCTGATCTTCAGATAGCGGCGATGTCCAGCTTCGAGCCGTCGACCAGACGCGACAGGCGGAATGGTGTAGGATCGACGCAAGGGGTGTCGTTTACGACAAGCTCTGCGGCCAGATAACCAAGCCCCGGGCCCAAACCGAAGCCGTGGCCCGAGCAGCCCGCCGCGAGGACGAGACCTTTCACCGCATCCACCTGCGACACCACAGGCACTGCGTCGGGCGTGCAATCGACGAAGCCGCCCCAGGCACTATCGATCTCTATGTCGCCGAGTTGGGGGAAGGTCTTCCGGACACTCTCCACGACTTGGCTTACCAGCCATTTTAAGGGTGGAGGATCCAGCACCCGATTCTGTTCGAAGATCCGATCGTCGCTGGTCAGCAGCGCCGGCATTGAGTCCGGCCCCGAAAGGAACGATTGACCGATGCCGAGCCTGACGTTCTTTAGGCGACGCAAGAATTGCGGCATGAATTCCCGGCTATACCGGATCGCTTGGGGCGTGATTTCGAGATTCGCCTTGCCGCTGATCGCAAGCGTATAGCTGCCGTCCAGTCGGCGCGTGATCGTGCAGTAGGGTGTGGAGACCGCCTCGCCTATGTTGATTGTCGGGGTGGAACGCAGCGCGGTCTGCCGGATGCTCGCTAGGGGGAAACTGATCCCGAGCGGCCTAAGGAAGCGCGAGGACCAGGCGCCAGCGGCGCACAGCACCGCGCCGGTTCTGATGTAGCCCTTCTCCGTGTGCACGCCCGCGATCTTGCCGTTGGCCAAGTCGAGCGCCCGCGCGGCGCATTCCTGGTGGATGGTGGCGCCCAGAGCTCTGGCCCCATCGGCGATAGCCGGCGCGGCGAGCGCAGGTTCGGCCTTACCATCCCGATCTGAATAGGTCCCGCCGACCCATTTGTCGCGCGCTTCGGGGACGCGCTCGGCCACCTCCGCCCGGCTCAGCATGCGGGTGTCGACCTCGTATTCCCTGGCGACCTCGCGCCACCTTTCCCAGCCGGCGAGCACAGCCTCGTCGTGAGTCGCATAGACGAGACCGCAGCGTCGAAATCCAAGGTCCCGATTGATATCGCGCGTCAGCTCGTCCCACAGTCGCATGGAGATCACCGAGAGCGGCAGTTCGCGCCGATCGCGGTTCTGCTGGCGGCACCAACCCCAGTTTCGGCTCGATTGTTCACAGGCGATGTGGCCCTTCTCTAGCAGAGCCACAGAGAGGCCACGCTTCGCCAGGAAATAGGCGGCCGTAGAGCCGAGGATGCCGCCGCCGACGATGACGACATCGACTTCGGCCGGGAGACGCTCATCGCTGTGAATGCGTTCGACTCGGGGCGACATGTTCCAACCAACCTCGGCTGCCATGAAGGCGGAAGCAAAGTTCCGATCAGCCCTTCATCGCATCGTGCGCTCGAAAGAATGTGCCGAAATCATCTAGGACTTCGCCAGATGTGCGCGCTTTTGATCCCTTGATCGATACGAACTGCTCAGGCCCGACCGAGTTCCAGTTCGGCGCAGGGCGGCGTAACCTGCTCGCGAGTCCGTTGGATCGCGCTTGAGGGTCTTGAGCCTGCGTGCGAAGTTGTAGGCGGCAACGAAGTCGGCGAGGTGTTACCCGAACTGCTCGTGGCTCTCCTAGCAGAAGCGTTTGACCGTGGCGTCCTTGATCGTGCGGTACATCCTCTCGACCTGTCCATTGGTCCAATGATGCTTGGCCTTAGTCGTACGGTGCTCGATGTCGTTCGTGGCCTAGGCATATTCGAAGGCGTGCGCCCAGAAGCGTTCGCCCGTTGGCTATAGCCCCTTTGATCAGCGGCGCGGCCGAGCCTCCGGCATTGGGTGTGGTGAACTGCTTCCATCGTCGGTGAGCACTGAGTGGATTTATAGGGAACGGCCGCGATCAACCGGAGCAGGAACTCTCGGGAGACGACAGTGGTGGCCTTCTCATGCAATTCCATGAAGGCGACCTTCGAGGTACGATAGATGGCGACGAACTTGTGCTGCTTGCCCTGATGCGGGATCGTCGGCTGCAACGCATAGAAGCAGTCATCCTGCGGCGGCAGCGTATAGCGTCGAAAGGCGACGATGACGGCCTCTTCATCGACCGTGAGCAGGGTCGACCGCGCCTCCTTCGGCGCAATCGGCAGATCGAGGACACAGATTCGACTCTGCAACTTCGCGACGGTCTTCTTCCATAGCGCTTCGCCGGCGCCGTCAAGCTCCGCGGTGCTCCAGCCGGGCCGCAGCGACGAATGGTCAAAAAGGCCGTCACCTTTGGCCTCAGCGGCTGGCGCGCCAGAAGGCGATACGGTCCTGCAACCGATAGCCCTGGATAATCGCAGGCATGAACCACGGAGTGCCGCGATAGAGCGGGATGGCGGAAGGCGGTCGAAAGTCGAACGCTGTGCGCGACTGCTCACCATGCCCGATCAGCTTGTGGGCCGCACGCATGCCGATCCATGGCGCCCAGACCACGCCCGAACCGCAGAAGCCGGTGGCATAGACCACACCTTCCTTCTCGAAGATTCGGGGCAGCATATCGCGGTTCATCGCGACGTTGCCGAACCAGCAATGCGAAAGGCGCACGTTTTCCAACTCCGGGAAAAGGTTCACCAGGCCCTTGCGTAGCAGAAGTTTCGGCGCCACCGGATCGCCGACGCGAGAACTGTCGCGCCCGCCCAGCAGAATGCGTTTTCCGTCGGGCGAGGGACGATAATAAAAACCGAGTTGCCGGTTTTCGGTGATCGTCATCAGCTTCGGCATCAGTTGCGCCATGACATCGGGCGCAAGTTCCTCGGTCACGATGATCCGGCTGCGGACCGGAACCAAGCGGCGACGCAGGAAGGGAGCGGCGCCGTCGGTATATCCATTGGTGCAGACCAGAACCTGCCGTGCATCGACCGTCCCTGCCGAAGTCACCACGCGGAACCCCGAACCGTTCCCCTCGATCGACTTGACCACTGTATGCGAATGGACCGTCAACCCGGATGCGAGCGCCACCCGCAGGAGCTCAGCGTGGAACTTTGCGGGGTGCAGCCCGCCAATGTCCATCCGAACGGTTCCGCCGCGGTAGAAGTCGGTGCCGATATAATTTCGCTGCTCGGCATGCGGAACGGCGTAGGACTGGATCCCCAGTTTCTTCGCCAGTGTCTCGGCGCCACGCGCCATTATCTCATACTGTTGATACCCGAAAGCGCCTTTGAACTGGCCAACCAGCCGGAAGTCGCAGTCGAGCCCTTCGGTCTTGATGAAGTCGTAGAGGAATTCGCGCGCGATCTTGCCCTCGGCCTCGATCGCCATGGCCTTCTCTTCACCGAAGCGCCGGGTGATCGTGGCATGGTCCGGCCGGATGCTGCCGCTCGTAATCCCGCCGTTGCGCGTGGAAGCACCCTCGCCCGGATGCATAGCATCGAAAGCGGCGACCGAGCGCCCCTCGCGCGCCAGCACAAGCCCAGCCGAAAGCCCGGCATAGCCGGCGCCGACAATCACCACATCGAGCTTCTTTGCCAGCGGCTGCCGCGGCAGCGGCATGACGGGCGCCGCTTCCCACCAGTAGGGCGTGTTCTTTTCGGCGACTTTGGGCTCTTGCACGTGACTGACTTCTCTTGATGTTCCAGGGATTAAGAAAGCGGCCGCTCGCGGCACTTCAAATATGGTCGTCCCGGACGTCCAGCGCGTCACGCAGTCCGTCACCAATGAAATTGAAACTGGTCACCGCGATGGTGATTGCAGCTCCGGGAATGATGGCCAGCCAAGGTGCGCTGCCCAGATATTGCTGGGCGCCGTTGAGCATGTTGCCCCAGCTGGGCAATGGCGGCTGAATTCCGTAGCCCAGGAAGCTGATGTAGGCTTCCATTAGAATGGCGCGCGCGACCGTCAGGGTGGAAGCAACGATAATGGGTCCCATGGCGTTGGGCAGTATCTCGCGGAACATGATGTGGGTGCCGCTCAATCCCAGCATGCGCCCGGCCAGGACGAACTCGCGTTCCCGCAACGAGCGGACTTCCGCTTCCACGATACGGGCAACCTCCATCCAACTGGTGAGGGCGATGATGACGGTGATCATCACAGGACTGGGCTTCAGTGCCGCAGCCAGCGCCAGGAGCAGAAAGATCGAAGGGAACGACAGGAAGCCATCGACCGTGCGCATCAGCGTCGCCCCGATCCAGCCGCCGCGATAGCCGGCGATCACGCCGACAAGCGTGCCGACGAGGGTCGACAATACCATGGCGAAGAAACCCACCAGCAGCGAGATTCGTCCCGCCATCAACAATCTTGCCGCAAGGTCGCGGCCAAGCGGATCAGTGCCCAGAAAGTGGTGGCCCGTCAGCGGTGGGGCAAAGCGGGCCCGCAGATCGATATACAGTGAGTCATAAGGCAGTAGATGGGGGCCGAGCACGCAAGCAAGCACGAGGAAAATGATCATCGCCAACCCGAGCAGCGCCAGGCGGTGTCTCATGAAACGAAGCGCCGCGCGGTTGTTTGTCCATCGGCTTGGAGCTGCATTTGCGGTGAGAGCGGTCATATCGGCTGTCTCCTGTCGGGGAAGTTGCGCGCTCAAGCCAGGCGAATACGTGGATCGACAATAGCGACGACAATGTCGGCGATTAGGTTTCCAAGCAGAACGAGGATGGCCGAGAACATCAAAAGCCCCATCACAACCGGATAGTCGCTATAGCCAAGGCTATCCAGGAACAACCGTCCCATTCCCGGCCAGGTAAAGACGGTTTCGGTCACCAGAGCGCCGGTGAGAACACTGGGAAGCTGCATCCCGGCCAAGGTAATCATCGGCAAGAGTGCGTTGCCGACGACATGCCTCATCAGAATCCGCCGTTCGCTCAATCCCTTGGCCCGAGCCGTCTTGACGAAGTCCTGGCTGATGGCGTCGAGGGTCGCCGTCCGCATGTAGCGGCTCCAGATCGCGACATGGACCAGCGACAGCACGATGCTTGGCAGGATCAAATGGTGGAGATATCCCAGGATCGAGGCATCTCCGATCTCGGACATATTGCCCGCGGGCAGCCAGCCCAGCTTCAGGGAAAAGATGTAGATGCCGACGAGTCCGAACCAGAAGGTAGGGACCGACAAAGCGATCATGGCACCGACAGTCGCTAGATAGTCGAATAGCGAGTAGCGGCGTGTGGCGCCCCGAATTCCAATCCAGGCGCCAATGGAGATCGCAATCACGGTTGAAGATCCCATCAGCAGCAGCGTGGCGAACACGTGGCTGCCAATGATCTGCAATACCGGCGCTCCGTCGCGGAAGGAGTGTCCCCAGTCGCCCTGCAGCAGCCGCCATGCCCAGTCCAGGTATTGGATCCATATAGGCCGATCGAGGCCAAGCAATCCCTTCAGCCGCTCGATATCCTGCTGGGTCATTCCGGGATCGAGCCCGAATTGCGCCAGTGGGCCGCCCGGGAGGAGGTTCAGAATGCCGAAGCCGATGATCGAAACGATCACAAGCAGCACCAGGCTCTGCGAGAGGCGATTGAGCAGGAAGCCGCGCATTCTGAGTCCTCCGTTGTGGGTTGGCGATTTTAGGCTGTTGCCGTCGCCGCAGTGAAATCCGGCGACGGCAATAGGATGGATCAGGCCTTCCAGCGCCAGTCTGCGGCATGCCACGACGCGGTGCGCGTGTTGGCATTGGGCTTGAAACCGTCCAACCCTGCCTTGCGTCCGAGCACGTTGGTGATCGCTAACAGCGGCAGGAAGGGCAGATCATGACGCACCACTTCCTGCACGCGGTTATAGATCCCGTGCCGCTCTTCCTGATCGAAGCTGCGAGCACCCTTTTCAAGCAGGGCATCGACTTCGGGGTTGGAATACTGCCCGGTGTTCGAACCGTGCCCGCCTTGAGCAGCGATTGCCTTCGTATGGAGGCGGTTTGTGGCGTCGGGGTCCGCGGCAATCAGATAGGTAACGCCCACCATGGCGGTGTCGAACTGCGACTTCAGCCAGAATTCGCCCCACATGACCGCAGCCGGCAAGTTCGAGATCGTCATCTCGACGCCGATCTCGGCAAACGTCTGCTGCAGGAACTGCTGCGTCTGCTCGCGAAGATTGTTGCCTGACGTCGTCGAATTGGCAAAGGACAGTCGCACTCCATCCTTGGCGCGAATTCCATCCGGGCCTGGCGCCCAGCCGGCCTCATCCAGAATTTGTCGCGCGCGGTCCATATTGAATTCCTGCGCGGGCAGGTTCGGATTGTAGTAGTAGGACTCCTTCGGCATGAAGGTCTCGGTGAGAGTGCCCACGCCGTAATAGATCGTGTCAACGATCGCTTTCCTGTCCATTGCGGCGTAAAGCGCCTGGCGCACTGCCAGGTCCTTGAACTGCGGGCGCCCCAGATTGAGGTAGATCGACTCCACGGATGCGCCGGTCTCCAGTGTCACCACGCGGTCTGGCAATTCGCGGGCTTCAGCATAATGGTCGGCGGTAATGTAGGATTGATCGACCAGGTCGACGTCGCCGCTCTTGAACTGCGTGTAGAGCACCGTCATATCGGGGATGTATTTGAAGATGAGCTGCTCGACATAGGGGCCCTCGCCGGCATGCTCGGGGTTGGCGACGAGCTCGATATGGTCGCCGGCTACCCGTTGGCTCCACTTGAAAGCGCCGGTGCCGATCGGCGCCTGGTTGAACGCCGCTGTATTCGGATCGCCCTCTTTCCCCAGGATGTGCTTGGGCACTATGAAGGTTTCGGCCAGGAACGACAGATAGGGCGCAAAAGCCTCCTTCATCCGCCAGGTGATCTCGGTGGGCGAAACCACCGTAATGTCCTGCACGAGCGAATGGCCGCTTGTACGCCAAGCGCGAAATTTCGGGTTGGTGATGAGCTCAAGGGTGAATTTCACGTCCTCGGCCGTGAAGGGCTCGCCGTCGTGCCAGCGAACATTGTCACGTAACCGGATGCGCCAGTTGAGACCATCCTCCGAAATGCCGCCGTTCTTCTGGCTTGGCACCTCGGCCGCGAGGTTCGGCTGAAGGACACCTTCGGCATCCATCCTGACCAACGCATCGAAAACCGAGAAATGGACCGCGTCATCGACTTCGATATGCGCCATCAGCGGATTGAACACCGTCGGCTCTTGTGAGAGGCCGACGACGACGCGACCGGCCGGGCCCGTGGCAGGGGTCTTGGCGAAAGCGGACTTGCCCAGAAGATTGGGCGCGATCAAGCCTGCAGCCCCACCTAGCGCCATCAGTCGGAGTGCCTGGCGTCTCGAATAGTTGGATGTAGTCGTTGCATTTTTGGTCATCGTAGTTCCTCTCTTGTTATTTTTCATGCGTTTGCTGCAATGGGACGGGCATTGCCTGGCCGCTCCCCCGGAATCGCCGCCACGAGTTGGCGCGTGTAGGCTGCTTGCGGGTTCAGGAATATCTGCGAGGGCGGTCCGCGCTCGACGATCCGGCCCTTCTGCATCACGGCGATTTCATCGCAGATTTGGCTGGCGACTCGCAGGTCGTGCGTGATGAAGACCATCGATACGCCAGTCTCGCGCTGGATCTGGTCCAGAAGCTGCAGGATCTGCGCCTGGATCGACACGTCGAGCGCGGAAACCGCCTCATCGGCAATGAGCAGCTTCGGTTTGAACATCAGCGCGCGCGCGATGCCTATGCGCTGGCGTTGCCCACCCGAGAACTCGTGCGGATAGCGGCCGAAGGCGCCGACATCGAGACCGACATGGGCCAGGAGCGCCCGCGCTTCCTCGCGCGCTTGGGCGTAAGGCATTCCGTGTGCCACCGGACCGACCGTGATGATATGGCCGACCGTTGAGCGTGGGTTCAGAGACGCGAAGGGATCCTGGAAGATCATCTGGATCCGCGGTCGAAGTGGGCGGAACTTCGCTTCGGAAAGCTTGGCGATGTCAGATCCCTCGAACAAAATCTCGCCGCCGTCGCTGTCCAGCAATTTGATCAGAAGCCGGCCCAGCGAGGATTTTCCTGAACCGCTCTCGCCTACGACGCCCAGGGTGCGGCCTTGCGCCAGTTCGAACGAAACCTCGTTCACCGCCATCACAATCCGCTGCGCTCCGAATAGCGCGCTGCCGCCATGATAGGTCTTCACCAGACCTTCGACTTTCAGGATCGGCTCCTTGCTGGCGGCTTCCGCACGAGGGCGATCTTCGCCGGTCAGATGCGGTACGGCCGCGATCAGGCGCTGCGTATAGGGATGCTTGGGCGACTTCAGCACCTGCTCGGCGCTGCCCTGCTCGACGATGTGACCTTTTTCCATCACCACGACGCTGTCGGCGATCTCCGCCACCACGCCAAAATCGTGGGTGATGAACATCACGCTCATGCCCTTGCGGCGCTGAATGTCGCGGATCAACTCCAGAATCTGTGCCTGGGTGGTCACGTCGAGCGCAGTGGTTGGCTCATCGGCGATCAGCACCGTCGGCTCGAGCGCCAAGGCCATGGCGATCATGACGCGCTGTCGCTGCCCGCCCGAAAGCCGGAAAGGGTACTGATGATACATGAGTTCGGGATCTGGCAAGCCCACTTCGGTGAGCAGCTCAATGGCGCGGTCGCGGCAGGTTTTTGGCGTGCCGTATCCATGCGCGGCCATGACCTCGTCAATCTGCGCGCCCACGGTCATCAGGGGATTGAGCGCCGAGAGCGGATCCTGAAAGATCATCGACACGACCCGACCACGCAGGTTGCGCAGCTTGTCGGGCGACATGCCGATGATGTTCATCCCCTCCAACTGTATTGAACCCGATGAGAGGCGGATCACCTTGGGCAGGAGCCCCATGATCGCGTTCGCCGTGACCGACTTGCCTGATCCGGACTCGCCTATGATGCAGAGGATCTGGCCGCGTTTCAGATCGAACGAGATATTCTCGACCGCATGGACCCGCTCCATCCCGGCCGGCAGGCTTACGGTCAGATCGCGCACCGAAAGCGCTATGTCATGGGGGGCAACAGCCTGGATGCTTGCGACCATCTGGATCAGATCCCCTTCAACCGAGCGGGTCCACGCTGTTGCGGACCGCATCATCGCCCTTTGAGCAGAAGCGCCTCACCGCAACAGCCGTAGCCTGGGCATCTCGACGCTTCGCACGCTGAGGCCGCGAGAGACGGGTTCTGCTCATCCAGGCCACTCCCTTATGAAAATCCGGCCGTGTACCGAACTGTGTTCCCTTTTCTTGGAGAACTCACCGATGGGGCAAACTGTGCCTTATCGGATGTCCTCTGGAGCCTGCCCGCCATAAAGAGGTTGGCTCCGTTCTTTCAGCCAGTTTGACTGTTCTGTTTCCGCAGAGTCATCGAAACTTGGCCCGCGAGCAGCACGAACTTCTGAAAAGAGCGTCCGAATTGGCATTTCACTCTGTTTGGCCTGATGATGATAGCGTGGGATAGGTGAGAGTCTGAGAGTGATTGCCCCAAAAATGAATGAGCAATGAGGCCAGCCGCCGTGCCGACCTGTCCAAGGCGGGCACGGCATTCCTTGTCACAGGAATTTGCACGATCCGCCGCGCCGGGATTTTCCGCATTTGAAATGGATTGGCACCCATCCAGGCGTTGAAGGTAGGTAGTAACCGGCGTCACCTGTACGAAGCCCGTGATGCGCCCATGCGATGCCTCATCAGGATGCCTGTAAAATGGTAGTGCGGAACCAAGCACGGCAAACTGTGCCGCTCATCGAGAAACTCTACCCGGCCTATCAATGCTCGGTTGCTGCTTTTCGATGCCGGTCGACCACATTCAGCTAGGCGAAGCTCGCAGGGCGCTCTTTCAAAGGTGCTGGGGGCTCAGGCCGCTGAACTGCGCTTGGAGCCACTCTGCGAGTTCAAACTCCACACCTTGCAGTTCACTCGACCCCAACCATATCAACCCATATTGACTGCCGTCGGGGTCAAAGCCAGCAGGCGCCGCCAGGCTTCCTCGTTCCACATCGTCAACCGCGAGTACGAGCGGACTGAGGGCTACACCCAAGCCTGCGGACGCTGCCTCGACGATCAGCGCGTGATTGTCGTAGTATCGCATTTCTGTGGGTCGACGCGCCGACGGATGGGTCTTCAGCCATTGCGCCCACGCGTCAGGTCGAGTCTTCGACCCGAGAGCGAGATAGTCGCCACGTTCGAACGCTGGCACCACTTCCGGCCTCATAACGGGCCCAACCGTTTCGGGGAAAAGGGTCCGGACGTTCCATGTCTCGGGCACAGCGAAGTCCAGCCGTCGAATAGCGAGATCGACCTGTTTCTTGCGAAATTCCACAAGCCCACCACCCACGGAGAGGTGGAGGGCCATGTTCGGATGCGCCACTTGAAGCGCCGCCAGGCGCGGAATAAGCCAACGCATGGCAACTGAAGGCTCGCAGGAGAGCACAAGGGCATTCTTCCCGGCATTGGCGGTACGCAGGCTTTGCACTGTGGTGGCCAACTCACCGAAGAACTTCCCGAGAGTCAGGTTGAGTGTCTCGCCAGCCGGGGTGAGCCGCAGGCCTCGCCCATTCTTTTCAAACAACCTGACCCCGATGTCATGGGCGAGTTTGGTGATACGGCGACTCACGGCGCCGTGCGTGAGCGCAAGCGAGTCTGCTGCAAGCCGGACCGAACCCAGCCGCGCTGTTGCTTCGAACGCTCGCAGGTCGTCGAGCGAAGGTATGTCCGAGCGATCCATCAGTGACAATCTATCACCGATTTCGTCAGAAACTATCGCTATTCATACTTGGCGACGTTTTGTTAATTGATGCATGCGCACCCATCATCAACCCAGCATAGCGGTCCTCGCCGATGACCTCACCAGCGCGGCAGATGGCGCAGCACCTTTCGTCGCCCGCGGCTTGACTGCATCGATCGGCAGACGCCAGCTTCCGAACCAAGCGGCAGCGGTAATCGCAGTCGATAGCGGTTCGCGGTCTGCTACTTCGTCGCAAGCGTTCGAGGCGGTCGCTCGATTGACCGCACGACTTGCCAGCCGTGCCGTGCTCTATAAAACGGTGGACTCCACTCTACGCGGCCACGTAACGGAGGAGCTTGAAGCATGTTTTGCGGCGAGCGGCCGCAAATCGCTGCTCTTCGCGCCGGCGTTCCCCCAGGCCGGACGTACGACAGTGAGGGGCATTCAGTTCGTTGACGGCATCCCGGTGTCGGAAAGTGCGTATAGCCATGACCCCGTGCATCCCGTGCGGCATTCCGCGCTAGTCGACCTGGTCCCCAACTGCATCAAGAATGTCAGGCTGCTTGATGCAGAAACGCAGGAAGAACTCGATTCGCAGATTGCTTCCATCGAGGATCCAGAGTCGGTCCTTTGGGTTGGTTCTCCCGGAATGGCTGCAGCCCTATCGCGGCGTTTTGTGCAAGCGAAGACCCCACCGCCATTGCTCGATGGCATCAGTAGCGATGTCTTGGTCGTCATTGGGAGCGCAAATTTGCGCAGTCATCAGCAGGCAGACCAACTCCAGGAGGTCAGGGGCGTGATGCTGCTGCGCGGACCAAGGGCGCGCGAGGCGGACTCGGCAGCGGTGCTGCGCCGTATCGCACAAGACGCAGCGCAAGAGCTTCAAAGCCCACGCTTCGGCGCTTTGATCGCCACCGGCGGCGACACGATGGACGCGATCCTGGATCTTCTCAACGTCCGTGAGTTCGAGATCCTGCAAGAACTCGATCCCGGATTCCCACTTGGTCTCGCCAGGCTTGGCGATGGGCGCTCGCTCCTGTTCGCGATGAAGGCCGGTGGCTTTGGCAGTGACGACGCCCTGACGCGCGCCGTCGCGCGGATACGTGGAGCAACCCAATGAAGAACATTCCCCCGCTTGCTCTCACGATGGGCGACGCCTCCGGCATTGGACCGGAGATCGTGGCGAAGGTGCTTGCGAAGGGCGGCGAACGCGTCGTCGTGTTCGGCAGCTATGTTGTCATGCAGGATATTGTACGCCGGCTCGGGTTGAACATCGAGGTGCGACGCATCAACGCTGCCGATGCAGCTCAATTCGAGCCGCGGCGAATTGAAGTTATCGAAACCACCCGCATTACCGGGTCCCCACCAATCGGGCGTATCAGCGCGATCTCCGGGCAGGCGGCCTTCGACGCCATCGTTGCAGCGATCGCAGCAGCGAAGTCCGGACAAGTGAGCGGCATCGTCACGGCCCCGATCAATAAAGAGGCGATGGCCAGCGCGGGAATCCGCTACCCCGGCCATACCGAAATTCTGGCCGACTACGGCGGCGCCAAGCGCGTGGCGATGATGCTTGCGAACGATGACATCCGCACGGTGCTCGTCACGATCCACACGTCGCTGAGCAAGGCGATCGAACAGGGCGATTTCGACGCTCAGCTATCCGCCATTCGGCTCGCCCACGACGGTGGAAAAGCTCTCGGCTTCGCGATCCCGCGTGTCGCCGTAGCAGGTCTCAATCCGCACGCAGGTGAAGGCGGCCTCTTCGGGGACGAGGAAATCCGGATCATACAACCTGCAATCGACGCGGCCCGAGCCGAGGGCATCGACGCCACTGGCCCTTATCCGGGCGACACCGTCTTCATGCAAGCACGTCAAGGCCGATTCGATGTTGTGGTGGCACAATACCACGATCAAGGGCTGATCCCTGTGAAGTATCTCGGGTTGGAAAAGGGCGTGAACATCACGCTTGGCCTGCCGTTCGTCCGCACCAGCCCAGATCATGGCACGGCCTTCGACATCGCGGGCCGGGGGATTGCAGACCAGGCCAGCTTGGAAACGGCGCTTGCCTACGCCAAGCGGCTGGTAGCGGCGCGAACCAAAACGAACTAGATTCGAAAGGAACCACCACCGATGGGGTTACGCTTTATCTTCATGCTTACGCGCAATGACCGCACGGTTCCGGACGCGTCGCAGCAACTTCAAACCGCGCTCAGCTTTGGCGTGCGGCACATCGGGTTCAAGGACATCGGCGTGCCGATCGAGCAGCTGAAAGGCCTCAATGCAGCCATCAGGACGGGCGGTGCAACTTCCTATCTGGAAGTCGTGTCACTGGACCGCGAAAGCGAAATTGCTTCGGCAAAGGCAGCTGCCGCAATCGGCGTTGACGTTCTTCTTGGTGGCACGCGGGTCGACGATGTGCTGCCGATCCTCAGGGACACCGGCATCCAGTACTTCCCGTTTCCGGGTCGGATTGCCGGTCATCCGAGCGTGCTTGAAGGCGCCATCGACGAAATTGTCGAAAGTGCCAAGACGATTGCAGGGCGCGATGGAGTGCATGGCCTGGACCTGCTGGCATACCGTTCGGCGCAGAACGTGCCCGAGTTGATGAAGGCTGTCTGCGCTGCGGTCACCAAGCCTGTCTACATTGCAGGTTCGATCGACACCCCTGAACGAATCGCAGTCGTCCAAAGCGCAGGCGCAGCTGGTTTTACGATTGGGACTGCGGCTTTGGATGGCAAGTACCCGGCCAATGGGAATGACCTACCAAGCCAACTCACCGCGATCATTCGCGACGTCGCTGCCCTGAACAAGCACCTTTCGCCAATTCACAAGAAGAATTTGTCAATTGAGTTTGCCGGGCTGCACGCGCCTTGGGAGCCTAAAGTCGAGGTGCATGTCAACAACATGCAAATCCAGGTCGCCCTGTTCAAGGGAAGCTCTAACTGGTCATTTCGGCAGCACGACGATCAGCTGTTCTTCGTTCACCGGGGACGCCTGCTCATGAAATTTCGTGACCGTGAAGAGATCATCGAACCCGGAGAGTTCATCGTCGTTCCATATGGCGTTGAGCACAGTGCGGTGGCCTTGGGCGAGGAAGGATGTGAAGTGTTGCTGGCAACGTCAACCGCTCTACCCTGCTACCCACCCGCGGGAACTGATCTCGCACACTCTGAGCGATCCCAGTTGACTGCTTAGCACGACGGAACCGACTGCTAGGTTTCAGTGAAATCATGACGCAAGGCGCAAGAGCAATCATGACCGTGGCTATAGTGCTGCATCGCGCCGACGGCGCACCCGTTGCAAGCTCTTTCCGCAGGGCAGCGTTCGGCAAGGACGACCCCTTGGTGGGGCATCGCGAAATCGCCTGGGAAGGACCGGACTCGATGATCGTGGGCCGAACCAGCTTTATTGGTGAGCTCGAAGTCGCAAGCTTCCCCCACATCGAAACCATCGTCGTGGTGGAAGGAGAGCTGATCCCCACGGCGACCGGGACGGCCCGCTGGTGCTCGGGCCGCAAGCGGCGTTGTCATCGGATGTGGCACCGCGCTTCGGATCCAGAGCGGATCAGGCGTGCGGTTTTCGTTCTGCGCAGCCGCTTGCGACAAACCGACGAAGCCCGGCCTTGTCCAACTGTTCGCCGACGCCGACATCAAGCCGTCTGCTTCGCTACCGGCCGAGGCCTTGCTTGGCCCGGCCCCGCAATGCCGCAGCGACAACGTCTTCTCCAGCGACGGCGCGGATTGCCATGCGGGCACGTGGGATTCGACCCCATAGGCCGCTTACGCAATCGACGCCCCTTCACACGAGATGGCTTTGAGGCTTCAGCCTACCTCCCCTCTGTGAGGTGGGACGCCAGCGAGCTTTTCACGCAATAATTTGCATGTCCTAAGGCTCACTAACCGCAGGATATTCCGTCCAGGCACACAACTCCGCAGCCTGTCTATTCTCGGCGCGGGTTAGAATGCTTCAGAGTAACCGGAGTCCCGTAGATGCCCGCGCCGCTAATGCACATCGAGTGCAGCCCTTCCCTGCCCCGCGAGGCGGACGTCGTCGTGATCGGCGGCGGCGTCGTGGGCGTGTTCACGGCGTATTATCTCGCACGCCGCGGCTTCAGCGTCGCCCTGGTCGAGAAAGGGCGGGTGGCCGCCGAGCAGTCCAGTCGAAACTGGGGCTGGTGCCGCCAGCAGAACCGTGATGCGCGCGAGCTGCCGATGGCGACCAAGAGCCTCGATCTCTGGGAGAAGGTGGCACAGGAGACTGGCGAGAACACTGGATTTCGCCGGTGCGGGCTCCTCTATCTCTCACAAGACGAAAATGAGCTGGCGGGCTGGGCGAAGTGGCGTGACTTCGCCGGGACAGTGGGCGTTACGACGCATGTGCTGAGCGCGGAGGAAGCCACCGAGAAGGGCAAGGTGACCGGACGCAAGTGGAAGGGCGGCGTTTTCTCACCGACTGACGGAACGGCGGATCCGTCCAAGGCAGTGCCGGTTGCCGCCCGCGGTATCATGGCGGCCGGCGGTACCGTCCATCAGCATTGCGCGGCGCGCGGGCTGGAGTTGAGCGCTGGCAGGGTCAGTGGCGTCGTTACGGAAGCGGGAACCATCCGTACGAAGACCGCGGTCATGTCCGGAGGCGCGTGGGCTTCCTCCTTCTGCAGCCAGCTTGGTATGCGCTTCCCGCAAGCTGCCGTGCGTCAATCCATTCTAGCCGTGGCGCCAGGCGCAAGCGGCCTGCCCGATGCCCTGCATACAGCGAGCGTCTCGCTGACGCGGCGCAGCAACGGTGGATACACGCTGGCTATCAGCGGGCGGGCTCGCGTCGATCCAACGCCGCAGCAGTTCAGGTTCAGCCGCGAGTTTATCCCGATGTTCGCCCGCCGCTGGCGCAATCTCGCCCCGGGCGCCTTCGAGGGCTGGCGCCAAGGCCATGAAAGCCTGCGCAAATGGGGCCTTGACGATATTACGCCAATGGAACGGAACCGGATTCTCGACCCGAAGCCCGACATGGGACAGATTCGACTGACATATCGAAGAGCCTGTGAATTGATCCCCGAACTCCAGCGCGTCGCAATCTCCGATGCCTGGGCGGGCTATATCGACAGTACACCCGACGGCATTCCCGCGATCGGTGAAGTGGAGGGGATTCCGGGCTTCATCCTGGCGGCGGGATTCAGTGGTCACGGCTTCGGCATTGGCCCCGGCGCGGGGCATATGATCGCCGACATCATTACAGGCAGCGAGCCTATTGTCGACCCGCGTCCTTATAGGCCCGAACGCCTGAAGACCGCTGCGTGGGGCAAGGTCGCTGAATTCTGAGAAGATCAACTTACAGGTAACAATCGGTCGCACACGAGATTAAGGCTGCGAGCAGCCGTGCTGAAAACAGGGAAGTGACGATGCGCGAATACGAGATTGCCGCCATTCCTGCCGACGGGATCGGCCCGGAGGTGATCGCCGCCGGTCTCCAGGCGCTTGAGGCGCTGCAGCAGCGCTGCGGCGACTTCAAGCTGCGCGTCCAGCACTTCGACTGGGGCTCGGACTACTACAAGGCCAATGGCCGGATGATGCCCGAAGATGGAGTGGCGCAACTGAAGCGCTTCGATGCCATCTTCTTTGGTGCGGTCGGCGCTCCCGATGTGCCCGACGACATCACGCTTTGGGGTCTCCGGCTGCCGATCTGCCAAGGCTTTGATCAATACGCGAATGTGCGGCCGACCAGGATATTGCCGGGCATCGTTTCGCCGCTGGCGGGCGTTGGCCCCGGCGATCTGGATTGGGTGATCGTGCGGGAGAATTCGGAGGGTGAGTATTCCGGCCATGGCGGCCGTGCCCACCGCGGCCTCCCAGAGGAGGTCGGAACCGAAGTCGCGATCTTCACGCGCGTCGGGGTCACGCGCATCATGCGCTATGCATTCCGGCTGGCGCGGTCACGGCCGCGAAAGCTCCTGACTGTGGTTACGAAATCCAACGCGCAGCGTCACGGCATGGTAATGTGGGATGAAATCGCAGCCGAGGTGGCGCAAGAGTTCCCTGACGTCTCGTGGGACAAGATGCTGGTTGATGCTATGACGGTGCGTATGACACTCAAACCTCGCAGCCTCGATACGATCGTCGCCACCAATCTTCACGCCGACATTTTGTCGGACCTTGCGGGCGCGCTGGCGGGCAGTCTCGGCGTTGCACCGACCGCCAACATTGATCCCGAGCGGCGCTATCCCTCGATGTTCGAGCCAATTCACGGATCGGCCTTCGACATCGCCGGCAAAGGTATTGCCAACCCGGTCGCCACCTTCTGGACCGCTGCCCAGATGCTCGAACATCTGGGCGAAAGCGCAGCCTCCGTCCGGTTGATGAGCGCAGTGGAAACAGTGACCAGTGAGGGCGTGCTGACGCCGGACGTGGGTGGCACAGCGACCACGCAGGACGTGACGGACGCCGTCTGCCGGACGATCCGCAGTTCGAACGTGTGACAGGTTTGCGATGAAGCTCGACAAGATCGACATCAAGATCTTATCCCAACTGCAAAAGAACGGGCGGGTCACCAACGTCGAGCTTGCCGACCTGGTCAACCTCTCGCCGAGCCCTTGCCTGATGCGGGTGAAAAAGCTTCAGGCGGAAGGCTTCATTACCGGCTATTCCGCCCAGATCGATGTGTCCAAGCTCGGACAGACTCTAACGATCTTCACCGAGGTCACGCTCAAGCACCATCAACAAAACGACTTCGCGAGGTTTCTCACAGCCGTTCAGAAAGTGGATTCCGTCATCGAATGCCATCTGATTTCGGGCGGGTATGATTATCTTGTGAAGTTCGTCACAGCGGGCATAAGCGAGTATCAGACGATCATGGAGCGCATGCTCGAACTGGATATCGGGATCGACAAATATTTCAGCTTCGTCGTGCTGAAGTCACCGATCGTAAAATCCCATTTGCCTCTCGATGTCATTTTCGACAAATGAAAAGCCGCTCCGCGGTCTGAACACCTGGAGCGCGCGCCGGTGTTTTCTTCTGCTGAGGTCCCATAGCTGCAAATTGCTTGGCACCTGGCGGAATGCGGCACCACCCTGAGGGTTTGCTTCGTCCCCGCTCGGCGTCTGCCGCCTGGACGGGGGAGCTCCGGCGATGGCGAGGATCAGCCCTTCATCGCCGCCCGCACATCCTTGTCTTCGAGGGTTTGATCCAGCGTCATCCGGGTGCGTTCCAGGATACCATCGATTTCGTCGTCCGTGCAGCAGAGCGGTGGTGCAAAGCCGAGAATGCCGCTGTTGAAGGCGCGAATGACAAGGCCATTCTCCCAAGCGCGGTCGAAGATGCGGCGTCCCGGATCTGCCGCCGCCGGCAGCGGCGTTTTGCGCGCCTTGTCGGTCACCAGTTCGACCGCGGCCAGCATGCCGCGACCGCGAATATCGCCAACCAGCGGGTGATCGGCGAGCGAGCGGAGGCCCTTCATCAGGCGCCTCCCGGCCTTCCGGCCGTTCTCGAGCAAGCCATCTTCATAGAGACGCAGGCATTCCAGCCCGACCGCCGCGCTCACCGGATGGGCTGAGTAGGTATAGCCGTGGCCGACAGCCGTTTTGCCGGCCCCGTCCGCGATCGTATTGTAAACATGGTCGGTCATGAAGACGGCGCCCATCGGCACGTAGCCCGACGTCAGTCCTTTTGCCGTGGTCATCAAATCCGGCACGACCTCGTCTTCCTCACATGCGAACAGGGGCCCGGTGCGGCCGAAGGCGGTGATGACTTCGTCGGCAACGAACAAGACGTCGTGTTCTTTGCACACGGCGTGCAGTGCCTTCAGCCAGCCTGCCGGTGGAACCAGGACACCGCCCGAACCCTGGATGGGTTCGGCGTAGAAGGCCGCGACGCGATCAGCACCCAGTTCGGCGATCTTGTCCCGCAGTGCCGCGACCGATGCGTTGATGATCGCCTGCGGGTCGGAACCGACCGGATTGCGATAGGCGTAGTGCGAAGGTATCTTGTGCTGCCAGTCGTAAGGCACGCCGAAGCCAGCATGGAAAGCCGGAAGCGCGGTCAGACCTGCGCCAACCGTAGAGGATCCATGGTAGCCATACTCGACCGAGATAAACTGGTCTTTTCGCGGCGTCCCCTTGGCATGGTAGTAATAGCGAACGAAACGGATCGTGCTGTCAATCGCGTCGGAACCGCCCAGCGTGAAATAGACATGGTTCAGATCGCCAGGCGCCAGTTCGGCAAGGCGCGCTGCGAGACGAATGGCGGGCTCAGATCCTAGCCCGAAATATCCTGTCGCATAAGGAAGCTCTCTTAGCTGCTTCGCCGCTGCTTCGACGACGCTTTCTTGCCCGTATCCGATGTTGACACACCAGAGACCCGCGAACCCGTCCAGCAAGGTTTTCCCGCTTGCCTCGGTCACCGTTGCGCCCTTGGCGGATTTGAGCACCCGCACGCCCGTTTCTTCATGGCTCCGATAGCTTGAAAATGGGTGAACCAGATGTGCACGATCGAGTTCGATCAATGAGTTGGCCAGCATTTCTTCCTCCGATTCAGCCTAGCGCCTGACTAACGAGCGCATAAGTTTGGTGTGACCTGATTTCGACCTTCGGCTCGTCTGCGGTTCGTCGCATCGTGATGCCACCGCCGACGTGGGCCAGCCCGCGACGGGTGAGCCACTCGCCGAGAGCCGTGGATTCGTCGGTGTCGATACGGACAAACTCGCCCGCACTGTCGGCCAGCAGGAAGTCGATCAGGCATCTCGCTTCGTGAAGCTTCCTCCCCACCACCGGCCCAATCACCAGCCCTCGGCCAAACCGACGAACTGCGGCAAACGCCTGAACATTGCCTTCATCGCGAACGACGGCGAACTTCGCGCGCTCGCGCAACGAGCGCATGAGCGCCGACCGGTCATGACCAAACGCCGCGCGATCCAGAGCAACAAGGCGCGCGTGGTCGCCGTCCTTGCCCCATGACACATGTGCCGGTGCGTCTACAGACGGCGCCAGGCCCTGGTGTTGCACGATCTTGCCGGTCGCGACGAATCCCAGCTTCTCGTAGAGCGCGAGCCCTTCCTGCGTCGCCACCAAATAGCAGGTGCGCCCGCCTGCCTTGGCAAGCGCCTCCTCCATCAGCTTGCGACCGAGCCCGCGACCACGCATTGCGGCATCGACAATGACCATGTTGACGGTGGCGGCATCGTCGCCATAGGGCGTCATCAAGATCGTCCCCACCACTCGTCCTTCCTCCTGGACAACGACGCCTTGGCTGAGCGATTGCATCAGTTCCCAGTCTTCACGACGGTGCGGCCATCCAACATGACGTGACAATTCGAGAGCATCCCTCAGATGCGCGAATGTCATCGTTTCCAGCGTAATTTGCTGCGTGGTCATGGTTCAGTCCGGGCCTGAATTCTCTGAGCTCAAGGTAGGCTGCCGCAGACAGCAGTTCCTTCCGACCAGGAGCTGAGCGATAGGTGTTTTGACTTTCCTTTGCCGCCGGCGCCGCATGTTATGCGGACGGACAGCGGGCCGATCGCGCTCCCCTCGCAGACCGAAACGGTCTCGGGCGCAACTCTCTGCCAAGGCTCTACCGCGATACGAAACAATCTGCTTCGGGGCGCATCGAATGCGGCGACTCGTCTTGTTCGGCTCTCATTATGATCCTCGCTGTTAAAGGCACGCAGTGCCGAAAGATTGGAAGGATCGACGCCCATGACCCAGTTCAGACCGAAATACATCATTTTCGACTGCTACGGCACGCTGACCAACTTCGACATGGCCGGCGCGGCGCGACGCGTTTATGGCGCGCGACTATCCGCAACCGTGATGGCGCAGTTCATCAAGGACTTCTCGGCCTATCGTCTCGATGAGGTTCTTGGCGCCTGGAAGCCCTACAGCGAGGTCGTGCACAATTCCGTGGAGCGCGCCTGCAAGCGCAACAATGTGACGTTCCGGCCTGAGGACGCCCAGCGCATCTATGCGGAAATCCCGACATGGGGTCCGCACCCGGATGTACCGGCGGGGCTGGCCAAGGTCGCCAAGGAGATTCCGCTGGTGATCCTGTCGAACTCCATGAAGAGCCTGATCATGTCGAACGTGGAGAAACTCGGCGCACCTTTCCACATGGTCATCACGGCCGAGGAGACCGGCGCCTACAAGCCGCATATGAAGGGCTTCGAGTATATGTTCGACAAGCTCGGCTGCGGCCCGGAAGCCGTTACGCATGTGTCGTCCTCGTTCCGCTACGATCTCATGACCGCCTATGATCTTGGCATCAAGAGCAAGGTCTGGGTGAATCGCGGCCACGAGCCCGCGAACCCCTTCTACGAATACACCGAGATCAAGGACATCGGCGGTCTGGCCGGCGCCGTCGGGCTGGAGCCCGTTCGTGAATTCGCCTGAACGTCTGTTGTTAGTGCAGTCGCGCCAGGCTGATACCCTCCCACCACGTTAATGATCACTGGTCGCAATACGGAGAAAGGGGCGGTTTTCACCGCCCCTTTCTTGTTGTTCCAACACTTTGGAAGCTGCAGGTGTCTCCACCTGCTTGCAAGACAACTAGTTAAGTCCGCCAACATGAAGCGTCTTGACCTCGAGATATTCCTCGATGCCGAGCTGCGATCCTTCGCGCCCCACCCCTGACTGCTTGACACCGCCGAAAGGCGCAACCTCGGTCGAGATGAGGCCGGTGTTGAGCCCGACCATGCCGAACTCCAGCGCCTCGGCCACACGCCACGAGCGCTTGAGGTTCTCCGTATAGAAATAGGCAGCAAGGCCAAATGGCGTACCGTTCGCGATCGCGATAGCCTCTTCCTCCGTCTCGAAGCGAAAAAGCGGCGCCACCGGACCGAACGTCTCTTCCGATGCCAGCAGCATCTCGGTCGTAGCCTCTCCCAGCACGACGGGCCGTGCATATTGCTTGCCGTCCGGCACTGTCTCGCTCTGGGCGATGATCCGCGCGCCTTTCGCCTGTGCATCCGCGATATGACGCTCGATCTTGTCGATCGCGGCCGCGTTGATCATCGGGCCGATCTCAGTGCCGTCATCGGTCCCTGCGCCAACCTTCATCCCCGCTACGCGCTGGCTCAGCTTTTCGGCAAAAGCGTCGTAAACGCCCGCTTGCACCAGAATCCGGTTCGCGCAAACGCAGGTTTGACCCCCATTGCGGAACTTGGATGCGATCACCCCCTCGACTGCATTGCCCAGATCGGCGTCGTCAAACACGATAAAGGGCGCGTTGCCGCCGAGCTCGAGGCTGAGCCGCTTGATGCTATCGGCCGCGCCACGCATGAGCAGCGCTCCTACGCGGGTCGAGCCGGTGAACGAGATCTTGCGCACCGTCTCGTTGGCCATCAGTTCGTTGCCGATTTCGGTGGGCATGCCGGTGACAATGTTGATCACCCCGGCCGGAATACCTGCCCGTTCCGCCAGAACGCCGAGCGCCAGCGCCGAGAATGGCGTGAATTCCGACGGCTTAATGACAACCGTACAACCCGCGGCCAGCGCCGGCGCCACCTTGCGCGTGATCATCGCGTTGGGGAAATTCCATGGCGTGACGATGGCACAGACGCCGACGGCCTCCTTCAGCACCAGAATGCGGCGCTCGGGCGTTGGCGACGGAATGGTCGAGCCACCGATCCGGCGTGCTTCTTCGGCGAACCATTTCACGAAGGAGGCGCCATAGCGGATTTCACCGCGTGCCTCCGCCAGAGGCTTGCCCTGTTCCAGCGTCAGCAGCAACGCCAGGTCCTCTTCATTTTCCCGTATCAGGCTGTGCCAGCGTTCCAGAAGCGCTCCGCGTTCGGCATGGGTCCTGGCCTTCCAGTCCTTGAACGCCGCCTGGGCTGCATCTATTGCAGCCCTTGTCTCATCTCGGCCCATGTCGGGCACGGTTCCAAGCACCTCCAGACTGGCCGGATCGGTCACATCGACAGTCGCGTTGCTGTACGCATGCTGCCAGACATCGCCAATCAGCCCCCGCTGGCGAAACAGATCCCCATCTTTCAGGAAACCAATCTTCGTAATTGCGTTCATGGTCTTTTCCTCTGCTCTTTCAGCTTAGTCCTGCCAGCACGGCCCGCGTGATTGCTTCAGTGCTGTCCTTACCCGCAATCGTGCCTATTCCGCGTGCGGTTGCGGACTCGATTGCCGACATCACTTCGGCCGCGGCCTGCTCCTCGCCCAGATGCCCGAGCATCATGGCGCCGGACCAGATCGCGGCGATCGGATTGGCGATGCCGAGATGCGCGATATCAGGTGCCGAACCATGGACAGGCTCGAACATGGAGGGCGCGCTGCGATCGGGATTGATATTGGCGGAGGCGGCGTAACCGAGTCCGCCCTGGATGGCCGCTCCAATATCGGTGAGGATGTCGCCAAAAAGGTTCGAGGCGACGATCACGTCGAGGCTTTCAGGCGCCAGCACCATGCGGGCGGCAATGGCGTCGACGTGGTAGGGCGAGACCTCCACATCGGCATAGTCTTTCGCGACCTCGCGCGTGACCTCATCCCAGAAAACCATGGAATGTCTCTGCGCGTTGGATTTGGTGACGGATGCGAGCTGCTTACGACGCGTCCGCGCCTGTTCGAAACCGAAACGGAGGATTCTTTCGACGCCCTCACGCGTGAAGATTGCCGTCTCGATCGCGACCTCTTTGGTCGTACCGGAATGAATGCGCCCACCGGCGCCGCAATATTCGCCTTCCGTGTTCTCGCGGATGCACAGTATATCGAAACCCTCACGACGAAGGGGGCCCTGAACGCCTGGCAACAGCCTGTGCGGCCGTATGTTGGCATACTGCGTGAATCCTTTGCGGATTGGCAGGAGCAGTCCGTGAAGCGATACGGAGTCGGCCACCTTCGCTGGCCATCCCACAGCGCCGAGGTAAATCGCATCGAACTTCCGCAGCATCTCGACGCCGTCAGGCGGCATCATCGCACCGGTTTCCAGATAGTAGGCGCACGACCATGGAAATTTCGTAGGATCAAGGGCGAAACCGCCTCGCTTTGCCGCCGCCTGCAGCACCTGCCATCCCGCCTCGGTCACATCCTTGCCGATGCCGTCGCCGGGAATAAGCGCTATCGTGTAAGCCTTCATTGAGATCCTCCTGGAGACCGATGGGCACCGAAGGTCGCAGCTTGCTCAACACGGCAGCGACATTCGGCATCTCGTACCTGGTTTCATCGGAACAATAGTCGACAGCACGCCGCATTTTTCGCCGAGAATGAGCCGCCCGGCCGCGTCGAATCGCGTCGGGCGGAACCTGGAAAGTCGATTGTTCTGGAACCGCCGCGCGGACTATTCGGCCGGACCTTGAGCGTTGAGCTCAGTCGTAAACGCTGACGTAGATCTTGCGCACGGTTTCGATCGTGCGCCAGACGCCGACAAAGCCGGGCTTCATCACGAAACTGTCTCCGGTACGGTAAGTCTTGGTCTCACCGCCCTTCTCCTCGATCTCGACGAGACCCGAAACGATGTGGCAGAATTCGCAGGTAGTGCCCTTGATAGAATGCGTCTCGCCGGGCGTCGCCTCCCAGACGCCGGTCAGGACCTTCTCGCCTTTCGAGGCATCCTGCGCCCACGTCTTGAAGGATGGATTGCCCGAAATTAGCCGCTCTGGAGCCGGTAATGCCTGCTTCGGCGCGAAGGCTGGATCTGTGTCGATCGTGATCAGAAGTGACATGTCATGTTTCCCTGTTAGTAGCCGAGTGTCCGATCGACGAGGCCGATCAGTTCTTCCCCGGCGCGGTGGCGCCGGATATTGTCCACGACGGATTGCGCCGCGGAATCTGCTTGCGTTATGGAAGCGATGTGCGGCGTGATCGCCACCTTCGGGTGCCGCCAGAGCGGATGGCCGTCCGGCAGCGGCTCGGGATCGGTGACATCGAGCATTGCGGCATCAAGGTGCCCGCTATCGAGAGCCTGAAGCAGGGCGGTTTGGTCTAACTGCGGCCCGCGGCCGACATGCAGCAGCCTCGCCCCGGCCGGCAGCAGGGAAAAGAGTTCCGCATCGAGAATGCCACGGGTTTCCTCCGTCAGCGGCAGCAGGCAAACGAGAATATCCGTCCGTGCGAGGAAACCGGCAAGCTGATCCGCTCCATAGAAGCAGGTGACGCCGTCGATCTCCTTCCTGCTTCGGCTCCAGGCAGCGAGGGGAAAGCGAAACGGCAGCAATCGCTCGATAGCCGCCTGCGCCAGCATGCCGAGGCCGAGAAAGCCCACGCGGCGCTCGGCGGCTTGCGGAGCGGCAAGACCGAGCCACGACTGGCGCTTCTGCTGTTCACGATACGCCACCATATCCCGGTGGAGATTCAGCACGCCGAGAACGACATATTCCTGCATCATGCGAATGATGCCGTCCTCGACCATGCGCACCAGCTTCACCTCCTGAGGCAGGCTTTCACGCTTGAACTGGTCGACGCCGGCGCCAAGCGAAAACAGCACTTCGAGATTGCGATAGCGCGCGATGTCATCTGGTGCCGTCCAAGTCAGGAGGTAGCGCACCTTCTCCGGGTCGACACATTCGCTGCTGTGGAACAATTCGACGTCCGGGAGCTCGCGTGCGAAAACCTTGCGGAAGACTGCTGCGCGCACCGGGTCGGAATTGAAAAGAAAAGCCATGAAACCGCCCTCTCCCGCTATACGGCAAGGCGCTTGCCGAGACGCTCGATCATGCTCTGGCAGGCAACAAGTTCGCCGATCTCAATATATTCGTTGGCACGATGAGCCCGGCTGATATCGCCGGGACCGCAGATGATCGCGTCGATGCCGGCCTGCTGATAGAGACCAGCCTCCGTGCCGTAGCTCACCGCAGACAGAGGCTCCCGCCCCGTCAACTCGGTCAGAAGGGCTGCCAAACCACTCTCCTGCGGGAGCGAAAGCCCCGGATACGCGCTCAGCTCATGCCACGCCACGTCAAAGCCGCTGTCACCGAGCGCGATTAGCTGGGCCTTTACCGGCTCAAGCAATGATGATGGGGAAACACCAGGCACGGCACGGACCTCGATATCGGCGGTGCAGCGATCAGGGATGATGTTGACGGCTTGGCCGCCAGCGATGACACCAACCTGCAATGACGAGTATGGAGGCGCGAAATCCGTGTCGAACGGCCCATCCGCGAGGGTCTGACCATAGGCCACGATCTGCGTGACGAGACCTGACATTGCATGCACGGCATTCAGTCCCAGCTCGGGCCGTGAAGAATGGCCGGACCGTCCTATCACCTCGAGCCGCGCGGCCGCCTTGCCTTTGTGCCCCCGCACGGCTTCCATCCGGCTCGGCTCACCGATAATCGCGCCAAGCGGCTTCTCGCACAGGCTTGGCAGGGCGGCGATGAGATGCGGCACACCACGGGCACCCGCCTCCTCGTCATAGGAGAATGCGAGATGAATGGGCCGCTGCAAGTTCGTCGCCGCAAGCCGCGGCAGCGCGGCCAGCACGCAGGCAAGAAAGCCCTTCATGTCGGAGGTGCCCCGGCCATGAAGCCTGGCGCCATCGTGGCGCAGAACAAAGGGATCCGAGTTCCATTCCCGCTCACCGGCCGGCACGACATCCAGGTGGCCCGACAAGATGTAGCCGCAGGCCCGCCGCGGCCCGATCGTGACAAACAGGTTGGACCGGTCGCCTTCGGGGCCGCAAAGGACGGTCGTTTCTGCTCCGGCCGCCTCGCAATATTCACGCACCCAGTCGACGATCGCGCCGTTGGGCGAGCCCACGACCGAGGGGAACGCGATCAGCGTCGCTAGAATTTCTTCGACATTCACCGGGCGCCGCTCCACTCGCACTTCGCTGGATGCGACAAGTGTGGCAGCAGGCGAGAGCATTCCGTGCCGAATGAAGCTATGCTTTGGCCGAAGATTTCGAATATTGGCCCGGAACCAGCGAAACCTGCTGGCTTTCGGGTGCAATCATAAGGCAAAGACGGCTGCGGCACCGTCAGCGACGACAGGACGTGCTCGCGAGTTGGATATAAGGAGCAGGTCGACTGAAATGCAGAGATCAGTGCGCCTGAAGTCTTTCGAACTGGTCGCGCGGGACATCGATGATGTTGACGTCGAGTTGCTGCACGCGCTGTCGATCTCAGTCCGCTGGCCGCATCGGCCAAAGGACTGGGATCTTCTGCGCCGTGCCGGCCGCGGCATTGTTGCCGTAGACGGCATTGGCCGGGTTTTCGGCAGCGCGATGTGGTTTCCGCAAGGGGACGATTTCGCCACCATCGGCGTAGTCATCACAACGCCCCGCACACAAGCGCAAGGAGGCGGCCGATGGCTCATGGACCAAGTGCTCGAGCAGTGTGGCGATCGCAATTTGGCGCTCAACGCCACCCATGCCGCCTATCCTCTCTATGTCTCACTTGGCTTCACGAGCGAGGGGATCGTATATATGCGCCAAGGAGAGGTTCCGCCGGCACTCCCTGCCCTGCCTGATTTGGAAGGTGAATTGCAGACGCTGCCGAGCGACAGGCTGAATGAGATCATCGAGCTGGATACGCGCGCGTTTGGCACAAACCGCGAGAGGCTGCTCGCATTGCTCTCAGCGGATGCCTCGATCTGCACTTTGAGCCGTGGCGGCGAGATCGTCGGCTACTCCATGTGTCGCGAGTTCGGGCGTGGCTACGTGATCGGCCCGATGGTCGCGCGCAGCGATCTGGACGCGGTCCATCTCACAGCCGTCCATCTGAGAAATCTTGCAGGACGCTTCGTCCGAGTCGATACCCGGGAGAAGGATGGCATGTTTGCCGCGTTTCTCGAGCAGTGCGGCCTTGGCATTGCCGAGACCGTTACGACAATGTCCAAAGGGCGTCGCTTCCTGAACCGGGAAGAAAACGGAGCGTGGGTTTATGGATTGGCTGGCCACGCATTGAGCTGACTGCGGCACCACAATGCGACCGAAAGGCGCCACTGCAGATTGTGGCAGTGCGGTTTCCACGACTATGCCTTCGTAGTGGCATTTCTGGGTTACCCGTTCCCTTGAAGATATCTTCGGTGTGGCCCATCCGCCATCAATCACTCTCGCATTGTTGCGAAAGGCAGCAAGCAGGCCGCCCTTCCCTCAGCCTCCGGATCGCAGCCGTCTAGGGGCTCCGTGACAACATCAGGCATCCTTTGGAAGCACCTGAAGGACCCGTGCGATGAACATATGGAACTCGGCCATGTAGTTGCGCAAGAACTCCTGCGTGGATTCGACTGTGACTTCGCCGCCGTCCGTGATCAGGCCCGGCGTGAACTGGATGTAGGCTTCCGGAGCGTTCATCTGCGGGGAGTTGCAGAAGCTCAGCACGCTGCGCAGGCTCTGCTGGGCCACGGCGGTCCCTATGGTTCCGGGCGAGGTCCCAATGACAGCTGAGGGCTTGCGGGCGAACGAGTTCTTGCCATAAGGGCGGCTGGCCCAGTCGATTGCGTTCTTCAACCCACCTGGGATCGAGCGGTTATACTCGGGCGTTATGAAAAGGACTGCCTCCACCGCGGCGATAGAGTCTTTGAAAGCGCGCGCGACAGGTGGAAACTCAGCATCGTAGTCGTAGCTGTAGAGCGGCAAATCCTTGAACGAAATCTCCGACATTTCAAGCTCTGGTGGAGCAAGCTGCACAAGCGCTTTCGCAAGCTTGCGATTGATCCCCTGCATGACGCTATGGCAAAAACATCGTTCAGCAGCTTCGTGCAGTCAAGCGCCTACGACACCAATGTAGAGCGCGGGCACTCTCGTGATGTCGCCGCTGGGGATATGTTGCCGCAGAACAGAGTTCACTTGAGCCCAGTGTCCGCCGAAGACAATCGAAGCGTATTCAGCGACAACATGGCGCCAGGGTTTACGACGGCGGTACGTGGCCGGACTGTGTGCGCCATCGGTGTTGGTGCCTAAGTACAATAGGTCCGAGAATCCCTCAGTCGGATGAAGTGAGTTCGTGAACTAAAAAAGGCCGGACTGATAAGCCCGGCCAGGTTTGAAGATAAATACCTCCTGAGGGGAACGCGTCGACGTATGGGGGAAACTCTCGACGCAACACCTATGTGGGACGTGTAGCTTCTCTTACAACGACAGGGTGGTGGACCACAATCGCTGCTCCGTCGAGCCAGGGACGCAAAGCTCGCTTTCGGTTGCCGAGCAGATGGGATAGGAACAGCGACTTCGCTTCTCGCTTCCCATAGATGCCGAGCGACGTCCGCCAGGCCCCGCGCGACGCGGTGGGGACTATCCAGGTCTATGTTTGTCTCTTCGACCACAAACGCCTGGACGGCCTCCTTGCGTCTGGGCTCATAACGGATCGCCGAGACGCAGGCATCGAGCGCCCCGCGGATCGTATGGCGCTGAACTTCGACCGTCTTCCATTTGCGATCGGCCGTCCTGGCCGTGGTTGCGCACTACGGGGCTAGTCAGCTTCGACCGTGCAATGGAGGCCAGCTTGATAACATGCCCACCCGCGTCACGCTCGTCCTCGCTGATGTGGCCGTTCGTCATCAGCCAAGCCAAGATCTGCGGTGCCGACATTGCCGTGGTCTTAGGTTGCTGGAGTTCGGCAATGTTGTCGTTTGCGGCTTCGAATGGATCCTGCGTCGGAGTCTCGTCGACCTGGCCGGCGCGGATGGCAGCGTGCATTAAGTGTCCTCGGTATGGTGGACTTGTGAGCAGTCGTATTTAGTGGTTTTCTAATTCAGCAACCTTGTACGGAAGGTGATCACATGGCGTCGCCTGTGTTTAAGATTGAGCTCGAGAGCGATGTCGAGTTCGGCGAGATGGTATCGTTGATGGGATGTTATAGTGACGAGGAATATAGGAGCCTTGTCCAACAGCGATGCAGTGATAGCCACCGTCGGGAAGTGCTCTTCCGAAACATCGCGTTCGTGGATGATGTCACGAATGCGTTCGCTCCATTGAATGCGAAAGTCGAACATGAGATCGCGGACGTCGAGTCTATCGTTAAGCGGAATAGGAAAGCGAACAAACTGTTTAACGAGATTGATCGGCTGGGTGGCTCTAGGGGCTTCGACGATCCTTTCGAGGAGACTTTCAAGTTCAGGGCTGAGCAGCACTTGAGTGGTCCCGAGTTTGCCGATCTAGCGAAAATCATCATCTCGAGCGGTGCCTTAGGAGCGGGAGGCGCCGCCGTTCTGAAAGCCACTAAAGACATTGTGATAAAGTGGCTCGACAACCGCGGAAAGAAGAAGGTGAAAATCTCGCTCGGCTCCGGGAAGTCGATCGAGATCGTAGGACCTATCAGCGACCGCAAAGTTTCCAAGATGCTGGGCTTTCTGCAGGAGGGGCTAGACGACATGCCGGAACCGGCACGGCCCAAGCTGGCTGGTGATCCAGATCCTCCAACCAAGCGGAGAGGTAAGGCTCCTCGATCGATCTGATCGCTCATTCAACGTTTCATTCCTTCTTCTGTGTCAACTTATCAACTTTTTGAACTTTTCCCAACGCCCGTACAGCAAAGGGGAAAGCCGTAGAAACCAGAATCTAAAACCAATGGGCAAGGTTCAATAGTAAGAGGTTTAAATATATTTTCTTCTCTATATGTATTATGTCTTTACGTTTCGTCATGTCACGCCTACTTTTCATACCGGCAAAGTTAGCAAAAAACTTCAAAAGTTCGAAGGCCATTTTTGCCACCCCGAACTTTTGAAGTTGTAGCCAACTTTTCGCGCCTCCAGAAGTTTGAAGGATGCTCGAGCGCCCGGCTTCGACCGACCCGACAAGTCTACCGCCTTCCCGGTCTCGATAAGCCATGTGAGCGCCTTGGCAACGTCTTCGCTGTCGGCCTGGCTGAGGCCCTCCCGCTGCAGCAACTGAGGCCAGGGCAAGGTCTTCTCCTCGGCCTGCGACAAAGCACGGACAATCGCCTTCCGGCTTCTGCCATGGATCCAGCCATGTGCTGTTCGGCACCGTCAGTGGTGGCCTGAATTGAACGGTGGACGATCGCCCATCCCCATCCCACGTCATGGGCGGTTATCACCGGGTCTGACGGACGCCATCGCCAGGAATCCGGCGAGGACCGTAGCCTTGTCGCCATAGCGGCGTCCGAGGGCGCCGCTAGGGAAGGCGAGCAGGACGCCCGACGCAAAATAGACTCCGATGAGGATCCCAATGTCGGCCAGACTCGCTCCGAGGCTTTGGCTAAGCTGCGGCGCTATGGATCCTACGCTGACGAGCTGGAAGGCGAAGGCGGCGCGAGCGACGAACAAGACAGCAAGAATGGTCCAGCGGCTTCGCACTTGAATCCTCCCCTGGGCTGACAATCGGCGCATGGTTTTCCATCAAATGCGTCGCCCACTCAGTCCAATCAATCATGATTCAATGTTTGCAGATCATGTCGGCCAGCAGCCCAGGAAAGCGCCTCTTCTAGCCGGTCGTCCCCCCAAAACGTTTCGCCATCCACGACGAAAGCCGGGGAGCCGAAAATGCCATAGCTGCGGGCCACATCCGTTTCAGCCTTGAGCCGCTCATGGGCGCGGGCGCCGTCGGCCTTGGCAATCACATCGTCGACATCATGACCGAGGGGAGTCAGCACATGCCCCAGATGAGCGCGACTACCCAGTTCCATGCCTTCCAAGTACCACGCCGTGAAGCTTGCGACGGTATAGGCCTCACACCAGCCCTCCTCGGCCGCCACCATGGCGACCCGGTTGGCCAGAAGGTCCGGATCGGTCGGCCAGATGGGCGCCCTGACGTAAGGCACGCGGTGCTTCGCCGCGCGCCGCTCCACATCGCGCCACATGTATTGCACCTTTGCCGTCTGGGTGCGGAGGGCAATGTTGTTCTCGGCCATGACGGTGCGGACATTGAAGGGGCGCCATCGAACGGCAACACCCGACTGTTTCGCCATAGTGTCAATGCGCATCACCGACAGATATGCGTAGCCGCTCCCAAAGAAATAGAAGAAGTCAATCTGCTTCATTTCCACCGCCTCCGCGCCGCAGCCAACTCGGCAACGAACCAATGAATCAGTCAGTGCTGTTAAGGCTGCACATGCGTATGAGCCATGACCCGTCGGCCTGTCGTTCGAAGACGTCGACAGACGTACCGTTGCCGACCTCCAAGCCCTCGGTATACGTGGCCAGGCACCAAGCCAACTCACCAGATTTGCCCGCGTGTATCACTGCCATTTTCTTGTGGGTCGCCTCCCTGTGCCCGTTCGTCCAGGTTGCGTGGAGAGCTTCGACAGCGTCGCGGCCCCGAGCAGGAGACGCGTAGGGCGAATGCAATTCGGCATCGGCCGTAAACATGGCGCCGCATGTTTTGGCATCGCCAGCACGATAGGCAGCCACATAGGAATTCCAGAAAACCTGCAGTTCCTCGTGGATCGACATGGGACGGCCCTCCGGTAGCCAGTTTACTATATTAGCGGTTTCTTAGATGTGCGACAATTCTCCCATGCTGGTCCGCCGCTGGCCATCTTCCCACCTAGCCGTTATCGCGGTGGCCCCGGGGTCGGTCTCCGCTTCTGGCAGTATGCGACCTCACACCGCGCACGGGTGCGCTTATGGGATGTCGGAAAGGCGGGCTCTACGTCTGAGTTCAGCGGAGATTAGATATTCAGGAGCAGACCGTCCACGCCTCGGTCGCCTCACCCCCTCCACACCGTAGAGCGGAGAACGGCCTGCATATGCTCTGCCAAGTCGAGTTCACCGCGCGCCTCGATCTCTAAAAGGTACCGAGCCTTGGCTAGGCGGTCCGCTTCCCCCACCGCAGGGTAGCCGCAGATGGCGAGCAGCGTCCTCTCCTCCTCCCGGCTGGCTCTGTCGGACTCTTTGCTTCCACCGCCCATGTTATGCAGGGCTTCACCGAACGCAGCATAAGCTATCTTGTGCGCCTCAATCAGCGCTAGCAGACTATCGGACGGTCCTCGGTCTCGATCTGACGGCTCAGTACCGATTGCCATTGCCGCAACTGTCGAGGCGACGACTGCGCTGCCAGAGTGGAGGAGCAAGGCGCGGCGGTTGATAAGCCACGACCACGCCGGCCGTGCGCTCGACGCTATGGAGATCGCCGGCGATGATTGGCAGCGCCGCGGCGACGATCGTCTGATCGATCACGGCGAGGAACATCGGCAGCATGATCGACGGGAACAGCGTCAGAAAGGAAGCCTTCGTGGAAGCGGCTTCGGCTGACGCAAGGGTGGGATCGCTGGCGGACATGGCTAATGCCGGGCGCAACGGAGTGGCCTGCCGGTCACCATGGCCGGTGCCCTCGCTGCGATCGGCAAGCTTGCCTAGGACGAGCAGCCGTCACATTGGCCGCCCGAGCCACATGTTTGCGGTGAAACAGGCTTGTGCGCATATGGCTGCCTCCCTCGCAGATTTTATGCAATCCTTCTATCATAGATCAAATTTTTGCTTGATGTATATAATGATGGCGTTCTATGTTGATCAAGGGAATAGCCGGGCGGGCGCTGGACGCAACGCCGGGAAGGTGTGCGCCCCGATCCAGAACGTCCGTCACGCAGGGAGGAACAGATACGCATGGTCAACTACATTACAGATGAAGTGAAGGCCCTGATCGGATTGGAATCCGAGTGGGAGGAAGGCTGCGATCCGGTCGAACGCGGCCAGATCCGTCGTCATTTCCAGGCCACTATGGACAATGACCCAGTTTACTGGGACGACGCGCATGCCGCCGGCACGAAATTCGGTTCGGTCGTCGCTCCGCCGCTGTTTCCCTTGCACGTTCTGCGGCCAGCGCCCGGTACGCCCGACCCGTTCGAACGCGCCGCCAAAGACCCAGACTTCGATGGCTCCGTGCGTGGCCTGATGAAAGGCCTCAAGCCCCTGCCCATTCCACTCACGCGCGTGCTCAACGGCGGCAACGAGGTCGAGATCTACCAGCAGGCGAAACCTGGCGAAACCGTTCGGGTCCGCTCGAAATATCTCGACATCTACCAGAAGGAGGGCCGGACCGGCACGATGGTCTTCCTGCTGACGGAGACTGTCTACACGAACGGCGATGGCGAGCTTCTGCTCAAGGCCATCCAGACGCGTATCCTGCGCTGACCGTTCGATTCCCGGAGGAACCCATGACACAAGTTTATTTCGATGACGTCGAAGTCGGATCGACCATCCCGCAGATCGCCAAGGGGCCGATGACCACCGCCCACATCATGCGTTGGTCGGCTGCCATGGAGAATTGGCACCGCATCCACTACGACAAGCCCTACGCAACCGAGCACGACAAAGTTCCGGACGTCCTCATCAACGGGAGTTGGAAGCAGCACGTGCTCTCGCAGATGTTGAAGGACTGGGCGGGCGCCGGAGGCTGGCCATGGAAGATCGCTTTCCAGTACCGCGAAATGGATCTGCCGGGCGACACCATCACCGGCTGGGGCAAGGTCACCGGCATGTCCGAGAAGGACGGCCTCGGCCACATCGAACTTGAGATCGGGCTTCGCAACTCGCGCGGCCTCGATTCCACCAAGGGCACGGCAACCGTTGTGCTGCCGAAGAGAGGCGGCAAGCCGGTCCCATACCCGTTTGTCGCACCGAAGGCTTAGGAGGCAACGATGAGCGATCTGCCCAAGAAAGTCACGATCTACGAAGTCGGCCCGCGAGAAGGCTTCCAGTTCGAGAAGAACTTCATACCTACGGAACGCAAGTTGGAACTCATCAACGCGCTTGCCGATACCGGGGTTAGCGACATCGAGGTTACCTCCTTCGTCAACCCAAAATGGGTGCCGCAGATGGCGGACGCTGACGAGGTCTCGGCCGGCCTCAAGCCGAGGAACGGCCTGCGCTACTCCTGTCTCTACCTGAATACGCAGGGTCTCAAACGGGCGGCGGCCACCGGCAAGTACCATCTCGACGGTTCGCTGAAGCTGGGCGCCAGTCCAGCCTTCATCAAGAAGAATACCAACAAGACCATTGAGGAAACGGTTGCAACCTACCCCGAATGGATCGAGACCTATCGTCAATTGGGTGTTGCGGTGGAACAGGCGACCGTCAACGCCGCGTGGGGCTGTAACTACCAGGGCGAAATTCCCGTCGACTGGGTCTTGTCGCGCATTTCAACCATCGAGGAAGTCATCAACGACGCTGGCTCCAAGCTGAAGCGGCTGCTGATCTCGGATACCATGGGATGGGGCAACCCGTTGCAGACCAAGCAACTGCTCGGTGCGATCCGCAATCGATGGCCGGACGCCGAACTGCGCATCCATCTGCACGACACGCGCGGTCCGGGGCTGACCAATGTCTATGCCGCGCTTGAACTCGGGGTCGCGCATTTCGATTCCGCCGTCGCCGGCCTCGGCGGCTGTCCATTCGCCGGTCATTCTGCGGCGGCGGGCAACATATGCACGGAAGATCTTCTGTTCATGCTGCAGGAAATGGGAATCGAGACTGGCATCGACCTGGAAAAAATGATCGAGGCGGCGCGTCTTGCCGAACATGTCGTTGGTCATCAATTGCCCGGCAAGGTCATGAAGGGTGGCTCCCTGGCAAAATACCGACACGCCGCCTGATTTCGGTGTGTGGAAACGGGGATCCTGCCGCCGATAATGGCCTGCCGAAACGCAGGCCCTTTTGTTTGAGCCGCGCTTGGATCGGGTCAGCGTTCGAGAGAACCGCTGATCCGATCCAGTGCAGTTGCCCTACGGCGTCATGTCCGCAAGGTTGACGACGTTGAGTAGGTCTCGGCCATCTGCCAGCCGATCGAGATTAGCGAGCATCTGGTTCCAGATCCGCTCACGCGATTGCCGGCTGGAACCGGCGCTGTGTGGTGTCTGAACAACGTTGTCCAGGCTTCGCAACGGAGACTCCACCGGCAGTGGTTCTTTCGCATAGGCGTCGAGCGCGGCCCGAATCCGCCCGTTTCGAAGGGCATCAAGCATTGCCTCCTCGTCTACAATCGCTCCGCGGGCGATGTTGACCAGAAGCGCATCCCGCTTCATCGCGGTGATCTCGGAACGGCCGACCATGCCTTTTGTCGACGCATTCAGCCCAGCGGCGATAACGACGATGTCGCTGGCGCGCATGAGAGTGGGAAGGTCGACAAAGGCGATATCCGATCTGCCTTCGGCGGGGACGGTGCGGGTATGAACCAGCACCCCGGCGCCGAACGCCAGAAACCGCCTGGCGAGATCGGCGCCGATCGAACCGAAGCCAAGGATGCCGACGGTCTTGCCGCCGATCTCCTCGCCGCTCCAGACCTCCGCGCCGGACCAGCCACCCACACGCATGCTTTCGACTTGCCAGACCAGTCCGCGCAGGGCAGCCAGTACCAGCATGAAACAGTGCTCGGCCACGGCATTGCTGGTGGCTTCGGGTGTGTTTGCGACGCGGATGGCAAGCCGCCCCGCGGCGGATAGGTCAATACGGTCTGTACCGATGCCGACCTGCTGCACCAGGCGCAGGCGGCGTGCGTGCCCCAGCAGATCCTCGTTTACCCAGACGCGGCGGGTGACCAGCGCATCAGCATTGCCAAGAGCGGACGCCAGAGCAGCAACGTCGTCGTGACGCACGTAGGCGACATCGTGGGACAATGGCGGCGTCGTCTCGGGTTCGAGGAAACCGTCCGTGCCTATCACAATACGCAATACCTGCCTCCCTTGCCGCTGCCCAGCCGCCGTTGGCACGGTCGCTAGGCACCCGATCGCGCGGCCGTTTGCCGGCGCCATTCCTCGTGGTCGAACTCGATGCCGGCACCCGGCTGCTCGCTCGGCCGCACGCGCCCGTTCTCAGGTTTCAGTTCGCCCAGCATCAGTGGCGGCGGTGCTTCGTCATTCGGGCCATAAAAGACAAGGTATTCGGCGAGCGGGCAATTGGGCGTCGCCATCATCAGATGGGTAGCCCAGGGCTGGAGGACACCATTGTGCGGTATGACCGGAATTCCATGAGACGATGCCATTGCCGCGACGCGGCGGATTTCGGTGATGCCACCGCACCAAGCGACATCGGGTTGCAGGATGTCGGCGCAGCCGCGTTCGATGAGATCGCGAAAACCCCAGCGCGTATATTCGTGCTCTCCGGTCGCGACCAATGGGCCATTAAGACGGCGGCGCAGTTCCACATGGCCGTCGAGATCGTCGGGCAGCAACGGTTCCTCGATCCAGCGAACGCGATACTCGGCCGCGGCCCGTGCGAATTCGAGCGTGTAGTCCACTGTCCAGGACATCCAGCAATCGACCATGATGTCGATGTCGGGACCGACGGTCTCACGCACCTCGGCGACGCGCTCAACGTTGCGTCGAAGGCCCTCCTTGCCGTCGGGAGGCCCATAGGCCATGGGCAGCTTGGTTCCTATATAGCCCTCCTTCACCAGGGCGTCGGAGTCGGGATGCGTGGCGTAGCAGGGAAGCGAGGCGCGCATCTCGCCGCCCAGGATGCGGTAGAGCGGCTGTCCCATCCATTTGCCCAACAGGTCCCACAAGGCGAGGTCGATGCCAGAGAGAGCCATGACCGGCGCACCCTTGCGTCCGTAGGCGAGGGTGGAAAGGTACATCTGGTCCCACAGCATTTCGATGTTGCGAGGATCCTTGCCGACCAGCAGGCCCTTCAAATGCTGGGCGACGATCGTCTCTACGATGGCGCCGCCGCGTGTCATTCCGACACCCGTCAAGCCATCGTCGGCGATAATCTCGATGAAGACGTCCTGCGCGTTCGGTCCGCGCCAACCGCCGCGTTTGCCGCCGTACTCGGGATAGGCCGACATCGGCGTCGAGACGCGGATCTCGTTCAGCCACGAACCGCGCGGCGGCGGGGCGATATAGGAGCGGACATCGAGAATACGCATGGGTATCAACCCGCCTTCCGCTTTTCATGAAGCGTTTGCCGCGGACGGCAGACGACAAGCGCGTCCAGCGCGGTCGTGCCCTGCCCCTCACCGAAGACCGCCAGCGGGTTGATATCGAGACTTTCGATCGCATCGCGGGCATCCGAGGCCAGCTCGGATACCGCGACCAGCGCCTCGGCGAGCGCCTTGCGGTCGAACTTCTGGCTGCCTCGAAATCCGGCGAGCAGGGTGGGCAGCGCCCGCACCTCGTCGATCATCTCCTCGGCCTCGCGCCGGTTTACCGGACACAGCCGCCATGTCGCCGCCTTCAGCGCCTCGGCCAGAATGCCGCCGAGACCCAGCATGATCACGGGGCCGAACTGCGGGTCCTGCGAGGTGCCGACAATGAGCTCGATACCGCCACTCCTCATGCGCTGCACGAGGACGCCGGGGATGATGGCCTTCGGCGCATAGGACTTCGCCGATGCCATGATGGCATCGTAGGCCTGTTCGAGGCCCTCGGCGTCCTTGATGCCCAGCCGGACGCCGCCAGCCTCTGTCTTGTGCGAAATGTCCGCCGAGACAATCTTCAGAACGACCGGGTAACCGATCGCTTCGGCTGCCTTGGCCGCGTCCTCCCGGTTCTTGCAAAACTGTTCCGCAACGCCCGTAATGCCATAGGCCGCCAAAACCTGTTTGCTCTGATATTCATCGAGGCCGGTTTCCGCTTCCGCAAGAGCGGCGCGGACCGTCTCGAGATCGCGGCGGGCCGCTGGGCGGGTCGCCCCGGCCTCGGCAATCGAAAGTTCTCTGGTGCGGTGATAGGCGATCAATCTGCGCGCTGCCTTGGCGGCCTTCGCCGGGAGATAGAAGAGCGGCACGTCCGATGCCTGGAGCCGCCTCAAGGCGTCGAGGTCGCGGGCGTCCTGGGTCGAGCCGGTCCATGTGAACAGGATGGGTTTGCGGGCCTGTTTCGAGGCCTCGATGATCGTGTCGGCCTGCATGGCGCCGCCGACGCTCGACATCAGGACGAGATCCTGCTCGCCCTCCGAAAGCAATATATCGAGCACGCGCGGGAAATCCGGGCCCGTGCCGAACCCTGTCAGATCCGCCGGATTGGCGGCCGACCCGCGATCACCCATGATCTCGAGAAGCTGGCCCCTTACGCCGTCCGACAGAACCGGCACGTCGAGCCCCTCCTCGGCGCATTTGTCGGCCATGAAGGAGCCCATGCCGCCCGACTCGGAAATCACTCCCATGCGTTTGCCGCGAGGCCTGATTTTCATGCGGAACATTGCGGCGGTTTCGAGAAGCTCGTCATAGTCATCGACGCGGATGACGCCCTTCTGCCTGAACAGCGCGTCCTGCACGTCGTCGGAGCCGGTCATCGAGGCGGTGTGGCTGCTCGCCCCGCGCGCGCCGGCCTCCGTGCGGCCGATCTTGAGCAGCACGAGCGGCTTGCCCGCCTCCCGGGCCATGTCGGCCGTCTCGACGAATTTCTCGCCGTCCTTGAAGCCCTCCACCACGGCCGCGACGGCGCTGATCTCGGGATCACGCAGCATGTACTGGATGAAGTCCGAGGATTCGAGATCAGCCTCGTTGCCTGTGGCGACCATGTACCGGAAGCCAATGCGCTTGTCCTCGGCTGTGCAAAGCAGCGGGCGATAGGCCGTGGCGCCGCTCTGCGAGACCAGGCCGATCGTTGGGTTGAAGGCCAGCATGTCGGGGCCTATGCGCGTCGAAGGCGTGGTCCAGCTCTTGCCCGCGACATTGGCGAGGCCAAGGCAGTTCGGACCGCACACGCGAATGCCGCTGTCGCGGGCCAGTTGCCGTAGCTCCGCCTGACGCGCCCTGCCCTGGTCGGTTGCCAGTTCGGCGAAACCGGCGGAGATGATGAGCGCCGACTTCACCCCCCTTTCGATGCATTGGCGGAAGGCAGGCAGGACCTGCTCCGACGAGACCACGATGCAGGCCAGGTCCACGGCTTCGGGCAGGTCGACGACGCTGGGATAGCTGCGCACGCCGAAGATCTGGTCGCGATTCGGGTTGACGGGATAGAGCCGTGCCGAACTTCCGGTATTGACCAGGTTTGGAAGGAACCGCCCGCCATAGCCCGGCTTTTCCGTTGCGCCGACGATGGCAATCGAGGCGGGGTTGAACATGGCATGGATCGATCGGAACTTTGCCTCGTCGTTGCTGGCCGGCTTCACGTCTTGCACTCCTGATTCAATTCTTGGATGGCTGGCTCTCAGGCCTTAGGCGTCATCGAAGGTCCAGGCACCGAATGCCGGGCTTTGGAGATCAGCAGGCGCAAAAGCGGCAGGGCCAGCATGAGGACCACGACAACCATCAGGGTTCCGGAAATCGGCCGGTCGAAGAAGATGAGCGCATTGCCCTGCGACATCATGAGCGACTGCCTGAGTGCCGTTTCCAGACCGTTGCCGAGCACCAGCGCGAGCACCATGGGTGCCGCGGGGTAGCCGAACTTCTTCATGAAGTAGCCGAGCACGGAGAAGATCAGCAGGACCCACAGGTCGAACATCGAGGCGCTGACGCTGTAGACGCCAACCACCGCAAAAACGATAATCAACGGGCCGAGGATTGTGAACGGGACGCGCAGGGCCTGCACGAACGCCGGCACGAAAGCGATGTTGAGCACCAGCAGCATCACGTTTCCGATATACATGGAGGCAATCAGGCCCCAGACGAATTCGGGATGGCTGGCGAACAGGAACGGCCCCGGTTGGATGTTGAACAGGGTCAGCGCGCCTAGCATCACCGCTGTCGTGGCCGAACCTGGGATGCCCAGTGTCAGCATCGGGATCATCGAGCCGCCGGTGGACGCGTTGTCGGCCGAACCCGGACCGGCGACGCCGGCGATCTCGCCCGTGCCGAACCGCTCCGGATGCTTGGAGAACTTGCGCTCGGTGACATAGGAGAGCAGCGCCGCGACGGCGCCGCCGGCGCCGGGCAGGATGCCTACGAGAAAGCCGATCACGGTGCCGCGCGCGATGGGCGCGGCGCTTTCCCTGATGTCCTGCGGGGTGATCATCATGTCCTTGAGCGAGGCCCTGATGACCTTGTAGCTGGCCATCTGCTCCAGGGTCAGCAGCACTTCCGCGATGCCGAACAGGCCGACCGCGATCGGCAGGAATTTTATGCCGTCGGCCATCGCGAGCGACCCGAAGGTAAAGCGCTGATAACCCGTGATCATGTCGAAACCGACCAGCGACAGTGTGAGGCCGAGAAACGCCATCAGGTAGCCCTTGAGCTTGGCATCGCCCATCAGGCCCGCCACCGCTCCGAGGCCGAGCAGCATCAGCGCGAAATACTCGGGCGGCCCAAAGCTCAGCGCCCATCGGGCGATAGGAGGCGCAAACAGCATGAGCATCACCACGCTGAACGTGCCGGCTATGAAAGAGCCGATGGCTGAGATCGTCAGCGCCGGACCGGCGCGCCCCTTCTTGGCCATCTCGTAGCCATCCAGGCAGGTCGGAATGTTGGAGGCCTCGCCGGGAATGCCGACCAGCACCGAAGTTATGCTGCCGCCGAACATCGTTCCGGAATAGATGCCGGCCATCAGGATCATCGCGGTGACCGGTTCCATTCCATATGCAAACGGCAGCAGCATCGCGATGCCGGCGACCGGCCCGATGCCGGGCAGCGCGCCGATAAGCGTGCCGGCGATCACGCCGATCGTGCAGAACAGCATGTTAACGGGCGTCACGGCGACCGAGAAGCCGGTCGCGAGATGGCTCAGAAGATCCACGACCATACTCCCGTGACGTTGTCGCCCAGGAAACCCTTGGGCAACGTGATTTCGAGGGCCACGTCAAAGACCTGGTGAACGAAGATGCCCATGACAAGCGCCACCGGCAAAAGCACGTAGAGCCGACGCATTCCGAGCAGGTAGCCGACCACGGCCACGAACAGCATCGTCGTGGGCACGAAACCGAGCGGATTAATAAGCAGCAGGAAGAGCATGAAACCGGCGAGCATCGAGATAATGTGCCGCCGGCCCGTGGCATCCGGCCAGACCTCGTCCGCAGCCAGCCCATTCCATTCACGGGCCGCCTGGATTGCCACGGCGATCCCGAAGCCAAGCACGCCAAGCGAGGCCCAGAACGGCAGGAAACCCGGTCCAGGCGCGCCGCGATCGAAATAGAAATAGTCCATCTGCGTAACCGACTGCCACAGAATGACGGCACCGAACGCGGCGAGCAACACCGGCAGAATGATATGCGCTTTACTCACGAGACCTCCCGTCTATCCATGCCAGGCGGGCTGCGGCCGCTATTTGATCAGGCCTATTTGCTTGTAGATCCGCTGGATCGTCTGCATCGTTTGCTGGATGAAGCCGCGCCACTCGGCCGGCCCGAGATACTTGTTCTGGCTGCCGGACTTCTGAACGTAGTCTACCCATGTGCCGTTGGTGCTGAGCTTCTTGAACAGTTCGCCATACCACTGCACCTCCTCGTCCTTCAGTCCGGGTGGACCAAACCAGCCGCGCGCGAGGTTGAGGACGACGTCGTAGCCGAGTTCCTTCATTGTCGGGACGTCCGGCAAGCTCGGATTCCGTTCGGCGTCGAATATTGCCAGCGCCTTGATCTGCCCGGCGCTTATGAGTTCCTGCGCGTTGGAAAGTTGCCTGGACCCTACGGCTACCTGGCCCCCAAGCACGGCCGCCTGCACTTCGGCGCCGGAGGCGAACGGTATCTGGTTGAATTCGACCCCGGCCGCGGCGCCGAGCGTGTTGGCCACGACGCTGTCCCAGCCGGACCCGCCGGCACCCGCCATGGTCACCGAACGTGGTTTCTTCTTCAGCTCCGCCGTCACATCGGCGAGGGTGTTGTAGGGTGAATTGGCTGCCGCGATCACGACGGAGGAGTCGAGCGTCGAGAGGGCAAGCGGGGTGAGGCCCGTCAGGGGATCGACGGGCGATTCGCCAAGAACCGCCTGCAGCAGCAGCGCTCCACCGCCGGGCATGAAAACATAGGGATCGCCTTTGCGGTCGGAGACCAGCGCGGTGCCTATCAGACCGCTTGCACCTGGCCGGTGGTCGAGCGTCATCGGCTGGGACAAGTACTTCGCCTGCGCCGAAATCTTCGCGACCGCATCCGATATCTGCGACGGTCCCCCGCCCGGCCCCCACGGGACAAGAATGGTGATCGGCTTGCTTGGGAAAGCGTCCAACGCTTCGGCGCTGCCGGCGAAGAGGCCCGAGCCCGCCGCAATGCCGGCGATCATCGAGCCCTTGAGCACCTGCCTGCGGTTCGGCGAAAGGCCCGCCAGACGGCGTGCCGCATCGTTTTGGAAATCATCCATCATCAGGTTCCTCCCGTTTGACGTCTGGCAAATGCCATTAGGCAGCTGACCTCGTCGTCCGAGGCCGGCTGAATAGCGTTACTTCACGACACCGATCTTGCGGTAGATGCTGCCGACGGTGTCGAGGCCGTCCTTGATGAACTTCGCCCAGTCTTCAGGTCCCAGATACTTGTTCTGGATGCCGGAAGAGGTACAGAAGTCCTGCCAGGCCTTGGAAGCGCCGACCTTCTTGAAGAAGTCGGCGTACCAGGCCACCTCCTCTTGCTTCAGGCCAGGAGGCGCGAACCAGCCGCGCGACAGATTGAGCACCACATCGAAGCCAAGCTCGCGCATGGTCGGGACGTCGGGAAGGCTCGGATTGCGCTCGGCGTCGAAAATGGCGAGCGCCCGAACCTGCCCCGCCTTCAGAAGGTCCTGGGCGTCGGACAGCTGACGGGTGCCGACGTCCACCTGCCCGCCAAGAACGGCTGCCTGCACATCGCCGCCGCCTCCGAATGGTATCTGGTTGAACTGGACGCCCGCCAGATTGTTCATGACGGTCTCAAGCATGCCGTCCCAACTGCCCGGTCCGCCGCCGGCGCCGGCCAGGGTCACGGAGCGGGGCGAGGACTGCAGTTTCTTGATGACGTCGGCCATCGTCTTGTAGGGGGCGGCCGTGCGGGTCATGACCACGGAAGAATCCACCGCGTTGAGCGCCAGCGGCGTCAGATCCTTCAGCGGATCGACTGGGGTATCCTTGACCACCACCTGAGCCAGCAGCGCACCGCCACCAGGCATGTAGGTATATGAATCCCCCTTTCGGTCCGCGACCAACGCGGTGCCGATGAGGCCGCTGGCTCCCGGACGATGGTCGAGCGTAATGGGCACCGGCGAGAATTTTTGCTCCATCCCAATCTTGCTGACCACGTCGGCGATGGTCGATGCACCGCCGCCGACACCCCAAGGCACCAGACATGTTATTGGTTTGTTTGGAAACGTGTCGGCGGCGAAAACGCTGGTTCCGGAAAAACCCAGTCCAACGGTTCCGGCGACGGCTCCCATGAAGCCTCGACGATCGAGACGAATGTCGCCAATCCCGTCCATGGCGCTCGATTGCTGCACTGTGCTCATGTGTTTTTTCCTCCCATGAAGCGTTCTCCCCCGCAGTGCGAGCCCGCTCTCACTGCGCTTTCGCCGGTTGCCGGTCGCTGGACCGATCTCCTCCTCCGGCGCATCATCCGCCCTGCCATTGGTCAAGGCAGCTCCTCCGCAGATTTTATACACTATGACATAACTATATACAACTCGCAATTATTAGATGAAATCCTTGGCTTGCCTCGCCCGCAGAACGAGAAGCAAGGGCTCGCTTAACGCCGCTTCTTGTCGATGAAGGCCTGTTGCGCCTCGACGCGCTCGGACGTCTGGTGCAGCAGCTTGCGGCACTCCGCCAGGAACTGTTCGGCCTGCGTATGCCCGGCAAGATCAAGAAGATAGGACATGGCACGCTTCGTATAGGCCATCGCCTGCACCGGCTGGCCCGCCAGCTGTTTGGCGATGGCGGCGACGGCTCCGTCGAGCTCGCGATCCTCCACCGCCTTGTAGACGAGCCCCCACCGCTCCGCCTGCTCGCCCGACACCCAATCGCCGGTCAGCAACATGCCAAGCGAACGGGCGCGGCCAAGCGTGAACAGCGGTAGTCCAGGCAAAGTCCCCGCTTGCACCTCGCGGATTGAAAAGCGCGCACTCTTCGAGGCTACGGTGATGTCGCAGCATTCCGTGGCGATCGCGCAGCCGCCGCCGGCGGCAGGACCGTGGACACGGCCGATGACCGGCTTTGGCAACTTGCGCAGGCGATCGCGTGTACCAAGGTTCAGGCGACCGTAAAGCGCGCCTTCGGCAGGGGTGGCCCTTGTCGATTCCTTGAAGTCGCGCCCGGCGCAGAAGGCCGGTCCGTTACCGGCTAGAACCAGGACGCGGATGCTGTCGTCAGCTTCCACGATATCCAGCGCCTCGAGCATTTCCGTGAAGAAGCGAATGGTGAGCGCGTTGCGTTGCTCCGGACGGTTGAACGTTACCGTGGCGATGCCGTCCCTCGCCCCGAAAAGAAGCGTCTCGAAGTGTCCCGCCTGCTCGGCAGCAGTCGTGACAGTCGGTGTTTTGCTTGCTTTACCAGTCATGATGTTCCTCCCATTGGTGACCGCCGCCTCCTGCTGCGGCATCGCGATGCCTAGAGCCGGATGACTTCAGGCCGAATCGGCTTGCAATCTGAATCCGTTTCCAAATCGAAGAGACAGAGCACGATGTCGCCCGAAATCGCTTCACACTTTTCGACATCAGGCTCTAGCATTCGCGCTTGGCGCGAATGCTAGCCACAAGATCGGCCTTGGCACCGTTGGCGTGATCGCGAACCAGCGTGATCAGGCGAGCAAGCTCCTGATTGCGCAGGGCCTGTAGAATGCGTTCGTGCTCTTCCACCATGTCGAACATCCGCGCTTCGCTGTAACCGTAGCGCCCGCGCAATGTCCCAAGAAGCTTGGCGAAGCGGTCATAGATTCCACGCGCTTCCGGATTGTCGGCGTGGAAGTAGAGAAGATCGTGGAACCGCAGATTAAGTTCGAAGACGGTATGGACGTCTCGCCGTTCGGCGGCTGCGGCGAGTTCCTCATGCAATGCGACCAGCTTGGCCATGGTGGAGTTCGTCATGTTTGGGAGCGAACTGCGCACCAGCAGCACCTCGATAGCCGTTCTGAGATCGTAGATATTGGCGACACGGCCGGCGTCGAGCGACAGAACAGTCGCCCCGCGATGCGGCAGGATGGTTACAAGCCCCTCCCCCTCCAAGGCCTGCAGGGCTTCCCGGACCGGCATCTGGCTCAGGTTGAAGCGCTGCACGAGGGAGCCCGTGGTCAAGCGGGTGCCGGCCGCAAGTCTGCCGGACAGGATCTCGGCGCGGATGAAATCTCTTATTGCGGCATAGGCGGGGACGCCGGGCAGCAGATCCAGAGGGGTGTCGACGTTCATTTGTTTCGCTCCGTCGGCCGCCAAGTTTGATATAATATTTGTCTTTAGATCTAATCATACGTCAATGTCAATTTCCCGCATGGGCGACAAAGGGTGCAGCTTTTATATAAGATAGCATGATTGTATCGAATTGGCTTAGGCGTTAAATGAGGTCGGCACTCACCGAAGCAAGGAGCAAAGTCATGGCTCAAAACAGCCTCAAGTGGCTCGGACAATCCGGCTGGCAGATCACCACCTCCAAGGGCAAAGTCCTGTTCATCGACCCATGGCTGACCGGAAATCCCCTGGCGCCGGTCAAGATCGAGGATTTGCCCGCGGCGGGCTTCTTGTTGCTGAGCCACGACCACGCAGACCATGCCTCGGATGCCGTGGCCGTCACCAAAAAGACCGGCGCTACCTTGGTCGGGCAGCCTGAAACCATGGCCATATACAAGGAAAAAGGCGCCCCCAACACGCTTGCCATGAACACGGGAGGCAGCATCGATCTCGATGGGGTCCAGGTGACCATGACGGACGCCTATCACACCAGCGCTAGCGGGACCCCGGCGGGATATATATTGACGTTGGAGGACGGCAAGGTGGTCTATCACGCGGGCGATACCTGCCTGCATGCCAACATGTCCACATGGGGCGAACTGTTCGATATCGACCTCGCCCTTCTGCCCATCGGCGGCCGATTCACAATGGACGCTCGTCAAGCCGCGCGCGCCCTGAAACTGCTGCGCGCCAGAGCGGCGGTGCCGATGCACTACCGTACCTTTCCGCTGCTGGCGCAGAGTGCCGACGAGTTCGTTCAGCGCGCCGCGCAGGATGCTCCCCGGTCCAAGGTCCACGTTATCGATCCCGGCGACGAGTTTCTTCTGTAGGACTGTAGGACGACCCCAATCCGGAAGCATTTTCCGAGACCGCCATTGACAGCCGGACATATTATATATAATCGACAGCTATATGATCTTATCGATAGTCATTTGATAATAAGATGCTAAAGGTGGACCGCCTGGCGCGAGATGGTAGCCGGGTGTGCTGAAGCAGGCCTCGACGTCCATCGGGAGCAGTCTAGGGTCGAGGACAGAACTTGAAGATAACGGGCATCGAAACTTTCGTCGTCGACTGTTACCGGACGAACTGGATTTTCGTCGAAGTGCGAACCGACGAAGGCATAGTGGGCGTCGGCGAAGGCAGCATCGAGTATCGCGAACACACGGTCTGCAAGGCGATCGAAGAACTGTCTCCGATACTCATCGGCGCCGATCCGTTCGCCATCGAAGGGCTGCACATGCTGATGCAGCGCGAGAGCTACTGGTGGTCCGGCCCGATCCTGAGTACAGCCATCAGCGCCGTGGAACTCGCGCTTTGGGACATCAAGGGCAAGGCCCTCGGCGTCCCGGTTTACCAGTTGCTCGGAGGCAAGGTGCGCGACCGCATCCCGGTATACGCCAATGGCTGGTTCGCCGGGGCGCGGACCGGCGAGCAGTTCGCAGAGAAAGCCTGTTCCATCGTGGAACAAGGGTTTCGCGGCCTGAAACTGGATCCGTTCGGTCAAGCCTATCTCTCCATGACGACAGCGGAACTCAACGAATCCATCGGCAAGATCGCCAAGATACGCGACGCGGTGGGACCGGACATCGACATCATGGTCGAGGCGCACGGCCGCTTCAACGTCATGACCGCCATCGAAGTCGGCAGAGCGCTGAAGGATTTCAGGATACGCTGGCTGGAAGAGCCGACAGTCCCCGAGCGGAACACCGCGATAGCCCAGGTGCGCAAGGCAACGCAGGTGCCTATCGCCGCGGGCGAACGCAGCTATTCACGTTTCGACTTCGGTGAGTTGCTCGCCTGCGAGGCGGTCGACGTCATCCAGCCCGATATATGTCACGTTTCGGGGCTTCTGGAGATGAAACGCATCGCCGCGCTGGCCGACACCGAGCTTATCCCCGTGGCCCCGCACAATGCCAATGGCGCGGTCTGCCATGCGGCGGGCCTGCACTTCGCGGCCAGCTGCAACAATTTCATGGTCCTCGAGACGTTCGCCATCGATGTGCCCTGGCGCAGGGAGATGACGACCGAGGACTGGACGTTCCAGGACGGATGCCTGCTGGTGCCCGAGACGCCCGGCCTGGGCGTGGAACTGCGCAAGGAAGCCTTGTGCAAGCATCCTTACAAGCAGCATAGCCTGCGCCACTTCACCGGCAAGCTGACCGACATCAGACCGCCGGACTCATGCCGCTGGTTCTGAACCGCTGTCCGCCCTTTGATAGCGGCAGCCGACATCTCGGGGCACCTATGGGCTCCGCCATACGCAAGACCATATGAAGAAGGGTGTACGACATGCTGGCCACGGAAAAGATTAAGAAGGTCCACATTATGGAAGTCGGCCCTCGGGACGGTTTCCAGTCCGAAAAGCAATTCGTGCCGACCGAGAAGAAGATCGAGATCATCAACGCACTGTCGCGGACTGGCGTGCCTGAGATCCAGATCACGTCGTTTGTCCATCCCAAGGCCATTCCGCAGTTCGTCGATGCCGAGGACGTGGTCGCCGGGATCGACATCGTACCCGGTGTCAGCTATCGCGTCATGACGCCCAACATGCGCGGGTTGCAGCGCGCCCTGCCCTTCAAGGACCGTATCACCACAGTGAGCTTCATGCTCTCGGTGACCGAGTCGCACAATCGCGCCAATGGCAACCGATCGATCGACGAAACGTTGGAAGAAATCGCACGCATGGCGATTATCGCCCAGGATGCGGGTTTTACGGTGTCGGGCAGCATGATTTGCAGCCTCGGCTGTCCGTTCGAGGGACAGGTTTCGACCGATCAGCTCGAACGCGTGGCGGACAAATATCTTGGACTCGGCATTACAAATATGTCGCTTGCGGACACCATCGGCGTGGCCAATCCGAAGCTGGTGCACGACATCGCTTCGCACATGCTGAAGAAGTATCCGCAAGTCACCTGGAACCTGCATCTCCACAATACGCGCGACATGGCCCTGGCAAACACGCTGGCAGCGATGGAGGCGGGGATGTCGCGGTTCGATGGCGGCGTCGCCGGGCTCGGCGGTTGTCCCTACGCGCCAGGCGCGACGGGCAATATCGCCACCGAGGATATGGTCAATATGCTCCACGGCATGGGAATCGAGACCGGAATCGACCTCGACAAGCTTTTGGCGATCGCCAATTCCCATAAGGCCTTCATCCCACACACCCTCGACAGCGCTCTGGTGCGCGCCGGGCGCGGGAACGTACTTCTGCCCGCGCCGGAACGGCAGCAGAAAATCGCCTGACGCAGGCAGTCCGGCCGTCCTACTGTACTGAGAACCCGGCGTTCGTTCGCCGGGTTCTCCGTGTTTGTCCGCGACCACCGTAGCAGTGGATCGAGACATCGCCGCACCGCTGTGTGCATGGACGAGCGCATCATGGTGTGCTAGACAGCTAAAGGTGACGTCTTACTGGTGAAGGCAAGAATGTCTCGAAATATAATTGCAATGCGCAAATATATTTTCTCCTCACCGAAAGAATAGTTAGCGGTCAGAGTCGTAGCATCAGATGAATCGCCAAAGTCCACGGGGGCAAATGTCGACGAAGCTGGAGATTGAATCGGGCATTCCGGCCTATGCTGCGCTTCGCGATAGGCTACGCGCTGAAATCCTGTCGGGCAAGCTGGCCGCAGGTGCCCGCCTCACCACGGCATCGCTGGTCGAGCGCTTCGGTGTCAGCCAAATGCCGGTTCGCGAGGCGCTGCAGGCACTCGAGGGCGAAGGGCTGATCGAGATCGCACCGCACCGCGGGGCAGCGGTCTTGCCGCTCGACGAGACGCGCGTTCGCAACATCTACGATCTGCGCGGCGCTCTGGAATCGCTGCTGATTCGGCTCGCCGTCCCCAATCTGAGCAACCGGGCCATGGCCGAGATTGCGGCCACTCATGAACGAATGAAGGCCGAGGTCGGTCAGCAGGATCTCAGCCACCTCTTTGCGCTCAACAGCCAGTTCCATGACCTCATTTACCGGCACGCCGACAATGCCGAGGCACTTGCCATGTACAATCGCTACGCAAGCCTGCTTGGCACACTGCGTGAGGCATTCGGCTTCAGCGTCGCGCGGATAGGGCGCATGATGATCGAGCACGAGGAAATCCTCATGGCGCTACGGGCACAGGACGAGGAAGTTCTCACCGATCTTATCGAACGCCATTGCGAGGGCGCAAAGCTCGACATGCTTGCCCTGATGCATAATGGTGTCACCAGAAAAAAAGCGCCCCCCGCTCAAAACAACCTTTGATGCGCTTACCGAGGCGAGCGTCCTGGCGACCTTGACGAGCCGTCTCGCGCCCGGCCATCCATCCTTGTTCCAAGACACCGGCGACGCGACCTCCCCTGTCGTTCGCCACGACCGTTGTGCATGTCGTTTCACGCGAATGCACTGGGACCATGTGCGCCCTGCGTTCGAGCAACTCGCCGTCCCCCCACGTTTTTGCCGATCGCTCCCGGCTAACGAAAGTGTGATGGCCCTCCCGACTGTTGTTGACCCTGCCATCGAGTTATATATAATAGCATGGTATTTAATACAATATTAGACGGGAGGCTCTGTGGCGGATCGGCCGAAATAGGTTGTCCCGTTCAACTGTTCAAATGGCCCTTTTGGCCCGGCACAGCTGGCCGAAACAGCCGAAAACACGGGAGGAAAAAATGGTTTCGAAATTTCATTCATTGATCCGCTTCGCAGCCGCGGTGGCGATCACGGTATCGGCGGGCTTAGCAGCCACGTCGGCGGTGCGGTCCGAGGACTATCCCAACCGGGATATTACCTTCATCGTCCCCTTCAACCCCGGAGGAGGCACGGATCCGATTTCCCGCTTCTACTGCGCCGAACTGGAGAAGGTGCTCAACGTAAACATCAACGTCATCAACAAGCCGGGCGGCTCCGGTTCGATCGGCATCGGCCAGATCGTCAAATCGCCGGCCGACGGATACACCATTGGGATTGCTACCAATTCGGCGCTTGCCTATCAGCCCTTCATTAATGACGGCTTGGCCTGGAAGTCACCTGACGACTACCAGCCGATCATCAAGCTCGACGATCTTCCGGCCATTTTGGCGGTGCGCGCCGATGCGCCCTGGAAAACGTTCGAGGACTTCATGGCGGACGTCAAGAAGAACCCGGGCAAGATCAGGCTTTCCAATTCCGGCGTCGGCACGCTACCCGACCTGCTCATCCAGCAACTGGACAAGAATGCCGGCACCAGGATCGCCAGCGTGCCATTCACAGGCGGGAGCGGCGAGGCCATGGTGGCGCTGCTTGGCGGCCGCGTCGAAGGTTACATCGGCTACGGCGCTGCGGTGGTGGGACAGTTGAATGCCGGCAAGGTCAAGATCCTCGCTCATTTCCAGAAGGGCAAGCTGGAATACTTCCCCGAAGCCGAATCCGTGATCGACGCCGGCTACGACGTCAGCCTCAGAACCGCCAACTATGTGGTCGCCCCAAAAGGCCTGCCCGACGATGTGAAGAATAAGCTGGCGGAAGCTTCCAAACAGGTCGTCATGAGCGATGCTTTCCTCGACTTTCTTAAGAAGCAAGGCTTCCTGCGCGACGCCAAGGGCCCAGATGAGGTCAAGGCGGAATTGGTTCAGTATGGAAAGGACTTTTCAGACCTGATTCAATTCATCGGCAAAGAATAGGCCAGCGTGACCTAACGACCATGACGTTCCAGAAGCGAACCGTCTATCTCGTTTCCGGGATCGTCGGTATTATCCTCGCAGGTGCCTATCTGGCACTCGCGGTCCGTCTGCCCTTTGGGCGGATGGACCGGCCGGGAGCGGGAGTGTTTCCGGTTTTTGTCGGCATCATTCTCATCATCGCCAGCTTTGCCGCGCTTTGGGAAGGCTGGCGGATGAACTCCATTCCATCGATCAGATTTCCCGTGGGCACCGACCTCAAGAGGGTGCTTGCGCTTGTTGCGCTGCTGTTTGGCTATTTTTTCGCACTCCCCTGGCTCGGACAGATCGTCGCCGGCGCAATCTTCTGCATGCTGTTGATGCGGGTTTTGTCGGATACGTCCTGGTTGCGCATCATTGCCTATTCGGTGACCCTTTCGCTCATCCTCGACCTGGTATTCGAACGACTGCTGGCCGTGCCGCTTCCGCACGGCGTGCTCGGACTCTGAAGGCCGAAAGGATCTATCCCGTGAATGCGCTCGACGGAATTATCTACGGCTTCGGTGTCGTCTTCACCTATCAGAACCTGCTGGCGGCCTTCGCGGGCGCCTTTGCCGGCACGGCGATCGGCGTTCTGCCCGGATTGGGGCCGACGGCGGGCATCGCGATGATCCTGCCCATCAGCTATTCGTTCGATCCGACCACCGGCCTCATAATGATGGCCGGCATGTATTACGGCGCCATGTATGGCGGCTCGACCACGGCGATTCTGGTCAACATGCCTGGCGAGGCCGGATCGATCATGACCTGCGTCGATGGCTACGAGATGACCAAGAAAGGCCGCGGCGGGGCGGCACTTACCATCGTAGCGGTCGGATCCTTCATCGGCGGCACTTTTGCCACGCTGGGTGTCATGCTGTTTGCGCCGCTGCTGGCGGATTTCACCATCGAATTCGGCCCCATCGAATTCTTCGCCATGGCGGCGGGAGGCTTGCTCCTGTTCTCACGGATCTCGGGCGGCACGTTCGCGGCCGGGGTATTTCCGATGGCCATCGGCCTCGTACTCAGCACAGTCGGACAGGAGGCTGTCAGCGGACTGAACAGATTCACGTTCGGGTTCACGGAACTGAGCCTGGGCATCGAACTGGTCGCCGTCGTGGTGGGCGTCTACGGCGTCGCCGAGATCATGTCGGTGGTCGAGACCAAGGAAAGCCAGGTGCGCCCGGCTAAGGTCAAGATACGCGAGTTGCTGCCAAACCGCGAGGAGTGGCGCCGCTCATGGGCGCCATTCGGACGCGGTACCGTTCTCGGCTTCCTGCTTGGACTCTTGCCTGGCCCACACACCACGCTGTCCAGTTTCATATCCTACAGGCTGGAGCAAGCGGTTTCCAAATATCGTCACGAGCTTGGCACTGGCGCTATCGAGGGCGTTGCCGGACCGGAGACCGCCAACAACGCCGCCGCCACCGCGACCATGGTGCCACTCCTGGCGCTTGGCCTGCCATTCGGCGCCGTCACGGCGCTGATGTTGTCGGCCATGATGGTTCAAGGCATTCAGCCTGGCCCGATGCTGGTGATCACGCATCCGGAGATTTTCTGGGGCCTGATCGCCTCGATGTACGCCGGCAACGTCATGCTGCTGCTGCTGAATGTGCCAATGATCGGCATCTGGGTATCGATGTTGCGCATACCGTTGCACATCTTCCTTCCCGCAATCCTGCTGCTGGCCATCATCGGTGCCTACAGCGTCAACAACAGCATGCTCGACGTGTTCGTGCTGATCGTGATGGGCATTTTTGGCTACATCCTCAAGAAGTGCGACTTCCAGTTGGCGCCGATGGTGATTGGCCTCGTGCTGGGGCCGATGATCGAAAAGGACCTGCGCGAAGGAATGTTCATGAGCCTCGGAGATGTCAGCGCCTTCTGGACCAGCCCCGTCGCAATCGTCATCTGGCTGATCGTGCTGGTTACGCTGCTGGGCTCACCCGTCCGAAAGCTGGTTAGGCGTATACTGGGCGTACCCGAAGGCGAGGCAATCCCCAATTCCGAAGAATAGCCTAAAGCCGCCGCGAGACGACACGAACACCCGCGCTGGGCGGCCAATCGACGACAAGGGAAGGACAGTACATGGCCGAAGAACAAGCCAAAACCGACAATGTGGGGCCGCTCGCCGGTCTCAGGGTCATCGATGCCGGGGTGATCTTTGCCGGTCCTTTGGTGGCGACGCTGCTGGGCGATCTCGGCGCGGATGTCGTCAAGATCGAGCACCCGAAGGGCGACGATGTGCGCAAGACGGGCAAGTTCAAGGACGGCGAAGGCTTGTGGTGGCGGGTGACCGCGCGCAACAAGAAGGCCATCTCGATCGATATGGGCAAGCCCGAAGGCGCTGAAGTCGTGCGCAAATTGGCCGGCTCCGCCGACGTTCTGGTGGAGAATTTCCGAGCCGGACGATTCGGAAAATGGGGGCTGGACTATGCAAGCCTGTCCAGGCTCAACCCTGGTTTGGTGATGTTGCATATCAGCGGCTACGGTCAGGAAGGGCCCTACAGCCAGCGGCCCTGCCTGGGCACGCTCGCTGAGGCGTTCAGCGGGTTCGCCCACGTGAACGGTGAGACGGATGGCCCACCGACCCTGCCCTCCTTTCCCGTAGCCGACAGCGTGGCGGCCATCTACGGCGCCTATGCGGTCATGGCCGCGCTGTGGGCTCGAGAGAAACGCGGCGGCAAGGGCGAGGAGATCGACATCAATTTGTACGAGCCTCTGCTCAGCTTGATGGGCTCCATGGCCATAGACTACGACCAGCTCGGTTTCGTCGCCAGGCGGCACGGCAATCGGTCGATCTGGAGTGTTCCTAGGAACGCCTACAGGACCAGCGACGACCGCTGGGTGGCCATATCGGGCGCTGCCAACTCGGTCACGCAGCGCCTGTTTCGCGCCATAGACCGCAACGACATGGCAGACGATCCGGGGTTGGCCACCAATCAGCTGCGCGCGCAGCGCATGGATGAATGTGACAGCGCGATAGCGGACTGGATCGTCCGGCACACGCTTGAAGAGGTTATGGCCCGCTTTCATACCTACGACGTGGTGGCCGGCCCCATCTACGACATCGAGCAGATCTTCAATGACCCGCAGGTGCAGGCCCGCGGCACATTCGCCCAGCTCGATGACCCGGCGCTCGGCAAGGTGCGCATCCAGGATGTTGTGCCTCGATTCACCAACCGACCCGTCCATATGCGCTGGCTGGGCAGGCGCGAGATTGGCGCCGATACCGAAAGCGTGCTTGGCGACCTCGGCTATTCCAGCGATGCGCTCGAACAGCTTGAATCCCAGGGAGTGATCAAGCGCGCTTGCCTCAACAATAGCGCGCCTCGCGTAGATTGACGCTTGCCCGGGTTGAACGATGTCCTGCCCTATCTTGCCGTTTTACAATGACCTCTTCCTGAAAACCGGTTCTTGTCCACAGCATAGGCATTTGCAGGATTTCGCACTGCGCCCGCTGAACCTGTTACGGCCATGGGTTCGACCTGACCGAAACAACAGGAACTTGGAACCGTGAATTCTCTGATTGGAATCGGCGAAGTCTTTGTCATCAACCTCGCACTGTCAGGTGACAATGCCGTCGTGATCGGCCTTGCCGCAGCAGGCCTGCCGGGGCAGCAACGCAGAAAGGCTATCCTTTTTGGGATACTTGCAGCAACTCTACTTCGCTTATGCTTTGCCCTTATCGCAAGCCAGATGCTCGATGTGTTCGGGCTGTTGTTTGTCGGCGGCGTCCTGCTTGCGTGGGTATCTTGGAAGATGTGGTCCGAACTGCGCCAAGACAACAAGGCTCACTGCCTGAATAACGAGGGACACCCGGACAATGTGCCTTCAAAGACGCTGTTTCAGGCAGTCACCCAGATCGTGATTGCCGACGTGTCCATGTCGCTGGACAACGTGTTGGCTGTTGCAGGAGCCGCAGGCCAGAGCACGACCGTACTCGTTGCGGGACTTCTGATGTCTATCGCACTGATGGGCGTTGCGGCTACGTTTATCGCCGATGTGCTGAACCGATGGAGGTGGCTCGGCTATGCTGGTGTAGCCCTGATTGCTTATGTCGCCGTCACAATGATTTGGCAGGGCTCCGAACAAATGTTGAGCTCCGGGATACTCGGAAACTCGTTGTAACCCACCGAGCTGGCATGCCTCCGGTCAACGAGCAGTTGGCTCAACCTCGCTAGCGTCGGCATCGGCATGCGTCAGCAGCACGGGTGCAAAATGGACCGCGACATGGTGCCATATGTTACGCCGGATACCAAAGTTCATTCAATTTCCATGCCTTTCCTTCGTCTTGAAGCTTTATCAAATGCGCATCCACATTGCGCTGCGCAGCCCGCATCAGCTTGGGGTGCGCGTTGCGGTATAGTGCATCCGAAATCTGCTTTACCGACATACCATCGACGGTCAGCGATTTTAGGATCTCTTTTTCGCGGGTCTGCCTTCGTTCCAAAAGGTCACAGACATGTGGCAAGGGTTCGAACAAGGCTGGCCCGTGCCCCGGCAGATAGACCTTGTCTGATCGGTCGATCATAAGCTGCAGACTGACGAAGTATGCCCTCATGTCACCAAGGGGCGCCGAGACAACGGTGCTCGACCATCCCATGACGTGGTCACCGGTAAAAACGGTCCCATCGGGACCACAAAAACATAAATGATCAGGAGCGTGGCCCGGAGTGTGGAGCGCGGTCAGATCTGCAACGACGTCACCATTCGTGATCGCGCGGTCGGGGATAAAGTCCGTGGTCGGGTTTTTCCCGAAAGCGTATGTGGGGACACCAAGCGCTGCTTTCAGCATCGGTAGGGCGCCGATGTGATCATAGTGGGCGTGACTGACCAGGATCCCGGCCGGTGACGTCTTAATCGCCGCGATCACCGCCGCGACGTGACCAGCGTCATCTGGTCCTGGATCAAGAACGAAAGTGCCTTCAGGACGATCCAGGAGGTACGTGTTAGTGCCGTGGTAAGTCATAGGCCCAGGATTTGGTGCCACAACACGGCCGACACCGGGCAGCACCGGCATGTAGATCCCGCGAGGGGGTTCCGATTCCGTAGAAAAGGGCATCAAGGTTTTCCCGAGGCAAGCGAGTTGCCGAATATGATGTCTAACGCACCGTATCGCGCGTTTCGCTGAGGTTTGGCTGCCTGAGGTACTTGTTACCCAACGTCAAGTCCGACAGTTCGACACCCTTCTCGTCTACCACCTCAAAGTGCAAACAATTCTTCATCCCCTCCTGGCCTCCTGGAGCCCCAGCTTTGCGCGGTTTGGGTTTGAAACCTGGGGAGTGTGGAAACAACGTCCTCACCAAATCTATTCTCCGAATATCCATCATTCTCAAAGCTAAGGAATAGCTCCAAAATTGCCAGGTTTTGACGACCGCAATATCAATGCTTTAGCGTCGGCCTCGCTTCGGGCAGCTTTGCGGCTCGCACGCCTCGCAAACAAAACTCAACTATGCCATCGCCCCGTGCCCATCCGGTGAAGACCGCAGGTGGCTTGAGCCTGTTTCTAGAAATTTGATCGGAGCGCCACGACTGCTTCTGCGGCTCTATCGCACAGTTTCGCCGTCTCGCGATCGGGGAGATCGGCGCGGCATCCCTCACCACAGTCCCGTCGGCTGCCGACGGCCAGATGAAGCGGCCGCGTTCAAGCTTCTTCGTGAACAGGCAAGCACCCTGGCCGATGCGCGGAATTCCCTTCTGGTTCTTCCTGACCGCCACCCTCTATGTGAGCCTTGGGATGGTCTGGGGCACTCGAGCTGCCGTTCGACATTTTCGATCGGCCCGGAATGTTGCGACGCTGGAATGGTTGTAGAATTCGGCTTTCGTAGTGCCATCGCCATCATGGTGGCTTGAGGACGTTTGCCTTCGGCTTCTGCCTGCCCGGTTTCGCCTTACATTCCTTGGCCCTCGGCTTCTTCAGCTTTCCCGGTTTTCCTTCGGGCTTTCCAGTTCGAGGCGCGATAGCGGGCCGTGGTTGTACTCGTGCGTCACCCGCTGAACGGTCTCCTTCTGCGCTTCACGAGGCCGGCGCTTTCGACTGCATGGCCATGACAAAGCTCCTTCCAAACTCGGTTTTGCCTTTGCCGTCGATGGCTGGACGTGAATTCTATGGAAGAACGGAAGCTGCCCTCGGCGCCTCACCAGCGAATGACGATCACCTTATCTCTCCCGCCGCCCAGTTGGATCGCCTCGGTGCCATCGGACTTGCGGCTACCAATTTGAGCGTCGTCAACGATTTCTACCGCAGTAGGATTCATGCCAAAGGCTTCGTCCACTTCGGCGCTGCAGACCAGCGTCTCCGGCGGTAAATCCTTGATCTGCTCTAAAAGCTCGCGAACGGTCATTTCGCACCTGTTTCATGGAAGTGGAAGACACAGATCGCAAACTGCCCCCCTCGCGAAATGTTCCTCCTGCACGGCGAATATCCCCGCAGGCGGAGCTGATGGCATCGCTCAGCCGCTCAGCGGATCTTGCGGGCGACGAGGTGATGAAGGATCCGCTTGGGAGCATCACCTTTGCCCCTTCGTTTGCTTATGGCTGCCCCTGGCCGCCGCCGGACCCGTAGATATTTCCGGTTGCGAAGCTTGCATCGTTGGCTGCCAACTGCACATAGATGGAGGCCAGTTCCGCCGGCTGACCCGGCCGTTCCAACGCAGTTGTGCTGCCGAATTTCTTGTATTTTTCCTCCGACGCGCCGCCGCTTATCTGCAGGGGCGTCCAGATCGGTCCCGGGGCCACGCCGTTTACGCGAATACCCTTAGGTCCGAGCTGCTTCGCCAACGACTTCACGTAGTTCATAGTCGCGGCCTTGGTCTGAGCGTAGTCGTAGAGCTCGGGCGAAGGATCGTAGGCCTGTTCCGAGGTCGTTCCGATTATGCAGGATCCTGGCTTCAGATGCGGCAGCACCGCCTTGATGATCCAGAACGGCGCGTAGATGTTGGTCTTCATTGTAGCGTCGAAGTCCTCGCTCGTTATGTCGAGGATGGAGGGTTTCGCCTGCTGCCGGCCGGCATTGCAGACGACGATATCGAGCCCGCCGAGCTGCTGCAGGGCGTCGGCAACCAATTTCTGGCAGAAAGCCTCCTCCCGCAAATCGCCGGGAAGCGCGACTCCGGTCCTGCCGGCATCTCGTATAAGTTGGATCACCTCACTCGCGTCGGGCTCTTCCGACGGATAGAAGTTGATCGCGACATCCGCTCCTTCGCGCGCATAAGCAATAGCGGCGGCCCGGCCCATACCGGAATCGCCTCCCGTGATCAGAGCTTTGCGACCCGCAAGCCGGTCTGAACCCTTGTAGCTGGTCTCTCCGTGGTCGGGTTTCGGCTTCATGTCGCGTGCCAGGCCGGGCCAGGGCTGCGTCTGTGCTTCGAATGGCGGCTTCGGGTACTTGGAGCGGGGATCTTGCATCGCGGGTCCGTTCTCTGAGATTTTGGTCGTTGTTTGCTGGGCGCTGGCCGTACCCGAGACGCCGGCCGCTATTCCGACTCCTGCTGCCGCCATGACTTCACGTCGGGACAATGAACGGGGACGGTCTTTGGTCATTCGACTTCTCCGAGGCGCGTGAAACGTCCGAACCGCCTCGGCCTGATAAGGTTCCTTGGTCCGATCGAGAGAGCCCGAGGAGGGCCGCCATGTCATCTTTTCTCCACGGGATGGCGAATTTTCTCCACGGGATGGCGAATGGCTGGGCGGCTGGTTGCGCAGGAGGTCCGATTGACCGCGAACCCAAGAGCTCTCAATGCCCGAGATAAGGAAGCAATGGAGCAAATCATCGGCTATGACAGCCGAAATTACCTCGACTGGAGATCGGCAGTGCGTACGAGGCGATCCTGCTGGCGTTGTGGGCCCACAGAATTTCGCCTACCCAATTGACCGCTAGCAGAGTTCTTTGCCCGTTAGCGGCAACGCATCTTCGTCCAATGATTTGAGCCGGCCGATCCGGAGCTCGCGGCTGGTGATTGATCTAATCGGTCTGCACGAGCGACATAATTTCACCTTTGACAAGCGCCTGGGGATTACGCGGCCTCTTCCGTCTCAGCGTAATTGACGGGAATCTGCAGGTATGACGGGTCGAGCCGTCGAGCCCAGTTCCTCTCAGCATCGAGCAGTTCATCCTCCTCAGTCAGGCCGTTCATAAAGAGCCTGAGGACGTGCGCAGCAATGCGCGCTGCTTCGTTCGAAGCAGGGGCTACGCCGCGCTCTTTGCAGACGGAGTGACAAACGTGGGCAAGCATAACAATATCGCTCGGCCCCAAAAAACGACCAGGATACAACATACCGTTCTCTGCTCAAAAGCTACTGATGGCTACCGGTTACGCAAGGTTACCAGCAGTTACAATTAACTATGATAGTCATGCACCTCGACTTTGCGAAACATCCATTGCGCCCTCGAAAGGGCGTCAGGTACCAGCAGCACTGAGGCCGAGCCGGACGCTGGGCTGATCTGGCTGCTCGGGAGAATGTGAGAGAGCCTGAAAACTTGGACGAAGTGAAGCCGCTGGACCCGGGAGCGGCAGTCCCGTGCGCTCTGTGGCCGCGGCTACCAATGCGATCAAAGCGTCCGTCATCGATCCTTGAATGCCGGCCGATCGCGCAAGCTCCAAACATTGGCGTCCGGTTCAAATGTCGCGCCGACCACCCGCTCCTTCTCCTCCGGCCCAGCGCCGGCGCCGCTCGACCGAGGTGATCACTTCAATCTGATGCTTCGTCATAGGGCTACTCCTAGTGCTGGCACTAGAACTTGCAGCCCTTCAGCCTATGTCAGCAAGGCTGCTTCACCGGATGGGTACCGGGTTTCCAAAGAGGACATTCGTGCTTCTCGCGGTCGCTCGCCTCGCCATGTGTATATCGAGAAGAGATCGCCGCGATCCCCTATTCATTTCACCTGCACTTCGTCATTCCCGTATGGACCGGTATGTCGTCGATCATCGCGCAGCGCTGGAACGGACGAAACTGAGGCAGGGGGTTATGTCCGGGTAGAGGGCGGCCTGCCGGCATGCGGAACCCGAACACATAGTTCGATCCAATAGCTGGCCCTGACTTTCAGTTCCACACTACGCGCCGATGAATTGAACCGGAAGAGTCCGGCCGCGTTGTTGGGAAATCGAAACTAATCCTTGGAGGAAGAAATGGCCGCTACTCAAACAACTCGCGGGCGCAGCCAGGACCGCGCAAAGGTCGCTGGTGGGCAGAATCATGAGGTGAAATACGAGGCGGGCAAGAGTGGGGCAAGCAAAGCCGACGTCAAATCGGCCGTGAAATCGGTCGGCAACAGTCGCAAGAAGGTCAAGGACAAACTCGGAAAGAAATGAGCCACGGCAAATGGTTCGGATTGCCACCTTCAATGTGAACGGTGTCAATGGACGGCTGCCCGTGCTCCTCAAGTGGCTCTCGGCCACCAACTACGACATCGTCTGCCTCCAGGAACTAAAAACGTCCGACGAGAAATTTCCGATCAAGGCCATCCGCGAGGCGGGGTACGGCGCCATCTGGCATGGCCAGAAATCCTACAACGGAGTGGCCATTGTAACTCGAGGGATGGACCCGGTTGAACGCCGGCGCGGCTTGCCTGGCGATCCTGATGACACTCACAGCCGCTACATCGAAGCCCAGGTGGACCGGCTCGTTGTCGGCTGTCTCTACGTGCCCAATGGGAATCCAGCGCCTGGTCCCAAGTTCGACTACAAGCTGCGCTGGTTCGACCGCTTGATCAGCCACGGCCAGGACTTGCTCAAAGCGGGAGCGCCGACAGTGCTGTGTGGAGACTACAACGTCGTTCCAACTCCGATTGACGCCGTGGTGCCGCGACGATGGCTCGGCGATGCGGTTTTCTTCCCCGAGAGCCGGCAAGCCTATGCCGAGATGCTTGAGGATGGCTGGATCGATGCGGTCCGGCGCATCCGCCCGGAGAAGGGGGTCTATACTTATTGGAATCACACCTATGGCGGCGGCTACGACAAGAGTTCTGGCCTGCGAATGGACCATCTGCTCGTCAGTCCATCGTTGTCGCCCAGGCTTCGCGATGCCGGCGTGGATGTTGGGACGCGAGGGTGGGAAAAGCCCAGCGATCATGCGCCGGCTTGGATAGAGCTCGACTAGTCGATTTTGACGGGGCCAAGTTCAGATGTCAGCAGGTTCACGCCTTTGTCCGAAACTTGTCGCATATTTCGGACATGTCCTTGGTTGAGCCTGACAGCAATTTCCGTTCGCGCGTGCTTGCACGGATCGAGTCCAAACCCGACGAGGTATGGACCCGCCGACTTTGCAGACTTCGGTGGAGGCATCGAGAAGAGCCTCAACGGTGGCAAACAGGGTCACACTCGACCTCGCCGTCTTTCCAACCCACGCGCCGCCTTTCGTGCGACCCTGAGGTCATCGAGAGTTGGCTGCCACCAAAGCGCGTCACCAATCTCCGTCTTGGTTCGCGAGGGCCAGGTCTTGATGAGCTCATCGAGGGCGGCGGGACGCCACCGACCCCAGACATAGTCATGGTGGTCTGGAAAGTCGGCGTACTGGGTACCAAGAATGTCGCCATCGACGGGCTCGCCATCGCACCCGATGAAGACAATGACACCGTAGCCCCGTGTCATTACCGGCCGGCCAAGCGGCGGAAGATCGTTTGGATCCAGCGGATAGCGCCTGCGGCGGCGTTCCGTGGCATGGGCGCGAGACGCCAGTTCTTGCGGAGACCCCTGCCTCTGCGCCGCGCGCTGTTTTCGCGCTTCGGGCTCGTTGCGAAGAGCGGCAGCCTCAATTTCCGCCCAGCGTCGATGCAGTTGTTCATAGGAGCGATATGGCACTTTCCAAGCGTGCCTGTCGGGATCCCAGGACGCAAACGGCACGTCGCGCATCACCTTCACCACCGAGCGAGAATATGGTGTTTGCACCTCCAGCCGATCCTGGTGCACGAACAGGTACTTGGAAACGATAGGATCGAAGGCGTAGGCGTCGCGTCCTCTGCTGTCAGCATGCACGCTCGATCCGGCGAGTTCTTGCTCCATCCAACGATTGACGCGCCGAGCTGCGGTCTTTCCCGGGACAAACCAGGCCTTGAGTTGATCGCTCCAGCGGGCCCGGGGAAAACTCTTCCGGAAGCGTTCGACGGTGGTCCGATCAAAGGGGAAGGACGCCGGCACGCCCGTTGAGACATTGTCATTCGAACCTGATCCATCCGTTCTCTTCATGATCATGGAGCCTTCACCGCATCTCTGACAGGAGAACGCTTTACGAAAGCGCAAGTGCCCTTCGCGCCGATGTCGGCAAGAACTCCCAGATTGCAGGAGGCGAACGGACCTTTGCTTACTTCGCTAGGGCCTGGGCGATAGCGCGATCGGCGATCCAGCGCGCAATGCAACAGGATCTGCGCTTTTCGTCCGGAAGCCCGAGAGGCCGATCAAGCTGGATTTGCACCAGCTTTCTTAATTCGAGACCGAAATCGAAATTCAACAGTGCCAATTATGTGGACCTTCTCGAGCACAGACACCTGACCGTTTCCATTCATCGCCCAAGGCCAGTTTATCGCTGGAAAGCCAAAGTGCGGGAATTCAGGAGAAATGGCCGCTGGATGCGTTTTTTCTGAAGGGGGTTGTCGAGGGGAGATACCCATGGCTGCACCAGTCTGTCGGCGCTGCCAAATTTGCAGATCGCATCCAGGACCTTTCCAACGACATTCCGGAGCTATGTGACATTATGGAGGCGTTGCTTGCCGCCCGACAGAAACTTCGCGAGCAGTTCACGGTGCTGCATGAAAGGTTGTTGTCGATCGTGAAGGATGACACGGTTCTGCAGGCGGTTGATGACCGTGCCTGGCATCGGCCCTGTCGTTGCGCTGGCTTTCAATGCCACGGTCGACGTTCCTGCACGCTTCAAGAACTCGAAAGCCGTAGGTCCGGCTCTCGGGTTGACGCCGCGGTTGCATCAATCAGGCGAGGACAATCGCGTCGGACGTGTTTCCCTGTGCGGTGACGCCATGATGCGGACGCTGCTTTATGAAGCCGCGCAAGTCTTGCTGACGGTGGTGAGAAAGTGGTCATGGCTGAAAACTTGGGCGACGAACATCGCCAAACGTCGAGGCCGGCAAAGGGCGACCGTTGCCCTTGCTCGCAGAATGGCTGTCATCATGCACAGAATATGGTCCGACGGCGGTGAGTTCCGCTGGGCGCGAGAGGAAGCGACGGGGGTGATATAGCCGGGTCCACCAAACGAAAGGGAGAAGATCCGATAACGGGATCCGCCAAGGGCGGATACATGTCCTTCGCGGGACGGAGGATGAAGAGAGGACGTGCCGGGACTCGTTTCCACCGCGGCAACGTGGTGAGAACGCTGTTTAGATTGTCCCCTTCATTCCAACTGATCCCATGCTGGGAGGGCCAAAGCGCCGATCCCGAAGAGAAGCAGGGCCTCGCGAAAGACATCAAATGCCCATGGTAGAGGAAGCTTGAAAGCGATTGACTTCAACACACCGAATAGAGAAGTCCCGGCATTTGCTGGAGCGGATTGAGAGTGAAGCGCTCGGGCTGGGAAGCTCATGGCTTGCAGATGAACTCGTAGGGGGTGAGACTTTGAGGGTTTCGAGTCTGCGACCGAAATTGTAGGCCGCGACCAAATCGGCAAGATGCCGACGCAGTTGGGCGTGATCGTGGTTCTGGGATGCCGCACCGAGCCGCAGCGTGTATGAGAGGCGCTCAACATCGCGTCGGCCGCGCCGCGCTTGGCGGTTTGTGTCTTCTGAGCGGGGAGCGGCTTTCGCTTGGGACGAAGGCAGCGTGATGCTGATCATCGCCGCCGCGCTTCGGTCGCCGATGACGCATGATCATCAGCAGCACCAGCATCGCCACGATGATCATCATGATCGGCATGCCAATGACCATCGCCGCGGTCGGTTGGTCCGTGTGGGGTACATTGGCGCTCGGCTACGCGCCGCCGATCACCATGACTTTGGGCTGGCTGGCCAATGCGAATGCAGCGAATGAGCGCTGCACCCGTTCTAAATCGAGGCCGTCGGCAATGATGACCAGCCGCGATGTGCGGTCTTGGCTCGGCCACGCCTCCATATGTACAGGAGGATGAACGAGATGCTGCACACCGTGGACCGCGACCGGGCGGTCTTCACCTGCGATGTTCAGGATGCCCTTCACCCGAAGGACACGCTCTCCATGTCTGTTGAGCAGCATGGTGAGCCATAAGCCGAACGCGGTCCAATCGACTTGCTCGTCCCAGACCAGGACGCAGGATGCGATCGCCGCTTGATGCGCCTGTCCGGCGGCAGTCGCCAACACGGCAGCCTCCTCGCAGAAGAAGCCTGACTGCGATTGCAGCTGGCTTGCACGGGCTACAGTCTCCTGCTCGAACAGATCTCGTGCGCAGAACCCGGAGCGGACATTCAGTATCGGGGCATCCGGATTGATGCGCTCCAGCCGATCTGCAAGTCGCCCGATTTTGGCGTCGTCAGCGAGATCGGTCTTGGTCATGACCAGCCTGTCGGCAATGGCCACCTGACGATTGGATTCGATATATCGGTCGAGGTTGGCAATCCCGTTCATGACGTCGACGGTGGTCACCACATTTCCCACGATGAAATGGTGCTTCAGCATCGGATCGGATTTTAGCGTCGAAAGAATCGGAAATGGGTCAGCCAGCCCCGTACTTTCGACCACTACCTGCCGGAACGGGGATATCTGGCCTCGCTCCCGCTTCGAATATAGATCGCGGATCGCGTCGGCCAGTTCACCGCGCACGGTGCAGCACACGCAGCCGGACTGAAGCAGTACCATGGTTTCGTCAATTCGTTCCACCAAGTGGTGGTCGAGCCCAACCTGGCCGAATTCATTGATGAGCACGGCCGCGTCCGATAGATCCGGGTCATCAAGCAACCGTTTCAGAAGTGTGGTTTTGCCCGAGCCGAGAAAACCTGTCAGCAGGTGGACCGGGGTGAAAGGCGGTAGTTCAGCCATCGCGACCGGCTTCGAAGCTTGCGATGACATCGGCCTCCAACGGATCGCAAGTCCTGCCCGAAAGACGCTCCGCAGCCTGCCATAGGTGTCCGAGATCGTTGATGATCTCGGTCTTGCCCGTTCGCGTTGAAATGACAAAGGCCGTCCCCTGCCAGTCCGCCAGCCGCATGCCGAAGGAGGCCAGGATGAGATTAGCTATCCTGACGCGATTGGCGCGCTCACGGCGCCGGTCAACGTTTTCGACGTTGCGCGTGTAAACGCCGGGCCGGGCCACGGCATCGGTCCAATGTTCGTTGCTGCCTAGAACGCCGCATAGCGAGCACATGATCTGCTCCTTGGATGACCGTCTTCGGAGACCGTTTGACCCCGACAGGGCCTTACAGTTCCTCTGTAGGTGGTTGCCCTGCCTGGCGATGCCAAGTCCCCCCTGCCTGGTCTACCGCAGGCTTCGACCAGAAGAAGAACGCGGTCTCGGAAATGCCGAGGCCGCGTTCTTCTGTCGAGGAACTCAAGGGGCCGGGATCGGCTTAACCTTGTTTGGCTCCAGCCAGTCCTTGGTCGGCTCACATTTTCCGCAATTGATGCCGGGCAAATTGTCGGCGTAGGTCACGTCGGGCAGATCCTTGATGGTTGCGCCCGGCGTGGGCGTACTATCTTGCACCGACTTCAAGCTGAGTTCGGGCAGCAGATCGCCGTTCAGCGAGGTGTCGATGAAGAGCGGTGGCACCTTGTCGGCAGGGAAGGTGTTGCAGCCGTCAACGAAGGTCTCACCCTGGCAGAGCTTCACATCCTGCGGCTCAACCCATGGCAGCGGATATTCGATGTTGTTGGCGGTTAGCTTCTTCTTGCCGGTCACGACTTCCATCATGAGCTTGAAGGCGTAGCCGCCAACGGCCGGACCCGCGCTCGAGGAAACGCCTTTCAGGCCCTTGGCCTGCATGGCCGGATCCGCCATCGCCAGGCGATAGCCGTTGTTGGACTGGCCGGCAATCACGACCAGCTTGTCGGGACGACTGTTGATGACGGCCTGCAAAGAGCCAAAGGTGCCGTCAACCGTCCAGATGCCGTCGACGTTGGGGTGCGCGGCCAAGATCTTGGCAACCTCCTCCTGCGAGGTCGCGTCGTTCCAGTTGCCATAGAAATCGCCGACGATCTTGATGTCGGGATATTTCTTGAACACGCCATAGGCCTGTTCGTCATAGGTCTTGGTCACGGTCGTGCCGGCGACGCCGTGGTTGAAGATCAGCTCTCCCTTGCCGCCCATCTGGTTCACCATCCACTGCGCCGTATTGGCGCCGTAACGGGCGGTGATGTTGGAGACGTTGTGCGCGCAGGACTCCGTAACCGTACTGTCGTAGGTGAACACCACGACGCCTTGATCGCAGGCTTGCTTGATGGTGCGGTTGAGCGCAGTCGGCGAGAGCGGATACAGAAGAATGGCGTTGGCGCCTGCCGCGATCATGCTCTGGAGGTCAGATATCTGCTTCTGCACGTCGGTGCCGGAGATAATGGTCTTGAACTGTACCTGCTTGTCGTAAGGCGGGGTCGAAGCCAGTGCCTTGATGCCGTTGGCGGCGCTCGCCTGCCAGGTGTTGCCGCTGTAGCTCATGTTCAGGAACACCTTGTAGGTATCCTGGGCATTCGCGCTGGATGTCCCCAGACCAAGCAACGTGGCGGCGATGGCCGCCCGGCCGTAAGTCAGTCTACGCGAAGCGTTCTTCATGTTCTTTCTCCCATTTGAAGCGACCGCCGACTAACGGCTTCGCAGATTGAGCCGCCCACGCTGGAGCAGCAAAGCGATGATGATGATCCCGCCCTGCACCAGGTCGCGGAATCCCTGCGAGAGGCTGAGCGTGGTGATGACGGTGGACAACGTGCTGAGGAAGAGCGCGCCGGCAAGAGTTCCGAGATAGATGCCGGAGCCACCGGTGACCCGTGCGCCGCCGATGACGACGGCGGCGATGGAGGGCATCAGCAGCGCATTGCCCATGTCAAGCGTCGCGCTCGAGGAATAGCCGGCCAAGAGGATGCCGGTCATTCCGGCACAAAGGCCGCTGATGGCATAGACCGCGATGGTGAGCGCGGCGATCGGCAGGCCCAGCACGTTGGCCGCGCCAGGGCTGCTGCCAATGGCGTAGAGCTTGCGGCCTTCCGCGCTCTTGTTCTGGAACAGCCAGGCGAACACCGCAAAGACGATTATGAAATAGACGGGATAGGGTACACCCAGCCAGCGGGAGCTCATGAACTGCTGGATCGCAGGAGCGACCGATTGTTGCGAATTGCCCGCGGTGAAACCCAGCGCCACCCCGAAGAATGTGATGCCGGACGCCAGCGTCACGATGAAGGGCGGGATCTTGGCAATCGCCACACCGATGCCGTTGATGAGACCGATGCCAAGACAGCACAAGAGGGTAAGCGGAATGGCGTACAGCAGCGCGTCGTTGCTGCCGCGCGTAAGTTCCGCGATCATCATGCCGCCGACACCGATGACCACGCCCAGTGACAAGTCGATGCCGCCCAGAAGGATCACCAGCCCCTGCCCGAACGAAGCGACCACCAGGAAGATGGCGGTAACCAGTATGGCGGTGAGCTGGTCGAACGAACCGAAATTGGGACTGGCGATCTTCGTGCCGATGACCAGCAGCGCCGTGGCGGCGAACACGGTAATCGGCGGCACAAGGTCCGATGAGACAAGTGCGCGGCGCGCGCTCTGCGCGCCGTGCTCGGACGTCTGTGCGGGGGTCGTAATGTCCTTGTCGGTCATCAGGCTTCCCTTCTCGCGGATCGGCGCGCCAAATAGGCGGAGGCTTGGCCGAAAAGGATTGCCAAGATCATGATAAGTCCGTTGAAGATGTTGGTGTAAAAGTCAGCCACGCCGAGCGCGAACAGCATCTTTTGCAGCACCGTCAAAATACCTGCACCGGCCAGCGTGCCGACCACCCCGCCGCGACCGCCGAACAGGGACGTGCCGCCGATCGCGACCGCCGCGAACATGAACAGCAAAAAGGAATCGCTGATGCGTGGATCGCCCGAACCGATCTCGGCGCTGAAAACGAAGCCGGCCATGGCATAGAACAGGCCGGCGGCCACGAAAGCGAATAGCCTGGTGGCGCGGATATTGAGCCCCGAGAGCCGCGCGGCCGTCTGATCCGTGCCGACCGCGTACATTGCTATACCCATGCGCGAATGCTTGAGCAGAAACCAGAAGACGAGCACCAGCACCAACAGGATCGCCGGCACGGGAATGCGTAGAATGTCGCCGGTGATGCCATAAGCGATGGATTCCACCACCTCGCCGCCAGGTGCCGGAAGGATGAGGAGCGCGATGCCTTGGCATGCGATCAGAGAACCGAGCGTCACGGCGAGCGACTGCAGTCCAAAATAGGCGACCAGTATGCCGTTGAGACCACCGACCACGAGGCCGACCAACAGAACCAGGCCGAAGCTGCCGAGGGCGCCCGCATCGCCGCCACTCACCGTCGCCACCACCACATTCGCGATGGCGATCACACCGGGGCCCGAAAGGTCCAGCTCGCCGCATACCACGACGAGCGTCAGTCCCGTTGCGGCGAGGGCGAGTACGATGGCGTTGTTGAGGAGGTTACCGATGCCGAACAGCGAGAGTGCCGAAGGCTCGTGGGCGGCATAGACGGCGAACATGACGATAAGCAGGCCGATGGCGGCGACCGCTCCGTTGCCCAGAATTGTCAAGCGGCCGCGAGGCGTATCGGATGCCATCGTTACGCCCCTTGGGCGGCAGGCCGCCGCGACCCGTCGCGATAACCGGATGCCAGCGACAGCATACGGTCCTGTGAGAGATGGTCGCGACCCAGCTCGCCGGCAATCGAATTGCGGTAGAGAACGAGGCAGCGATCACAGAGCTGAACGAGTTCGTCCAGTTCAGTCGAATAGAACAGGATCGAGCCGCCATCGCGCACGAACGCGCGCATCATGGCGTATATGTTGCGCTTGGCGCCGACGTCGACACCGCGCGTGGGATCGAACAACAGCAGGCACCGCGCGCCCGTTATCAGCGCCCGCGCCAGGACCGCCTTCTGCTGGTTACCGCCCGAAAGCGCGCCGACGTTGAGGGGCAGGAGCTGCTTCGAAAGGTTCACTGCCGGGGTTACCTGTTCCACCAGCCGCAGCTCGGAAGATCTGTTTACGAGCTTGAATGGGCTCACCTTGTCTATCACCGGCAGCGAGATATTCGCCTGCGTGGTGAGATCGTGAAACAGTCCTTCGGACTTTCGTTCCTCCGGCACCAGCACCATGCCGAGCCTACGCGCCGCGCGAGGCGAGCCGACCGAAGTCGCCTTGCCTGCGATCGAGATCGTGCCCTCCCGCAGCGTCGACAAGCCCACCAGCGACTTGAAGAGACTGGACTGCCCGTGCCCCTCCAGGCCCGCCACACCAAGAATCTCGCCGGGAGCCAGCGAGAAGCTGATATCATTGACGCCAGGGCCGATCAGGTGACCGACCTCCAGCGCCGGCGTGGCGCCGACGCGAACCGCCGACGGCACCTTCTCCGCGGCTTCAACCACGGAGCGACCGGCCATACTGCTGAATATCGCTTCGTCGCTCATGGATTCAACATCGCTTTCCAGCACCTTGCGGCCGTTACGCAGGATAACGCAGCGCTGGCACAGGCGGCGGATCTCGTCGAGCTTGTGGCTTATGTAGAGCACTGACGTGCCGCCACGAACAGCGGCATCGACCAGCTTGAAAAGCCATTCACGGTCGGAGAGCGCGGCGGTCGCTTCGTCGAGCACCAGCACGGCCGGGCGGTGCCGCAGCGCACGCACGATCTCGACCTTCTGGCGCATGCCGAGCGGCAGATCCTCGACCAGCCGCCGGGGCGCGATATCCGTCACGTCATGGGCTTGAAGAATCTCAGCCGCCTCACGCTCAATGTTGCGCGCCGACACCAGGCCAAGGCGGTTGAGTGCCGGGCGCGGCAGGAACAGGTTCGCGGCTACTGACAATGTCGGAATCAGGCTGAGTTCCTGGAAGGCGGTTGCTATGCCGGCCAAGCGGGCGTCGACAATGCCCTGCGGCTTGAAAGGAGCGCCGCGCAATTCGATGGAGCCGGTATCAGGTGTGACGACGCCACTCAGTATCTTCACGAGTGTCGATTTGCCGGCGCCATTTTCGCCGAGCAGACCGCATACTTCGCCGGAGCGCATTTCAAACGAAATATCCTCAAGCGCAATCGTGGCACCGTAGCGCTTGGACACGGATCGGAAATCAAGGACGTTGTGCGTTCTATCCTTCATTCCACCTCTTCCCAGTCTTCCCTGTTTGGTCAGACCAAGATTGGAGCTAGCACGCCTTACCCGCCATGACAATTAAGAAAACTTGCAAGAAAGCTTGAATTTTCAGCACATTTGGTCTGACCGGAAATGGATAGTCGAAAAGTGGTGCGAAGGCACCAACTCCACCATCAATTCTGCTGTTTCCAGCAGAATTGATGGGCGCTGCCATCGGCGAGATGACACAGAAAGCATAATCAATCCGATCTATCGGGTCTGACCATTCAAGCGAACCGGGCCGGAGACCGCGCGGCGGTCCCGGCATAGTACGCCGAAGCCGCTCAGGATTTGGGACGTGCCTTGCCGCTGCGCGGGAAGCGCTTGCCGAAATCGGCCGCGATCTCTTCCATCTTGACGAACTTCACGCCCTCGAAGCCCTTCATATAGTCATGGAGCCGTTCGTGCATCTTCAGCACATGCGGCTTGCCCGACACGTCGGGATGGATCGTCAGCGGGAACACGGCATAGTCGTAGTTCTCGTAGATCCAGTCGAACTGGTCGCGCCACATCTGCTCGATATCGCGCGGGTTGACGAAGCCGTGACTGTTGGGCGAGGCCTTGATGAACATCATCGGCGGCAGGTCATCGAGATACCAGGATGCCGGTATCTCGATGAGATCGGTCTCCTCGCCTTGCGAATACGGCTTCATCCAGCTGGATGGATGCTTGGAATAATCGATCTTCGTCCACTGGTCGCCGACCGTCACATAGTAGGGGTGATGGTCGTTATGCATCAGCGAGTGGTCGTAGAGCAGCCCCTTCTGCTTCAACAGCTCATTTGTTTTCGAGCCGAACTCCCACCAGGGAGCGACATAGCCGCGAGGCGCCTTGCCGCAAAGCTTGGTGATGAGGTCGACGCACTTGTTGAAGATGGCCTCTTCCTGCTCGGGCGACATGGCGATCGGGTTCTCGTGGCTGTAGCCATGCATGCCGATCTCGTGGCCAGCGTCCGCCACTTCCTTCATTTCGTCCCAAAAGCTCTCGATGGAATGACCGGGGATGAACCATGTCGTCTTGATCCCCCACTTTTCGAACATCCGAAGCAGCCGGAGGCTGCCGACCTTGCCTGCGAAGGCGCCGCGAGAGATGTCGCAAGGGCTGTCCTCACCGCCGTAGGAACCCAACCAGCCGGCGACAGCGTCAACGTCCACTCCGTAGGATACAAACATTTCTTTCGGCATCTCTCTTCCTTTCGTTGTTCATGTCCCCGGCCGAAGGGCGTCTAGGGTAGTTGCGAGGGTGGAAGACCGGCCCGGCTTCCCGCCATGCTGATATGTTTGCGCATGTAGTAGTTGGCGCCATCGGGATCGCCCATGGCAATCGCCTCCAGGATGCGGTCATGCTCCTGCACCGCGAACAGCAGATTGCCCCGCCGCTCGGTGGGCAGGCGCTGGCTCTCCAGCAGCACGCTCGCGAATGTCTGGTGCATGTCCACCAGCAGCTTGTTGCGCGAGATGCGCATGATGAGGTTGTGGAAATCGAAGTCCGTCTGCGCGTAGGAATTGAGGTCCTTTTCGCGCGCCGCGTTGCGAAAGGCGGTCGTGCATTCCTTCAGGTCGGCGATCTCCTGATCGGTATGGGTCAGCGCCGCGAGCTCGGCCGCGTAGGATTCGACGATGTAGCGGAACTGATAGACCTCGCTCAGCGAATAACGCGCCGCGAAGCGCCAGGACGGAGTTGCCGGTGCGCCGGAAGGGTCGGCACAAACGAAGCCCCGCCCTCCCTCGCGCGCAACGATCTCGCCGATGGTGGCGAGGATCGACAGAGCCTCGCGCAGCGTGGCGCGGCTCACATTGAGGTCGCGGGCCAGGTCGCGCTGCGGCGGCAATGTATCGCCTGGTCGCAACCTGCCGTCGCGGATCATCGACTGCAAGGCGGCCACCGTTGCCTGGGCCACACCGCCGCTGGCTTCCCGGCGCTCGCGCCGCAGGTCGGGCGGCTGTAAGGCCGCCGTCTTTCCATCATCACTAAGATTGCGTTTCATCATGGCTAGGCCCCAGCGTCAGCAGGAATTGTCGCCACATAGCTAGAACAAGATACATTTGGATGGAACCATTCAGCCCGCGGTTGATCAGAGCATGACATCGCCGCCGTTCGGATTCATGGTCGCGCCGATGTAGTAAGCGCCCTCCTCCGACGCCAGCAGCACGGCGGTGGGAGCGATTTCGTCGACATGGCCGGCGCGGCCGATCGGCAGTTCGCCGAGCTTGCGCTTCTTCCATTCCTCCGGCAGCGCCTTGAATAGCTCCGTTTCGATCGGGCCGGGACAGATGGCATTCACGGTGATGCCGTCGCGCGCCACCTCATAGGCGAGCGAGCGGGTGAAGCCGATGACACCGGCCTTGGCGGCCGCATAGTGCGCCATTTCCGGCGCGCCCTTGTGACCGAGCTGCGAGGCGATATTGATGATGCGGCCGAACTTGCGGGAAATCATCGGCTTCAGCACCGCGCGCGTGCAAAGAAAGACGCTGCGCAGGTTGACGGCCATCATCTGGTCCCACATGCCGGTGCTCATTTCGGCGACGACAGACGTCGTGTCGATGCCGGCATTGTTGACCAGTATGTCGATATGGCCGAGCGCCGCCTCCACCTTCTTGACGGCTGCCTCGACCTGCGCCTCGTCGCTGACGTCGGCCGCGACGGCGAAGGTCCTTGCACCGAAATCAGCAAGGGCGGAGATGCGCGCCTCGGCGGCCTCGAGTTTCAGGTCGAGAACGGCCACGTCGGCGCCCTCGCGCGCGAAGGCCGTGGCAATCGCGCCACCGATGCCGCGTGCGCCTCCCGTGACCAGTGCTTTCTTTCCAGCGAGACGTCCTGACATGCTTGGTTTCCCATTTCCTGGTTGATTGACTATCGAAGCGAAGACGCGAGACCACCGGGCGCCGGCCGGCCGAGGATGCGTTCGGCTTCCTTCATGAACACGTTGAAGGTGTCGGAGGCCGGCACCGAAGCGGCGACGTCCTTGTGGCGGAAGCAATGGACCGTGTGCCGTTCGCCGACCGTCTCAGCCGGCGGCATCTCACGGCGGCAGCGATCGATGACGAACGGGCAGCGCGATGCCAGGAAGCAGCCCTGGGGCAGATTGATCGGGCTCGGGATCTCGCCTTTGAGGCTGACGCTGCTTTCGATCTTGAGATGCGGATGCGGCAGCATGACCGACGACAGCAAACCACTGGAATAGGGATGTTGCGGGCGATTGAAGACCGTTTCGGCGCTGCCCTGCTCAACGATCATGCCGAGATACATCACCGCGACGCGGTGGCTGATGAAGCGCACCGTGGAGAGGTCGTGGGAGATGAACAGATAGGCGGTGTTGCGTTCGCTCTGGATGCGCCGCAGCAAATCGATGATCTCGGCGCGGGCGGTCGGGTCGAGCGCCGAGGTCGGTTCGTCGAGGACGACGAGTTCGGGCTCCGTGACCATGGCGCGCGCTATGCCGACACGCTGCTGTTGCCCGGAAGGCAGCTCGGAAGGATAGGCGTCGAGCAAGTCGGTATCCAGCCGCACCAGGCGCAAGGCGTCGGCCGTGCGGCGGCGCCTCGTTTCGCGGTCGAGCTTTAGCGGCAGGAGCGGCTCGCTGATCGTGTCGCCGATCTTCATGCGCGGGTCGAGCGACTCGTTCGGTTCCTGGAATACAAGCTGAATCTTGCCAGCCAGCTTGCTCTTGTGTTGATGGCGCTGCGCCAGGTCGGTGCCGCGGAAGCGAATGTTTCCGGCGGTCGGCTCGATCAGGCCGACGATGCAGCGGCCGACCGTGGTCTTGCCTGAGCCACTCTCGCCGACGAGCCCCAGTGTCTCACCCGGCTCGATGGTCAGGCTGACGCCGTTGATCGCCTGCACCACCTGCTTGGAGCCGGCAATGGGGAAGCGCTTGTAGAGGTTGTCGATGGTCAGGACGGCGTTCATGCGTGCCTCACGGGGAAATGGCAGCGGACGAAGTGGCCCGGACCGATCTCGGCGAAAGGTGGCCGCTGTGCGCGGCAAACCGGCTGAGAGATGGGACAACGGTCGGCATACTGGCAGCCGGTGGGCGGTTCGCGCCGCCGGCCAGTGTCCGGCACGCTCCAGCTGTCGCGCAGCCTGGGGCTATGGGAGAAGGCTGCAAGCAGCATCAATGTGTAGGGATGCGCGGGCGCGAGGAAGAGCGCCTCGCGCGGCGCGATTTCGACGATTTCGCCCGAGAACAGCACAGCGATGCGATTGCAGAAATGCGCGGTGATGCCGACGTCGCGGGTGATGAACAGCATGGCGCTGCCATGCTCCGAGGCAAGCTTGGTCAGCAGGGCCAGGATCTGCGCCTGCACCGTGACGTCGAGTCCGCTGGTGGCGTCATCCGAGATGATAAAGGCCGGGCTGCAGATCAGCGCCATGGCGATGACGACGCGCTGCGCCATGCCGCCGGACAGTTCGTGAGGATAGGCATCCATGCGCCGTTCCGGGTCCGGTATCTGCACGTCGTGCAGGATCTTCAACGCCATGCGCCGCGCCTCCTTGCCGCCGACGCCGAGATGGATCCTCGCCATCGCGGCGATCTGGTCGCCGACCTTGAGCAGCGGATTGAGCTCAGCGCGGGGATTCGGCACCACGACCGAGAGACGGCGGCCGCGAAGACGGCGGAGTTCGGATTCGGACAGGCTGAGGATCTGGCGGCCCTCGAAGTGGACTTCGCCGCCGGCGATGCGGCCCGGCGATGGCGGCAGCCCGAGGATGGAGCGGGCGAGCGTCGTCTTGCCCGCGCCACTCTCACCGACCAGGCCAACGATCTCGCCAGGCTGTACTGCAAGGTCGATGCCCTTCAGCACCGCCTTCGGTTCGGCGCTTCCGGACGGGAACGTCACGCGCAAGTTCCTGATGTCGATCAACGGCGGCTTGTCGCCGCCGGACGCGTTGCGCGTTTTGCTTATGATTTCTGCTGCGCCCAATGACATTCTCACATTAATTGCTGATCCGCGGGTCGAGCAGGAAATAGATGAGGTCGACCGCGATGTAGACGATGAGGGAGAAGATGGCGGAGAAGAGCACAAAGCCTAGAACCGGATAGATGTCCGAATTCAGCACACCTTGCACCGCGTATTGCCCCGCCCCTCCCCACGAGAACACGATCTCGACGAGCACCGCACCGCCGATCAGGAAGCCGTAGAGCACGCTGATAATGGTGACGATCGATGGCAACGCATTGCGCAGCGCATGGCGCACGACTAGGTTCTGCGGCACCCCGCACAAAACTTCAAAGCGGCTGAAATCCGAGTCCAGCATCTTCTCCATCGTCGCCTGCGTCATCTTGAGGATGGGACCGGCATTCAGGAGCCCGAGCGTCATCACCGGCAGGACCAGATGCGCGCAGGCAGACCAGAAGGCCTGCAGGTCGCCGGCGAGAAGCGCGTCGATGGTGAGGGCTCCGGTGACCGGCGCCGGCGGTATGACGATCATGTCGATACGGCCGAGAGGCGCAGGCGCCCAGCCGAGCACGGTATAGAAGATGAAGATCAGCACGAGGGCGAACCAGAAGTCCGGTAGCGCACCGGCACTCAAGCCATAGAGATCGGACAGGCGCGCGATCCAGCCGTTTGGCTTGCGCGCCGCATAAACGCCCAGCGTTACCCCAACGATGATAGCCAGGAGCAGCGAAAGCGTGACGAGTTCGAGGGTCGCCGGGAAGCGCTGAAGCAGATCCTCGAGCACCGGCCGCGTTGTCTGCCAGGAGGTTCCCAGGTCGCCATGCAAGAGATTGCGCACATAGATCAGGAACTGCATGTAGAGAGGCTGGTCGAGCCCGAGCTGCTGGCGCAGTGAGGCGATGGCCGAAGGCGTCGCCGTGGGGCCGAGCATCAGCACAGCGGGGTCACCCGGAATGCTCTTCACCAGCAGGAAGCTGACGAGCACAATGCCCAGCAACTGCGGGACCACGAAAATCAGGCGCTTGGCGAGATAGGCCAGGATGCGCATCAGGCGCCCTCCGCCGGCCGGTCGACCCGGCGGCGATGCTCGCGTGCATCGCTCAGCAGCTGCCGGCGCTTGGACGGATCGGCCAGGACCTCGATGGACGCGCCGACCAACGAGAAGCCGAATACGGTGATCGCGAGCATCGCGCCGGGGAACATGGACGGCCACCACTGGCCGGTCACCACGTTTTGAAAGCCCATGGCGATCATGCTGCCCCATTCAGGTGTCGGCGCGCGCACGCCGGCACCAACGAAGGACAGCGCCGAGGTCAGCAGGATGCCCCAGCCGACATTGACCGATAGCTGCGCCAGCACCGGCGCCATCGCATTGGGAATGATGTGGCGCCGAATGGTCTGCATGTCCGACAGGCCATTGACCTGCGAAGCCTCGACATAGCGCATGGAGCGGATGCTGAGCACCTGCGAGCGCATGAGACGCAAGTAGATCGGCGCATTGACGAAGGCTATGGCCAGAACCACCGTCTGGATGCTCTGACCGAGGCTGGCAACCAGGGCGATGGCGAAGACGAAAATGGGAAATGCCTGCAGCACGTCGGCCGCGCGCATGACGGCGAAGGATAGCCACACGCGAATGCCGCGCCCGCTGCTGTAGAAACCAACAACAGCACCGATCGAGCCGCCAATCAGCGCCGACAGGAGCGTGCCCAGTATCGCGATCGTCAAGTCAATGCGGGGCGCGTAGATGGAACGACTGAAAATATCCATGCCGACATTGTCGGTGCCAAAGAGATGGGTGGCATCCGGCGGCTGCAGGAAGCTGGCCGAATCCGCCTCGGTCGGCGAATAGGGTGCAATGGCCGGCGCGAAGATCGCCAGCAGGGTGATCGCGATGACGATCAGATAGCCGATCGCAAATCTCGGCCGGATGACCGCCAGCCTCAGGAGAAGGCTAAGCTTCGAAGACATCTAAGATCTTTCCGATACACTAACTTGTCCCCGGAGGCGGCAGCCTCCAGGGACAAGACCTCATCAGCCGCGGCTGAAATCCTGGAACCGAAGATTATTGGACGTGTAGTAAGTGTAACCCTTGAGGTTCGCCTTACGCGCCAGCGTGTATTTCGGATAAGCAATGAAGCCCCAGGGCGCTTCGTCCATCAACGTCTTCTGCACCTCCGAGTATTTCTGCTTACGCACATTGTCATCAAGCGTGGCAAGACCGTCCTTGATCATCTGATCGACGCTCTTGTTGTCATAATTGGAATAGTTCACGTAGCTTTCGGAGTTGAAGTAGAGGTAGGTCGAGTAGCCCGGATCCGGCGTCCACGGCGAATCCAGATAGAAGATCATCGGCTTGGCGCGCTTGGTGACGTTCTCGTAAAACACGCCGGCCGGCAGCTTCTCCAACGTCAGCTCCACGCCGATCTGCTTTAGCGCGGTCTGGATCAGCAATGCGATCGGCTCCTGCGTCGGGTCGCCGGCGTTGTAGGACAAGGTGGTCGCCAGGTTCTTGGCACCTGCCTTGTCAAGAAGCTCCTTGGCCTTGGCAAGATCATAGCCGTACGCGAAGAAGCTTTCATCCGCCATCGGGTAGATATAGGGCATCGGCGCCTTCTGCTCGTCGGCATAGCCGTAGTAGATGGTGCGGATGATCTCGTCGCGCGGGATAGCGAGGTTGATGGCTCGGCGCACGTCGACATTATCGAATGGAGCGATCTTGGAGTTGAGCTCCAGCCAGATCATGTAGGACGAATTGACGGCATCCACCGCCACGTTCTGCTGCTTCTTCAGCGCCTCCAGTTCGCGCGGCTGCAGGAACTGTGCGATGTCGACCGCCCCGCCCTGCAGCAGCGAGAAACGACTGGCCGACTGCGGCACTTCGCGCATGATGACGCGCTTCATGAAGGGCTTTTCATCCCAGTAGTCTTCGCGCGCCTCGAATACGGCTTGTTGACCGCGCACGAGCTGGGCAAGGCGATATGGACCAAAGCCAGCACTATCGTTCTTGAGGAAATTGACCGCCCACGGGTCGTCGGAGCCACCGGCTTCGGCGCATTTGGTGGCGTCGTAGATCGGGTTGGCGAGGTTACACTGCTGCTTGAGAAGCAATGGATTTGGCTGTTCGAGATTGAAAGAGACCGCATAATCGCCTTCCACCTTGATCTGGTCAGGCGTCTTGAGACCGAGCACCGCGGTCTGGAACAGGCCTTGCCCCTTGAGGTTGAACTTGCGGTCCCAAGTCCATTTCACGTCCTTGGACGTGAACTTGTTGCCCCAGTTGGAGACGACACCCTCGCGTAGCTTGAAGGTCGCCTTGCGGCCATCGGGGGCCACTTCCCAGCTTTCCGCCAACCGGCCGCGCAAGGCGAGGTTGTTCGGCTTGTCGGTATGGACGCCGGTATCCTCCCGCAGCACGCCGGGTGCATTGGGATCATCCATCTTCTCATAGCCAAGCATGTACTCGTAGAGCGCACCGAGGGAATCGATCGAGCCCAGGCTGACGTCGAACTCGATGTCGAGGCCCTGGGGCGTCGCGGGCGCCGCGATCACCAGCGTACTGTTTGCGTCCTGCGCGAAGGCTTCCCCCAAGCGGCCGGTCGATGCAGCAAGTGCAGCGCCGCCGAAGGCGGCAGTCGTTTTCAGGAACTGACGGCGCGTGGGCGCCAACCGAATTCTGGTAAAATCATCAACCATCTCTCGTTCCCCATTGGTTGCGCGAATACGCTTCGTTATCTTTCCGCTTTTGGACAGACCAAAGAGCGTAACTGACATTAATGGACAAATTGGCCTGACCGTCAATCACAAAAAATGCGAAAAATTCGTGCATTTCATGCACAAAAAAATAGCTTCTTGATTTCTTGGTCTGACCAAATTATTCAACGTCGGGTACGGCAGCGAGGAACCGAAATGCGAAAAATCTGTCTGATGACAACAGGAGGGACGATCGCATCCAAGCTGGAAGCCGAGAGTGGACATGTCACCGCAAGCGTCACAGGATCGGAGTTGCGCGCCATGCTGCACGATCCGCTCGATGGCATTGACATCGCCATCGACGAGTTCTGCAACGTCGGCAGCTATGCCATCGACCTCCCGCTCGGCTTTGCACTGGCCCAGCGGATTTCACACCACCTTCAAGGTGACTTCGATGGGGTCGTGGTGACCCACGGGACCGATACGATGGAGGAAAGCGCCTTTTTGGCTGATCTCCTTGTCGCGACTGACAAGCCGATAGTGTTCACCGGCGCACAGCACGCGGCCGATGAGGCGAACCCCGACGGCCCACGCAACCTCACGGATGCCATCCGGCTAGCCGCATCCGAAACTGCGCGGGGCCTGGGCGCGATGATCTGCTTCGAGCAGGAATTCCATGCTGCGCGTGACGTGAGCAAGTCGCACAGTTCACGCACCGATACCTTCATCTCCTACGAGCACGGCAAGCTCGGGGAAGTGGACGGCGACCGTATCGTATTGCACCGCAAGCCGGTCCTGCGCCGCACCTACGACGCAAAAGGCATTGTCGCTGATGTCGATCTTATCAAGCTGGTCATGGGGATAGGTGACCGCTACATCCGCTTCGCCGCCCAGGATGGTGCCAAGGCCATCATTCTGGAGGGTTTCGGGCGGGGTAACGCGACGCCCGCCGTCACTGCCGCCGCGACGTCGCTTGTCGCCAATGGTACTCCCGTCATCATGACCAGTCGTTGCCAGCGCGGCCGGGTCAAGCCGATTTATGGCAATGGCGGCGGCAAGACACTCTCCGACGGGGGCGTGATCTTTGCCGGCGACTTGAGCGGCCAGAAAGCACGAGTGCTCGTGGCAGTCCTGCTCGGCATGGGCATCGAGGGCGAACGCCTGCGCCAGGAGATCGAATATTTCGGCGGCTGATGCCCGCTCTTCCACCGCCTGATTTCCGTAAGGCGGCCGTCCGTCGCCGCCGTCCCATTCCTGCAGCCGAGGAACCATGATGTCAGCAAAGAAGCACAGGATCGCGGTCATTCCCGGTGACGGGATCGGCAAGGAGGTCGTCCCCGAGGGACTTCGTGTACTGGAAGTGGCGGCAAGGCGCTTCGGCATCGACCTACAGTTCGACCATTTCGACTTTGCGTCGTGCGATTACCATGCCAGGCATGGCCGCATGATGCCGGAGGACTGGAAGTCCCGGATCGGAAACCATGATGCCATCTTCTTCGGCGCGGTGGGCTGGCCGGCCATGGTTCCCGACCATATCTCGCTTTGGGGATCGCTGCTGCAGTTTCGCCGCGAGTTCGACCAATACGTCAACCTGCGCCCCGTCCGGTTGATGCCGGGCGTGCCGTCGCCGCTCGCCAACCGCAAGCCCGGCGATATTGATTTCTACGTCGTGCGCGAGAACACCGAGGGCGAATATTCATCTATCGGCGGCCGGATGTATCCGGGCACGGAGCGCGAGATTGTCATCCAGGAAACCGTGATGTCGCGCGTCGGCGTCGATCGCATCCTGCGTTATGCGTTCGATCTGGCGCAGAAGCGTCCGCGCAAGCACCTCACATCGGCCACCAAATCCAACGGCATCTCGATCACCATGCCGTATTGGGACGAGCGCGTCGAGGCGATGGCCGCCCAATACCCGGATGTCTCTTGGGACAAGTACCACATCGATATTCTGGCAGCCCATTTCGTGCTCAATCCGAACCGTTTCGACGTTGTGGTGGCATCGAACCTGTTCGGCGACATTCTCTCGGATCTCGGACCCGCCTGCACCGGCACGATCGGCATCGCCCCGTCGGCCAACATCAACCCGGAAGGCCGCTTTCCGTCGCTGTTCGAGCCGGTACACGGCTCGGCTCCGGACATCGCCGGGAAAGGCATCGCCAATCCGATCGGACAGATCTGGACGGCCGCCATGATGCTCGACCATCTTGGTCACGAGGAGGCTGGCCGCGCGATCGTGGAAGCCATCGAAGCCACGCTGAAGAGCGAAGCCACCCGCACCGGCGATCTCGGGGGCAAGGCCGATACCGTCACCTGCGGCAAGGCGGTGGCGGAGGCACTCGAAGGATAGGACCAAGCATGCGCATCGTCGACATCAGGGAAAAGACCGTCTCGATCGCCTCCCCCATCGCCAACGCCTATATCGACTTTTCGAAGATGACCTGCTCGGCCGTCGCCGTGATCACCGACGTCGTGCGTGACGGCAAGCCGGTGGTTGGCTACGGCTTCAATTCGAATGGCCGCTACGGACAGGGCGCGCTGATGCGCGACCGTTTCCTCGCGCGCGTCCTCGAGGCCGATCCCGAAACGCTGATCGACCATGAGAACGACAACCTTGACCCGTTCGCCATCTGGAAGACGCTGATGACCAACGAGAAGCCCGGAGGCCACGGCGAACGGTCCGTGGCGGTGGGCACCATCGACATGGCCGTCTGGGATGCCGTCGCCAAGGTCGCCGGCGTCCCGCTGTGGCGCCTGCTGGCGGACCGTTACCGGGCGGGCGTGGCGGACGAGAAAGTTTGGGTCTACGCGGCAGGCGGCTACTATTATCCCGGCAAGGATCACTCGAAGCTTCAGGCGGAGATGCGGGGCTATCTCGACCTCGGCTACAAGGTCGTGAAGATGAAGATCGGCGCCGTGCCCCTGGATGAGGATCTGCGCCGCATCGAGGCCGTGCTGGAGGTGGTCGGTGGGGGCCAGTATCTGGCTGTCGATGCCAACGGACGCTTCGACCTGAAGACCGCCGTCGCCTATGCCAAGGCGATGCAGCCATACGGCCTGTTCTGGTACGAGGAGGCCGGCGATCCGCTGGACTATGCGTTGCAGACGGAACTGGCGAACCACTACGGTGGGCCGATGGCGACAGGCGAGAACCTGTTCTCGCACCAGGATGCGCGCAACCTCTTGCGCTACGGCGGCATGCGGCCCGACCGCGACTATCTTCAGTTCGACTGTGCCCTCTCCTATGGCCTGGTGGAATACCTGCGCACGCTGGAGGTGATGAAGGCGCTTGGCTGGTCGTCACGACGCGTGGTGCCGCATGGCGGACACCAGATGTCGCTCAACATTGCCGCAGGGCTGCATCTGGGCGGCAACGAATCCTATCCCGACGTTTTCCAGCCCTTTGGCGGCTTCGCCGACGACATCGCGGTCGAAGATGGCTATGTCGGGTTACCCGATGTTCCCGGTGTCGGCTTCGAGAAGAAAGCCGAACTGTTCAAGCTGTTCCGACAATTGCACCAGCCGTGAGCGAGACGCCGGCCGTGCCGAACGACGGTTTTCAGCCTGTCAGGACGTTGCACCCGCCTATGGCGTTGCAGACTGCTTCGGTGACTTCGCGCGTCGTCGCCGCAAGATTGGGTGCGGCGACGCCGACAGCCGCAACCTCCTTCGAACTCAGTGTGATATCCGCCCTCATAATCGCCATGCGGGGCAATGGCCTGATCATTCTCGGCATGTGGTCCGAGAAGCAGAAGATCATCACCGGCCTAATTCTCATCCTTGCGGTGTTTCTTTCGCTGGAACACGGCAAGATCGGCCGTCATCGAGTGATGCGCATGTCCACAATCGCATCGAACCACGCAGTGTCCGGGAGATCGTCATGACCAAGCCTACCGTAATCATCAGCGGCGCCGGCATCGGCATTGGCCGCGCCACGGCCCTCGCTTTCGCCAGGGTTGGCTACAGAATCTGCGTGACCGACATTCTCGAGACCGAAGGCAAGCAGGTGGCCGAAGAGATCAAGGCGGGCGGCGGGGATGCTTATTTCCGCAAACTCGATGTGACCAGATCGGATCAGGTCAACGACGTCGTGGGAGAAATCGACAAGCAGTATGGCGGCGTGGACGTCGTGGTGGCCAATGCGGGTATCGCCCACAAGGTGCCGCTGGCGCAGATGAGCGATGCCAAGTGGGACATCACAGTCGACATCGACCTAAAAGGCGTGTTCCGGATGGCACGCGCTGCCACGCCGCGCATGCGAGAGCGTCGCAAAGGCGCCATCGTGGCGGTATCGTCGATTTCAGGCATGAGCTATGGCTGGGCCGAACATGTCCATTATTCCGCCGCCAAAGCCGGCGTTCTGGGTTTGGTGCGAGGCTTGGCCGCCGAGTTGGGCGGCGACGGGATCCGCGTCAACGGCGTCGCGCCCGGTTTCATCCGCACGGCACAATCCCTCTCCGAGGAGCACTCGATGGGTGAAGCGCGGCTGGTGGCTCAGGCTCCTTCCATTCCATTGCGTCGCATCGGCGAACCCGACGAGGTGGCGGATGTAATCCTGTTTCTGGCTTCCGACGCAGCGCGATACGTGACGGGCCAGACTTTGCTGGTAGACGGCGGGCTGACGATCAAACAAGGCTAAACATCATCATGCGTCTGCTTGCTTGTGCAACTGGTCGTCCTTTGTGCCAAGCCAAGGCGCCCCACGTTGCATCCGCTTGGCGGCGGCGTGGTGGAGGTCTATACGTATCGGCCCACTGGTGGTGCGACTGGGTTGACGGCGAGTCACCCTATGAAGCTGATCAATCCAAGTGCGTTCCAAGCCCTTAGGACCGTCGCATGCCGCTGAGCCCTCGCGAACGAATAGACTACCAGGCCATCGTCGATAGACAGCCGCTGAAATTGCCTGACGGCGTCAGGATGCCGGTGTGGCTGATCGTCAATGTCGAACATTGGGACGCGAGGCGGCCGATGCCGCGCACCGTCTTGCCGCCGCCGATGGGCATGCCGATGCTACCCGATATTCCGAATTGGTCGTGGCACGAATACGGCATGCGGGTCGGCTTCTGGCGCATCCACGAGAGCCTGACATCCCGAACAATTGTTCCGACGTTGGCCATCAATGGATCAGTGTGCGAGGTCTATCCCAGGATCGCGCATGCCGCGCACGACGCCGGATGGGAACTGATGGGTCACGGTTGGCTCCAAGGGCCGATGCACAACCTCGAAGACCAGCGCGTTGCAATTCGGCGCACAATCGGCGCGCTGTCCAAGATTTCCGGTAAGCCGCCGGTGGGATGGGAAAGCCCAGGGCTTACGGAGACCTCGGACACGGCCGACATCCTCGCTGAAGAAGGAATTCGGTACGTCGCCGATTGGGTAATGGACGACCTGCCTTGCGAACTGAAGACGACGGCCGGCCGGCTGGTGACACTCCCCTATACGGTGGAGATTAACGATGTCGCAATAATGGCTGTGGCGCAGCACTCGTCGGCGGAACTGCTCGAGCGCGGCAAGCGCCAGTTCGACCGGCTGTATCGGGAGAGCGCGACCTCGCCCCGGATCATGTCCATCAGCGTCCATCCTTATCTTAGCGGTGTTCCGCATCGGATTGGCTATCTGGAGGAATTGCTGGATTATATCTCCTCTCATCGCGACGTGGCATTCTGGACGGGCGAGCAGATCTATAATTGGTACACTTTTGCGCGGCTCCCCGCAGGGTCGGTAGAGCTGTCTGGCACGGCTATGGGTTGAAAAAAGCAAACGCTCGTCTCCACCGAAGCGCAGCATTCTCGTCGATCGGGCTGTTCGGAATGCTATTGCGGAACTGGCGGGCCCGTGGCAGCTTGGGCGAGGCGTATCCGCGCTTTGGTGAGCGCTAATTTCCGTCCGCCTTTGCGGCCGCGTGCTCTGGCGGTAGGAAGACCAGCTGGCGCATTCACGGGTCAGGTCGCGCTCCAACTCGCCAGCGTGGTGAAGACGCAAAACCACCATACGGCCGCTGCGGTCGTGGTGCGATCTACGCACTTTTCCGGCTGGTCAGGCAGGGTTCTTTACCGTATTGGCCAGGTAGGCAAGCGATCGCCCGAGGCAATCCAGCTTATAGTTCCTTAGTGCCTTGTTTTAGACGAACACGGCGAACAGACCTCAGCTACGGTATATTCCCTCGTACGCGATCCTGATCAACGAGGATATTCCTCAGTCCAAGCGACAGGGCGGCTTTCGGGTCGCACTTTTTTCTGGCGACGACTTCACGGCCGAGTTGAAGCCGTCCAACTCCTCGCCGATCTCGACAAGGGCCTTTCTGACTGTCTCCTCAACTTCCTGTCGTTTCTTCGGCGGCATCAGGCTCAGCCCCTTCAGCATCGCCTCGCGCCAGTGCTGCCCCCTGCCCCACGCTTCCGCGAACGCTGTTGCAAGGTCGTCCTGGCGACGGGTGGCCTCCAGTGCCTCGATAAGGAGGCTGGCCTGATAGACGTCCTTTTCGCGCTTGGCGACGCCGTTTGCATCTGATTGCCTGCGAGAGGCGACGATGAGCTTGTGAACTGCATAGCGTTCCGGCGACGGCACGGTTACAGGCACCCCTGACCGATGCAGCATCACGGTCCGGATGGGCTCGTGGATGAGGAAATCAAGGAAACGCAAGGGCTGCGCCGAAGCTCCGCCCAGTGCTGGCATCGGAGTGGCATGGTCGGTGTAGTGATCGGATCCCCGGTTCGGCGTGAGGAATTCGACCTTGTATCTCGTTGCATTCTCGAATTGCGTCGCGTGTGCGGGATCCGATCTGTGCGGGATCTCCCTGAAGGTCGGGTCAATCTCTCTCAAGATTTCCAAGATCGGCGGCCGGCTGTCGTCGACTGACGAGGAGATCGAGTAGTGCTGCGCGAAATCGGCATCGCCGGTTTGCAATGAGGCACCGGGCAATCTCACGCCGAGATGTCCCGCATACGTCTGGAAGGCAACCGTACCGACGAGCACGCCTCTCAGGCGGAAGATTCCTGCTGCTCCCATTGCTCCAACGACATCGCCAGTGAACCGGTCCGGTGCAGTCAGCCCTGCTTGGCGAGTCAGCGTGGAGACGAGTTTCCGTCGCCCGCGGAGGTCTTCCTTGATCTCTTGGAAGGCTGCAACGCGTTTCGCGATCTCGGGATCATCGGACGGGCCGACATACTTCCGCGTCTTCTTGGGTTGGGTCTCCTCAAAATACCAATAATCCCGCCCCTTCACCGGAACCCGAACGAAATTTCCCGCCGTTGAGAAGTCGGTTTCGAACGATGCACCAAGGCAGCGCTGAACGAGTTCCGCATACATCGTGCGATAAACGAGATCGACCGTCTTCATGCGCCGGCTCCGTTATAAGAAAAATGAGTTTCTCTTATAACAGGATGAACTCAAGCGACGCAAGCGGTGGTTATAAGACAGTTGCAGAAATCTTATAACGCCGCCGCATCATCCAGGGTTCACGCAGACCCGTCATGCCACACATGGCGATCGATGCGCCCGGCTTTGGCCAATGCTACCGCCAACGATGCTGGAGCCGCGCCGATCAATCAGGCACCGCGTGACCGCCGCTGATCATGTGAACCATTTTGATGCCGTTTAGGATGATCGCGGCTGATCCCGGTGATTTGAAGCCGAGCATTGACCCGATGCGGCGCTTGATGCGCCGATGGTCCTGTTCGATCCGGTTACTCAGGTATTTACTCTTGCGGGTCCGGATCGGCTTTAGCCGACGCCGGGAACGATACTGCAAGCGATTTGAGTTGTCACAGGAAACGACAGCCTCCAGGGTGGGCTGGTGCTGCCAGCACCAGGTCGGCAAGCACCAGGCCAAAAGCTCGAGGTCGGGCCGAATCGCGGCGACGCGGGCGGCGATTGCCGTTGCAGCGAACGGCACCGGCCGCTGCGATCCCGCCAGTTTTTCGATCTCCGTGCAAAGGTCGGCGAGCGCCGCGCGGTGGCAATGGAGCCCGAGCTGGTCGACGATCTTTTCGAGTCGGTCGGCGCTGCCAGCGGGCGGCTGCACGGACAGCTGCCGCCAGGCGCCAAGAACCGCGCCGGCGGGGCCGGGATCGGCGCCGGCCGGGCGCAGGTACCAGGGGTCGCGCAGGGCGTCCTCGGCGCGGCCGGCGAGCCGCATGCTGCCGGCCGCGCTTCCTATCGCGGTGAGCTCGGCTCCGGCCTGTCTGACAAGTCCGTCAAGCCCGGCTCCGCCGTTAAGTCTAAGGCGAGGCCGCGTGAACGAACACGATCTCAAAGCGCCTGTTGCGCTTTGTGAACGATGCCCTTTTCGAACCGGGAAAGAGCAAAGGCGGAAAGATTGATCGAGGGGCTGCCCTGTGTGACCCATTCGCCGAGTTGTTTGCCGATGGAAGGTCCAAGCGCAAAGCCGTGGCCGCTGAAGCCGGCCGCCACGAAGAGTTCGAGCTCTGGCTTGGGCCGATCGATGATTGGAATGACGTCGGGCGTGATATCCAGCCTGCCGGCCCAGGCGTTCTGCAGTTCGATCGTATTCAGATGCGGAAAGATCTGCCGGAAGCCAGCAAGGTTGGCCATCACCTTGCGCATATTGGGCTTCGGCTCCGGCAGCGCCTGCACGGCATTGCGGCGGCTGAAGCGCGCGGCTAATTGATGACGGAAATCGGCTCCGATGCTGAGGTGCAGTTGACGCCAGTTGTTGCGATAGGCGGGTATGAAATGGCGCATGCAGCGAAATGAGTCGACGGTGATTTCGTAATCGACTCCCATGCCGCGATAGCCGTTACCGATAATGAAATCGCCGCCCATAGAGGGGCGGAATGCAACGCGGGGACCCCACATCGCGATGCGGGTGAAGGGTGCTGCCTTCCGGGTGCGGCCGACGGAGGATTTGACGATCTGGATAGGCAGGTGCAGGCCGGCCGAAGCGGCCAGCACCGGTGCGCCGATGCCGTTTGCCAAAACGACGGTTTTTGCTTCGAAGATCCCGTTAGACGCCAGGAGCCTCGGTCTGTCCTGCCTGTCGAGGTCGAGCCGGAAAACCGGTGTATCTTCCAGGATAGTGACTCCGGCTTCGCGTGCCGCAGCCGCGATGGTCCGGGTCGAAAGAGCCGGATCGGCATGGGCGTCGTCGGCGGTGAAAAGTCCGCCGCGCCATTGCCCAGCCAATTCGGGGATTGTCTGACGAACGTCCGCGGCATCCAGCAGGCGCGTCGAAAGGCCGAAGCTGCGCGCAATATCGTGGCCGCTGCGGATCCGATCCTCATCGGCAGCGGTTTCCGCGGGGACCAGGATTCCGCTGCGGGTGAACTGCGTCGCCTGTGTGCCGTATCTCGAGGTCAAGTCCGCCCACAGTTCCAAGGCTTCGACCGCGAGCGGCAGCTCGGCTTCATGCCGTCCTTGCCGGCGGATGAAACCCCAGGCACGGCTGGATTGTTCGGAAGCGATCTTGCCGCGCTCGAAGATTGTTACCGACCTCCCTTTGCGGGCTAGGGAAAGAGCGGTCGAGCAGCCGACAATTCCTCCACCGACAATGGCCACGTCCGTTTGAAAGGTGCCCATCTATGTTCCTTGCCCGATCCTTCGCCGCGACAATAACAGGAGAAGGCAGCCGCGCGTGGCATAGGGCTATGCCGGATCGGCATAGATGCGCGCCCGGCTTCAATTGCGGTGGAAGATATCGTCGATCTGACGCAGGACATCGCGGCGCGATGCCTTGAGGCTGGAAATGAATTCGCGCGCGACGCGCGAGGGGGAACGGTGTGTCGGATAAAGCATGCCGAGACGCAGGCTGACCGCGGGCTCGAAGGGAATGGAGCGCACTCCCGGATGCTCGCGAAAATCGAACGCCGTGAAGGGGTCGATCAATCCGATTCCCAGCCCCTTGGCCACCATGTTGGCGATGGTGCTAAAAAGCTGGGCTTCAAGGACAATGCGGCGCTTAACGCCGTAGCGGTCGAAAATCTGGTCGGCGAGTTGCCTCCCCAGATGATTGTGGGTGATGGAGATATAGCGTTCGTCGCGTAAATCTTCCGGCGTCAGCCGTGCCTTCTGCGCCAGCCGATGATGGCTTGGAACCGCCATCAGATAATGCGCGGAGCAGAATTCCTCGATTTCGATGCCGGAGCGGTCGAAGGGATATTCGGCGATGCCGACATCCACAAGCTGGCTGGCGACGAGTTCTTCTATGCGCGGCGACATCTGGATACGCAGCGAAATGCGGCTCTCCGGCCGGCTTGCCGTGAAGCGGGCGATCGCCGAAGGCATGAAGTCCATTGCCAGCATCGGCAGCGACGCCGCCGAGACCATCCCGGAATTGGCGACCTGCATTTCGCGGGCGATCTCGCGGATTTTGTCGATCGACACGAAGGCACGAAGAACCTCCTCATGCAGCAGGAGGGCTTCCGGCGTGGGATTGAGGTGCCCGCCGGACCGGTCGAACAGGGTCACTGACAAAGATGTTTCCAATTGACCCAGAAGCCGGCTTACGGCCGGCTGGGAAACGCCGAGAAGCTCCGCGGCCCCGATGGTGGTCTTTGCAGTCATCGTTGCCTTGAAGGCTTCGAGTTGCCTGATGTTCAAGCCGCCTCTCCTTTGCAGCCTATAACGGAACTGCATAGCGTCCATAATTCCCCTTATTTGACAATGGGATCGGCGCGAAGTCCGATTGATGAGGCGGTGACCAATCGCCGGACCGCGACATTTGTCGCCAATAATTGCAATGGGAGGATTGGGCAATGGATTTATGGGTGAAGTTCACGTCGATCGCCGTCGTGGCTGGCGCGGTCCTTGCGGGAGTTGCCGCAAAGGCGGACGCGGCCAATGATCGCTTCAAGGAAGTCCTTGAACGCGGCACGCTGCGGGTCGGAGTGCAGGGTGCCTATCCGCCCTGGTCCTATCGTGACCCCGATGGCAGGCTCGTCGGGATCGAGCCTGATCTCGCTGCGGATGTCGCCGAAAAGCTGGGCGTCAAGCTGGAACTGGTTCAGATCGAATCCGCCAACCGCATGCAACTCCTGCAGCAGGGAAGGATCGACCTCATCCTCGGGGCGATGTCCGACCTGCCGGAGCGACGCAAGGTCGTCGGGATGGTGCAGCCAGCCTATTGGGTATCGGGCGCCAATGTCATGGCCAAGGCCGGACTGATCAAGAGTTGGGAGGATCTCAGCGGCAAGCCGCTTTGCGCCAAGCAAGGCCTTTTCTACAATACCGTGATCGCTCAGGCCTATGACGCCAAGATCATTTCCTTTTCCGGCAATACGGAAACCAAACAGGCCCTGCGCAGCGGCAAATGCGCAGCGTGGCTGTCGGACGATACGGCGATCCAGCAGTCGTTGAGAACCGAAGGCTGGGATGGTTACGAAATGCCCCTGAAATCCCGTTATCACAGCTATTGGGCGGCAGGCGTTCCACTGGAGGAGCGCGACGGCATCTGGGGAAAATTCATGACCGGCATGAGCCATGGCTGGCATGCCTCCGGCAAGCTCATCGAACTTGCCGAGAAATGGAAAGTGGTCGCGGATCCGTGGTTCGAAGCCGAACACGAAAAGCTGCTTGAGGCTGACAACACGAAAATGGACAGCCAGTAGTCTCAACGCGACAGGCGCGCCGCCAGGCCGATTGGCGGTCGACAGACAGCCTTTGTCGAGCCGCCGGCCGGAGACGGAAAAGCTCCATTTTGAGACCGGTGGACGCGGTCCTCCGGTCGATTTTTTTCAACTCTTGGTTCGATCGGCCCGGCGCGGGCGCCTGCGCCAAGCGGATCCATAGTTGCAAACAAGCAGGGATATCATGCGCCTTTCACTCGATGAACTTTCCGGATCAGTCTTCGACGTCGCCATCGTTGGTGCCGGCATCAACGGCGCCGAAACAGCGCGTTGCCTCAGTGCTGCCGGCTATTCGGTGCTGCTCGTCGACAAGAGTGATTTCGCCGCCGGCGCCAGCGGACGGTCTTCGCGGCTCCTTCATTGTGGTCTGCGTTATCTCGCGCCCGGAAAATCCGTCTGGGAATTCGTGCGCCAGCCGCAGCGCTTCCTGACCGCGTGCCGGATGGCCCGGGCGGCGATGCAGTCACGGGCGCAATTCGTCCGCGACACGCCCGACCGTATACGCTCCATGAGGTTCTGCTTTCCCGTCTACCGTGGAGGCCCTTATAGCGGGTGGCAGATCGATGCGGCGTTCCGCATCCTGAAATCCCTGGGCGGCCGCGAGGTGCCGCTGAATTACCGCCGGTTATCGGGCGCAGAAGTCGCGCAGATGCCGCTTCTCCAGCATCTGCGCGACAAGCAGGCGCTCCAGTCGGTCGCCATGTTCGACGAATACCAGTTCGACTGGCCCGAACGGGTGGTGGTGGATGCGGTGCTGGAAGCGCAGCGTCTGGGTGCGTCGGTACGCAACTATACCGAAGTCACCCATGCGGCGCAGCAGGGCGATCTGTGGCAGCTGGAGCTCGGCGATACGCTGGATGCTGCCGCCCGGCCCGTTCACGTCGTCGCGCGCAGTGTTTTCAACATGGGCGGGATATGGATCGACCGCATTAATGCGCGCGTCGAGGCTGGGCGGATCGGTCGTCGCATCACCGGCACCAAGGGCGTGCATATCGTGGTCCGCCTGCCGCCCGAATGCAGCCGTTTCGGCATCGCAACGCTCAACCGGCTGAATGAGGGGCTGTACTGTATCCCGTGGCGTGGCCTGCATTATTTCGGACCGACCGAAACGTTGTATGACGGCGATCCCGACGACATCCATCCGACCGAGGAGGATTTCGAGTTCCTGCTCGGCGAAGCCAATCATCTCCTGCCGACGCTCGATATCAGGCGGTCCGACATTCTCTATGGCTGGGCGGGCGTGCGGCCGCTCACTTACGATCCGGCGCAGCCCATGGGCGCACGTTCGCGGCAACTGCATGACTTCGGTCCTGAAGGAGCGCCCAACCTGTTCGCCATGACGGCAGGGCCGATCATGAGCCATCGCTCGGCAGGGCAGCTCGCATTGACGGCACTGGGCAAGGGACTGGCACCGTCACGGCCGAGCCAGCAGCCGGATTTCGCTTCCAGGAGCGTTCCGCGCGAAACCGGGAACAGCTCACGCGAGGACAAGCTTTCGATCATGCAACGGGGCGTGGAGAGCGAGCATGCCGAGACCATCGACGATCTGCTGGTACGCCGCAGCGGCCTCGTCTGGAACGACGACCCGCTTGGCGAAGACGTAGACCTGGCAGCCGAGGTGCTTGCCAAGGCGCGCTCATGGTCGGCGCAGAGGAAGCGGCAGGAGGCTGCTTCCGCCCGGGAGGCTATCGCCCATCGGCTGCACATTGATCCGCCCGCTTGACCCAATATCGGGCCCACCTGCCACCAGAGGCAGTGTTTCATGCCCTCTTTGCAGGACAGTCCGCGCCTTGAAGCCGTCAAAGATAATGACAGCCTGCTGATGGATAGATGCTACACAGCCGGTACGCGATCGCGGGAATCGCGATTACGGGACGAATGGCTTTGCAGGGAGTCCGGGGAAGACCGGTGCGCCATGACAAGTACGTTGAACCTTCTGCACTACTCGGCATTTCGCGCCGTCATGCTCACCGGCACCGTCAGCGGCGCGGCCGAATTGCTGGGGCGCAGCCAGCCGGCCGTCAGCCGGCTTCTCGACAAGCTGGAATACGAGCTTGGCGTTTCGCTTTTCGAGCGCCGCAGGGGCCTGATCACGCCGACCACCGTGGCACACCTGTTACTCGACGAGATCGAGCGAGCCTATGTCTCGCTGGACGCGTTGAGCAGCTTCGCAGCACGGTTGGCAAGCGGGGAAGGCGGCGAGATCAGCCTTGCGGTCATGCCGGCGCTGGGCATCAATTTCGTGCCGCATCTGCTGGCCGATTTCAGGAAGAACTGGCCGAAGACCAAGGTCACGCTGAACGTGCGCATGTCCGTCAAGATCGAGGAATGGGCGGCCGCGCAGCAGATTGATTTCGGACTGGCGGAAACACCGTTCAAGCGCTCCGGGTTCCGGACCGAAGTCTTCAGTGACGCGCCCTATATCGCGGCTGTTCCGCGCGATCATCCGCTCGCCGGGCGCAGCCGGCTCGGCCCGGCCGACCTGCGCCAGGGGCCATTCATTTCCTGGACTTCCTTCGTCTCGGCACGGCATCTCCTCGATCAGGCGCTGCTGTCCAGTAGCGTCAAGGTGGATGCCGCCTATGAGACGACCTTTTCGGTGTCGGCCTATGAAATGGTCAAGCACGGGATCGGTATTGCGATCATCGATCCCTACACCGCGGTCGAGCAGTTGGACGACCGGGTCAGGCTGATCCCCTTCGCGCCGAAGATCCCGTTTAACGTTGCCCTGCTGCGCCCGGAGTCGCGCGGGCCCAACCCCGCCGCCGATGCCCTGCTGGAGCTGATGGCGCAAAAGCGCGATCGGATCCTGAGACAATTGCCGGACCAGGACGATATGCACACTACGCATATCAATCGCCGATAATTCTATTTTGAACATTTCGGTATCAGCGCTTTATTGGCGTGATCGACCGTCCAGGAAAACAGGCCGCCAATGTCGCCTAGAATTATCGAGATGCAGGGCCGGGACTACGATGTCGTCGTGGTCGGCGCCGGCATCAACGGTTCGAGCGCGGCGCGAGAACTGGCCGCAGCGGGTTACAGCGTCCTCCTGGTCGACAGGAGCGATTTCGCCGCCGGCGCCTCCAGCCGATCCTCGCGCATCCTGCATTGCGGCCTTCGATATTTCGAAACGCCCAACCCGATCCGCACCTTTGCGTTTCATCCGCAGCGCTTCGCCGCGGCCTTGCGCATGGCGCGGGCGGGGATGGAAGCGCGAACCGAACTTGTCGGGCGGAGCCCGCAACGGTGCAAGCCCTTCACCATGTGCTTTCCGATTTATCCGGAGAGCCCCGTCCGCGGCTGGCATTTGGATCTCGGTTTCCGCATCCTGCGCCGTCTCGGGCCACCGGAACCGGCGCTCGCCTATCGTCGGCTGAAGAGTGATTTCGAAACCCACCTGCCATTCGCAAACGACCTGCGGGACCCCGAAAGTCTGCGGTCGATTGCCACCTACCGTGAATACATCATGGACTGGCCGGACAGGCTGTGCGTGGATGCCGCCCTCGACGCCGAGCGAAACGGCGCCGAAATACGCCTGTTCTGCGAAGCTTCCGTTATACGTAGGAAGCCGGAAGGCTGGCTCGTCGAACTGCGCGACGGTAAGGGGGAAGCGGCCGAGGTTCGCGCGTCCGTCGTGCTGAACATGGCCGGCACCTGGGTGGACGCGGTGAACGCCAATCCCGTCGCCGGCAAGCCAGCGCCCTGCCTTGTTCGCGGCACCAAGGGCGCTCATATCGCGGTCAGGCTGCCGGATTCCTATCGCGGCTACGGCATCGCCACGATCAACCGCAGCGGTATGCCGTTCTATTGTCTGCCTTCGCATGACGACTGCTTTTATTTCGGGCCGACGGAGACGCCTTTCGACGGCGACGCCGCCGGTGCCGCAGCCACCAACGAAGACATCGATTTCCTGCTTGCGGAAGCCAGTCACATGCTTCCCGGCCTGCGGCTCGGCCGCCGCCACGTCGAATTCACCTGGGCCGGCGTGCGGCCGCTCACCTTCGATGCAGCCGAGCCGATGGGGCGGCGCACGCGTCAGATCCACGATCTCGCATCTGCCGGCAGGCCGGGTATCTTCGCGATGACGGCAGGGCCGGTCATGAGCCATCTGAGCGCAGGGCGCGAGATGCTGCGGATCGTCGAGAAGCAACTGAAGCCGACGCGCAAGTCCGTGGCGAGGCGGATCCCGGAGACAGGCGACAGCGGTGCGGAGTTCGCAATTTCGAGGCCGCTTTCGCAAGGCAGGCGCGCCGCTTTCCGCACAGCGGTTTCGGTCGAGCATGCCCGCGACCTGAAAGGTATTCTCTATACGAGGACAGGCCTCGCCTGGCGCCGCCATCTCGACCGCGCCGAGGTTGAGGAGGCTGCCGATGCCATTGCCGATCTGGTCGGCTGGGCGCCGGAGCGGACCGTCAGTGAAATCGACGGGTTCATCCGATACCAGAAGACGGCGTTCCGCGCCGCATCGGACCTTCCAATTCAGCCGACAACACACAAAATGGGAGATGTAGAAGCATGAAAATCGGATCAGCACTGAAAACCATCGCCGCCCTTGCAGTCACGCTGGCCGCAAGTGCGATCCTTCCCGCCAGCAGCGCGCAGGCGGCCGAATCGCATCTGCAGCAGATTCTGGAACGAGGCGCCGTGCGTGTCGGCGTTCTCGGCGCGTTCAAGCCCTGGTCCTTCCCATCGCCGGATGGTTCGATGCAAGGCATCGAGGTGGACCTCGCCCAGTCGGTAGCCGATGCGCTCGGCGTCAAGCTTGAGCCGGTCGTGGTCACGTCCGCCAACCGCATGCAGTTCCTGCAGCAGGGCAAGATCGACGTCATCATCGGCGGCATGTACGACACCACTGAGCGGCGCAAGGCGGTCGGCATCATCGAGCCGGCCTATTGGACGTCCGGTCCGACCCTGCTGGCCAAGGAGGGTGTCATCAAGGACTGGAAGGACATCGCCGACAAGCCGGTCTGCGCCAAGCAGGGCGTCTACTACAACAAGCTGGTGGAGACGGAATATCACGCCAAGGTCGTCGCCTTCACCGGAAACACGGAGGGTAAGGAAGCCTTGCGCTCCGGCAAGTGCATCGCCTGGGTCTATGACGATGCGAGCATTATGGCCGACCTCGCTTCGGGCGAGTGGAAGGGTTATGAGATGCCTGTTTCCGTTCTCTTCGACAATCCCTGGGCGGCCGCGGTGCCCGTGGCGGAAGTGGACAAGGCCTTGGGCGTGTTCATGGCAGGCATGGCCTATCGCTGGCAAGCGTCCGGAAAGCTGGTCGAGCTTGAAAAGAAATGGAAGGTGAAGCCGTCGCAGTGGATCGCCGAGCAGCACAAGAAGGCTGAGTGGGACACGAGCTACCTGAAGGGCGGCAACTGAGCCGATGCTCTGCGAAACGCTGATCGATGACCGGCTGCCGGAGCTAAAATGTTCCAGTTGATCGCGCCCTTCTTCCAGGATCTCTACGACCGCACGGGCCTCAATTTCATCGTCTTCTACGACAGCTATGAATATGGGCGCTTCCTGTCCGGCATCAGCATATCGCTACAGCTGATCTTCTGGTCGATCGTCGTGTCGCTGGTGATCGGCGTCTTGGGGGCCTGGGCGCAAAGCGCCCGGTCTCCCGTCCTGCGGGTGCTGATGGATGCCTATATCCAGGCATTCCGCAACACGCCGCCGATGATCCAGCTCCTGTTCTTCTATTTCGCTCTCGGCGCCTTCACGCCGCAGGTCGATGTTGGCGGCTATTACCAGCCGCTGATCTCGTCCTTCGCCTGGGCGATCATCTCGCTCGGCATTTTCGGCGGCGCCTTCAATGTCGAGATCTTCCGCGCCGGCTTGGAGGCGGTGCCGGGATCGACGAAGGAAGCAGCCGAGAGCCTGTGCATGAGCAAGTGGCAGATATACCTGTATGTCACCCTACCGCTGGCCTTCCGCATCAGCCTGCCGGCCCTCACCAACAATCTCGTCAGTCTCGCCAAGACGACATCGCTCGCCTACGTCATTTCCGTCCCGGAGATGACCTATACGCTGAACCAGGTGTGGTCGGACAATGTGAACGTGCCGGAGATGATGTTGCTCCTGTTCCTGTTCTATGTGCTCGTCGTCTCGCTCCTGGCCGCCGGGCTCCATTTCATCGAGCACAGGCTGACCCTGCCGGGATACGGCCAATGAGCGGCGCGGCTTTCCGTATCGAAAGGGGCCGCTTCGCAGAAGAAAGCTTCTGCTCGCGCATCCATTGGCGGCACGGGCTGTGGCTGGTGCTCGCCTTCTTCGGCTCGCTTGCCTTCGCCTATGCCCAATCGGACCCCCAGCAGCAGGCCCCGTCGGCCATCGCCACGCTGATCCTGTGGCTGCCTTTCATTCTCAAGGGTTTCGCTCTCAATCTCCTGATGAGCTTCATCGCCATGGCGGTCGCAACCCTTCTGGGGATCGGGCTGGGATTGCTGCGGGTCAGCCGCTCGAAGCTGTTGCGAACGCCCGCATGGTTCGTGACGCATCTGTTCCGCAATTCGCCGTGGCTGGTGATCCTGTTCACGGTCATGCTGCTGGTGCCGTTCGAGATGCGCCTGCCCGGCGCCGGAACGGTGGCGATACCGGACTGGATCAAGGCCACCTTCGCCTTTTCGCTACCGGTGATGGCCAATATCAGCGAGGTGCTGCGCGGCGCCATCAACTCCATCCCGAAGGGTCAGTGGGAATCGGCGGAGAGCCTTGCCTTCACGCGTGGCCAGACCTTGCGCTGGATCATCCTGCCGCAATGCGTCAGGCGCGCCATTCCGCCATGGATGAACTGGTACGCATTGCTGGCGCTGGCGACGCCGATGGCCTCGATCCTCGGTGTGCACGAGGCGGTCGGCAATGCCCAGGCCGCCATGGAAGCGGCGGGCGCGCGGCCGGAATTCCTCATTCCGTTCTATCTTTTTCTTTTGTGCCTGTTCTTCGCCTACATCTATCCGATCGCAATCTGGACGCGGAAGCTCGAGCGAAAATATGTCGTTGCAAGTTAAATCGAATACCGACGAAGCAAAGCTGAAATCAGGCTGGTCGCCGGACATGCCGATCATATCGCTGCGCGACGTGCACAAGTCCTTCGGCGCCCTGGAGGTGCTGAAGGGGATCAGCTTCGATGTCCGCAAAGGCGAGGTGATCTGCGTCATCGGCCCGTCCGGCTCGGGTAAATCGACGCTGATCCGCTGCATCAACGGGCTCAGTCCTGTCCAGAAGGGCTCGATCAAGGTCGAAGGGCAGGAGGTGAACGACACCAAGCTCGATCTTCTCGCGCTGCGCAAGAAAGTCGGCATCGTGTTCCAGCAATATAATCTCTTCCCGCACAAGACGGCCCTGCAGAACGTCATGATGGCGCCGGTCCTGGTGCTGAAGGAGCCGAAGAGGGAAGTCGAGGAGCGCGCCCGCGCGCTGATCGCCAAAGTCCGCCTGCAGGGCAAGGAAAACGCCTATCCGGGAGAACTGTCGGGTGGCCAGCAGCAGCGCGTCGCCATTGCGCGCAGCCTGGCCATGCGCCCCGACATCATGCTGTTCGACGAAGTCACGGCGGCGCTAGATCCCGAGACGGTGAAGGAGGTGCTGCTCACGATCAGGGAACTGGCGGCAGAGGGCATGACCTGCATCCTCGTCACCCATGAGATGGGATTCGCCCGCGAGGTGGCGGACCACATCTATTTCACCGACCGGGGCGTGATCGTGGAGCACGGCCCACCGGACGAGTTTTTCACCAAGGCGAAGGATCCCAGGACGAGGCAGTTCCTGAGTCAGGTTCTTTAGGGCCGCAGGCCCTCGGACTAGGAGTTTAGGCCCAAGACCCTTGGGCCTCGGAAATTGAACCAACAGGCCGGCAACGGCGACGCGCGGACCGATCCGTCTGCGCGAGCGATCGTGCTCGGCCGGAATTCGGCAGGAGAATGAAATGAACGGGCCGGTCAAGACCATTACCAGGGATCCGCTGCTGCAGCCGCTGACCATCAAGAAGCTGACATTGCGCAACCGTATCATAAGCACCAGTCATGCCTGTGGCCTGGAAGTCGGCGGCATGCCCGAGGAAGCTTATCAGCGCTATCACGAGGAGAAGGCGCGCGGCGGATTGGCGCTATCGATGTTCGGCGGCTCGTCCAACGTCGACCTGGATTCCCCCAACATCTTCCGGCAGCTCAATGTCGGCACCGACGCGATCATCCCGCACTTCCAGCGCTTCAGCGCGCGCATGCATGATCTCGGTGCGGCGCTGATGTGCCAAATCACCCATCTGGGCCGCCGCGGCGATCCTTATGCCGGCGACCGGCTTTCTACGATCGGACCCTCGCCAGTGCGCGAGACGCTCCACCGCAGCATCCCCAAGGAGATGGACGAGCACGACATAGACCGTGTCGTGAAGGCTTACGCCCAGGCTGCCCTGCGCTGCAAGGAAGGCGGTCTGGACGGGATCGAGACCCTGGCGGCCGGGCACCTGATCGGCCAATTCCTGTCGCCGTTGACCAATCGCCGCACGGATCGTTTCGGCGGCGCGCTTGAGAACCGCCTGCGTTTCGGCCTGATGGTCCACGAAGCGATCCGCAAGGCCGTGGGGGATGATTTCCTCGTCGGCATACGTTTTGTCGTCGACGAAGGCCCCGATGGCGGCCTGAACTTCGAGGAATGCGTCAAGGCGGCCCTGATGCTCAAGGCGGGGGGAGGCGTTGACTTCTTCAATGCCATTTACGGCACGATGGATACGACACGCGCGCTTGCGGAGGAGAACATGCCCGGCATGGGCTCGCCGCTGGCTCCATGGATCGAACCGGTCGGCGCCTTCCGCCACGAGGTCGGGTTGCCCGTCTTTCACGCCGCGCGCATTGCCGATGTCGCTTCGGCTCGCTTCGCGGTGGCGGAAGGCAGGCTGGACATGGCGGGCATGACGCGCGCCCAGATCGCCGACCCCCATCTGGTGGAGAAGCTCGCCGGCGGCCGCGAGGCCGAGATACGCCCTTGCGTTGGCGCCACGCATTGCCAGTCGCCGTATCGCCCCTCCTGCCTGCACAATGCCGCGACGGGCCGCGAACTGACGCTGCGCCACATCATCCAGAAGACTGACGGACCTGCCCGCAAGGTAGTCGTCGTCGGCGGCGGACCGGCCGGCCTGGAGGCGGCGCGTATCAGCGCCGAGCGCGGCCATGCCGTTTCGCTCTACGAGGCGGCTGGCGATCTCGGCGGGCAGATCCGGATCGGCGCGACCGGCTCCTGGCGTCGCGACCTCATGGGCATTGTGGAGTGGCGCGAAGCCGAACTGCAGCGTCTCGGCGTTGCCGTCCATACCAACGCCTATATGGAAAGCGCCGATATCGCCGCGCTTGAACCGGATGTCGTCATCCTCGCCACGGGCGGCCTGCCGCAGATCGACCTGCAGGAGGGCGCGGAACTCTGTCTCAACACATGGGACGTCCTGACCGGACAGGTGCCGCTGCATGGCGAAGTGCTGATTTACGACGGAACCGGACGGCATCCAGGCCCGCTTTCCGCCGAACAAGCCAGAGATGCAGGTGCGGAGGTCGCCTATGTCTCGATCGACGCGCAGCTTTCGGAGGAACTGACCTATGCCGAGCGGCTGCGCTGGAAGAAGCGCTTCCTGCAGCTTGGCGTGAGGCCAGTCTTCGAGAGCCGACTCTTCGCGGTTCAGCGCAAGGACAACCGGCTGGAAGCCAGCTTTGTCAATGAAATCTCGCGGGAGGTGACGAGTATCCTTGTCGACCAGGTCATCGTCGAGCAGGGCAGCATTCCCATGGACGAAACCTATTTTGCGCTGCGCAGCCACTCGGCGAATGATGGCGTCACCGATCTCGACGCCATGGTTAAGGCGGCGCCGCAACCGCGCCTGCGGGAAAGCGGCTTCGAACTGCACCGTATCGGCGACGCGGTTTCGAGCCGCAACATCCATGCCGCGGTGCTGGACGCCTTGCGCATATGCAGCGCGCTGTGACGGTGCGCGCGCCGGCGGTGTCAGCGGCCGATGCGGTCGAGAAACTGATACCAGCCCGCCACTGTGCGCACCGCCGGCTCGCGCAGGAAATAGAAGGGGATGGATTGCGGCTCGTTGCGTTGCATCAGGCCGAGTTCCGGCCTGTCTCCCAGCATCAGGTCGACGGCGCGGCGGCCCATGAGGCCCGACATGGCGATGCCGGCCCCGTTGTAGCCGAGCGCGAAACCGGTCCGCTCGTCGAGCATGCCGATCTGCGGCAGGCTATCCATGGTCATGGCCACGAGCCCCGACCATCGGTGGGTGATCGCGGTGCCGGCAAGCTGGGGGAGCATCTCCTTCAGCGCCCTTTCGAGCGCCTGGAAGGCGGAGGCGGAATCTTCGCGCCCGAAGGCCCCGCGCCCGCCGAACAGCATCCGGTCGCCGGCGGGTCGAAACCAGCGCATCATGCGCCGCGTCTCGCTGTAGCTGCGGCAGTGCCGCATCAGCGTGGCCCTGAGGTCGGCGCCAAGCGGCTCGGTCGCGATCATGGCGCTGCGGAAGGGGATCACCGTTCCGCGCACCGGCGCAGTGGCGGCGGTAATGTCGGAATAGCCGTTGGTGGCGATCAAGACATGCCTGGCTGCGACCTGGCCCCGCGCCGTCGTCAAAACGGTGCGGTCGCCGTCCTTCCGGCGTGCCACCACGACCGAATTCTCGAAGATCTCGCCGCCCCGCGTGCGCACTGCGCCGGCAAGCCCCCGCGCATAGTTCAGCGGATGAACGATGCCAGCATGGGTGGAAAGCACGCCGCCGACGAAATCGGCCGAACCGGTTTCCTCGCGCACCGCGCTGGCGTTGAGTATGGTCAGGCTGGCATCGCCGAACATACCCCGCGCCGTCTCCGCTTCGGCCACGAGCCTTTTCTGGGCAAGTTCGTTGTGGGCGCAACGCAAATTGCCGGTCTGGATGAAGCCGGCGTCGGCAATACCCAGTTCTTGGATATTCCGTTCGACGCGATCCATCGCATCATGGCCGATGCGGTGCATGCGCCGCGCCGCTTCAAGCCCATGGTGCGCCGCGATGTCGCTTAGCGAGGCGCGAAACTTGGTGGAAACGACCCCGCCATTGCGGCCGGAAGCGCCCCAGCCGATTTCGACCGCTTCCAGAACGACGGGATGCAGGCCGCGCTCGATGGCGCGCAAGGCGGCATTGAGGCCGGTATATCCGCCGCCGATGATGGCGATATCGGCCTGGACCGCGTTTCCAAGCGCGACCGGCGGCGGCGCCGGCGAGGCCGTTTCCAGCCACAGCGATCGTGGATGTGCCAGGTCCTGCATCGGCATCGTCCTCCCTTGGGCGCCGGCGGAGCTATTCCCGCTCGACGGCGTCGGCGAGGTCGCGCAGTGTGGCGAAATGGAAATCCGGCTTCGTCACTTCGCCCGGATGCGGTGTGCCGCCATAGCCTTCCAGGTGCATCCGCCGCTCGATCCAGCAGACCTTGTAACCGAGCGAGCGGGCAACGCCGATATCATGATACTGGCTCTGTGCAACGTGCAGCATGTCCTCCTGGCGATAGCCGAAGGCGGATTGCCGCCCGAGATTATGCGAGAAGAAGCGTGGGTCAGGCTTGGCGCATCTGGCGTCGTCCATCGTGACGGCGTCGTGGAAAGGGGTCCCCAGCGTGTGCGAGTAGGCGCTGAAGGCAACGCGGTCGGCGTTCGTCATGGCGACCAGGCGGAAATGCCGGCGCAGCCGCTTGAGTGCCTCGGCGGAATCCTCGAATGCCGGCCAGCGCAGCACGGCAATCTGGAAAGCGTCGGCCGAGCGCTGGTCCGCAGGCAGGCCGAGCTTATGGGCCACATGGAGGTAGACGTCCGCCATCACCTGGCTGGAGCGGCCGGGATGATCGACGCGCCCTTCAAGATAGGGGGCGAAGAGATCGTCGTCGCTCAGCCCCTCGGCAGCCTTTCCCCCGATCGAGCGGAACGCGTCGAGAATGCCTTTCTCGAAATCGATGAGCGTCCCCACGACGTCGAATGTCAAAATTTTGAATTGCTTGAAGGACATCAGACCTGCCTCTCTTCCTCGCTGAAACCGGCTTCCGACCGGCGGAAGCTTGCGTTCAATGAACAGAAGAGGATGCGTCGCCGCAATTCCACAAATGCTGATCGGGGAGCTTACATTTTGTAATGTCCCGCCTTCGACACCTGCTTCCTTCGCTCAATGCGCTCGTGACCTTCGAGGCGGCCGTACGCTGCGGGACCTTTGCTCGTGCCGCACAGGAACTTTGCGTCACCGGCCCGGCTGTCAGTCGCACGATCGGGCGGCTGGAGGCCCATCTGGGCGTCGCGCTTTTCCACCGGACCGCTTCCGGCGCCGTCCTGACGGAGCAGGGCAGCGTGCTTTTTTCGGGAATTTCGGGCAGCTTCGACGAAATCGAGCGAACAGTCCTGCGGGTGCAGCAGTCAAGGCAGTCGGGAATGCGGACAGTGGTTCTTTCGGTGTCGTCTGCCTTCGCCACGCACTGGTTCATGCCCAGGCTAGCGCTGTTCCAGTCGAGATTCCCGAAAGTCGATATCCGCTTTCAGCTGATCAGCGGACCGCTTGGCGGAGCCGTGGACGGTGTCGATATTGCGATGCGCTTCGATCATGGCAGCAACGCCCGGCACGTCGCGCGCAAGCTGATGCCGGAATTGCTGGTGCCGATCCGCGCTCCTCACCTGCCGGAAAAACAGGCGCCCACCGGCACGTTCATGCCGGCGCTCGACAGGATCATCAATCTCAGCACGGCAGAACCGGACTGGTCGGGCCTGTTTTCGGAGAACACGGCAAATGGCACGGCGGGCGGGCTGCAGTTTTCGGACTATACAGTCGTGGTCCAGGCCGCCCTGCTCGGGCAGGGCGTCGCTCTCGGCTGGCTCAACGTCGTGTCGCATCACCTGGCGCGCGGTGTCCTGGTGCCGGTAGGCCCGGTCATGAAGACCGGCCGGACCTGCGAACTGGTCATCGCCCGCAAGCAGGAGACTCCTGTAGTTTCCGAGATCTGCGATTGGATAGATACCGAATTCACCACCGATATGAAGCGCGTCGACGCGCAGTATCCTGGCCTTGAACTTGGTGCCGATCCATCGCGCCAGGAAAATGGCCGTAATCCGATCAGGAGTTCATCCCATCCAGCGTCTTGCGGCGGATTCTGATAAGGGTGTTTCTCCATTGCTCCAACGGCTGCGGCGGCATCGCGCTTTTCAAGGCCGTCGAGTATTAGGGTGTGATCGCGGACGCTCAGTGACACGGCGCCCTTCGCCAAAAGCCCCGGCGGCGGAATTCCAGGCCGAACGAATACATCTTGTGCAGAAAATCGGCCAGAAGCGGATTGCCGCCGGCCCGACAGATGGCGTCGTGGAATTCGGCGTCGGAAATCTGAAACTTGACGGGATCATACGTCATCTCGCGCTGCGCCTCGACCAGGCGTCTCAGGCGCTGGATTCCGGCATCGTCCATGCGCTCAACGGCGAGACGAACTGTCGGCAATTCGACGAGGCGCCGTGCCTCGTAGATTTCATGCGCCGACGAGCTGTGATCATCGTCGACCTCTGGCGTGCGACGCACGACCACACGCCAACGGTCATCGTGCTCCTGCGGCGCAGGCGTGAATCGGGATCGCGCGTTTCATCGCGGTCGAGCTCCGTCCAGGGCGTGGCACCGCGCACCGTCAGCGCAGCGTGGATCGGATTGGCGCGATCCGCATGATCGAGTCTCACCCATGACCGAAAAATGCCTACATATTTCGGATCAGCATAGCTCTGGCTAACTTGATACCTTCGAGATCACTCGCGAGGCGCTTCAGTGGCTTGCAGAGCGAGTCTCCGACCGGTCGTATCGAAATGATCTGCCTGTCACGGCTTGAGAAGTTGAGGAGCGAGGCAAAGACGGCTGATCAGCGAGCAGGCTAACTTCGCCATCGCACCAATTCCAGTGTGCCGTCCAGAATTATCTGTAGCTGTCCGGAATTAGTCAGGACGTCGCCGTCGTGCGCAAGTGCCAACGCTGAGATACTGACGCCATCTGGCTCAAGCGATTGTGGGGAAGTATAGAGCTGAACCTCGGTCGACAGGGCTGCTGCCTCGGGTACCAATCCTGGCGTCTTGGGGTTGACCAATCCGTTGGCCGACGTAAGCGGGTTGACCAACAAGGGCGCCTAATTCCACGCAAATCCAATTACTTAATGCCACCCCAGAATTAACTGTCATTGAGGCCATTGGTAAACTCGGTTTTTGGATAGGGAACCCTTACCTTCGGCCCGAAACCCTCTTGTTTTTAATCGCATAGGGCGGGTACCCAGGCCCATAATTCCGGACTGCTAAACCCCATGAAATGCCAAATAATTCCGGAGATCACACCACACTGCCCTTTTATGCGACTTTCGAAGCACAAAAAGCGAACATCAAGGCGGCGGTCTTGAACGGAACTGAACCGCAGGCTCACCAATTAACCCCGTTACGCCAAGGCAACCCTAAAATCATCCAAAACTCGAGCCAGTCCCGGCGCACCGATAAGCGTCACTACGCGTTCCGGCTGAAGCTTTCCCACTGCTCGATCATAGATGGCGAGATTGGTCCGCGCCGTTGAGTCGAGAAGGGTAAATGATCCCGTCAGGCCGGGACGGATGTTCGTAAAACGCTACCGACCATTGGCGAGCGAGATTGTGGTTCTGTGCGCGGACGACGTCACTCGGCACCCCCATCCTGACCGCATTGTCGCCTCTGAGGTCAACAAGACGAAGGTCTTCCACTGTCCTGACCTCTGCATAGCGCCGTTGTGTCAATTCCGCCTCGTCTATCGGGAGGTCGTCGAGAACCCCTTCGCGCCGATCTCGAAGCACCGCCTCAATGAAGCATACCTTCAAGGAGTCTCCGAGATAGAGAACACCGAACCGGTTGGCCTCGATACGGCGCCGAGGATCACTGAAGCGGCTTGGCGACTTGCCGTACCCCAGCGGATTGGGAAAGGTCCTCCAGTAGATTCTGCCGAATGTTTGCCCCGGCGCTATTGTTTCGATCTCGAGCGTTGCGCGCGCGAAATCGGTTGGAGGTGATAGGCCCGGCATTCAGTTGAAGTCGCCGCTGGCGATGCCTTCTGCAGCAGTTAACACCGAGACATCATCTCCGCGCTGAAGGGCTTGAAGTCCGGTCCGACCATCGAGCGCACCGTGCCGAGATACGAGAAAGCGGTAGACCGCCCAGGAATTGTTGCCCAACGTCGAATGGAGGATCGGCAGCGCCCCGAATGGACGGCCGTCCTTATCAAGTTGCCACACAGGGAAACGGAAACCCCGCTTGGCGCCATCGATCCCTAGCACCTGTCCGCTTTGCCGCTTGGCGTTGACCGTCACCCGCGATGTCCCGAGCAGCTTGGCAAACGCATCAGCACTGAGCATGTCTTCCCCCGAGACAATCTCGGCAACACGCTTCCGGCCGCGCTCGCGCGCACTGGCGAGCGCAGCTTCCAACTCGGCATCAGGCTTGCCCGCTTCCTCGATGGGAAACATGTCACTTGTAGCAAAGGGCTGCTCCTCAACCGGCGTGATCGTTTGCGCGTCAGCCGCTGGATCAACCTCTACCCGAAACGACACACGATGACCCACCTTGCGGCTGCGCGCGACGGCCTCCTGGTAACGTTCCAGCAGCACTTTCTTGAAATCCGCCTGTGCCGGCAGCTTCGCGGTAAAGCTCAGAGTGGCGGCTCTCGCATGCGATGTGGTCTCGCGATTATGGACGCGACCGGCTGTGCCGTTTAATCGGCCTACCTATGGCCAGAATCGGTTATGTCCGCGACCCCTCGCAACACGGACAATCCCTCTCACAGCCGATAGAATGACTGACATTTCACATAACAAGCTGCTTTCCCGTAAGATTTCCGATTTCTGCCGTCTCCGGGTCGATCCGGTCCTGCCTCCGCAGGAAAGCGCGCGGATCAAATCATTCCTCCTCAATCTGATCGGTCTTTCCCGAATGCCGCCGCGAAGTCCGCGCGGCTACGATTGGGACGAAATCGCCTTTCAATGCGGCCTCGGCAAAGAAGCGCTGCAGGCTGCCAAGACTGCGATCGTGCCCGCATTGGATGCGATCGCCCGCAATACGAAAAGCCCGACCAGGCGATCAGCCGAAATCTCCGGCGGCACCGCAACGGAGTCCCCTACCCCGCGCGGCCGTTCCTCACTGCAGCCGACGGCAAAACCGATTGCAGCAAGGCCCAACAGGTCGATCGATCGACCGGAGAAACAGACCGCGACACCCCGGCAGAAGCCCGGCATCAAACCACGCGAGATCGAGGAATTCCCCGAAGCTCTGTTCAAGGAGTGGTCTGATCCGGCTTCGTTTCCGGAAGCGCTGGAACTGCACATGCGTCGCCATGGTGACAGCTACTGGCACCTCCATCGCGCCGTGGTCCGCGATGACGAGAACTTCGACGACTCCACAATCCGCCACTGGCTGCAGGGCTCAAAGGCGCCGCGCAGCGTGGCAAGCATGGAAGTGCTTGCCCGCATCGAGCGCCGCTACCGCCTTCCAGCTGGCTACTTCAAGACAAAGCTTCCCCATCAGACACGATCCGCTTCCGGACACATCCTTGACGATATCGGCGCGGCGGAGCGGCGGCGGATCGCATGGCATTTGCCTGATGATTTCAACGCACGCTCACGCGATGAACAGGAAGAGATCCTCAAGTGGGTGCAACGCGTGATTATCCGTGGTTCGACCGATTACAGACGGTTCCAGGCCGCCGCAATGAAACAGCGATATGCCATCCGTTTTCCTGGCATCACCTATGGCCAATCGGACCTTGCAAATGACGACTGCCGAGATCAGCGTGAAGAACATGATCATGACGGTCCATCCTTCACCGATCCCGACCTGATGTCCGGTGTCATCGACGCACCGCCAGCGCTTGCGATGGAAATGGTGGAACTGATCCGCTTCAAGACCGCAACGCTCACCGCATTCGGCCTCCAGCGCAACGGTGTCTGGGGTGAGGAAACAACGTCGCAAAAGATCGAACATCTCGGATTGATGTTCGGCGCTCTGGCTGCCCATCCGCGCGGCCCGGTACGCGGCTATGGCGTGCCACTGCAGCACCTGACCTTCGCGCTGTTCGTATTCCCCTCGGTCTGGGATTGGTATGTTCAATGGCGTGAGAAACGCCGCGGCTTCTACACGGCGTGGGAAGTGGACATGCTGAGGATTTCGCTGGCGCTTACCCGCAAGGAAACGGGCTGGCTGCGACAGCATCCTCATCTGGCGTCGCGACTACGTCCGATCGACGGATTGGTGTCGCAGAAGGATATCGATCGTGCCCGCGCGGATTGGGACGACGCCTGCGATGTCTACTTCAAGCACGCCTCCTCCCGGGTGAAAGAAATCCAACGCGTCGCGCGCGTCCATCGTGATCCGTTCGAGCCGATCATGCCGGTGCTGGAAGCCGAAAGCCCGGTTGGCGAGTATCGGAAGATCACCGAAGAAATTCTCCGACTGATGCCCGATGAGCGCCTCTACCGCCGTCCTGCGGCGGAGGCAGCTCGTTCATTCCTGATGCTACGCTTCGGGCTGCATCTCGGCTTGCGGCAGAAAAATCTGCGCCAGCTGATGGTCTGCGAGCGCGGGAAGCCGTCCCGTTCAGAGCGACAGCTTGCCGACATGAAGCGTGGCGAGCTCCGCTGGAGCGACCGCGATCAAGGCTGGGAGGTGCTGATCCCGTCGGTCGCATTCAAGAATGCCCACTCGTCCTATTTCGGAAGCAAGCCATTCCGGTTGGTTCTGCCCAATCTTGGCGGCCTTTACGATCATATCGAAGCCTATATCGATCGACATCGGCGCGCCCTGCTGGGAGAAATGGAAGACCCGGGCACCTTCTTCATCAAGACCGTGAAGACCACGAGCGCGGATGCCTCATACGACCAGAACACATTCTATGAGGCGTGGCGCCTGACTATCCAGCGATACGGCATATTTAACCCTTACACCGGCCGAGGGGCGATTCCAGGTCTTCTGCCTCACGGCCCGCACAATGTCCGGGATGTTCTGGCTACTCACATCCTGAAACAGACCGGCTCCTACGAGCAGGCAAGCTATGCCATCCAGGATACGCCTGACATGGTGGCGCACCACTATGGCCGCTTTCTTCCGCAGGACAAGGCGGCGCTTGCCGCACGAATTCTCAACCAGGTGTGGGAGGCAGCGTAGGCTGGTCCCGGGGGCATCCAGGCACTCGGTCAATGCTTGAAACAGTGCTCGCGATGCCAGGCCAGGAAATGCGGGTGCGGCCGTTCACTCGTCCTGGCCGCAGTCAGTGCGCGGCCGCTCTTGTTGATGATCGCTCTGATGCCGTCGACATCGTTAGCCTGCCGGGAAATCAGGATCTCGAGATCGTCTTGCAGGCTGATCAGGCCGCGGTCGAACAATGCGCTGTCCCGAAAGTGCCAGACCGTTGCTGACGATATCCGGTCCGTTGGCCTCGACGGGCCGAATATGCGCTGCTGCAACCTCGGCCCGTCCGCCGCCATTGATGAGTTTCAGGCCGGTGACGGCACAACGAGCGTCGTAGGCTCGCAGCACAATCTTGCGGAATACCCGATCTCGAACCAGGCGAGACGCAAGGTAGTTCACCCGGGCCCGGTCCTGCTCGAGGATGAAGGGGACCTGAGCTTCCGAGAATCCATCTGAGTTCAAATCTTCGTCGACGCGCGGAAGGAGAGGCTCGTTGTCATCCAAGCCAAGCGCGAGAATGCGCTCGAAATCTTTGCTCGACAGTGGCCGCACGGCTGATTGCGCACGGCCCGGTATCCGGCCCTCATCATTCAACAGCCCCTTCTCGACGATAGCCTCACCATCCTGGAATGGCACCGGACCCGAAAAATCCAGATAGCTGCCCGGCTCGATCAACGCGAGATACATGCCAGGCGTGCCGGGGTCTGGGATGACCTGACGAACCTTCGCAACAGCGAAGTAGGCTCGTGTGTCACGGATTTTTCGGGGCTCGTAGTAGACAATCCAGTCGCCGACGCATTGTTGCACCCGACCCAGATACTGCCTGGGAAACTGATAGCATTCCGCAGGACTGTCGTCGTAGATCGAATCCGACCGGTGAATGAAGACCCCATGTCCCATAAGATAGCCATATCGTGCCGGGGGATTTGACGCGACCACCTACTTCGTTTCCCCACTGTGATTGCACGACTTTCCCGGCTGATCAGTGCGAATTATGCTCGGTGGCGAGAGTCGATATATCTAACTAGCGTCGCTGAAGGCTTCATTCCAAAAATGTCCAAGCATCCCCTCGTGGCCGGTATCGATCTGAAAACGGTCCGTGATCTCTTTGTCAGGCATCAAGAGACGCACTATCGCCTCTCGCTACGGCGATCGAACGTCTGAGATATCCTGCTGTAGAAGCAGACGCCTTTCTACGACGGCTGGCAAATGCAGGATATATCGAGTGGGCTTGGAACGACCTAGAAAGCAACGACTGGATCCTGACAGAACACGGTCGTCGGCTCGCCGCGGATGATCTTGGCCCAAGATTACCTGGCGCTCTTGCGCTTGGGGACGAGACTGCATGGAATTGTTCCGCGTGCTCATGTGTTCTTTACCGCCATGGCGCCAGCAAGCCGCAGCCCACCTGTCCTGCCGGATTAAGGCTGCCATTGCCTATTCGAAGCTGTGTGGTGTCGGAAACTAATCGAACTGAGAGGTTCGCGGTGTCTGAGCGCAGACGGCGCGTGACCCTCGTCACCACCGGCCGCTCCCCACAAAGATGAATACGCCGCACCGCATCATCATCGCCTCCCCAGATTCTCACAAAGCGCATAATGGTAAGATCTTCTTGAGAATCAATGACCTGTTCAGCAAATTCAAGCTGGCGCGGGAGATTGTGGCGAATGGGCCACAGTTGATGTCCACTAAAAGCTGAATAAGGACACGAAATGCCCCTTGGAACCAAGTGTATCTACATTAGTTACAACTAATGTTGAGACGCATTAGTTCTTCCTTGGATGGGGTAGAGCCCGCATAAAGGCCAAACACGGCCTGCTCTGCGTCCGCCACCTACCCCTGCCTGCGACCCAACCCAACTACCTCCCTTTCGGCTTGCGGAGCTCGCTCCTTGGAATTGCCGGGCGGAAAATCCATTAGCTCTCCACAATATAAAATGAGGCCCGCGAGCGCCGATTACGACCTGTCGAGCTGGAAGTTCAGGGCGGGCGTGGACAAGCCTCTTGCCCAAACCGACGGCGGCGAACTGGTCGGCGGCGTCAGCCTGAACTTCGGGACCTATTCGGCGGACGTCAGCTCGCCGTCGGCCGACGGTTCGGTGGAGGGCAAGGGCTATGGCGTGGGCGGCACGCTGACTTGGTATGCAACCAACGGGTTCTATGTCGACCGACAGGCGCAGGTCACCTGGTTTGACAGCGATCTCGACTCCAATCTGGCCGGAAGAATGGCTGACAATAACAAGGGCGTGGGTTACGCGCTGAGCATCGAGGCCGGCAAGCGCATCGCCTTGACGCAGGAATGGCTCACCACGCCGCAGGCGCAGTTGATCTGCTCGGCGGTCAACTTTGACGACTTCACCGACGTGCTCGGCGCACCGGTGTCGCTAGGCTCGGTCGACAACCTGACGCCCGGCTCGGCATCACGCTCGATTGGCAGACCGAGTGGGACAACGGCGCCGGCAAGACGAACCGGTCCCATATCTACGGCATCGCCAGCCTCTATTACGGCGGCTCGAACGTGGGTGTCGGCGGCGTGAATTTCGAGAGCAAGAGCGACAATCTGTGGGACGGCATCGGTATCGGCGGCTCGATCAACTTCGACAACGACAAATACTCGATCTATGCGAAGCGCTGGCGAAAACCGCCCTTGAGAACTTCGGCGACAGCCGCTCCGTGACGGCACCGTGGGCTCCCGCATGCAGTGCTAGTCCAAGCGCTACTGGAGCATCGCCCCGTCAGACTGGCTGGCGGGTTTTTGCGTGCAGACCGGCTAGTGGTGGACGGCCTGGGCAGGCTGGCGCCCTGCCCGCGACCCGACCATGATCTTCCTTCCGCTGATTCGTAACTTTGAGGCGCAGAGCGCGGGTCGACGTCGTCCAGATCCGATCTTCGAAAATGTGCACTTGAAGGGTTGCCGATCGGGGATGCTGAGGCATATTGAAACGCGGGTTTGCGGCACAAGCCTCGCCGGGCGCGAGCCATTGAATGCGAATGCAGGATAGAACATTGCTTGACTTCGAACAGCGCCCGATCAACTCCCCTAGCAGCAGCGGTCTCCGAGACTTTTCTTAGAGCATTCGGAGCACCGAGAATGCGCGGTCGAAGCTGGATTCGGCAACTGCGGCTTGCTGATGCTCAACAGCTCAGGCAGGAAATCGCCCAGTTGGAAGGTGAGCTGGTTTCCGAGAGAGCGGCCTTGAGGCCACGAAGGCTCACCGAGCTCGGCTATCACATCCATTCCCGCAAGTGGCGACTGCACCGGCTGGAACACTGCATCTCCGCCCTGCAAGCGCCCGATCAGCAGTAGGAGAGATCGTCGGCAGCAGCAAGGGCGGAAGCCATTGCGCCAGCCTCGCGTGCAGGATCGGATTGGCGCCGCATCGCCCAGTCCCGCTGGTCCCTGAACACGTGCCTGCCCCAACGGTTGATGTCCGGAATACGACCGCTTTCCGGACATCGCCCTAAGTTGCGCCCGGATAGCGATCCGAAGAATGGTTTGTGTGCGGAAACCATGTGCGGAATTCTATTGTGCGGATAACGCTCCACCAGCCAAACCGAAAGCGCATGTAATTCGGGTTGGGACGCGACCCAGTAAGTTCGAAAAGCTTCCAGGAAGCCCAGGCAAACTGGACGCCGCGGCGGATCATGAGGTTCACGGATATCCCGGCGAACATCCGCATTGGAGCGGTCAATATCGTCGGCAGAAGAGCATCCGAGAAGGGCTGTCGGCGGCTCCGTCGTGGGAACGAAAAAAGAAGAGAAGCAGAACTTTCGTGTGCGAATTTTGCACACAAAAGCTCGTAACTAGCTGATTTTATTTACGTATCTGCCCCATCCATCATCGCCACGGGTCGCGATTTTCGACCGCACGGCATCGAACGCAACTTGCTCACGCTGCATGCCGGCGATAGCAAAAGAACGCGCCCTCAATAGTGGGTCTTGCGATGTAGCGGTCTACCGACTCGAACCCCAGATGAGCATCGCGATCAAGTTTGCACCGCGGCTAGTTCAGCCGCCCCAACGTCCTTCATAAGCCCGCGAAATTCGGGCCGATACGCAACCCAGAAAGTTCGAAAAGCTTCCACGAATCCCAGTCGATGGCCAATTGTAGACCGTCTGACGTCCGCAATGGGGCCGAAAGCAGACCGGCAGCGCAACGGCTTCGCAATCCAAACGGTGTCGCTGCAGCAGGTTGGTTTCAGCTCTCCACATCAGGACCCTTTGAGCTTTGCACCGCAATGCCACTCCAGTCCTCGGGCACTACATCAGCTATCGACTGCGAAAAGGTCCAATTGTGGCCGGCGAGGTCACGGCAGGAATATTGACGCTCGCCATAGGGATGGCTCGTTGGGCCGCTGAGAATAACTGCGCCATGCCGCGCGGCTCGGCTGTGGTGCGCGTCGACATCCTCGACGCGTACCATCACTGCGAATGGCCCACCTGTCCGCGTCAGTCCGCCAGACTTCAATTCTGTGACAACGATGGCGCCGTCTCCGAAGCCGAGCTGGGCACGGTGATTGCCGATCATCAGCCGTATTTCGAACCCGTAGGCCCCGCAAAGCCAATGGCTGGCCGTCTCGACATCGGGATACGAAAGCACCGGTATGACCGTGCTCGTGGGCATCGAGCGGTTGTCGATCATGGTCATCTCCTATGCTGCCTTGAAAGGGTTGAAGGCTCTCAGCGAAGAGCCTTCAACTATAGGGCGACCAACATTGTTGGCGAGGCCCGTTATAGGGCTGGTAGCTGTTGTCCCAGGCGCGGTAGGAGACGTAGCGCTCGTAACACCAGCGTATATGCGCTGCTTCCAGACGGACGGCGGGACGCGGCGGCAAGGGTGCGACGGACGCGGCCGCGACACCGGCGGCAAAGGCGGCGGCGGGGAACCAGTAGCCGTTGTAATAGCGATAGCCTGGTCGCACGCGCACATAGCCGCGATAGCCATTGTAGTAGTATCCGCCGCCGACGACGTAGAAGCCGCGCCGAAACCAGACCGGCGTCGGCGCTGTGGTGACCGATGCCGGGGCAGAGGTCGGCACGACCGGCAGGGCCTGGGCCGGCGAGGCCAGCACCGTAGCTCCGATCATCAAACCGCAAAACGCTGTGATTGTCCGTTTCATCTTTTCACTCCTGTGGATGGGGTCGAAGGGTTGGGATTACTGACGTCGGAGCGCCCGCAGTTCGGAGATCGAAAGCGAGCCATCGCCGTTCGTGTCCGCCTGCAGCAATCGGTCGGGAATGAAGGCGGCAAACTCGGCGCGCGAAATCTTGCCGTCGCCATTGCGGTCGATGCGGTCGGCCTGCGCCTGGAAGCCGCCGAATTGGGCGGCCTGGAAGTCACGCTTCGACTTCACCTGTTCCACCGCCGCGCGCACTTCGCCCGCGTCGAGCAAACCATTGTGGTTGGCATCCATCCGGTCGAATATGTGCGCCCGCGCGGCCTGGATTTCTCTGAATTCGAGCTTGCGGTCGCCGTTGGTGTCTATGCGCCGGAAGAGTTCCTTGGCACTGCCGTCCGCCGCACAGGCGCTTCCCGCGCCAAGCAGCAGGCCGGCAAAGGCCATGACGATCTTATTCATGCTGGTCTCCGCATTGGATCGGATGGTCCGCCGCGGACCGTCCTTGCAGAGCCTTCTACGCGGCGCCTTCCGTGCCCCTACGCGGCGCGAGGTGATTTTTTTCAAGAATGGTGCCGGCGTAACGGCCTATCCCGCCGCGACAGAGATTGGCAGGTCGGCAAAGAATCCTCCGCGTCGAGCGTAGGAGCCAGGCCGGCGCTGCGTATCGGTCAGCAGTCGCTCCCCGCGACTGGACACGAAAGGACCACCATCATGAAACGCTCTGCACTCATTGCGGGTCTGCTCATCGGGCTTACACCGCTCTTTGCGGCGCAGGCACAGGACATGCCCGGCCAGCGCATTCTGCAACGGATCGACACCAATGGCGACGGCGCCATTTCCAAGGATGAGATGACGGCCGCCCGCGAGCGCTTGTTCAGGAAGCTCGACCGCAATGGCGATGGCGTAATCGACGAGAAGGAGATGGAGAGCGCCCGCCAGGCGATCAAGGATCGCGCCGAGGTGGCACAGGCGCGGCTCGGCAGCCGCTGGCGGCGCATGGACGCCAATGGCGACGGCAAGGTCTCCGAGCAGGAATTCGTCAGCAGCATGCCTTTGTTCGACCTTGCGGACCGAGATGGTGACGGCAAGCTCTCCGCCGATGAGATCGCCTCCGTCCGCAAGCTGGTTGCCGAGCACGCCAACTGATGATCGGCAGCTATCATTCCCTTTACAAAACAAGGAGTACTACATTTTGTCTTCGGTAAAGATTCCGATGTTCTGTCTCGGTGCGATGCTTGTCTGGTCAGCAGCTTCGCCGGCTTCGGCCGAGGAGTGGCAGCGCCCGACCGCGCATGGCGGCGAGATCAGTCGCAGCGTTGGCAAGGACGGCAACGTCTACACCGGCTCGACCACCCGCACCGGTCCGAATGGCGGCACCTACACGTCGAGTTCCAAATGCGTGGGAGGCGTTGTTGACCGCTGCGCCAGAAGCTATTCTGGCACCGGGCCGAACGGGCAGACCTTTTCGGGAAAACGAGTGTCGGCGCGCGGGCCGTTCCGGGGCCGCTCGGCCGGCAGTTTCACCGGCCCGAACGGCAACACGGTCCACGGCTTCCGCCGCTGGCGGCGCTGACATCTGGTGTGATGGATTTGAATCCGAAATTCGTTTCTGTGCTCCGCCTGATCGATGCGAATTTCGGATTCGCCGAACCAGCAGTCTCGTCCGTGGATGCCCGCCGCCGTGCGACATGATGAGCCCCGTGGCGACGATGAGCTTCTGGCGCGCATCGCCGCGGGCAGCCAAAGCGCGCTGTCCGAGCTTATCGCCCGCCATGGCCGTGGGCTGCGGATATTTGCCGCGCGCTATCTCGGCAGTGCTGGCGACGCCGAGGATGTGGTGCAGGAGGTGTTCGTGACCGTCTGGAAACAGGCCGCGCGGTTCGATCCGGTCAGAGGGCGGGCTTCGACTTGGCTCTACCGGATCACTGCCAACCGGTGCATCGACCAGCGTCGACGCAGGGCGCTACGCAGTTTCATCGGGCTGGACGACATAAGGGACGAGTTAGCGTCGCCGGAGGCGGATGCCGAAGCGACGACCGCGGCGCGGCAGGAATTGACGATCGTGCGTGACCGGCTCTCGCGCCTGCCGGAACGGCAGCGCATGGCGGTGCTCCTGAGGGCCGTCGGCGACCTCGACATCGCGGCGATCGCCGAGGTGATGGGCAGCAGCGTCGGCTCGGCCGAGCAATTGCTTGTCCGCGGACGGCGCGCGCTCAGGGATCATTTGGCAATGGCGGCCGTGGGCCGCGAAAGGAAGTCCTCATGACACGGGACGAATTTGAACGATGCAGGCGCCGCTTCGGCGATACCGTCGAAGCATGGCCGGCGCCTTTCCGCCAGCAGGCGCTGGCCTTGATGGCAGCGGAGCGGAATGACGATCCCGATGCCGCGCTCGACCGACTCGTGCTCGAGGCGGCGCTGACCGGTGGCGACGACCAGGAACTGGCACGCAATGTGCTGGCTCGCATCGAAGCCGGCTCGGCTGGCCCGTCCTTCCTGCCGCGCCTGCTCTTGAGTCCGACCGGGCTCGCGGCCTGCGCCGCTGCTGTGGTCGTGGCGGTGACGCTGGCCGGCTACCAGGTGGCGCGGCTGCAGGACGATCCGTCGGATACGGAGCTTCTGGCGTTGGCGTCGGGTTCGTCATTGGCCGATGGCGGTGTTGTCGCGGATGATCCGGCAGAGGAGGGCTCGCTTTGAAGCGTTCCTGGACACGGACGGCGACGCTGGTGCTGCTTGCGCTGTCGCTCGCCGTCAACTTCTTCCTGGTCGGTTATGCCATGCGCGGCCAGCGCCAGGGCGCGGCGGCGCGCGTTCTGTTGTCGGAGATTGCCAGCAGCTATCCGCCCGAGGTGAGAAAGGAGTTCCGTGGCGTGCTGCGCGACAACCGCGCGCGCACCTTCCAGGCACTGCGCGAACTGCGTGCCGCGCGCGCCAATCTGGCAGCGGCACAAACAGCCAAACCCTTTGACGAAGCGGCGGTGAAGGACGCGATGGCGGCGGTGCGCAGCGCAACGACCAACCTGCAGGCGACCATGCAGGACTATCTCCTGGCCGCGATAAAGAATGTCAACGCCAAGCCCGCCGTGGGAGGTTGAGGCGCGACGGCCCTACTGGCGGCACAATCGTCGCCGACCTATGTCGATATCCAACCGGTCTGCGATCGCGATGATGGAACAATGCGGCACGACAGGCTTGTCCTGACCTTGCTCCGGCGCGAGCTCTTGGCTGGCCTGCGCTCGATGCGCCGCCGCGACCTTGCCTGGATTGGGCTCGGCGGCGGGGTTCTGCTTGCCTATGCCATCACTGATATCGCTGTCGCTTTGCAGACGGCGGCAGCCACGCTGCGGCAGCCGCAGTCGCTGTGGACTTTTGGCTTGCCGGCGGCACTTCTCGGCCTTGGTGGTTTCGCTGGCAACGCGATCGCGAGACTTTGCCTGTCGCACGCCTTCGCGCCCTTCCTGAAGGCATTGCCGCTCTCGCTCGTGCAGCGCCGGCGCATGGCGGCGGTGGCGGCGTGTGTGCTGGGCGTTCCCATTGCCTCCGTCGTCGGGGCGACGGTGGGCCTTGGCTGTTTCGTAATTGCAAAACCACTCGCACCGGTCTGGGGGCTCGGCGCCGCGATGCTGTTTGGCGCTGGCTTCGGCGTCTCAGCCGTGCTGCGCCTGCGGAGCGCTCGCGACCTGGTCCACACCGACACCGCCGATCTGGCGGGCGATCCGGGCGGGCGTCGGCCTTGGCTCGGCGCGTTCGATCGTTTGGCGCCGGCCTGGCTCTCCAGCTGGGCCTGGGGCCAGCCGGCTAGCCATGTGCGCCCGTCCTGGCGACTGGTGGGCGCTGCCGTCTTCTTTGGTGTCGTCGCGGCCCTTTCCGCAGCCATCAGCCTCGTTCATCACGATGCCGTGCCGGCGGCCATGACCGGCCTGACCGGCGGCCTTCTCGTCTTCATGCTGAGCGCGCGCTTCCATCCGCTCGGCTCGCCGGTGCTGCGCACGGCTCCGCTCGGCTTTACCAGGGCCTGGCTGCGCCTGGCGCGGCTGCCCCTGCAATTGTCGGTAGCCTTCTTTCTCCTGCCGGCAGGCGCTGCCGTGGCGGCGGAGCCATCGGCCTGGGCGATGCCGCTCGCCAGCGGCTTCTGGCTGCTGGCGCTGAACGGCGCCTATGCGGTGTTCAGCGCCTATTTCATGACGGCGCCGTTCGTCGCCGCGCTGAGCTTCCTCAGCGCCATCGCCTACACCAGCTACGAATCGCTCGAATATGGGCGCACGGTGCTGATCGGCTTTGCCGCCCTTGTCCTGTTCCTGTGGCATCGGGCGCAACGGAGATATCGCCATGGATAGTAGCATCGATCCTGCCGAGATCCTCGCGGTTCGCGGGCTCAGCGCCGGCTATGGTGGCCGCGTAGTCGTGAGCGGGATTGATCTATCGCTCGGCCGGGGTGACATCCTTGGCCTGCTCGGCGCCAATGGTTCGGGCAAGTCCACTTTGCTCAGGGCGATCACCGGCCAGATCCGGCCGCTCGCGGGAAGCGTGGCGATCGACGGCGTCGATCTTGCCGCTGCGCCGGAGCGCGCCAAGTCCGGCTTCGGCCTCGCCATCGAGCCGCCCGACCTGCCGGGGGCGCTGACCGGCCGGCAATATCTCCAGCTCGTCGCCTCGATCCGCGGCTGTGCCGAAGATGACTGGCCCGGCGTCAATGTCGCCGAACGGCTCGGGCTCAAGCGCTGGATCGACCGGCCAATCGCCGAATATTCACTCGGTACGCGGGCCAAGATCGCCATTGCCGCGGCTCTGCTCGGTGCGCCGCCGCTGCTGATCCTCGACGAGTCCCTGAACGGCCTTGATCCGCTTGCCGCCTTCGAGGTCAAACGCATCATCCTTGCATTGGCGGCGAGCCGCCGCCGAGCCGTCATCATCTCCACCCACGTGGTCGAAGCGGTTCCCGGCCTGTGCAGCCGCGCCGTGCTTCTGGCCGAGGGCGGCATTGCCCGAGAGTGGGACGCCCGGCAGTTGGCCGAGGCCAGCCACGCGCCCGGCGCCTTTGAGCTCCACGTTATGCAGGCGCTGTCGGAACCCATGAGCTGGCAAAGGAGGTAACACGGCATATTTTGCCGAGGGGGGATGGCTTTCGGGTGACGTCTGCTTTTGGGTAATGGCAAAGACATCCCGAACCACCGGAATAAGGCGCATTGCCGACCGGCAGCCTTGGGCCAACTTGACGATCCGTAGACAGGCACACAAAGCGGATGATGTTCAGTTTATGTGACGCGGCTTAGGCGATCGACATACCGCCCGAACCTGTTGCTCGCGATAGGCTCACCCAGCGTATCGAGCCGCGGGATCACGCCGAGGCCAAGGGGGGGCGGGGCGGTAACTCAGCCATTCTGGACGTTGAACAGCCCTTAAACGCAAAAACCGCCCCGGTCAGACCGGGACGGTTATTGATTTATGATGAAAGTGGTTGCGGGGACACGATTTGAGGCTGCAAACTGCCCTGTAACTCACAAAGAAGTCGAGTTAGCAAACGAACTCCGTGGCTGCACTGTATTGACGGTATCCCTCTCCCGCTACCAAATTTCTCCAAAAAAAATCAGTGACTTACGGAGAGATATGGCGCTTGGCTGTCATAGCTTCAAAAGCACCGTATGATCCACACCACTCCTACACCATTTCCCGATCCGTTCAGCTATAGCTGCGTCGGTCAACAAAGTTGGCAGTTCGGCGTGAGCGAAACCCGCCAACGACCGTTCCGTTTGAGGTCTTTGCGCAGCCGAAAAATGCCGACGGCCACGGGACTCTAAGGCTTGCGGAAACCGCCAGGTACGCTGAGCGGCTATAAGCCTTGATCCGATTCAGGGCCGAGGTCCTGCAACATTCAACGCCACCGTCCGCACACGACAAAAGGGAGGCCCGAAGGCCTTCCTGCGTATAGCATAAGCGGTCCCGCAGCGGTGCTTACTCTAGCAGTTGCGCCATATTTGATCAGCACTGAATGTTCCCGGGGTCGGATTCGAACCGGCTATGAAGGCGAGCGCGGTCTCGAAGAAGTCGACGCGACCTAGCCTAGCGCAGGGAATTCGTCCAGCATCATCAGCGGTTGATGCTTGCGGCTCTTCTTTGGATCGCCCTCCAGGCGCTCTGGTTCCGTCGCTCCAGCGCTCCTTCGGGATCGACGCGTTGGATCGTGTCCCGCGGCGTGGTGTAGCTGGCGGCATTGGTCGCCGTGCTCTCCGGCATGGGCCGGGTTGATCAGCGCGCCACGCCTGGCAGGCTGATCATGGGATCATCGCTCATCTGGCTGATCGTTTCCAGAGTCATATATCTGGGCCCGCTGCACTGCCCATTCATCGTTCTATTCGAGCAGGATTGCGCCGTTGAGACGCTCGATCGGATTCGCCGAGTGGAGCTTGGCGCGATGTTCCTTCGGGAAGGTCATGTAGGCCAGCACGTCGAGCTCGGCGTCGTCCATGATTGTCGCCAGCTTCGGCACCTTCGGCCGGATCTGGTCGGCGACGGCGCGCCATTGTACGGACGCGGCCTCGAGCGTCTCCTGGGCGAAAGCGGTGGCGATGAAGGCTGAGACGACCCTGCGGCCACTCTTGCCGGCATGGGCCAGCACGTTCCTCATGAAGTAGACGCGGCACCTTTGCCATGTCGCGCACAGCACCTTGGTGCCGGCCGCCTTGCGCCACGGCTACGCAACCTCAAGGATCGGAAGTTCCACACCTTCGAGAAAGGCGATGCTTATCCGGCGTTGTCGAACCATATCGGGGCACCGATCAACGCAGCTCTGATTCTCGATCATTGGGATGATCTGCTCCATTTGGCGGCGTCGATCACGACGCGATCAGTGGTGCCGTCTACAATCCTGAAGAAGCTGTCAGCATCACCGAAGGAAAGCCAGCTCGCAAGGGCGCTACGGGAACTTGGCCGGATCGAGCGATCGCTGTTCATGATCGAATGGTACTCAAGTCCAGTGCTACGACGGCGTTGCCAGGCCGGCCTCAACAAGGGGTGAGGCGGCGCATAAGCTGAAGCGCGCCGTCTTCTTCCACGAGCGCGGCGAAATCCGTGACCGATCGTTCGAAAGCCAAGCCTTCCGCGCCTCCCGCCTCAACCTCGTCGTCAGCGCCATCGTCCATTGGAACACGGTCTATATTGAACGTGCCGTCACCCACTTGCGCAAAATGCGTCGCGAGATTTCCGGATCACCTGCTCAAGCACATCTCGCCGCTGAGCTGGATCATATCAATCTGACCGGCATCTACAGATGGGATAGCGATCAGCATCTGCCGGAAGGGTTCCGGTCGCTGAGACTCCCGGTTGGGCTACGGCGTGCCGCATAAGTTCTCACTCCGTTCGCTCTTAGCGCAAGAAGCCTTTATCAACCAAAGACAGCTACGGCAGATTTGATGGTGATGCCGCCATCGGGGCTTCGGCGCATCTGACGACCCGTGGCGGTGCGGAAGACATTCATCAATTGCAGCGCAGGCGGCACGCGCGACCACAAGGTTCGCACGCTCTCCCGGCCAGGCCTGGTTTTACGAATGGCGTTTCCTGTGACGACGCGTTGCGACCATCGGAAGCCTATCTCGTGGAAATACAGGTCGGCATGCTGCGGGCTGATATGATGAAAGACGCCGGCGATGGTACGGCGGACGCGGGAGTTGAAGCCCTCCACCGAATTGACGTGGACGGCGTCGCGAACATACTCGCCGCGGGAATGCTTCACGGTCTCGTGCTTGGCAAAGCTCTCACCAATGGCCATGAATGCTTTCCACTCGTCGCTCATCAAATGAACTCCGGACTCAATCTGCGCTTCAATGACGCGTTCGCTTGCCCGCACCGAGAGACCGGTCACGACCGCGGCACGCGCGTCACCGGCTGGAGTGCCAGGCATGACATCGGTCGGTCGCCGCACCATTGCCATGACTGGCGTTTTGTCCGTGTTCGCCTGGCCTTTCCGGCCGCGACCCGGAGGCGGGTCGTCAGGATTCTTTCTGGACCTTCCGCCGAGATGGAAATGGTCGATCTCTACTGTGCCGTCGAGCATGTTATCCCGCGCCACCATGAGCCGCAGTGCATGTCCCATCCGCCAGGCCGTTGGCTGGCTCACCCCGAGCGCCTCGGCCAGACGCACCGACGACAAGCCCTTGTCCGATTGCAGTAACAGCCACATCGCCTTCAGCCAAACACGCAAGGAAAGCTTCGTGGAGTGCAGAGGCGTGTGTGTCGTCACAGTGAATTGGAACCGGCAATCGCCGCTGGAACATTGATAAAGACCCGGTCGGGCGCGCCGCCTGCCCATGTCGCGGCCGGCTATCGCGATCGAGCGTTTGAAACCACAGGCTGGGCAGATCCGGCCATCCGGCCACACCATGCTTTCCAGTAACCGACGGCAATGCTGCTCATCCCGGAAGGCCACGATCATTTCTTCAACAGTCCGAATGCTGGAAAGCGCTGCAGGCATTTCAGGCATTCTCACCTCCTTCAGATCCGCCTGAAGAATCGCATGAAAAGCCATACATCACAAGGATATTGCTGTCTTTGGTTGATAAAGGCCGCGCAAGATTTTGAACTGCTTTTGTCCTGACTCCTTTGATCATCCACGAGCTTGCAACCAATTCTCTCAAATACGGCCCGCTGTCGGCCGAAACTGGGACGCTGGATGTGTCGTCCTCGGCGCAACCTGAAGGGCACCCTTTCGAGATTGGACGAAAGCTATCGAACCATCGCCGCTCGGCAATGCGTCGTCGGCAACGAAGCAGTCTCTCTTGTCCCCATCCATCCTTCATTGGTAAAGCAGATGGTGAACTTAAGTTTGGTATGCTTCGACGAGCCTGTCGTCCCAATCTGCGGAAACCAAAATGCACTCGGCCGGAATTGGCCAAAGGCGCGTGTAATGAGAACTTCTGTCTGGGCGAGCGTCAGGAGCTTGGACTGTTCACACCCGAAACTGCGGCGATCACCGCAGAGGTTACCTCGGCGGTGCTGGCGGCGCCACCAAGATCGGGGCTTAGATATTCTCCTCGACCGGTGACGGTTTCGATCGCAACCATGAGACGTCGCGACGCGGCCTGCTCACCGAGATGATCAAGCATCAGGCTTGCCGTCCAGAACGATCCAAGCGGATTAGCGACTCCCTTGCCGGTGATGTCGAAGGCCGAACCATGGATGGGTTCAAACATGGACGGATGACTGCGCGACGGATCGATGTTCGATGTCGAGCCGATGCCGAGCGACCCGCCAAGCGCTGCGGCCAGGTCAGAAAGAATGTCCGCATGGAGGTTGGTCGCTAGAACCGTGTCGATGCTGCCTGGCTTGTTGACCATGCGCTGCGTCATGGCGTCGACCAGCATCCAGTCGACCGTCAGACCGGGGTGGTCGCGAACCACTTCGCGCACGACTTCGTCCCAAAGCACCATGCCGTGGCGCTGTGCGTTCGACTTTGTCACCACCGTCAGCAGCTTGCGGGGGCGCGACATGGCAAGGTCGCAGGCAAAGCGGGCGATCCGTTCGATGCCGGTGCGTGTGAAGACGGCGACATCCATGCCGACCTCGATCGGCAGGCCGCGATGGGCGCGGCCGCCGACGCCGGCATATTCGCCTTCGCTGTTTTCACGGACGATCACCCAGTCTATCTGCTTGCCGAGTTCGGGCCGCAGCGGACCGGTCAGTCCAGGCAGCAGACGCGTCGGCCGCACATTGGCGTATTGGTCAAATCCCTGGCAGATGGCCAGACGCAAGCCCCAGAGCGTGATGTCGTCGGGGAGATTGGGATCGCCGACCGAGCCGAAATAGATCGCATCGAAGCCCTTGATCTGTTCGAGGCCATCCCGCGGCATCATGCGGCCGTTGCGGCGATAGTAGTCCGAACCCCAATCGAAGCGCTTGAAATCGAAGGCAAGGCCTGGCTCGACGGCGGCCAGGGCTTCCAGCACCTCGACGCCGGCCTCAACGACCTCCGGGCCGATACCATCGCCGCCGATGACCGCGATCTTATGCAAGGACATTTTGAGATTCCTTTTCGATGGCAGCGATGATGGCGCTGGTCATTCCTTCGGTGTTGGTGGTCCCGCGTATGTCGCCGGTGCGCGTTTCAGGCCGCGAGAGCGCGGCAATGGTGGCTTCCGCGATGATGGACGCCGCGCCGAGCGCCTCGGCAATGCCGCGGTTGTGGCCAAGCCACTCCAGCAGCATGCGGGTGGATTCGATCATCGCATAGGGATTGACGATGCCCTTGCCGGCGATATCGGGAGCAGAGCCATGCGCTGCCTGCGCCATGGCTATGTTGCCTTCACCGATGCAAAGGCCGGGCGCCATGCCGAGGCCGCCGACAAGGCCGGCGGCCTCGTCGCTCAGTATGTCGCCAAACATGTTGGTGGTGACGACGACATCGAATGTCTGGGGATCGCGCAGCAGCCGCATGGCGAAGGTGTCGACGATAACCTCATCGACCGCGACATCGGGGAACTGCTCGGCGGCCCGATAGCATTCCTCCACGAACATACCGCAGCCGAGCTTGAACACGGTGTCCTTGTGAACGATCGTCAGCTTCTTGCGCCGGGTCCTGGCAAGTTCGAGCGCGGCCCTAGCGACGCGATAGCTGCCGGCACGGGTGATGACGCGAACCGAAATGGTCGTATCGTGCGTGGGGCGAAATTCTCCGGAACCGGCAACCACATTGCGATCCGGCTGGAAACCCTCGTTGTTTTCCCGAACGATGACGAGATCGACGTCGTCGAACAGTGCGCCGAGACCGGGGAAGGAACGCGTCGGCCGTACATTGGCGAAAAGGCCAAAGTGCTTGCGCAGGATCGGATGCGGATTGATCGCGCCAGGCACTTTTGGATAGGCACGATGTCCGATCGGCCCGAGTATGAAACCATCGAGTGTCGAAAGTGTCTCGAGCGTGCCGTCGGGCATTGTCGAGCCGTGCGTGTCGAGCGCCGAGCGGCCGATCGGCATCGGTCGCCAGTCGATTTCCAGACCGCTCCGCGCGGCGGCGCTCCGTGCGATCCGCACGGCAGCAGGCACGATCTCGTGTCCGATATCGTCGCCATTGAGGATGCCGATCGTGAGATGGGCCATCGGGCCAACCTTTCTGAATGCCGGCCACGGCGCTGATGCCGCGGCGCCGTGAAGATCGGTCAGCCGGCCTTGGCGACCAGACTCATCAGCCGCTCGATGGAGGGCTGTTCTTCCAGGTCGCGCACCAGCGAGACGACCTCGTCCGCCGCCGAACGGGCAAGACGGGCGTGGGCGGCGTTGTCCCTGAACTTGTCGGCAACTTCTTCGTAGCTCATCGGATTGGCGGGACTGCCCTTGCCGAAGTCGGCCTCGCCGTGGATGACGCGGCCATCGTTGAGCGTGATGTCGATGATCGTCGTCATCTTGTGATAGCCGGCCTTTTCGGCCCTTTCGTCAACGACGAAATCGACCTTGTCGATCATCGCCTTGACATCCGCCCGCTCCGTTGTCGCATCGGTGAACTCGCCAAGCCCGGCCTTGCCGTCGAGCAAGAGGATGGCCATGCAGAACTCCATGGAGAACTTGGCCTGCAACTCGTCATGCGGATGGTGATGGATCAGAGCATTCGGCATGTTGGAATTGGTGCCGACCCGTACGTGCTTCACATCCCCGGCCTTGATGCCATTCTCGCGGATGAGACGCGCCATTTCCGTCATGCCGGGATGGGTCAACGACCCCGACGGATGAGGCTTGATCGAGATGCCCGGATTGGCGAACGTCCAGGGATCGCCGAGGCGGCCGCGGATCGCGTTCTCATCGTAACCGCCGCCGGCCGCCTGGAAGAACCCGCGGGGGGCCTCCAGTATCTTGTCGGTGGCAGTCCATCCGTGAGCGGCGAATTGTGCGGCAGCGACGCCGCTTTCCGATGCGCGCCCCGCGTGGAACGGCTTGGTCATTGTGCCGAAATTCTCGCGCAGGCCAGCAGACTGGCTGCCTGCGATCGAAAGCGCGCGAGCCGTGGTCTTGGCGTCGAACCATAGAAGCCAAGACGCGGCGGCAGCGGCGGCAAAGGTCCCGCAAGTGGCCGTCGCGTGAAATCCGGTCTGATAGTGGCGCGGCGCGATGGCCTCGGCGATCTTGCACTCGACCTCGACGCCAAGATGGTACGCCAACATCACCTGTTTGCCCGTAGCGCCCACCTGCTCACCGATAGCCAGGGCCGCCGGTAGTGCCGGCGCCGTAGGATGGGTCAGCAAGCCGTAGACACGATCCGTGGCCACGGCCAACTGGGTGTCGTCGTAATCGTCGGCGTGAATGCCGACACCATTGGCGAAGGCCGCAAAGCGGGGTGCGACCTTGCGCCCAGCGCCGATGACCGTGGCGGTACCCGGCATCAGCCCAAGCTCATCGAGATGGCGTAGGACAAGGTCGCCGCTCTGCGCGACCGAGCCGGAAAGAGCCAACCCGATGCCGTCCAATATCGACTTCTTGCCGAGGGCGACGACGTCGGCCGGCAGATCTTCCGGAGTGGCTGCTGCGACAAATTCCGCCACATAATTTGTGAGCCCTGCATGTGCGGTGTCGGGCATTGATAATCCTCTCCATCGAACGGTGTGCCGGTCCAAACCAAGTGCCGAGTTCAAGCTCGGCTCCGTTTATGGCACCGTGGTGCAGAGGAGTAGGAAGGTAGTTTTGGTAAACTGTCAACAATTTTTTGTTGACAGGCAAGCAGGTTTTTCGACGTTCGTCGGACGGCCATACCGCTGGCATGCAAATGCTACCAGCGTATATTTCCTCGACGTCGACAACAGAAATGGATGAGAGTCGCGCTGGTGGGTCAGTCGGAGCCGTGGCGCAAAGCCACACTGGCCCTGCGCGTACGCGACGTGCCGTTGACGATATGCTCCCGCCCGGCCGTGAAGGCCCGTTGCGGATCGCGGGCGGCAACAGCCTCCACTATGGCCCGATGCTCGCGGTTGGATATGTCGAGCACGTCGCCACTCGCCAACGCACGATAACGCTGGATATGGAGCTCACGGGCGAGACCGAGGTAGATTTGCGCCAGCCGTGCGTTGCCACACATCCTCGCCAGTTCGGAATGGAATTCCAGATTGACCGGATAGTACTGGCTCACCTCGCCGGTCTTGGCCAGCACGTCCATGCGATCAACGAGCGCACTCAACTCGGCAACCTCGGGGGCGGTGATCCTCTCCGCAACGCTCATGGTCATGCAGGCGAAGATGTAGGCGCGAGCCTCCGAGACATCACGGGCTTCGGCCTCGCTGAGTTCGCGCACGAAGAAGCCGCGATTGGGGATCACCTGGATGAGGCCGAGAGCGGCAAGCGCGCTGCAGGCTTCCCGGATGGGTCCCCGGCTGACCTTGAGCTGCTGGGCCAGGGCATTTTCGTTGATCCTCTCGTTGGGGGTGAATTCCCCCTCGACAATCATTCGCTCTATTTCGTGCTGCACAACATTGGCGAGGGAACGCGTGCGCAAAAAGTCGATGGGCGAAACCCCCTGCATGCTCTCGTTTTCGTTAGCCATGAGCTCGACTTCCGTTCGATGCGCCACAAGAGATGTCGCTTGCCCCCGGCCCCGATGGCCGCGAATGCTTTGCCAGCGCATTATCCACGGTTTGATCTCCTTCGTCGAATTGGATGCAAACAGCATCGACCCAAGACCATGACTGAGACATGCTTCGCGTTGTCAAGTGAAACGCCGATAATTGCTGTGGAACCAGACCGGCATCCCATCAACTGCCACTTCTCGGGGCTGTGCCGCCCAGAACCGGAACCTTGTTGGCTATGAAGACGACGGTGAACGAGACCACCAGCAGCAGAATGCCAAGCACCGAAATAGCTCCGTAGTCGCCGCTTTCGTTCAGGTCATAGATGATGACGGAGACCAGTTTGGTCTGCGCCGTCGTCAGCAGGACCGTCGCCGACAACTCCCGGATGGTGCCGATGAAGACGAAACACCAGGCCGCGATCAGGCTCGTGCGCAGCAGCGGCGCGGTGATCCGCCAGAGGGTCTTCAAGCGGGTGGCGCCGAGAATGCGGCTGGCTTCCTCCAGCTCCGGATGCACGCCATGGAAGGCCGATGACAGTTGCTGGTAGCCGGCTGGAAGCTCGATCGTCAGGAACGCGATGAGCAGTATCCAGAGCGTGCCGTAGAGGCCGAATGTCGGATTGGCATAGGCGAGGAAAAGCCCGACGCCGAGCACAATGCCCGGGATCGCAATCGGCGCGGTTGCCAGCATGCCGAGCAGCGAGGCGCCCGGCACGGCATGGCGCGCAACCAGATAGGATACGATAAGCGCTATGCCCGTCGCGATCGTTGCCGTCGCCAAGCCCAGGATCAAGGTGTTCCAGATGGCGAGCTGCGTGCTGGAGAATTCGAAAAGCACGAAATGGAAGTTGTGGAGGGTCAAGGAATTCCAGCTGAGCGGTTCGGAGATGTTGTGGGTCAGAGCCACCTTGAGCAAGGCCAGATAGGGAAACAGGATCGTCACGCAGAGGATGAACAGCACGTATGCACCCGCCAGCCATTTCCAGTTGCCCAGCTTCACACGCCGGGGGGTGCCGCTCTTGCCACCGAGCACGGTATAGCCACGCCGTCCGAGCAGCCATCTCTGCCCCCAGAGCAAGAGCATCGTCACCACAAGCAGAGGCACGGCACTCGCTGCCGCAAGGTCAAGCCGGGGAGGAAACTGGAAGAAGCTCCAGATCTTCGTAGTGAGAACGTGGAATCCCGCCGGCAGCGCCAGGATCGCCGGCGAACCGAACATGGTGAAGGCCTGGACGATGGCGACCAGAGTTCCGGCGAGCATCGCCGGCAGCACCATGGGCAACGTCACCCGCCGCAATGTGGTGCCTGGCTTGCCGCCGAGGATCGCAGATGCTTCCTCGAGATCGGAAGGCACCTTGTCGAAGGCGTTGGCAACGAGCGTGAAGACGAAGGGGAACGAATAACAGGTGATCGCGAACACCAGTCCGGTGAAGGTGTAGATGTTGAACAGAGCCTGCGATTGATCGAGGCCAAATGCCCAGCGGTAGATATTGTTGAGAATGCCGCTGTTGGGTGCGGCCAGCATCGCCCAGGCAATAGCGCCCAGGAATGGCGGCGTCACAAAGGATGCCGTCACCAGGCTGCGGACCAGGCGCTGTCCCGGCATATCAGTGCGTGCGACAAGCCAGGCCAACGGCGTGGCCACCAGGCAAGAAAACAGGCCGACACAACCGGCCATACCCAGCGATATGAGGAAGGCCCGGCGAATTGTGGCATCGGTAAAGAGGCGAGCCAGGTTCGCCAGGGTTGGTGAACCGGCCTTGTTGGTCAGGGCGTAGTATCCCAGCCAGAACAATGGCAGCAGGACCAGCACGCACAGGACGAGCGCAAGAAAAACGAAAAGCGGTGTCGACAAATCGAACCTGCCGAGGTGTCGCCTGTTGGCGGAATCGGGGGACAATGCAGCGATGGTCACCTGGTCACCTCTGGGTTGATCCGATGTCGGCGAAACATCCGCCGGACTGGCTCGGGATCTCGCGATGTCGCCGGCGGCGACATCGCCTGATCTTCCACTCCGCCGCCTAATCCGTGGGCGGCGCCGAGCCGCTTCTTAGGTGCCGAAATACTCTTCGTACTTCTGCTTGATCTCTTCCACGGCATCCCGAACGCTGGACGGATCGGAATCGAGAAGCTTGATCTGCGAGAGCGGCGTGCGGTTGGATTTCTCCTTCACATCAGGGCGAACCGAACGCAGACCACCGAAATCGTCATTCAACTGCTGTGCTTCCTGCGAGAACATGAAGGAGTAGAACAGCTTGGCTGCGCTCGGATGAGGAGCGTAAGCCAGGATCGCGGCGTTGCCATAAGCAATCGAGGTTCCCTCCGCCGGGTAGACTGCTTTGATCGGCACGCCTTTGTCCTGGAGGATGAACACGTTGTACTCGTTGCCGTCCGCTTGGATCGGACGCTCGCCCTGGGCGAGAACCTTCGGCGGCTCCGTCGAGGACTGAACCTGCATCACCCCCTGCTTGCCCAATTTCTCGAAATAGTCCCAACCGAGAAGCTGGCTAAGAGCATAGGTGGCAGTCATCACGTTGCCGCTGTAGCCGGGGTGCGACTTCACCAGCTTGTCCTTGTATTTGGGATCGAGCAGATCGGTCCAGGTCTTTGGCGCGTCCCCTTCCTTGACCATGTCGGTCCGGTAGGCGATCACCGTCAGCGTGGCGCGGAAAGCGGCGTACAGGCCATCGGGATCACGATCCCTTTCCGGCCACATCTTGGCGACATCCTCCGGAACAGCCGGCGTCAGCCAATTCTGATCCTTGAACGTCAGGAAGTGGGATGCGTCGGAGGTCTCGATGACGTCGGCATTGTGGATGCCGCTCGAATACTCCTGACCTATGCGCTGGAAGACGCGCTCCGAACCGGCCCTTTCCACGTGGACCTTGATGCCCGGATAGTGCGCCTCGAATGCGGCGCCCAGTTTCTCGGCGACCTGGACGTCGGTGGAGGTGTAGTAGACGACCGACGCTTCCTTGATCGCGGCGGCAACGAGCTCGTCGGTGACCTTGTAGGGCTCGGGCGGGGCTGCCCATGCCATCTGCCCCCATGTCAACGCCGCGAAGAGCGCGCCTGCTGCGACTTTCCTGTTGGACATTCTCTCTCTCCCTAGTGTGCGAGCGCCCGGCAACGATCAGGTGGGCAATGAAGCCAAATTTGCTGGTTTTCCGGGACCGCGACATCGACAGGCGCGATCGCCCGCACGGTTTCGCCACCTGATAGATTGACAAGATAATCGCGATGCGACCCGAGATAGACTTGGCGCACGACCTTTCCGGTGGCCCAGTTGCTCGGATCGCCCGTCGGTTTCTCGTTGGTGAGATGCAGATCGTGATGGCGCACGGATATGGCGGTCTGGCCACTGGCGGCATAGTCGCCGCTGCCACAGCGCAGCACCAGACCGTTGCCGCAATCGACGGCGTCCGTTCCGACCCGATTGCCCTTGAAGATGTTGGTGCCGCCGATGAATTGCGCGACAAATTCCGATCGAGGCCGCTCGTAAATATCCTCTGGCGAACCCGCCTGTTCGACATTGCCCTGGTTCATCACCACGATGACATCGGCGGCGGTCATGGCCTCCGTCTGGTCATGCGTGACATAGACGGTCGTGTAGCGGAACTCGTCGTGAAGGCGGCGGATTTCAAATCGCATCTCCTCGCGAAGATTGGCGTCGAGGTTGGAAAGCGGCTCGTCGAGGAGCAGCGTCTCCGGCTCGATGACGAGGGCTCTCGCCAGGGAGACACGCTGTTGCTGACCGCCTGACAACTCGCCCGGATAGCGCTCAGCCAGACTTTCGAGCTTGGTCGCCTGGAGGATGCGACCTGTCTTAGTCTGTATGTCGGCCTTGCCCATGCGACGAAGCCGCAAACCGTAGGCGATGTTCTCGAACACAGTCATATGCGGCCAGAGCGCATAGCTCTGGAAGATCATCGACATGTTGCGTGCTTCCGGCGGTTCGCTGGCGTGCGGCGACGACACGACACGGCCACCGACGCGGATTTGACCATCCGACGGCTGAACGAAACCGGCCACCAAACGCAGGGTCGTGGTCTTGCCGCAGCCCGATGGCCCGAGCAGGCACACCAGCTTTCCCTTTTCGATGGCGAGATCGACGCGGTTGACCACCGTCAACTTGCCGTAGCGCTTGGTCAGCTTGTCGAGTTCCACAAAGGCCAAAGGGTCCTCCCGAACATTTCCTCACAAACGCGATGCGCTTGTGCCTCCTGCTAAAGTTCCGTCTAATTTTGTCAATTGTCAACAATTAACTGACGACTATCTGCACGATGTAGAGATGCTGTGATGCCTTTCGGCCCGGAAATAGGGCTGAAATGCCTATCCGACAGCCGTCATCAACCCGCAGAAAACGACCGATCCGACGATCATCAGCGTCAAAGGCCCGAGGCGAACCATCCGCGCCGCAACAGCGACCATGATGGCCACGCACCAGGCAATCCATCCGCCTTTCGCATTGCTCAGGAGAGTGAACACGCTTGACAGGACCAGGCCGGCGGCAGGCGGTGCCAGGCCATAAATCAGAGCCCCTTGCCATGCCGCGTTGGGGCGGCTGTGCCAGAAATGCGCGACCACGATCACCAGCAGCGACGACGGCGCAAAAATCGCAATCGTCGAAACGATCGCGCCCGCCCATCCAGCAAGATGCCAACCCATCAGGGTGACGATCAGCGTGCCCGGTCCGGGCGCAACGCGGGAGATGGCAAACATGTCGAGGAAGCTCTTGTTAGTCAACCAATGCCGGTTGTCGACAACGCTGTGTTGCAGTTCGCCCAGAATGGAGGCCCCGCCGCCGATGGCCATCAAAGACATGGGCGCGAAGACCAGAAACAGACTGACGAGAAGATTATCGTCTTTCATGCCGGTTTCTTACAAAGCCGACGCCGATGCCGATGGGTGCGAGCACCGCCACCACGGCAAGAGCCGAGAAATGAAAGACCGTCGCGCCGATCAGCGTGCATGCGAAGAGGGCTATTGAAACAACGTCGACGCAGGCATAGCGCATGGCAAGGTAGCCGACCGACAGCGAGAACCCGGACGCCGCAACCGCGAGACCCACGAGCATCGCGCCGATCACAGGATCGGGGCTGAGCCTCAGCACGATGTTTCCTATCAGGACAATCGCGACAGCAGGTGGCAGCACCACCGCTGCCAGCGCAACCACGGCTCCAACAACACCGCGACATTGAAACCCGAGCCAGAGCGCCAGGTTTGCAACATTGACGCCAGGTAGGGACTGGCTGAGCGCAAGGCCGGACAAAAACTGCTTGTCGGTGAACCAGCGCCGATTCACCACGAACTCGGTGTGCATCATACCGTTCACACCACCGCCGATGCTGGTGATGCCGAGCTTGGTGAATGCCAGGAAGAGATCGAGGAGGCTTGGCGGCGGCAACGCATCTGTCGTCGGCGGGACGTCCATTTGGTCCATGAAACCTCCGATTGTCGTGCTTTCACCCGAGAACGCCCGTGATCGCGATCAGCGACGCACTGTATTCTGTTGACAGTTTGCAGTAAATAGTAGATCATGATGTCATGAGGGCCGAGCTTGAATTTCTTCAGAACCATTCCCTGACGAGCGTCCTGCGGCGCGAGTTAGAGACCCTCATCCTGTCGGGGGAATTCGCCCCGGGCGAGCGATTGAACGAGAACTCGCTGGCGATCCGTTTCTCGGTAAGCCGCGGCCCGATCCGTGAAGTTTGCCGCGCACTTGCCGAAAAAGGCTTGCTCGAACTCGTGCCCAATCGAGGCGTGTTCATGCGCAGGATTGGCGAGGAACAGGCCGCGGAACTCTACGATGTGCGCGCCGGTCTGTTTGCATCAGCGGCGCGACTTCTGGCCACGAAAGTCACGGCGGAGCAGATTTCGGAACTCGAGAGCTTGCTGGATCGCATGGAAGAGGCGGCCATCGCCCATTCGCTCGATGATTATTACCCGATCAATCTGGCGTTCCACGATTCCATCCTGCGCTTTGCAGGAAACAGCCGGTTGCACAAAGCCTATTCCGAACTCGTCAAGGAACTGCACCTGTTTCGGGAGCGCGCCTTGCTGCAGGGTGGCGGCCTGATCGTATCCAATGTCGAGCATCGCCGCATCGTTGCAGCATTGCGTGAAGGCGACGCCGCCGCAGCCGTGGAAACAGCCTTCCTTCATGTGCTCAGCGGCAAGGGCCGCATGACCTTGCCCGCGTCGGCCGATCCGACGCATGCGATCGGCAAAGCTGGCAAAACCAGGGATATCGCATGAACGACGCTCGGGAACTTGAGGGCCGCGTCGCCATCGTGACCGGAGCGGGACGCAATATCGGCCGCGTGATGGCGCTGGAACTGGCTCGTGCCGGAGCTGCGGTGGTCGTCAACGCACGTACGTCGCACGCTGAAGCCGAATCCGTCGTCAATGAGATCATCGCTGCCGGAGGCAGGGCCGCGGCCGTCCTCGCCGACGTCGTCGACCCGAATGCCGTTGACGCGCTGATCGGCGCGACGGTCCGGCAGTTCGGCGGCATAGACATTCTCGTCAACAGTGCTGCCGTGCGACGCGAGACGGCCTTTGCAGATCTGAGTTTTGTCGAGTGGCGCGAGGTGCTTTCGATCATTCTCGATGGCGCGTTCCTGACCGCCCATGCGGCGCTCCCGTACCTTAAGAAATCGGGACAAGGCGTGGTGATCAACATCGGCGGCCTGTCGGCTCATACCGGCGCGAGCGGCCGCGCGCATGTCATTGCGGCGAAGGCGGGTCTGGCCGGGTTAACGCGGGCGCTCGCCCATGACCTTGCCGGTGAAAGCATCACCGTGAACTGCGTTTCGCCAGGCATGATCGACACCCAGCGTGCCGGCGAGGAACCCTCTCATCATGCCGGGAAACTGCCGCCTGCCAGGCGGCGCGGAACGCCGGAGGAAGTTGCATCGCTCGTGCGCTATCTCTGCGGACCGGCGGCTCGTTACATCACCGGCCAGACCGTCCACGTCAATGGCGGTGCCTTCATGGCGTAATCCACGCCAGACCGCTAAGCATGCCGGTGCGCCGCGCGATGCTCAGCAACGATCCAGGGAGATCAAATGATGGACGTTACAGCCATACTGGCGCGCTATGTCGTGTCGGCATCCGCGGACAGCGTACCCACGAACGTCAGGCGCGAGGCAGTGCGCTCGTTCCTCAACTGGACCGGCTGCGCGGTTGGCGGCTCGCAGCACCCAAGCGTCGACATTGCCCTAGGCGCAGTGTCGCCTTTCGCCGGCAAGGATCAAGCAGCGATCCTCGGCCGCCGCGAACGGCTGGACGCCTTGAATGCCGCTCTCATCAACGGCATCGCCAGCCACGTTTTCGATTTCGACGATACCCATCTGAGGACCATCATCCACCCGGCAGGGCCGGTCGCTTCGGCGATTCTCAGCCTCGCGCAACTGCAGCCGACGAGCGGCCGTGATCTCCTGCATGCCTTCATCCTTGGCGTCGAGGTCGAATGCCGCATCGGCAATGCCGTCTATCCGGCGCACTATGACATCGGCTGGCATATCACGGGAACGGCCGGCGTTTTTGGCGCGGCGGCCGCCGCCGGGCGCCTGCTTGGCCTCAATGAGCAGCAGATGATCTGGGCGCTCGGCATCGCCGGCACGCAGTCTTCCGGTTTTCGCGAGATGTTCGGGACCATGTGCAAGAGCTTCCACCCCGGCCGGGCGGCGCAAAATGGCCTGTTCTCCGCTCTACTGGCGCAACGCGACTTCACCTCGTCAAACCGCGTGCTCGAGGCGCCGCGCGGTTTCGCCCATGTCATGTCCACAGAGCGGAATTTCGATGAGATCACCAAAGGTCTGGGCGACGGTTTCGAGATCGGGCTGAACACCTACAAGCCGTTCGCTTGCGGCATCGTCATCCATCCGATCATCGACGGCTGCGTGCAGTTGCGCAACGAATACGGGCTGAAGGCCGGCGAGATCGAAAGCATTGAGTTGGAAGTCGATCCGCTGGTGCTTGAATTGACCGGCAAGAAAACCCCGCAGGTCGGCCTTGAAGGCAAATTCAGTGTCTACCACTCGGCGGCGGTCGCCATCATCGAAGGCCGCGCCGGCGAGGCAGAGTACAGCGATGCGAGCGTGTGCGATCCCCAGGTCATCGCGCTGCGTGATCGCGTCAGCGCGGTGGCATCACAAGGCGTTGCCGAAGACGAATGTCACGTCACGATCAAGCTCAGGGATGGCCGTGTTCTCAAGCGACATGTCGAGCATGCGATCGGCAGCCTGGCGCGGCCGATGACCGACGATGACCTGAACGCAAAGTTCGGTGGGCTTGCCGAACCGGTTCTGGGCGCAAGGGCGGCGGCGCGCTTGCGCGATCTGTGCTGGGATATCGAGAGCCTCGACGATACCGCCGTCATCGCCAAGGCCGCGACGCCGGCAGCCTAGGCGCAAGCGACGGCACGGGCAGGTTGCCGACGAGGCAGCCTGCCGTCCTGGCTCTAAGCCAGCGTGATTGATCTAAAAATCAGAGCGCGGCGACGATTGCCTTGCCGCACTCGACAGTGTTCGCTGTGCCGCCGAGGTCCCGTGTGCGCAGCGATGGCTCGGCCAGAACGGTCTCGATGGCCGAAACAATTCCGGCAGCCGCCTCAGGCTGTCCGAGGTGATCAAGCATCATCGCAGCCGACCAGATCTGTCCAACCGGATTTGCGATCCCCTGCCCGGCAATGTCCGGTGCCGAGCCATGAACCGGCTCGAACAGAGACGGAAAATTGCGGTCCGGATTTATGTTGGCGCTCGGCGCGATGCCGATCGTTCCCGTGCAGGCGGGGCCGAGATCGGAAAGGATGTCGCCAAAGAGGTTCGATGCGACGACCACGTCGAACCAGTCGGGGTGAAGGACGAATTGAGCCGTCAGGATATCGATGTGATATTTGTCCCAGCGCACGTCGGGGAAAGCCTTGGCCATCTCCTCCACGCGTTCGTCCCAATAGGGCATGCTGATCGAGATGCCGTTAGACTTGGTCGCCGAGGTCAGGTGTTTGCGCTTGCCCTTGGCGGCAAGCTCGAATGCGAACTTCAGCACGCGATCGACGCCGATACGCGTCATCACCGTTTCCTGCACCACCACTTCGCGCTCGGTACCCGGGAAGATACGGCCGCCGATCGATGAATACTCACCTTCGGTGTTTTCGCGCACGACCCAGAAATCGATATCGCCAGGGCCGCGACCGACGAGCGGGCTCCGCACGCCGGGCATCAGGCGCACAGGCCGAAGATTGACATATTGATCGAATTCGCGCCTGAACTGGAGAAGCGACCCCCACAGCGACACATGATCAGGCACGCCGGCTGGCCAGCCGACGGCGCCGAAGAAGATCGCGTCGTGCGATCCGATCTTGTCCTTCCAGTCTTCCGGCAGCATGCGGCCGTGGCGGGCATAATAATCGTAAGAAGCGAAATCGAACCAGTCGAACGACAGCCCGATGCCGAACCGCGACGCGACCTTTTCCAAAGCGCGCACGCCCTCGGGTACGACTTCCTTGCCGATCCCGTCGCCAGGGATGACCGCGATGCGGAAACTGTTGGATTGTGTCATTTTGCTTTCCAGGATGATCGGCGAAAACTGCTCAGGCTGCGGCCTCTACGTGCTGCATGCCCTTTCGGCGCGCAAGCTGGGCCGCGAGTTGAATGGCGCTCTCCAGCGCGCCTGTCGACGCGGTACCTTTGCCAACGATGTCGAAGGCGGTGCCGTGCGCCGGCGTGGTGAATACGGTCTCCAGACCCGCCGTGACGGTCACACCACGGTTGAAGCCGCGCAGCTTGGTCGCGATCTGCCCCTGGTCGTGGTACATGGCGACCACGCTGTCATATTCGCCAGCGAAGGCCTTGATGTAGATGGTGTCGGCGGGGAAAGGCCCCTTGCAATCGATGCCTGAGGCCGCGGCGGCGTTGACCGCCGGTCCGATCAGGTCGATCTCCTCACGGCCGAACAGCCCGTTCTCACCGGCATGAGGATTGAGCGCCGCAACGGCGATGCGCGGCTTCTCCACACCAGCGCGCTGCATGGTGCGATTGACCAGTTCGATCGCCTCGATGATGCTGTCATGCGTGATCTGATCGAGCGCCGTGCGCAGCGACACGTGCGAGGTGACGCGCGACATCCATTGGCCGTCGAGCACGTTCATCTCGGAGAAATAGCCTTTGTGGCCCAATAGATCGGCAAACATCTTGTGCTCGTCGGGAAACTTCCAGCCGCCGGCATGAAGCGCTGCCTTGTTCAGCGGCGCAAAGGTGATGCCATCGACGTCACCTTTCATCGCCAGCCGCACCGCCTCGGCCAAGGTGTCGCCAGTCAGCTTGCCGGACTCCGGTGAAACAATGCCGCGCGGCAAGGCCTCGGGATCGATGTTGCCGAGATCGATGAGAGGCGTTCCGGCTGCATCCCAGTCGACGGATGCGACATCCGGCACGGTCTTGATGGCAAGGGATACGCCGGCGTCGCGAGCCCCCATCTCCAGGACTCGCCGGTCCCCCAGAACGACAAGGCGCGCCACATCGGAGAGCCTGCCATCCGACAGCACGCGGGCGACGAGTTCGGGGCCGATGCCTGTCATGTCACCGGGCAGCAAGGCGAGACGAGGCAGGGATGAGGCACTCTTGCGCGCGGATCTATCTTGATTTGCCATGGATATGCCCTTCGGCTCGACGGTGGTGAGGCCACCCAATATCGGCCGCGCAAGCTTGGCTTCGTGACCCTTATGAGGTGATGTTGCGCCGCATCCAAAAAAAGTCAACTGAAAATTGTTGACAATCTTCAATTTGAGAGGAAGACTTAGGACGACCTTTTTGGAGAAGCACCATGGACACCCAGCACACCTCGGACACTGCATCCTCTATGCCGCCACTGGAAGAGAAGCATGGCAGCTTGATGGAGGGGTTCTCCTACAGGACGGTGAAGACCAGGGGGGCGGAGATCAATGTCGCCGTTGCGGGATCAGGCCCGCCTTTGCTGCTGGTGCACGGCAACCCGTTGACGCATGTCAGTTGGCATCGGATCGCGCCTTCCCTGGCAAAATCCTTCACGGTGGTGGCCATCGACCTGCGCGGCTATGGCGACAGTTCGAAACCCGATGGCGGCGAGGACCATGCCGCCTACAGTTTCCGCGCCATGGGCGAAGACGCCTTCGATGTGATGAGCGAACTCGGATTTGAGAAGTTCGCGCTTGCCGGCCACGACCGCGGCGCACGTGTCGGCTTTCGCATGGTGCTCGACCAGCCCAACAGGATCACGCGCTTCTGCGCGCTCGACATCATCCCCACCTACCATCTTCTCACCAACGTCACCCTCGGCTGGGGGCTGGAGAGCTACCATTGGTTCTTCATGGCGCAAAAGGCGCCCTTCCCCGAGAAGCTGATCTGTGCCGATCTCGACTATTACATCAACTACAAGCTCAACAAGAAAGGCGTGGGCCTGGAGATATTCTCGCCCGAAGCGTTCAAGGAATATGCCCGCTGCACGACGCCCGAACAGATCCACGCGGTGTGCGAGGACTATCGCGCGACGGTGACGCTCGACCTCGCCATGGACACGGCCGATTTCGGCAAGAAGAAGATCAAGTGCCCGGCGATGGTGATCTGGGGTAGCAACAGCCATGTCGGCCGTCATCTGACGCCGATTGAAGCCTGGGAACCCTGGGCACCTGACTTGAGGGGCTGGGCTATCCCGACCGGTCACTATCCGGCCGAGCACCGCCCAGACCTGGTCTATGAAAGCTTCTGGACCTTCTTCAACGGCGGTGAACCGATCCCCTATCGTTCCTGATACGGCCTCCTGACTTCTTGCGTCAGGGTTTGTGCTCTGACGCCCTTCTCCCGATAGTCTGACAAGTCGGCGATCCAGTCCGTAGCCCCAGGGGCTTCTGGTGCGTAAACTCTCACTTTCGTGTAAAACGTATTTCGCGTAATCGTGAACATCCACGACTTCAATCGGGTGCCCTGCTCGCAGCTGTCAAAGGCGTTAAGTGCCTTGACTAAGGTTTCCTGAACGAGGTCGTCGGCATCGTTCGGGGCTCGGTAGAATGTGTGCGCAAAGCCCGCAATGCGGGGATGAGTTGCACAATGGAATCATCGTCTCGTTCACCAGAACCCGTGCTAAGGTCGTCTTTCTGCGTTTGAATGGGGCTAATACCCGGAAGGTAGAAGGTATAAGGGCTCTTGCAGGCAAAACTCTGATCTCGTCATATGTCGATGTGACGGGCCCGTAACCCAGCGCCCAACCGTGATTTCGAGGCCCTTCACTGCTGTGCTGGTGTGCAGTCCGGAATTATCTGTCGCTGTCCGGAATTAAGCCGATCTTCGGAGGTCGTCGCCGCGCTCGTGCAAAAGCTTGAGCGCATCGCTGCCGCACGACACGACACGAAGCGTGGTCTCGATCCGAGAAAGACGAATGCTGCCAACGCCATTGGTAACGGCAGCGCAATTCTGGAGGAGGTGGCAAAGCGCGCGAAGCGAGGTGTTCTCACCGTAGATAACAATCGCTTCGTAGGCGTCGGCTCCCTCAACGTTGTTTTCGGCGCCGATCCTTATGCAGTCCTCCCGCGTCGGCTGCCCGATCTCGAAACGCATGCCGATACGGCTTTCGATCTAATCCATAGCATGGGTATCACGCCTCGTGCCCGCTAACCGATGAGTGTTGCCGGCGAGCAGTAAAGCGAAGCCGCATCGCTCCTGAAGATGCAGCAGCTCCCGCAAAACAGTGGGTGTGAAGTTCTGATATTCGTCCACGAGCAACGGACGCGTCGGGCCGCATCGGGCGCCCAAAAAATTTCATGCAATCCTTGGCAAGGTCATATGTGTGCTTGCTGCCCCTTTGGACGCCGTACGCGTCATGCAGCATCAGGAACATCGGCCTGATAGCCTTGGTATGCTGCGCAACTTCACAATAGGCAGCTCCGCTTTGGCCGGCTATCCAGTTGAGCGCTACAGTCTTTCCGAGTCCGGCTTTGCCGACCGCAAGCACCGGATATCGGATCTTGACCGCCGTATCGAACGCAGCCCGCACGGTGAGCGCAGCCCGGGTTTCAACGAATATCGTCATCCGACGATCCTCTTCACCAAGTCCATCTGAGCGGCCATGCGCTCGTCCTGTTCGCGCCGGCGCTCTTCAGGAATCAACGGCTTCTTCGGCATCAGAATCCGCGCCGGCCGCTGAGACGGGTCGAATGATACTTTGCCCGCCGGCTCGTTGGGGATGACTTCAGGTTGATCCTGACCAAGCGCCATCAGCCGAGCTGCAACATCGATTTTCGGGACCGAGCGGCCCATCTGCACTATCGCATCGCGGTGCGCCTTTGCTCGTGCTGCCGTGCTTTGGGCGCCACGATGATCAAGTGGATGAAGTGGGACATCGGGGGTTGCGATCCCGAGCCTTTTACCCTTCATGTCCAGCACAAGCAGCTCTGCCGGCGCATGATAGACCGGGTCGCAGACCAGCACCTTGTCGTGCGTGTACTGCCACAACTCTTCGCAGGACCACCGACGCCCACGGAGTTGGATCGCGCCTTGAATGACGGTGCGCTCGACCCGGCGCGCGACTGCAGCACGGACCTCGTCCCGGCTCATGGTGATTGCTGACCAGCCCGCAACCACGTGCTGTTGAAAAGTGGTGTTGGGCGAATGCCCCTTGAGGCCACTCTGCTTTCCCGTAGGCATGCTGTGATAGGCCTTCAGGAGACCGAAGAACGCGGGAATGAAATCTTCGAAGGTGCCATAGGGCGCAACCGTCCGGCCGATCGCTTCCTGGCGCTTGTTCATACGGTTGCCGGAAATCCAGCCCGGTAGCGTGCTCAGATAGCGTGACTCGAAGTCGCCGAACCAGCGTTCGATGGGCTTTGCCGAGGCGTTGTAGGGCAAGGCATTGACAACTCGCATCGAGCGACCCGGCCCATGGAACCCGGGCACCATCAGTGTCATGGCGTCGTCGAGGTACGTCGCGAACCCGTATTCCTTGCCGTTGTCGATATAGAGAGCTTCAGGCAGGCCGAAGGCTGGATGATCCACCATGGCCGCAAATACTTCGATCACATCACGGTTGTTGACGCTGCCGCGCGTGTCGAATGCGATCAAATCACACCAAACGCGGCCAGTCGCCCAGTCGAGGAACCCGATCAGCTTTGCAGTACAAATCGAGCCGTCCGCCCGCGTCAGGTGGATGTCGATCGGATGCACATCTCCGACGACCAATTCCATCGGGCGCATGCCTTCTATGGAGCGCCGCCCGCGCGGTCGGCTGTCCTCGTAACCTTTGCGGTTCGTGCGAAACTGATGGACCTTCCGATAATGCATCTCTTCCGAAACGAGCGTCCACGGGATCGAACAAGCTTGCTCAAAACTGGCTGGATCATTGGGGGCGGAATCCCCATGACCTAGTGGTCTCTGCCAGAAGGTTGCGAGCCAAGATTTTGACATGTCCCCAGGCTGCGCCGGCCGCCAAAAGGCCTCGAGTTTCCTGTTTTAGATCCTCTGCAATCTGGGCCTTGGTGACAGCGTCGAACGGTACCAAAGCATCCCATTGCCGACTGATGACGACGCGTTTCTTGCCTTGATCCGCTCTGCCGCGCCGCCCCCGGCTTGCAATCGGCTTCGGACGGTTTTGAGCCTGCGTTTCAATGGGCTTTAACCGGAGTTGCAACTCCGGTGGGAGGGAAGCCAAACTAACGAGATACTGCTTGCCCGCGTTGCCACCCTTGCCCTGAACGACGCGCACCTCCAGGGCGTGCCCCCGCCAGTTGCCGCGCTGGCAGGCCTTCCAAACCGCTTGTCGAGAGATTCCCGCCAAGCTGGCGAGCAGGTTGAGTGGAACGAACTCTTTCCTCGACATCGTGCGCTAGTCCCCAGCTGCAGAACGGAAACCACCGAGTAGCAGCTCGAGTTATATGTGTCGTGACATCCACGCCTTGCCGCCCTCGCCCGCTCAAGGGCGCCATTCGCTACCGAGAGCCCTTGCTGGGGACAGTGAAGGCGTAGAGCTGAATCTTAGTCGATAGGGCTGCTGCTTCGGTTACCAATCCTGGGTTTTTGGGGTTGACCTATCCGTTGCCGACCGCAAGCAGGTTGACCAATAGAGGCGCTTAACTTCCACGCTGATTCAACCACTTAACGCCAATCCAGAATTAGCTGTGATTGTGGCCATTGGTAAACCCGGTCTTTGGATCGGAAACCCCTATCCTCGACCTGAAAATCCTCTTGTTTTCAATCGTATAGGCTGAACGCCTGCGGCCCATAATTCCGGACTGGTAAACCCCATGAAATGCCAAATAATTCCGGACATCACAGCGGTCATGGGCCGGCTGCGTTCCTCACTGCCATTTATGCGACTTTCGAAGCACAAATGGCGAACATGTAGTGGCGGCCTTTGTGTTTTTGACGTCAACAGCACTGGCTCCTTCGGCTATCGGCGGGCGCGTGAATGACCGGAAGGGGACCGGAAGGGGGCCGAAAGCGGACTGGCAGCTTTCGGCGCCTGAACAATGACGGCGGACATGCGTACCGGATACGTAGCGACCCAGTTGGCGCCACGCGACAACGAGTTGATCGATGTCCGACAAGATTTAGAGCCTACTCAAAGGAGCATGCAGGCACTGCTCACAAAACGGAAATCATTCCGCCATCGACGTAGATGATCTGGCCGTTGACGTAATCCGAGGCGCGCGACGCAAGGAAGACGGCGGTGCCTATCAGCTCCTCCGGCTTGCCCCAGCGGCCGGCTGGGGTCCTTGCCTTCACCCAGGCGTCGAACTTCTCGTCGTTGACGAGGGCCTCGTTCATATCGGTCAGCATGTAGCCGGGGCCGATCGCATTGGCCTGGATGCCGGATTTCGCCCATTCGGCCGCCATGCCGCGCGTGAGCATCTTTATACCGCCCTTTGCAACGGTGTACGGGATGACGGTGGCGCGCGCGAGTTCGCTGGTGAGTGAGCCAATGTTGATGATCTTGCCGTGCCCGCGCGGGATCATGCGGCGTGCCGCTTCGCGCCCGACGAGAAAGGCGCTGGTCAGGTTGGTGTCGATCACGCGCTGCCAGTCGGCAAGCGACAGATCGACCATCGGCTGCCGGTGCTGGATGCCGGCATTGTTGACAAGGATATCGACCGCGAGCCCCTCAGCGTCGAAGCGGTCGAAGGCCTTTTTGACCGCTGCCTCGTCGGTCACGTCGAAAACGGCTTCGTGCACCTCGTTGCCGCCGGCGCGCATTTCGTGCGCGGCCTTCGAGAGGCCGGCGCCGGCACGGCCGTTGAGGACAAGCCGGGCACCGGCGGCGCCCAGCCCCTCCGCAATCGCGCGGCCAAGGCCCCGGGAAGAACCGGTGACGAGAGCGGTGGAACCGGAGAGATCGAACAGAGTCATATCAGTGCCTCACAGTTCGGATTTGCGGCAGATGAGGTCAGAGCGCTCGTATACCGCAGGAAGCAGGTCGACGCCGAGGCCAGGACCTTCCATCGGCAGCACATAGCCGTCCTTGATGGTTGGAACCACAGTGACCAGTTCCTTGTACCAGCCGTCGTAGAACGCCCGAACCGATTCCTGGATCAGCGTGTTGGGCTGGCTGAAGGACGCATGCACGGCGGCCGCGAAGCCGACCGGCCCGGTGCAGTCATGCGGGGCGAAGGGGCGGTGATAGGTGTCGGCGAGGGACGCGATCTTTCGCCCCTCCGTCAGGCCGCCGGTCCAGCACAGGTCGACCATCACGACATGAGTGGCGTCGCGATCGAGCATGTCCTTGTAGGGGAACCGCGTGCCGAGCGTTTCGCTGGCGCATACCCAGACATCGGTTGAGGCCGCATATTCCGCCAACGCCTGCGGAGAATTCATGCGGATGGGATCTTCATACCAGGTCGGCTGATAGGGCTCGAGCGCGCGAGCGATTGTCTTTGCTGTCGGCAGGTTCCATAAGGAGTGGAACTCGACCATGATCTCCATCTTGTCGCCGACCCGCTTGCGTATTTTCTCGAAGGGTTCGATCGCCTTTTTCATCTGCTCGGCGTTGATGAACATGCCGCGGTTTTCCTGCGCGGCCGGGTCGAACGGCCAGATCTTCATGGCTGTAATGCCACTTTCGAGCAGGTTCTCGGCCAGCGCTCCCGCATCGGTCATGAACGCTGCGAGATCTTCATAAGGACCCTCCTTGTTGCCGAGGTTCCAGGTGTCGACCGGGCGGATATTCTTGTTGCGCACGTAACCATACCCCGCACAGGTGTTATACACCCGCAGTCTGTCGGTGCAGAGGCCGCCAAGCATCTGATGCACCGGTTGATGGCAGACTTTGCCGAACAGGTCCCATAACGCGATGTCGATGGCAGAAGCGGCGCGATATTCGACGCCCGTCGATGCCTGCGCCATCGGCAGGTCGGTCATGATCCGATTGAGTGCTTCGATGCGCAGTGGGTCCTGTCCAAGAAGACGGCCCGCCAGCGTGTCGTGGATCTGAGCTTCCACCGCGCCGGCGCCATAGAAGGTTTCTCCCAACCCGATCGTGCCTTGGTCGGTGTGCACGCGCACCCACAGGACGTTGGAGAATTCCTCGGTGCGCAGGGTTTCAAGCGCAGTGATTTTCATGGTCGAAATCCTCCTCCAGATATTGCTTCCAGAGAACGGCGCACGGTCAAGTCATGAGTGACCATGTTCCCCGGTAACGTACGGCAGCGTAATCCCTGTTGTGAAATATCACAATATGTCATAAGAGTTTTTACGGTGAGTTGGAACGCCGTCTCGGGAGGATTGGCATGGCTAACAAACGAACAGTGCCGAAACTGGCGGATTCGCTGGTGGCGGAGGATGCGCCCCGGCGACAAAATTCTAGAAATCTCTTCGAGCTCGCTTACGAGAGGATCGAGGGGCTGATCATCAACTGTGAGCTCAGGCCGGGCAGCCGGCTTTCGATCCAGGAGCTTCAGAACCTCTCGGGATTCAGTCGTACGCCGGTCCATCAGGCCGTCGGCAGGCTCGCTGACGACACCCTGATCGTCGTCCATCCGCGCCACGGGCTCCAAATCGCGCCGATCGATCTTGCCCGTGACCGGACGCTGCTCCGGCTTCGCGGTGATCTGGAGCGGTTCGTTATCCAGCTTGCGACCGAACGCTCGCAGTCGACCCACCGCAACCAGTTGCTGCATATGTCCCGTCTACTGGGAGAGCGGCGAGATACATTGACGGTCGATGCCTTCAACGTTCTGGACCGCCGCATCGACAAGCTTATTCTCTCCGCCGCCGCCGAGCCGTTTCTCGAGCATACGTTACGTCCGCTCCACACGATCTTCCGGCGGATCGGCTGGATTCATCACACACAATTGTCGGCCACGGACGGCCTGGCCGCGGCCATCGATTGCCATCTGGCGATCCTCGATGCCGTGGCAAACCGCCATGAAGATCGGGCGGTGAGGGCCACGAACGATCTCATCGCTTTCGTAGAAAGTATGTTCGAAGCGATCGAGAGAGAGGTGGATCCCTCGCTTCTCGATGCCAGCCTGGCGCCGCTGATCTGATCTGTAAACGTCGCCGGCGATGGGCCAATAACCCTACGCCCAATTTTCTGCATTCCAAACTTCAGAGAGGAGAACCCACGTGAAATCTATCCTTGCCTTGATCTTTTCCGCCGCGATAGCAGCGACCGCCCTGTCTGCCACAGACGCTTTAGCTGCCAAGTTCACCGCCAAGCTTTCGCTCGACGTCCAGAAGGGCAATCCCAAGGAGGTCGCTGCCGAGAATTTCGCTGAAGCGGTGCGCCAGCGCACCAAGGGCGACGTCGATATCAAGATCTATCCCAACAGCCTGCTTGGCGGCGAAGCCGACGCGGCGCAGGGAATCCGGCTGGGTTCCGTGCAGATGGGCGTTCTCACCAGTTCAGTCCTGTCGTCCTGGGTGCCGCAGGTCCAGGTGCTCGATCTTCCCTTCCTGGTGACGTCGGATGCCCAGGCCGTTGCGATCAACGGGCCGCTGACGGAGCAGCTTGCTCCGAAATTCGAGGAGCAGGGGTTCCATCTGCTCGGGTTTTCCGTCAACGGCGCCCGCAACCTGATGAGCACCTTTCCGATCGATAAGCCGGACGATGTGAAGGGCAAGAAGATGCGCGTCATCCAGAGCCCGCTCTTCGTTGCGACCTGGAAGGCGGTCGGCGCCAATCCCGTGCCGATCCCGGCTCCCGAAATCTACAATGCGCTGCAGACCGGCGTGGCGGACTATTTCGACAACACGGCCTCAAACTACCTGACGTTCAAATTCTATGAAGTCGCGCCCTACTACACGAAGATCGACTACATCTACGCCTTCGGCACCTGGGTGGTGGCCGACAACTGGTGGAACAAGCTGCCCGACGACTACAAGGCGATCGTTACCGAAGAGGCCGTCAAGGCCCAGAAAGAACTGCCGGCGCTACAGGAAAAGGCGGACAGCGCAGCGCTCGCCGAAACCGAAAGCAAGGGCGCCAAGATCAAGACGATCGAGGCCAAGGCGCCCTGGATTGCGCTGATGGAACCTGTGCAAAAAGAGTTCGCCGCGAAGATCCCCGACGCCGACGCGCTCATCAAGATCATCCAGAACACCAAATAGCGTCTCATGCGTCGGCCCCATGACCGGAGCCGACGCTCTCTACCGTTACTGCCGGGAGGAAGGTCATGGAAGCTCCAGATAGCGTGCAGGCCACGGCGCTTGGCCGCGGCTCCTCTATTGAGGCGCGGTTCGAGCCCGTGATTTCTCTCATTGAGAAAGCCATGGGCGCCGTCAATTTTGTCGTGCTCGTTCTCATGTCGCTTTCCGTTCTGGCAGGCGTGGTCTCACGCTACGTCTTCAACGATTCCTTTTCCTGGACGGAGGAGTTCTCTGTCTGGGCCTTCACCTGGATGATCTTCATCGGCGCGGCGATGGGCATCCGGCAGAAACGGCATGTCGCGGTCGATTTCGTCCTGGGGTACCGCGTCACGCGATTCCTTCGGGACGTCATTGTGGCGCTGACCCTCATCATGCTGGCGTTCGCGGGCTATCGGCTCGCCACCCTCGTCGGCGGCCTCAGCATCACCCTGCAATGGCCGAACGCCTACCGCTTCGGCGTGATCCCCACGACCGCCGCTATCGGGCTCCTGTTCGCGCTGTTCCAGGACGGAGACGGCCGCACCTTCTTGCGCAATGCGGCTGCCATCGTCACCGCGGCAATCGCCTATCTTGTGATGGACAATTCGTCCTTCCTGCCATTCATCGACATCTCGCCCAGCCTTCTGATGACGGTGACCTTCTTCGTCTGCCTGTTTCTCGGCGTTCCGGTAGCGTTTTCGCTGCTTTTCGGCGCATTCTTGACGACCTGGGGCGCCGACATCATTCCCGGCCCGGCCGTGGTCCAGACAATGGCGAGCGGCGCGACGAACTTCCTGCTGCTCGCCATCCCCTTCTTCCTGACGACGGGCTATCTGCTCGATCTCGGCGGCCTGTCGTCCAGGCTCATCGATCTGGCCGCAGCCCTTGTCGGCCATCTCCGCGGCGGGCTGGCCCACGTCAATATCCTGAATAGCCTGCTGATCGGCGGTATCTCCGGCTCGTCCGGAGCGGATGCGGCCAGCACTACCAAGATCATCGTTCCGCAGATGGTCAAGCGCGGCTATTCACCGGCCTTTTCCTGTGCCGTGACCGCTGCAGGATCGATCCTTCCGAATGTTGTACCGCCGGCCATCGCCATGCTGGTCTACGCCTCGGTCGCCGACGTCTCGATCGCCAAGCTCTTCATTGCGGGTTACGTGCCCGGTGTGCTCATCGCGATCGCCATGATGACGACGGCTTATTTGGTCGCGCGAAAGCGCGGCTATGAAACGGCGTCGGCAAGGGCACCGTTGAGCACGGTCGGCACGACGTTCCTGCGCGCATTGCCAGCCCTGTTCATCGCCGCGATCATCATCGGCTGCATACGCTTCGGCATCACCACGGCGACGGAAGCGGGGGCGATCGCGCTGTTCTGGACCTTCATCCTTGGCAAGTTCGCCTACCGGGAATACACGTGGAAGGCCTTCTATCGCTCGCTCGTCGAATGCGCGACGGATTCGGCCCTGATCGGCTTCCTGATCGCGGCATCGATCCCGTTCGCCTGGGTTTTGATCGCCGAGCAGATTCCCCAGCAATTGATCGAGTGGATCGGCGTCGGCGGCGAAAGCAAGCTGCTGCTCCTTTTGATGATGAACGCAATCCTGTTCGTGGCCGGCATGTTCCTCGACCTGACCCCGGCGATGCTGATCCTGGCGCCTTTGTTCCTGCCGCTGATGAAATCGGTCGGCATGGACCCGGTCCAGCTCGGGATGATCATGATCATCAACCTGCAGATGGGCGGGCTGACGCCGCCGGTCGGGATTCTCGTGTTCATCTCGGCCCAGATCGCCAAGGTCTCACCGGTCAAGGTCTTCCGGGAGGTCATGCCGTTCTTCCTTGCCGGCGTCATCGTCCTAGCCCTCGTCTGCGCTTTCCCGGTTCTGACGCTCGGCTTGTGGAATCTGATGGAGTGATTTCCCCAAACGGATTCGGCATCGAAGGTAACGGCGTACGTACCACAAGCATTGACGAGTGCGTGCCGACATAATCGGCTGGCACTCGGATGTATTAGAGGCAGTTCCCGCTTTTGAAAGTCTACGAACGCAGCTTGACGACCGATGGGGCCGATGAACGAACCCGCTGCGCGGGATGGGCGCCTGCGGTTGAGGTAGAGATCAAGAACCGGACGTTGCGCCTGCGTTGAGCGGGGTTCGGCAGGGGCAGAGCATCACGGGCTTCTTCAACAAGGAGCCCGACCATGCCCTATCCTATTCTTGATGCACCTATCAGTCCGCTGCGGCAGCGGCTGATCGACGACATGAACATGCGGCGTTTCTCACGGGAGACGCAGCGCAACTATCTCCGCGACATCGGACGCCTGGCGACGTTCCTCGGGCGCTCACCAGACACAGCGACCACCGACGACCTGCGCCGCTTCCAGATCGAGCAGCAGGACGACGGCGTTCCCGTGCCGACGATGAACAGCATCGTGTCGGCGCTGCGCTTCTTCTTCACGCATACGGTCGATCGTCCGGATCTGGCGCGCAAGCTCGTTCGGCTGGCGCATCCGCGCACGCTGCCCGTGGTCCTGAGCCGCGACGAGGTTGCCCGGCTGCTCAACGCCACCACCTGCCTCAAGCACCAGGCCGCGCTGTCGGTCGCTTATGGCGCGGGCCTGCGCGTGGCGGAGGTCTCGACGCTGAAGGTCGCTGACATCGATAGCGAGCGGATGCTGCTACGTGTCGAGCGTGGCAAGGGCGGGCGATACCGGAACGCCATGCTGTCGCAAGATCTGCTCTTGTTGCTGCGCCAGTGGTGGCAGGTCGGACGCCAGCAGGGGGTGATGCATCGCGACGGCTGGCTGTTTCCGGGGCAGCATGCGATGAAGCCGATCAGCACCCGCCAGCTTTATCGCGTGGTCGTCGAGGCAGCGCAGGCCGCCGACATCGCCAAGCGGGTCGGGCCGCACACGCTGCGTCACAGCTTCGCCACCCACCTGCTGGAGGACGGCACCGACATCCGGATCATCCAGGTCCTGCTCGGGCACGCCAAGCTAAATAGCACCGCCTTCTACACCAAGGTTGCAACCCGCACGGTGCGCACGGTCACGAGCCCGCTCGACAAGCTTGGCCTCTTCAAGCCGGAAGAGATCTCACCCGACGGCTGAGCGTGCGCGCCTCGATCGAGGTTGCCGACATCTTCCGCACTGCCGGGCCCGCCTACCGGGCCGCCCATGCAGGACATCTGACCCTGCAGCAGCTCAAGGTCATGTCGGCGATCGAGCACTGCCGCACCGTGGCCCTCGGCGGGCATGTCGAAGCCTGCGAGAACTGCGGCCAGTGGCGCATCGCCTACAACTCCTGTCGCAACCGGCACTGCCCGAAGTGCCAGGGCGCGGCCGCGCGGACATGGCTTGCCGAGCGCGAGGCCGACCTGCTGCCGGTCGGCTACTTCCACGTTGTCTTCACGCTGCCCGCCGAGGTCGCCGACATCGCCTTCCACAACAAGGCGGCGGTCTACGACCTGCTGTTCAAGGCAGCGTCGGAGACGATGCTGACCATCGCGGCAGATCGGAAGCATCTCGGCGCGCGCATCGGCATCACTGCCGTGCTCCACACCTGGGGTTCGGCGATGACGCACCATCCGCACGTGCACATGATCGTGCCGGGCGGCGGCATCGCGCCAGACGGAAGCCGGTGGATATCGTCGCGCCCGGCCTTCCTGCTGCCGGTGCGCGTGCTCGGCAAGCTGTTCCGCCGCCTGTTCCTCACGCGGCTGGTCGCGCTGCACGATGCCGGCCGGCTCACCTTCTTTGGATCGATGGCGCACTTCACCGACCGGCAAGCATTCCTGCGGCACCTGGCGCCGGTCCGGAAGAAGCGCTGGGTGGTTTATGCCAAGGCGCCCTTCGCCGGGCCTCAAGCCGTACTTGCCTATCTGTCCCGCTACACCCACCGGGTTGCGATCTCGAACCGCCGCCTCATCCGATTCGATGAGGCCGAGGTCACGTTCCGCTACAAGGACTATCGTCGCGACGGCACAGACCGGCAGCAGATCATGACGCTCGCCACCGACGAGTTCATCCGCCGATTCCTGCTCCACATCCTGCCGCGTGGCTTCCACCGCATCCGGCACTACGGCCTGCTCGCCGGCTCTGCTCGCAAGGCCAGCCTCGCACTCGCGCGCAAACTGTTGAGCGTCGCGCCGCCGCCCGAAGACGACACTCCGGAAGAACCGACTGACTTCCGCCCGCCATGCCCGTGCTGCGGCGGACGGATGATCATCATCGACGTGTTCGAACGGTGGAGGCAGCCGCGCGGGCCGCCGGACGCATCGGCGACGAACCGGGAGAGCGTCCCATGACGCGGCATGGCGAAGTCCAGCCTTCAGCCACAGGCGCTCAGCCTCCGGCAACGAACCCACGCGCGTCCATGGTGATCATCGGCCTCGACAGGGCTGCGTCCGACCGCACCCCGAGCCGAGCATGCCGAAGGCCGGAAGACAAGGCGGTCCGTGTGCATCAATCCCGCCGCTTCTCGGCGGTGGTCGCGCCATCCCCGACACCAGCCAAAAATCGAAATCCCCATAGCCATCGCCTGTGGCCCGCGGGTTCCTTCCTCGGGGACTTTCGTACGCCTGCCGGCGCCCGAAACTCTTCACGACAGCAGTCCGTCAGCTTTCGGCTGTATTTATCTCTATAGCTGCCATTCCGCAGCCGACCTCATCTCTGTCGTTCCGAAGCCACTGACTGCTTCCCGAAGTCTGCCATTGCGGGCACGCCCAACTTTAGGCTTGATCGGAGGCGCGTAAGACACCGTCATTGCGTGGCTAAAGGCTGCAAGCTGGCAAGCACTCTGGGAGATGCTAGATGGGACAAGCGAAGCAGAAGAAGAGCCGCTATCAACAGCTGCTAGAGGATCATCCCCTGTGCTGCCTCTGCGGCGGCGCGACAAAGTCGTCCACGATCGATCACATCCCGCCTCAGGCGTGTTTTCCGAAAGGCTACTTCCCCGAGGATTTTGAGTTTCCGGCGTGCGAAGCCTGCAACCGGTCGAGCAAGAAGGAAGACCAGATATTCGGCTACTACATGCAGATGGGGAACCCCGATCTGTTCGCCAAAGACCTGTGGTCGATGTGGAAGCTACGGGACGGCATCAAGAACAACTACAAATCGGCACTCTTAAACACAAAGCTTAGCAATAAGGCCAAGGCGGAAGCGCTCACTAAGATGGGTATCCAGGTGCCGCCGGATGCTGACCTGACCAACTTGCCGCTTGCGGGAGCGTCCGAGGAGTTTTTCGAGGCCGCAAAGGTCATCGGTCGGAAGCTAGCTTGCGCGATCTACTACAGGGAGACGGGCGGCAAGTTCCTTACGAGGAAGCACTACATCTGGGCGGGCATAGTGCATGGCCGCCATCCGCGGGCTTCGATGCTGACGGACTACCTGAATCGGATGCTGCCCGAGACAGAGGAGGGGACCCGACGCAACATCAAGGAGTACGGGCGCAGATTCGGCTACCGCTACGGCTACAAGGAGAAGGAGGACTTTATGATCTCCGCGTGCCAATTCGGAATCGGCTTTATATGCCTTACCTCCAGCGGCTTGCTTGAAAAAGGTTCAAAAAACATTCCTCCTGAGGAGCTTCTAACTATCTTCCCGACGCCCGATGAACGGGCAGCCGCTGCGGCAGAGGCGGAGAATTAGATAGCGGCGGAGACCCCCGAGTGCCTATGGGGACCGACTGGCGATTGGCGGGCGGTGACTGGCAAAAAGCTGCCATCGCGGCGCCCGCAGCTACTCTCAATAAGCGGGTCGCAGGTTTAAGCCCAAGTGCCTCTAGAACTCCCAGCCTTCGCGCTCCATGAACTCTTCGAGCGACAGGCACTCCACCTCGAAATGGCGGCAAATGTTCGGGATTTTCGCGCCGTTCGGCTTGAACTCCTCCATGGTGACCACGCCTCGTCCCTCCGACGCCGCCTTCGCAATCACGAACGGGTCAGCGTTGCGCCCGCCCCTGAGCAGCTTCCGCTGCTCGATGTTTTGCTGGAAGTGCACGACCCCGTATATCTGGCCCACGAACGCGCCCTCAGCTGCGCCGGGTATGTGGAAGAATTCTTCCCGCGTCCCAGCCCAGTCCCTCAAGGTCTCCACAGGACCGTCCACGCACTCGCGGCGGACCTCGCGGGTTGAGATGATCTGGCCATCCGCTACCAGCCCGTCAAAGCGGTCCCAAAGCGTCGGGAAGCGGCGTCGGTAGTAGTTCTTGAACAGGGTTGAGAGGGGCGAGGTGTCGAACACGTACATTAAGAAGCCCCCCGGCTGAAATACTCCTCCAGAGCCCCAACGTGACGCGGCTTCGTATCGAGGAAGTCTGCCAGCTGTCCCTCGTCGATCCTGTTCTGGTGGTACTGCGACAGTGCCAGGGCCACGTACTCACGGCCCAGGTACGCGAGCTTGGTCCAATACGGATTTCCGCCCGGTGCGCGCTCGATCTGGCGCTGCGCGTTCCACCTTTCGACCGCTTGGTCGTACCGGTCCTCTGCCACTCTGCCTTCGTCCAACAGGCGACGAAAAATCACCTCCCTGCTGACGTGGAACTGGGCCGCGAGAGTCTCTGCAGTCACTTCGGTGGCTTGCCTTCCGACCATCGCGCGTTGGAAGGCGTCTTCTGGCAGCAGTACCTGGGCAGCGAAGCTGTTGCAGATAACCTCAATCTGCCGGGCATCGCCAACGAGCCGATCCACGTATCGGTCGCGAACCATATCGATTCCGCTGGTATGGAAGATGAGGTGCGCGAGTTCGTGGAAGTAGGTGAATATCTGCCGGGTCCTGGTCGAGCTGTTGTTCACATAGATTACTGGGAACTCATCGTCGTAGAGGCAGAACCCCGAGAAGTCGTCCGCTCGGAACGCGTCCTTGAAGACGAAGACGCCCACGTTCAGCAGAGCCGTCCGCCACTCCTTAAGAGCCGCATCATCACCGTGCCATGTCTGCTGCTGCTGGACGGTCACCCCAATGTACTGACGCACGGCGGCGGCCATCTGGGCTATATCTACGTTCGGAGCGAACTGTAGATCCCGCGTGATAAGACGCTCTGCCGGGTTCCGTCCTTGGGTGAGTTCCGCCAAATTGATCTGCATTGCCTTTGCCTTGCGCATCAACATGCGAACCCGGCTCGGCAGGCGATCCAACTCGGCCTCAGGCAGCGTGCGAAACGTCTCGTTGATCGGCGGCACATCCGGCGGGTCGGGGAAGAAAAACACCGCGATCGGGACCTTGAGCATGTCGGAGAGTTGCTCAAGCTGCGGGTAGGTCGGCGCGGATGCACCTGCCTCCCAGTCGGCGATCCGCTTGAACTTCTGTGCGACCTCGTCACGGCTCAGGCCCGCTCGCTGGCGGGCCCAAACCAAGAGGGCGGGGTTGATGGGAATCTGCTCTGCCATTTCGCCCCAGGGTATAACGGGTAAGCAGTTCTTCCTATGCCAAAGATTGCGCCACTAACTCGACATTTAGCCAGCCGGCATAGGAGAGCGCCTCCTTAAGGCCACTCCACCGTCAGACCTCGGTTCGCGCTGCGAGGGTCAGAGCGTCCTCTATTTCGAGGCCGAGATACCGAGCGGTGTTCTCGATCTTCGTGTGACCCAGCAGGATTTGAACCGCGCGAAGGTCGCCGGTGATATTGTAGATCATCGATAACCTGTCGGTCCTTCACGTCACCAGCCGTAGCGGGCTGACGGACGGCAGCTTCAGGGTTTATGCATCGGAAAGCTGAACGGCCGAAATGAGGCGCAAAGCTGACGCCAAAGGCGGCGCTTGGAAATGTCGATTAGACTACCTAAGGGGAAAATCGAACAGCACGGTAGTTACCGCAGCGCATCAAATAAAGTCCAATCTCATCCGAGCTCATGGACCGCTACGCCCGGCACTACTGTCTTGGCGATCTCGCACAGGTGCTGGTGATGTGTCAGGTAGATTACCTGTCCTGCACTTGCCATCTCCCCAAACAACCTGAAAACCTCCTCGGACCGGACATGGTCGAAGGTCTCCATGATGTCGTCGGCGATGAATGGCACTGAGGGTCGAAACTGTGCGAACTCGTAATACCCGGCAAGCCTGAGCGCCAGGTAGAGCTGAAAACGCGCGCCCTTTGACAGCGCGTCGGCGACCTTGGATTGCCCATCGCGCTGCAACGCGATGAGCACTTCCCCACCCTTAACAGGTTGCGTTGTGAGGCCAGAGTACTGGCCGCGCGTCATGAGGACGAATGCGTTAGATGCGCGCTGCATCATCCCGGAGCGGTGGCGCTCGCGGTAGACGCGCAGAGCATTTCCAGCCGCCATTATTCCCAATTTCAGCTCGATATAGCGGACGGCCTTTTCCTCGATTTCCAGAAGGACGGTGCGCCGTTCGGCATCTATGCGGGCAACAGCGCTGTCGCCGCCAATGGCGTCCAGCTTGTCGGTCGCGCGCATCTGCCGAATGAGCTGGTGCTGTATTGCCTCGTCGGAAGCGCGAAGCCGTTGCTCGGCCTCAGCCTTCTCGATTGCGAGACTGTCGAGATCGACAGCATCCAATATCGAACGCGCCTGCTCGAAGCCTTCCGTCGCGAGCTCGGATGACACCTGCTCCTCAAGCTCGGCCACGGTTGTGCGCAGGCGATCCCTGTCGCGCAGCAGTTCGTCGCGTTGCACGACCTCCGCCAGCGTGGCCACGCCAAAGACGCTCAGGACCTCGTTCTTGCGGCGCTCATGTGCCGAAATCTCGCCATCGAGGATCTCACGCGCATCGTGCAGGCGCCGCAGGTCATTGACGAGGCTTGCCTTGGCCTCGCGTGTGCGCTCCGCGCGCTCCAGGCGCTCGGCAAGCCCAATCGCCAGCTGTTCCGGTCCGTCGTCATCGGCCGCCTCCCCCGCTTCGGCTGCAACGGCGGCAACCTCGACCAGGAAACTGTCCCTGTCGGCCTCCATCTTGTCGATACGCAGTTGCATGGCGTTCCGGTCCTGAAGACATCTGGACAGCTCAGCCAATTGATCCAGCACCCCGCCGAGGCCGGGCGCCGAGATGCCACTCTCGAGCCAGGTACCCTTGAGCGCTTCGGCAATGCCGGCCTGCCATTCATCCTCACGCCGCTCAGCGACTTCAATGGCGCGGCGCCTGGCGGCCAGATCCTCTTGCCTTGCGGCAACGGTCTTGAGCGCCTCGGCGCGCTCGGCGTCCACCTTGAATTGCCTGTCAAGAAACAGCTCTGCCACGGCCATGACCGTTTCCAGGCTGTCACCAGGATCCGAACCGACGCCGACGCTCGCCAGGGCGCCGCTCAGCGCCAGGCGTGTTCGGCCTTCCTCATCAACCGCGCGCTCGGACTTCTTGCGGGAAAGCTCGATCTCCTCCCATCCCGCGAGCGCATCGTTCCGAGCAGCAATGCGATCCTCTATCATCTCGACCAGCTGTTCGGGGGAAGCTTCCTGGCACGGCCCGAGCAAGTCTCTTGCGGCCGCGCGCATTTCCAAGTGCACTGCCTGCAGATCTGAGCCGATGCGTGCAAGTTGGTCGCGCGTATGCGCGATGTTGGCCGCGGTCTCAGCGAGGTTGCGGTTGGCGCTGCGAATCTCAACGAGCTCCCGGGCGTTGGCCAGACGGCCTGCTCCGACACTGTCGTCTCGGGCCAGTGCCGCCGCGAAATCATCCGCGGTTTCGCCAGTCAGGTCACCGCGATGCCGCGCCCAAGCCTCGTCGCGGGCGCGCCGTATGGCGCCGGCCGCATCATCGTCGCTGACATGGACCGAGGCACGAAGGGCATTGAGCCGCGCGGCAAACAGATTGTGATTGCCCTGGTGCTCGGCAAGACGTTCGGCAAGGACGCCCCTGCTCTTCCCCAACTCCGCAGCCAGCGCCTTCCAGGCGCCAAGCTGTCCAGCATTCGGAACGGCGATCCTGGCCAAGCCTTGCGCATCTCCCGACCAGGGATGCAAGCGCGCGATCGCGGCCTGCCATCGAATTGCTGCCGCATCCGTGGCCTCACGCGCCGCCTTGGTCTCCCTCAGGTATCCGCCGGCCCTTGCCGTCGACAAAGCCGAAACCAGCCTTGCCCGGGCAGGCTCGGGCACGGCCCGTTCTTCGCCGACCCGGTCGCGCGCATCCTGGAGCGCATCGGCTGCTGCCGCGGCCTCCTCGTGCGCAACACGCACGCCGGTAACGATCCCCGATCGCTGCTCGAGCATGGTGCGCACAGCGCCAATGGTTGCGGCAGGCAGGAGCAGCTTGGCAGGGTCCGGCTCGGCGGGCCTTCCAAGAGCGGCAAGGCAGGTCGCCACGGCATTGTCGAGGATTTGTAGCTCGGTCCTGCGACTTGGCAGGTCCAGCCCGGCCGAGACGTGACGCACCTTGCGGTCGGCCAGGCCGCGAACCCGTTCGGAAATCGCAAGGACCGCTTCGTCGACATGGACCGAGGCGATTTTCGTCGTCACCCGCTCGAGCTCGTCTTCGCTCGCGGCTAGCCGCGTTCTCAGAGTGGCGTCGGCCTCGATCATGTCGGCGACGCTGCCGGTCCAGCTCCGTGGCGGTGACGCGATCTCAGGCAGCTCGGCCAGCTGGGCTTGCTTGCGCCTGATATCGGCAAGGATCGGGATCGCGCGAAGATACTTCGCGATCGTATCGAGCCTGGCCGACAGCACCGACCGTTCAGCGATGCTGCGGTCGTATTTTTCTGTCGCGTCCAGGCGCTCTGTCTGGAGGGTTTCGAAGGTCGACGCCAAGGTGTCGATCGCCTCCCTCCTGGACTTCAGTTCCGCAAGCCGCTTCTTGAGCAGAGCAAGCTCGGTTCCGTGTGCCTGCTTGCGATAGAGCCTGTCCGCCTCGGCCTCGAGCAGGCTCAATGTATCGCTTGCATGCCCGAGGCCGGCGCTGGCCGTGAACAGCAGCTTGCCGAGGTCACCGCGCGATTCCAGGATTGATTTTCCACCGGCTTCCAGCGTTTCGTCGTCCAGCGAGAACATGGTCTCGTATGCGTCGCGAGACAGGCCGGCGAGATGGGATGATATCGCCATTTCGCTGACTGGTTGGCCAGTCGCGTTCAGCAACGAGTTGGTGCGCTGTTTGGTGCGCGTGAAAATCTGCTCCGCGCCGCCGAGCTCGAGCACACCGCCGATGCGCATGGCGCTGTATTCGTGCACGAAATTGTAGCGGCTGCGTTCCTCGATGCCGAACAGCAGATCGAGATAGCCGGAAAGCGCGGTCGACTTGCCGGCCTCGTTGAGGCCGAAGACGATATGCAGGTCGGGACCGGCTTCCGGTCTCGGCCCGAAGTCGATCGTCCTGTCGGTGAACTTGCCATAACGGATGAGATCAAGTCGCCGGAGCCTCATTGCGACCCGCCGGTCTTGAGGCGCGCGGTGACCAGGTCGGCGCCGCTGGCAAGCACCCTGTCGAGGAACTTTTCCAGCCCCGCCTCGTCCTTGCCGGCGAAATCGCGCCCCTCAGGCGGAAGATCCGCGATCATCTTTTGGACCAAAGCCCTCGCCTCGGCACGGAAGGCTTCCGAGCCGGCATCGGCGCGCATGGACTCTGCGAGCTCGAAAATCGGATCGGCGACGCCCTCGGATGATTCGGCTGCGGGTGGCGAGACGTTCAGCTCGAGCTTCTCCACCCAGGTTTCGCCTACCTGTTCCGCGACCTGCTCGGCTTCTGCGAGCAGCAGATCCCGGTCGCGGATCAGTGCCCACGATAGAGGTGACGCCCCGGTCAGGCCGAGGCGAACCACAGCATGACGGGATCTAACGGAGGCGCGTACATGTTCGAGCGCGGATCGTACACGCTCGACGATCTCGGACCATTCCACCGTTTCGGTCACGTCGACGCTCACCCGCTCGAATTGGGCGATACTGGTAAGCCTTTCCTCGATCTCGATGGTGCGGTCGTCTCGTATCGTCACCAGGGTGACGGATTTCTCGCCGGCCTCGTTGATGTCCCTGCCCTGTGGAATTCCTGGCATCACCACGGTGCTTGCCCCGGGATGGACTTGGCGGACATGGATGTGCCCAAGCGCCCAGTAGTCGAAACCGTGGCCGTGCAGGTCAGCGACATTGCAGGGGGCATAGACGTCGTGGCCCGGCGATCCGGCCAGGCTGGTATGCATGATGCCGACATTGACCGCGCCCTCGCGCGGCGCTGAGTACTTCGGGAGTAGACTGTGCGGCGCCTTGGGGCTGGCAAAGCTCAGGCCATGGAACATAACGTCGAGCCCCCCGGCTGTCTGCAGCACGGTCTGGGGACGGCCGCCGAACATCGTGACCGTGTCCGGGAACACCAGCTGTTTCGATATCCGCGACAGGGCGTCATGATTGCCACGGATCTTGAAAACCCTGATGCCGGCCTGATGAAGCCGTGTCATCTGTGACGCCAGGAAGCGGGCCGTTTTCATCGAAGTCTGATCGCCATCATAGAGATCGCCGCCAATGACCAGGGCATCGACACGTTCCGCAAGGCAGAGGTCAATGATCGAGACAAACGCCTGACGGCTGGCGTCTCCGACGAGTTCGGCAAGGTCGGGGTTTCGCATCGCCAGCGAACGCAGCGGCGAGTCGAGGTGGATGTCGGCGGTGTGGACGAATCGAAATGGCATTGGAAATCTCCGGTTTGAACATACCGGTGTTCGACCGCGGCTCGACAGGGAAAATCTCAAGAAAATCCGGCGGTCGACACCGCCGCCCCCCTTCCGCATGAGTTCGCCGACATCTTTCCGAGGTAAAAGTCTGTTCGCTTATGCGTCGACGGAGAGTGACGCTGCGGGACGGACCCTCCGCAGATAAAAGCGCTGGGAAATAGTGGGGCATGTATTGAGGAAATCCCCAACATTGCAGTGATGCGTGATGAGCTTAAATCCCTCTGCAATGTTTAGCATGCTGACTTAACAACTCTTCCATTTGATGCCGCACTGTGTGCGTTGCTCAATTCGGCCGAACGAGGCAGTGTGTGGATTCGGGGCCTCGTCTCGGCTATGCACACAAGATGGACGACAGATCCTTGTTTATGAAATCCAGCATCGACCACCTCCCGCCACCAAAGCAGCGCGAGTTGAGAAAGACGGTTGAGCTGCTCCTCGAGGAGTTTGAGGATGCCCTCAAGGGAGGGACGACCGACTTCAAAAAGCGCGGGCGCATTCTCAAGATCATACTTTTCGGGTCTTATGCACGTGGTGGCTGGGTCGACGAGCCGCATACCAGAAAGGGCTACCGTTCGGATTTCGACCTGCTTGTGGTGGTGAACAATCGCAAACTGACCGATTTCGCCGGCTATTGGCAGACGGCCGCAGACCGCCTGATGCGCGAAATCAACACGCCAGTCAGCTTCATTGTGCATTCTCGCCGGGAGGTGAACACTGCCCTCAGGGAGGGTCAGTACTTCTTCGTCGACATCCGTCGTGAGGGAATTGTCCTTTACGAGCTCGACGAGGAACCGCTGGCGCATCCGGCACCTACAAAGCCGGCCGATGCATTCCGATTAGCGGCCGAACACCTCGAAGACAGGCTGCCGCACGCCCGAGTATTTGCAAAGACAGCTGGATTTCTTCTCAGCGAATCCAACTTCAAGGAAGCGGCCTTTCTCCTTCACCAATCAATCGAGCAGGCCTACGCGGTGTTGTTATTGGTTTTAACGAACTACAGCCCTGCCTCTCACAACGTTAAATTCCTCCGCAGCCTCGCTGAAGATCAAGCACAGGAACTTGCCGAAGTTTGGCCCCGCGACCAGCAGCGTTTCGTAGCTTGGTTCAACGTCATTAACGAGGCTTATGTGAAAGCGCGCTATTCGAGGCACTTCGAGATCACTCGCGAAGCGCTCCAGTGGCTTGCCGAGCGGGTCTCCGAGTTGATCGATCGTATCGAAATGATCTGCCGATCACGGCTTGAAAAGTTGAGGAGCGAGGCAAATACGGCTGATCAGCGAGCGGGCTAACTTCGCCATCGCACCAATTCCAGTGTGATGTCCGGAATTTTCTGTCGTCGTCCGAATTTAGTGTCGCTGCCGCACGACCTGCCGCGAAGCATGGTCTCGATTCGGGGAAGACGAATGTTGCCGTCGCCGCTGGTGGCGGGGGCGCAGTTCTGGACAGGTGGCAAAGCGCGCGAAGGGAGGTGTTTCGCCCGTAGGTGGCGTTTGCCTCGTAGGCGTCGGCTCCCCTCAACGTTGTGTTCGGCGCCGATCCTCACGCAATCCTCCCGCGTCGGCTGCCCGATCTCGAAACGAATGCCGATACGGCTTTCGATCTGATTCATAGCGTGGATATCACGGCTCGTGCCGCTAACCGTTGAGTGTTGCTGGCGAGCAGTAAAGCGAAGCCGCATCGCTCCTGAAGATGCAGCAGCTCCCGCAAAACAGTGGGTGTGAAGTTCTGATATTCGTCCACGAGCAACGGACGCGTCGGGCCGCATCGGGCGCCCAAAAAATTTCATGCAATCCTTGGCAAGGTCATATGTGTGCTTGCTGTTCTTTTGGACGCCGTAGGCGTCGTGCAGCATCAGGAACATCGGCCTGATAGCCTTGGTATGCTGCGCAACTTCTCAATAGGCAGCTCCGCTTTGGGCGGCTATCCAGTTAAGCGCTACAGCCTTTCCGAGTCCGCCCTTGCCGACCGCAAGCACCTCGCCTTCCCGTTGGCACGGAAGGATTCTAGCATCCGTTGAGTGCCATTCCCGACTCGTCGCCTAAGCCCTGCGCGGTCAGGCAGTTCCAGTGTCTTTGATCTTCACGCATCTCTTCCTCTGTCTTGCGGTTTTCCTCGATTGCCGCATTGGAATCGTCGGCGCCGGGGCCAGGCGACTGCTGCGCCTTCCTCAATGCAGCCGCTCCCAGTATTGTAAGAATGCCTTTCATCACCTCAACGGTCGGATCAGACACCGAACCGGAACCATCCGCGGCATCGGGAGTACGGGTTACGACCGTTTTCCGCTCGGCGAGGACCTCTGTTGCCCGGCCCCTTGCCCAACTCCCCTCAAGTTTTCCATTCGGTCTCACCTGGTAGATAACGGGCGCGTCGCTTCCCCAGTCGACGGTAAGGATATCACCCTTCAGCAAGCCTTCGCCCTTGTAGCTATTGCCAACTGACCATTCGAACCGAAAGCGGTTCTCGCCGACCTTCGTGACCTTGCAGGCACCCGCATATCGCGAGCCGTCGGGATTGGTCCCCTGGACTGAATAGGTCCCTTCGAGCTGCGATGTCGCGGCAGTCTGTCCCGCTGTCCGGGCGGATGCTTCAGCATCTGCCGCTGCCGCAGGCGCGAGGTTGAGGAAACTCGCCAACACGATCCCTGCACACCATAGGATGTTACGGCCTATCGAAGCCGTTCCATGGATCAATGTGTGGTCAGTCATATGGACCCCCTTGCTTGCTTTTGCGACGGCGCGGGGCTGGACCTGGAATTGGCGATCCGTACCGCGTCGGACCAGCTGTCTCCTTCGAAAAGAACCAGAATACAGCTCCAATCTCAGGAAGTCATTTTAGCCGAAGGGAGTAGTGTGTTCGGTTCAGGGGAATCCCTGACGATTGGAACTATCAAGCATGACCTCCCAACGACGAAGGTGCAGCGCACAACTTTGTACGGCTGATCTTTCACGGCGTCGACGACCTCAAGATGGCAGCGAAAGCACTCGGCGCGGCCACAACTGAAATGCATCAGAGTAAGAAAGAGCGATTCCATACGCATTCTGTAAATCGGCGTGCGAAATTGGACTCCACCAAAGGTCCTGAACCGCGCCGGGTTTGCCGGAGGCTCCGAACCTTGAGAAAGTGGAGCCATGACAAGCAAGATGACGAACAGGTTTTCTCCGGAGGTCCGCGCCCGAGCGGCGGATGGTTTTGGATCACGAGAGCGAGCATCGGTCGCGCTGGGCGGCGGTTTGTTCGATCGGGGCCAAGGTCGGCTGCACGGCGCAGTCGCTCAATGAGTGGGTCAAGAAGGCGGAGGTGGACGGTGGCGTGCGCGCCGGCTTGGCGATCCTTCGAGGCGGAGGAGTTCGCTACCCTGGAATGGGTCGACCGGTTCAACAATCGCCGGCTGCTGGAACCCGTCGGCAACATCCCGCCGGCCGAAGGCGAGGAACGCTACTATGCCGTCCCGGAAGAGCCGGCCATGGCAGCATGACTCAAACGAAATAGCCTCCGGCAAACCAGGCGCGGTTCACTGGCCGCGTGCCGGCGCCCTCTCAGCGGTGCGCTGCTACCTTCCTAAGTAGGTGTTCTAGCCCAGTTTCGGCTGTGCTACTGTTCCCGCGCAACATGTGCTGGGGCGTACAGTGCAAATCCTGTCCTCGTTGGGAACCATCAGCAGTCTAGCGGCTACACTGCTCTTGATCGGCTGCGTGGAGAGCGAGCCACTCAATCAGATGCCCGCCAACTTCAAACCCGAAAAGCCGCTGGATGACATCTACTATACGGGAGAGAACGAGAAGGTGCAGGTCTTCACCGTCCATCATGATAAGCAAGGACTCTACCAGATTGCGTTTCCCGCTCCCGACAAAGACCCTGCAGAGGCGCATTTTGGAGCCCTTGGAATATTCGGCTGTTTGCAATGTGGTGTGAAGGGAGAGGAAATAAACGCTGTGGCTCTTATGCCCAAGGATGGGGATACCATATTCGGCTATCTCCAGTTCACAAAGGGGCACTGGGTTCTGAACGTCCCGACCATCTCGGAGGACAATTTGTCCGTTGTCCAGAGCCTCGCCAGGAAACACGATCTTGCAATAACGAAAGACGCTCTGGGGATATACAAGATTGCAGGGGATCTGACGTTCGAGAACCTGACGGGCTTCTTCAGAGACCCCGCGTACTGGGTCAGCACCAAGCCCTCGCAGACCATGGTTCTAAATCGGTTCGGGTGTGAAATGGCCAAAGCGGCGCTCAAGCGGGCCAAGACCGTTGCAGATGAAGAATGCACAGCGGAATTCCTGTGCTCTTATGATACCGAATCAATTCAGGATGCCGCCGAGAATTTGGCCAAAGCCTGCGATGGCATCGAGCGTAACGGTCTTTCCGGCGGACAGACAGTCAAAGAGATGGAGCGATTGCAGAACAGATTGGCGAGCGAGATCTACGATTTCGAGAACAATTCCGAACGAGAATTTTGGTAATTCGAAGTCTCGTTTCCAATCTCTATTTGTGTCAAGCGAATTAGAGACGCGACATCGACAGCAAGTTAGAAATGCGACAGTGACGCACCGGTGCGCGCCTGAGCGAAAAGCTCACGCACCCCTGCCTCGGCCACAGTACACGACGTCAAGGGCGAGGAAGGTTTGAAGTGATTGAATAGGGGATTCTTCGCCAAAAGGATCCTCCCATGTCAAGCAACGGTTCACGCCGCCTCGTCGAGACCCCAAAAAGTCATTTCGTGCTGCGCGATTCGCGACTGGAAACGCTGGCGGTTCTGATCCTGGCGCTGGTTCAGGGCCGCACGGTCAATCTGGGGAGCATGAAAAAGTTGGGGGTCATCAGGCGGCCGGCTTGAGTGCATTTTTTTTCAGATTTCTGCCGCGTCTCGCGCCAGCGCTTGAAGTTGTTGTGGAGATTGCCGTCGAAGACGCGGGTTCGCAGTTGCATCAGGAGATGGACGCCGCGCGGCGTCCATTGCATCTGCTGCTTCTTGGCGAAACGCTTGGCGATCACCTGGTTGAACGTTGACTCGACGAAAGCCGTCGAAACGACCTCGCCATAGCGGTGCCGTTCGGCATAGTTCGGAATGAGATCGGCCTTATTGTCAATGTAGCGGCTGAATTCCAACAGGTTTAGCGCAGCTTGCGCACCTCAACGCCGCCGGAGCCTGGGGCGCGCGCATCGCTGAACAATTCGGCGAAGAGGTTCCGCTCGATGCCCGCGGCCCGCAGATGGAGGTGACCGAACCGCTGCCGCATCGGATCCTGCCAGTGGTCGGCATCTGGACCCACGACAAGGATCACGGCGCCTATCTCCGTCAAGTCGAGCGGGGCAATATCGTGTTCGGCGGCGCGGCCAAAAGGGTGCAGGTGGACCTGGAGCCGGGCCATGCGACGGCCGATCCCACGCGCCTTCCGCTGCAACTGCGCGCGGTCGCGCGGCTGGTGCCGGCAATCGCGCGGGTCGCGGTCATCCGCACCTGGTCCGGATGCGAGGGTTAACCCGAAACAATGGAAGGCGGAATGCGAGCTTTCGAATTGTGGGGAAGGAAGTACGCCGTCGTGTGAGGCGACAGGACCGCCGTTCTTGGTAATCGGCGCAGTGTCGGAACGGAACATGAGCCGCTATCCTGGTGTGCTCCGCCAATCCCATGCTTGTCCGCTGTCCCGGGACTGAGGACAAAGCTTAAAGACCGGTTGCGCTGCTGTACCGCCCGCTCAACCCGCTTCACAGGCGGGATCGTTGACAGGGGGGCTGCGCAGTGCTTAGTGTCCTCTGTCCGAGGACAGAGGACGGCGCTGATGATGAAGAGCCAGGATGTTGTCGTCCTTTTCAAGCTAGCGAGCTTGGAGGACGACGCAAAGGATATCGGTCATGAATCTCCACCGGCCGGGCTAGCCGCGGGCGAGGACCCCTATTCCGTGCGCGCTCTCGAAGCAGCACTCGGAATCAGCAAGACCGAGATCAGCGCTTCGCTCAAGCGCAGCATCGTGTCGGGCCTCGCGATCAAGGACAGGAAGACAGGTCGGACCAAACCGAGCCGGCGCCATCTGCGCGAGTTCATCGTCCACGGTCTGAAATTCGTCTTTCCGGCGAAACCCGGCGCCATGCAGCGTGGGTTGCCGACGGCGTTCGCCGCCCCCGTGCTGCGTGAATCCCTGCACAGCGCCGGCAATCTCATCTGCGTCTGGCCGTACGCGCACGCAAAAGACATGGGTCAATCGGTCGATCCGCTCTTCAAAAGCGTGCCGGAGGCCTGCGAGAAAGATAAGCGGCTCTATGCCTATCTCGCCCTCATCGACGCGATCCGCATCGGTAATCAGCGCGAAAGCAAGCACGCCGCCGACCTGCTCGCACAGAGGCTGGAATGACAGTCCAGGGTCAGTTGAAAGCAATGCTGAAGACCGTCGCCGAGGCGCTCGGCGAGGAGTTGCGCGCGCGTCTGGTCTTCGTCGGCGGCTGCACGACCGCGCTCTACATCACCGACCCCATCGTTCTCGAAGGGGTGAGAGCGACCGACGATGTCGACCTGATCGTCGATCTCGCTGGCTTTGCAGAATGGGTCGAGCTGACGGAGCACTTGCGCGCACGCGGCTTCACCGAAGCGGTTGATGACACCGTCATCTGCCGCATGAAGCTTGGCGAGTTCAAGGTAGACTTCATGCCGGACGACAAGGCGATCCTGGGCTTCAGCAATCGCTGGTACGCAAAAGGGATCGAGACGGCCGTGCCAGAAGAGCTGGAGAAGGCGCTGAAGATCCGGCGCCTTACTCCGGAGCTGTTTGTCGCGACCAAGTTGGAGGCTTACCGCGGACGAGGCGAAGGCGACCTCATCGGCAGCCGAGACGCCGAGGACATTCTCCTTCTGGTCGACGGGCGGGAAGAGCTCGTCGAGGAGATCGCGAAAGCAGAGCCGGAGATCCGGGTCTACATCGCCAAACAGATTGCGGCGCTACTCAACGATCCGAACTTCGACCATTTCCTTGAGGGAAACATTCGCGGACCGGCGGGCCGTGTCGACATCGTTTACCAGCGGCTGGTCGCGATCAGCACCCTCAAAGCGCGCTGACATGACCTTGCAAATCCAGTGGCATTGCCGCCAAGGAACGCGGACGGCCGACAACCGAGACCATACAGGCATAGGCATCTGCGGCGACGCCGTCCTGGCCATCGTTCTCGATGGATCGATGTCGGGTTCGGCCAGCGGCGATTTTGCGCGCGAGATTGCACGTCGTATGGTCGACTGGTTCGTAGCCGGGACTGAAGAGGTGACCGCCAACACCGCGATCGCCCAGCTTCGCATGAGCCACGCGACGCTCGCGACAGACTTTCGCACCGATTAGAATGTTTGATCCCAGGTTTTGATGGTTCATCATTGTCGTCCGAATCAAAGGATGCGCTATGGGCCAGGTTCTGCATGGGAGCGCCACAACGACAGAGGCGATCCGTCGAGCGATACAGCATAGTCAAGCGAGCCTGAGGACGCTTTCGAAGCGCTACGGCATCAATCCTAAGACGGTCGCTAAGTGGAAGAAGCGGAGTTCGACCGCCGATCTACCCACCGGCCCCAGGGAGCCGAGATCGACGGTTCTGTCTGTCGAGGAAGAAGCCGTTATTGTCGCCTTTCGCCGGCACACGCTGCTGCCGCTCGATGATCGCCTCTACGCATTGCAGCCGACAATCCCGCATCTGACACGCTCTTCATTGCACCGCTGTCTGCAGCGCCACGGCATCGGCCGATTGCAGGATGTCGAAGGCGACAGGCCGGCGAAGAAGACGTTCAAGGCCTATCCGATCGGCTTCTTCCACATTGATATCGCGGAGGTCCGAACCGAGCAGGGCAAGCTACACATGTTTGTCGCCATCGACCGGACCTCGAAATTTGCCTTCGTCGAACTGCACGAGAAGGCTCCGACAGCCATTTCCAAAGAGTTTCTGCTACGCCTGATTGCCGCCGTCCCTTACAAGATCCATACCGTGCTCACCGACAACGGCATACAGTTCACCACGCCAGGAGCTGGCGGTTCGGCCGTTCCACTGATCAAGGAAGCGATCGCCAACGGTGAGATATTCCGGGCTCATGCCTTCGAATACACCTGTGCCAAGAACGATATCGAACATCGGACCACAAAGCCAAAGCATCCTTGGACCAACGGCCAGGTCGAGCGCATGAACCGCACCATCAAGGACGCAACGGTCAAGCGCTTCCACTACGACGATCACGACCAACTGCGTCGGCACCTTGCCGACTTCGTCACAGCCTATAACTTCGGTCGCAGGCTCAAGACCCTCAAAGGTCTCACCCCCTACGAGTTCATCTGCAAGGCATGGGCTTCCCAGCCCGAGCGCTTCACTCTCAACCCGATCCAGCAAATGCCGGGACTTCTCTATTCGGCGTGTTGAAGTCAAGCGCTTTCGAGCTCCCTCATCCAAGGGGTTTTGGTGCCTTCGCGGGGCCTCGCTTCTCTTCGGGATCGGCGCTTTGGCCCTCCCAGGATGGGATCAGTTGGAATGAAGGGAGCAATCTAAACAGCGTTCTCACCATGTTGCCATGGCCGACACGAGTCCCGGCACGCTCTTCCTCATCCTCCGTCCCGCGAAGGACATCTATCCACCCCAAGGCGGATTCCGTTATTGGTCGTTGCGTTCTGTTCTTCGATGAATCAGCTACATCACCGCTGGCGTATCTTCTCGAGCCCAGCGGAACTCGCTGCCGTCAATCCATATCCTGTGCATGATGACCGCCAATCTGCGTGCAAGAGCGACTGTAGCCCTTTGTCGACCACGGCGTTTGGCAACATTCATCGCCCACGCTTTCAACCACGACCACTTCTTCACGACGGTCAACAAGACTTGCGCGGCTTCATAAAGCAGCGTCCGCATCATAGCGTCGCCGCACAGTGAGACACGTCCGACGCGATGGTCTTCCCCTGATTGATGCAGCCGCGGCGTCAAACCGAGAGAAGGACCCACAGCCTTCGAATTTCTGAAGCGTGCCGGAATGTCGATCGTGGCTTTGAAAGCCAGCGCAACAACGGGACCCACCCCGGGCACGGTCATCAATCGTCTGCAAACAGGGTCACCCTTCACAATCGAATATTTTCCCTGCGAGATGCCATCGACAAGCTCACGGATACGCTCGCCGAACTTGATTACACTCACAATGCCAACCTTAAGCCCGAAGTTGCGCAGCAGCCCCGGATATCATTCTCGATTGCCACAGCCTTTTCCTGCAACAGTTTGCGCGCAGTCAGCAAAGCCCGGCGCTTTTGACTGGTGAGCGTCTTCACATGCACGGGTCGGAACAAGTTGACCCGCATCATCTGGGCAATGCCACGGGCGTCGTTGCGATCGCTCTTGTTTACCTGCGCCTTCAGGTAGGCCTTCGTGTGCCGGGTCTCGATGCAAACCACCGGTAGCCCGGCTTCCGCCATCCCGCTGAACAGCCACTGTGACAGCGGCCCGGCTTCAAGACCGATGCGAGTCGCTGGCATCGCAGGATCATTGAGCAACCTCACCAAATCGTCGGGATAGCTCGGGATCTTGGTCTCACGGCAAATCTTGCCGGCGTCGTTCACGATACAAACCGAGGTCTCTTTGACCGAGACGTCCAGGCCAACATAATATGACATGCTGCGCTTCTCCATCTGATGCTTGTGGCTGCTCCAAAACAGACCACGTTTACCATCAGCTCGAAGCGCAGCACCTCAACGGGGAAACGAGGGGCTCGGACAGCCGAATACCCCATCTAAACATGTAGCGTTAGGCTTCCTCGATCGCGGCCGACCAGCTCGGCTGAGCGCATGGGCTTGGTGCCTGCCGGCCGGCCAACTGACGCCGACATGGCGTGTTGTCACCGCCACGGTTGCGACAAGCTGGTTGCCGCGGTCTCGGCAGCCACCACATTGGTCCAACATCATGCCGAAGTGGGGGCTACGGTCGGTCTTGCCGGCGGCCTGCTTGTCTTCATGCTCTGCCTGCGCTGTCATCCTCTCGGCTCGCCGGTCTTGCGCACCGCACCGATCGGTTTTGCGCGAGCGTGGTTGCGGCTCATCCAGCTTCCACTGATACTGTTGGCTGCATTCTTCTTCGTGCCCGCCAGTGCCGCGCTGGCGGCCGAGCCATCATCATGGGCGATACCGGCTGCAAGCGGAGTGTGGCTGCTGATCCTCAACGGCACCTATGCGGTGTTCGCGGCGTATTTCCTGAACACGCCGCTGGTCGCATCCATCAGCTTCCTGGCAGCGATCGCCTACACGAGCTACGAATCCCTGGAATACGGCCGCACCGTTATCATCGGTTTTGCCGCATTGGTGCTGTGGCTAGGGTACTGGGCACGGCAGAGATACAATCATGGATGAGATGACCAACAAGACACACGCCGACCAGGCCCTCCTGGCCCTGTCGGACCTCAGCGTCGGCTATGGCGGACGGCTGGTAATCACCGATATCGACCTCACGTTGCGGCGTGGGGACATTCTTGGGCTTCTCGGCGCCAACGGTTCCGGCAAATCGACCCTGATCAAAACCATGACCGGCCAGATCCGCCCTCGATCGGGAACCGTCACCATCGACGACATCGCGCTGGCGCATGCGCCGGAGCGCGCCAAGGCTCGCTTCGGGCTCGCCATCGATGCCCCGGACCTGCCGCCGTTCCTGTCCGGGCGGCAATATCTCGAACTCGTCGCCTCGATCCGTTCCTGGAGCGCTACCGGCTGGCCTGGTAGCGATCTCGTCTCGCGGCTCGCACTCGACCCGTGGCTCGATCGGCCGATCGGAGAATTCGCTCGGCACCCGTGCGAAGATCTCGATCGCGGCAGCATTACTCGGCTCGCCGCCGCTCATCATTTAGGGGAGGCAGCGTGACGTTTGCTCTGTCAGCGCACCCAACGGCTCGTTACGAGTTAAGGGCGAGCCGCTTGGCTAGCTCTTCAGAGCGCGGCGGCTCCGATGCTTGCCAAGCTCCATGTCAGGCGAAATGAGAAATTGACCCCTCCTATTGCCTCACCGATCAATGTTACCGAGGGCTGCGGTGGCGACAGTGCTCGCATTAGCTGCCGCAGTGGCGGCGGCGGGTACTGGACGTGGTGGCCGAGATCGTCAGTATGGCCGTGGAGGGCGATCGTACTGAATTGGAGGTGGGTCATGTCAGGCGACTTCGGACCGTCAGAGTGCGACGGCCTCACACATGACTTCACGCGCAAGTAGCGCGTCGCCGTTGTCGAACCTCGACGCCAAGCTGCGCCGGCGCGTGCGCGAAGAAATCCGCGATCTCCAGCAGGAGCTGAAGCTGACCGTGGCCTACGCCACCCACGACCAGGAGGAAGCGCTGGCCGTCTCCGACCGCATCATCGTCATGAATGCAGGCAAGATCGCGCAGGACGGCACGCCGCGCCAGCTCTACAACCAGCCGGACAACCGCTTCATCGCCGACTTCATGGGCGACGCCAACCTCATACCGGTGACGTGGCCGACGGACGGCGAGCATGTCGAGTCCAGGCGGGACCGGCGCGGCTGAAAGTTCGCCGCCGCGGCGGACAGCCTTGCCGGCACCGTGCTGAAATCGTCCTATCTCGGAAACCATATGGAATACCGCGTCGGCCTCGTTGATCCCGCCATGGAACTGTTTGTGTCATCGCCCGATACGACGAGGCTGATCGCCGACGGCAGCGCGGTTTCCGTAGTCGTCGAGCCTGCCGACGCGGTGCTGATCGGCGGCGGCTGAGCATTCTCCCGATCGCCGGACCGCGATGCGTTTGCAGAGGCCGCCGCATCGATGCTTGACACGGCTAATGTTTCATTGAAGTATGACAATGCGCAGGGCAAATGAGCCCATGCAGCGCGAAAATTGCGTGACATATTGATGGCAAGAACGCCCACAGTGCCGACTGTTGGGCGTCTTTTTGCGTCGAGGGGGTCATGGCAAGAACGCAGTACCATATTGGCGTCCTGTTCTCGCAAAGCGGGCCTTACGGCGTGGTTTCGCGTTCCATGTTCAACGGCGCGATGCTCGCCTTCGATGAGATAAGGGCGTCTCCCGACTTTCCTTTCGACCTGGTGCCGATCGTGGCCGATCCGGCAGGTTCCTTCGGCCAGTACGCCGTTTCGAGCCAAGAGCTTCTCGGCCGGAACGGCGTGCGCCATGTCGTCGGCTGCTACACCTCGTCCAGCCGCAAGGACGTTATCCCCCTCTTCGAGAAATATGACGCGCTGCTCTGGTATCCCTCGCATTACGAGGGGTTCGAGAGTTCGTCCAACGTCGTCTACACGGGTGCGGCGCCCAACCAGCACATCATTCCGCTGATCGAGTTCCTGCTTACCCATATGGGCCGGCGGGCATACTGCATCGGCTCCAACTATATCTGGGCCTGGGAGAACAACCGCATCCTGCGCGAGGGGCTGTCGGTAGCCGGCGGAACCGTCCTCGCCGAACGCTACCACGCGGTGGGCGACACAGATTTCTCCAAGACCATCGCCTCGATCCTCGACGCCAGGCCGGATTTCATCTTCAACACGCTGATCGGCACCAGCGCCTACCGCTTCTTCCAGGATTTCCGCGCCGCGTGCATCGAGCGCGGCATCGACCAGCCCGCCGAAATGCCTGCCGTCGGCTGCAGCCTTTCCGAACCCGAACTGGGCGAGATCGGCGACCGCGCGATGGATGGGCACATCAGCTCGAGCGTGTACTTTTCTTCCATAGACACCCCCGCCAACCGCCGTTTCATCGGCGCCTACCGTCGACGCTGGCAGGATGCCGCGCCATCGGCGGATGCCGAGGCTTCCTATGTCGCGGTGAAGATGCTCGCAGCCGCTATCGCCGCGGCCGGGTCGGACGACGTCCAAGCCGTGCGGCTCACGCTTCCCACGCTTTCGATAGACGCTCCTCAGGGAACGGTCAGCGTGGACGGCCCCACCAATCACGCCTTTCTGACGCCACGCATCGGCCGATCCAAAGCCTCGGGCCAGTTCGAAATCCTTTGGCAGGCAAACCGTCCCGTCCAGCCCGATCCGTATCTCGTTCAGACCACCCCACGCTACGCGGTCCGCAACAGCGTTCCGAAGCTGAGGTCAATCAAATGAGCGAGCCGCGGATCATCCAAAATTTCATCGGCTATCGCGCCACGATCGCCACGGAGCAGCCCGCGGCCGTGGAACAGCTCCTGGATATGCTGGCGAAGCTTGGCATCTCTTCCGCCGCCGCCGAGATCAATGACTGCAAGATCCAGATCGATCCCAGCGACAAGGACGTGCTGTTCATCGATTCCGATCTCAACGTCACCGTCGAGACGGGAGCATCGGAGCCCAGCCGCTGCCTGCCCGTCATCGGCATCATCGGCGTCGAGGCGCCAAGCCGGCTGCGGTGGCTCATGCAACTTGGCGCGACGGCCACCCTGCGCAAGCCGGTCCATCGGGCGACCGTCTATTCGGCGCTGTTCGTCGGCATCAATGAGTTCCGCCGCCGGCGCTATCTCGCCGATCGTGTCGAGGAATACGAGCGGCGCCGGCTCCTGCGCAGGAGCTTGGTCAGGGCGGTGTTGATCGTCATGCAACGCACCGGCAGCGACCACGCTGCCGCCTACGATCATCTACGTCGTGAAAGCATGCGCTCGCGGCAAAGCATCGAGGAGTTCTGTGCATCGTTCGTCCAGGCCCATGGTCCCGACTTGGATGAAGCCGAGCCGCCCATCGGGACAGGCTTACCCTACGCAAAAAAACTGTAACCGGAGGAGAAATCGATATGACTGCAAAGTGGTTACGGGCCGGGACGCTGGCATGCGCCTTTGCCCTCTCGGGAGCGGCCTACGCCGCGGACCCGATCAAGATCGGCGTTCTCGAGGATCAGTCGGGCGACTTCGCCGCGGCGACCATCGGCAAGGTCCACGCCATCCAACTCGCGACCGACGAGATCAACAAGGCGGGTGGCATTGCCGGGCGCCAGATCGAGCTGGTCATCTACGACACCCAGTCGGACAACAACAGATACCAGGAGTTCATGCGCCGCGTACTGCAGCGCGACAAGGTCGATGTCGTCTTCGCGGGCTTCTCCTCGGCTTCGCGCGAAGCCTACCGCCCGATCGTCGACCAGCTTGACGGGTTGGCCTTCTACAACAACCAGTACGAAGGCGGCGTGTGCGACTCGCACATGATCGTGACCGGCGCCGTGCCGGAACAGCAGTTCTCGACCCTCATCCCCTGGATGATGGAGAAGTACGGCAAGCGCGTCTACACGATCGCGGCCGACTACAATTTCGGCCAGATCTCTGCCGAATGGGTCCGCAACATCGTCAAGGAGAATGGTGGCGAGATGGTCGGCGAGGAGTTCATCCCGCTCGGCGTCTCGCAGTTCTCGCAGACCATCCAGAACATCCAGAACGCGAAGCCTTCCTTCGTCGTGACGCTGCTAGTCGGCGCCGCGCAGGCGTCCTACTACGAACAGGCGTCATCGGCCAATCTCGGTCTGCCCATGGCGTCATCGGTCAACGTCGGCCAGGGTTACGAGCACAAGCGCTTCACCCCGCCGAGCCTCGCCAACATGTATGTGACGACGAACTACATCGAGGAAGTCGACACGCCGGCCAGCAAGGCTTTCCTGGAGAAGTTCCATGCGAAGTTCCCCAACGAGCCATACGTGAACCAGGAAGCCGCGAACTCCTACATCGCCATGAATCTCTACAAGGAGATGGTGGAGCGCGCGAACGGTTCGACCAAGCGTGACGATCTGCGCAAGGTCATCGCCCAGGGCGACGTCTGTTTCGATGGCCCGTCCGGCAAGGTCTGCCTCGACCCGAAGAGCCAGCACATGTCGCACACCATCTTTCTCGCCCATGTCAACAAGGACCACTCGATCGACTTCCCGAAAGTCTGGGAAGACATCAAGCCATACTGGCTGGGCGAAGCCGGCTGCGACCTGACGAAGTCGGACCCGATGGAACAGTACACGCCATCCAATCCTCCGCCCAAGCAGTAGACCCGACTTGCCGGGCGGGCGCATCGTCGTGCCCGCCCGGCGGCATGCCCGCCTGTTGGACCGGAGCCGCCCATGCAGTTCATGACAGCACTCGTATCGTCGGCCTACCAGTTCGGTGACGCCTTCGCTTTCCTCGTCTTGTCGGCCTGCGGGCTCGCTGTCATCTTCGGCATGATGGGCGTCATCAATCTCGCCCATGGCGAATTCATCATGTGCGGCGCCTATGTGACCGTCTTCGCGGTTCGCTGGGGCATACCGCTGCCCCTTGCGATCATCTGCGGCAGCCTGTTCGCGGGACTGGTCGGCATCGTCATAGAACGGCTCATCGTGCGCAGGCTTTACGCCAGACCGCTCGATTCCATCCTCGCCACATGGGGCGTGAGCCTGATCGCTTCGCAGGGTACGCTCATCCTGTTCGGTCCGACCATGCGCGGCGTCGGCACGCCGCTCGGCAGCTTCACGGTGGGGAACCTGTCCTTCTCCTACTACCGGCTGGTTCTTATCGCGACCGCCCTGGCGGTATTGCTGCTCCTCTATTTCATATTCAACAAGACCCGCTTCGGCGTGCTTGCGCGGGCGACCATCCAGGCGCCGCACATGGCCAGCGCGCTCGGCGTCGACACGAACCGCGTCTACGCCCTGACCTTCGGCATCGGCGCGGCGTTGGCCGGCCTGACCGGAGGCATCTATGCCCCCACCATGACGATGGTGCCGACGATGGGGACGACGTTCATCATGGAGGCCTTCGTGACGGTCGTGGTGGGCGGAGCCGACATCTTCATCGGAACCGCTCCGGCCGCGGCGCTGCTCGCGGTCGTGAAGGCCTCATTGACGTCCTGGCAAGGCCAATTGGCCGGGCAGATCGGCCTTCTGCTGGCGGTCATCCTGGTCATCCGCCTGCTGCCCAAGGGCATCACCGGCTTGATCCTCAAGGACCGAGCGTAGGCAAGATGATGCTGTCACGGATTTTCAAACGCTTCGAGGGGCCGCAGACCATGGGCCGCGGGCCTGTGTTCTGGAGCCTGTTCGGGCTGGTTCTCGTCGCCGCCCTCGTCTATCCGCTGTTCGCCGACGGCTATGATGTCGGCAACAACATCTACTTCCTGAACTGGACGTTCATGGCGCTCGGCCTCAGCGTCATCTGGGGATATGGCGGCTCGCTGTCCTTCGGCCAGACCGCGTTCTTCGGCATCGCCGGCTACAGCTACGGCATCCTAACGATCAACTTCGGCACCGCCTCCGGTCTCGGCCTTGTTTCTGTCCTGCTCGCCGTCGCGATCGCGGCGCTGTTCGCGGCAATCCTGGGCTACTTCCTGTTCTTTGGTCGCATCAGCGGCATCTTCCTCGGCATCGTGACCTTGTCGGTCACGCTCGCCCTCGAGCGCTTCATGGCGCAGACCGCCGGTCCGGAATGGAAAGTCGGATCGGCGCGGCTCAACGGCTTCAACGGCATGAGCGGCATGCCGCCGCTCACCCTGCCCTGGTTCGGCGGCGAACTGGTGCTCTTTCCCGACATCGGCCTCTACTACGTGGTTCTAGGCCTGGTCGTCGCCGTCTATCTCGGCCTGCGCGTGCTGGTCAATTCCAAGTTCGGCAACGTGCTGGTCGCCATCCGGGAAAATCCCGGACGCGCCGAAATGCTGGGCTACGACGTGCGCAGATACCAGCTTGCGGCCTTCATCCTCGGCGCTGCCCTCGCCGGGCTGAGCGGCGTGCTCTATACCAGTTGGGGCCAATACATCACGCCCTCCTCCATGGGCATCACCTCGGCGGCGCTGCCAATCATCTGGGTGGCGGTTGGCGGCCGGTCGGATCTCACGGCGACGCTCATCGGCACGCTCGTCGTCCTATCCGCCTTCCAGGCGTTGACGATCTACGGCAGCCAGTACGCGCTGGTGGTGATGGGCCTGTTGCTGGTCTGCACGGTCCTGCTGGCCCCCAAGGGCCTTGTCGCGAATGCAGGGCTGCTCCTGGCCTCCTTGTTTTCGCGCAAGGGCGGGAGCAAGTGACGATGGCGCTGCTCAGGACGGAAAAACTCAACAAACGCTTCGGCGGCCTTCATGTCGCCGCCGACGTCAGCTTCTCGCTGGAGGCCGGCAAGATCCACTGCCTGATCGGGCCGAACGGCGCCGGCAAGAGCACCTTCTTCAAACTCCTTCTGGGAGAGCACCAGCCCTCGAGCGGGACGATCCTGTTCGACGGCGAGGACATCACGCACCTCAAGCCGTTCCAGCGCATCAACCGGGGCATGAGCGTGAAATTCCAGGTGCCGGGCATTTTCGGCGCGCTGAGCGCCCGCCAGAACCTCGAAATCGCCCTGCAGCACCGTGTCGGGCCAGCGACGCTCGACGAGGAAGTTGAGCGGCTGCTCGATTTCCTGCAATTGCGGCCGGTGGCGCTTCAGCTGGCGGGCAACCTCAGCCATGGCTTCAAACAGTGGCTGGAGATCGGCATGGCCATCAGCCTCAAACCCAAGCTGCTGCTTCTGGACGAGCCAACCGCGGGGATGTCCCCCGAGGAAACCTTCATGACAGGCGAGATCGTCAAGCAGCTCAACGCCGAGGGCATGACGGTGCTTGCCGTCGAGCACGACATGGCGTTCGTTCGCCAAGTCGCCCAGCGGGTCTCCGTCCTTCATTTCGGGCGGCTGTTCGCCGAAGGCACGATCGACGAGATCGTCGCCGACGATCGGGTCGCGGCCATCTATCTGGGACAGAACCATGACTGAGGCCCTGCTCCAGATCAAAGGCCTTCGCGCCGGCTATGGCGGCAAGCCGGTCCTGCAGGGCATCGACCTCGAGGTCGCCAAGGGCGAGATCGTGGCCGTCATAGGCCGCAACGGCGTCGGCAAATCGACCCTGATGAAGACCCTGATCGGGCTGGTCGACAGCATGGCGGGGACAATCCGGCTGGATTCGACCGAGCTGACGGGACTGACGCCATTCCGCAGGGCGCGGCTCGGGATAGGCTACGTCCCGCAAGGGCGAGACGTTTTCCCCCGCATGTCGGTTCGGGAAAACCTCCAGGTCGGGGAATCCATGAAGGGGCGCGTCGCGCCCGACATCTACGAGCACATCTACCAGCTCTTCCCCATCCTGAAGGAAAGATCGAAACAGCAAGCCGGGACCATGTCCGGCGGCCAGCAGCAGCAGCTCGCCATCGGACGCGTCCTCGTCGGATCGCCGCGACTTCTCCTGCTCGACGAGCCGTCCGAAGGCATCCAGCCGTCGATCGTGCAGGACATCGGCCGCATCATCAAGCAACTCAACAGGGACAGCGGCATGACGATCATGTTCGTCGAGCAGAACCTCGACATGATCAAGGCCTTGGCCCAGCGCTGCTACGTGATCGACAAGGGCAGGATCGTCGCGCATGTGACGCCGCACGAACTCGAAGACCGCGACACCATCAGGAAATACCTGGCCGTCTAGGCCGGATCATAAGGAGAGAGACAAATGTCCTGGCTTGAAAACTCGATCATGGCTAGACGGGGCGTCGCCAAGGGAAAGGTCAAGACCGTCCACAACATGACGGAGGCCGACCAGGGGAAGTACCACTATGTCTACGGACCCTATGTGGAGCCGGTGCTGCGGGTCGATCCCGGCGCCGAGGTGTCGGTGGAGACACATGACGCGTTCGAGGGCGTCATCAGGAAGGAAACGGACGTACCCAGCAAGCTTCTGAATTTCCCCTATCTCAATCCACAGAACGGACCGATCTTCGTCAACGGCGCGGAAAAGGGTGACTGCCTGGCCGTTTACATCAAGGAGGTCCGCCCCCGCGGGGAACAGCCATGCGGCACCACCTGCCTGATTACCGAATTCGGGGGGCTGGTGGGCACCGGCGATACGGCCGTGCTCAACGCACCCCTTCCCGAGCGGGTCAAGAAGCTGCATGTCGATGCCAAGAAGGGCGTGGTCTGGAACGACAAGATCACGATCCCCTACGAGCCCTTCATCGGCACGATCGGCACCTCCCCGGAGATCGAGGCGATCTCCTCCCTGCAACCGGACTATTACGGCGGGAACATGGATCTGCCGGATGTCGCACCCGGCGCCGTCATCTACCTGCCGGTCAATGCGGCCGGCGGCCTGCTCTATCTCGGCGACTGCCACGCCAACCAGGGTGACGGCGAGCTTTGCGGCGTCGCCATCGAGCACCCGACCGTGACGACCGTGCAGATCGACCTTATCAAGGGCTGGAACTTCAAATGGGCCCGGCTCGAGAACGAGAAGTCGATCATGACGATCGGTTCCGGGCGTCCGATGGAGGACGCCGTCCGCATCGCCTATCGCGAACTGGTCCGCTGGATGGCCGCCGAATACGGCTTCACCGAGCTCGACGCCTATATGCTTCTGACACAGGTCGGCCGGGTCAGGCTGGGCAACATGGTGGACCCGAAATACACGCTGGGTGCCTCCATCCTGAAGCACTACCTGGCGTGACGATCTTTTCGAAGCCGGATCTTCGGTGCTGAACTAGCGCGGCCGGTTCATCGCCAATGTCGGTCATGTCCTGCGCACCGAAGGCAACAGAGTGCTGTCGGCGTTCAGTCTGCGACCATCATTGCAAAGGATCCGAGAGCACGCCCTCGACAACAATTATATCGTTGATCGACGCGTCTTTCCGAAGGGCAATCGCCTTCCGGTATTCCGGGGATTCGTAGCAGGCGAGCGCGGTGTCGTAGTCCGGTAACTCGATGATGATGTTACGGTCCCGCCCCTGGCCTTCCACAACCTTCGAACGCCCTGCCCTTACAAGATATCTGCCGCCATACTTGCCGAACAGCTCGAGGATGCAATCCAGTAGGCTTTCTGTTTCATCTGACTCTCCTCCGGCGACGACCGTTTCCTAGCGTAGACAACTCCGCGGTCACGCGCGCCGCCGCGTGCGCCGTTGTCCAGAACCCGCTGGCAGGCAAGGCTGCCGAAGACCTGTTGGAGCTTGTCTCCTATGGCGCCGAACCCGGAGAACTGCTCGTGCGCGAGGCGGCGATGCTTCTTTCGAAACCCGTCGTCTCCTATGGCAAGGCCGCTATTGTCGGTCCTGGCGGAGACATCGAACATGCCGCAGCGACGCTGCGCAACGCGCTTCGGTCGTCGCGCCCTCCACTTCCTTGCTTTCATCCACCTCGCCGCAGCAATGCTATGGATGCGCTGAATGTCGATTCAGCCTAGTTCTGGCAAGCGCCGCGCTGCGGCGTGCCGCGCGTTTGGCGCGGCGAAGACAGCCTGGCGTATTTGCGCAACCTCTATGAGGAGCGCTTCCCTGTTCCCCGTTCGATGAACCGGCCACGCCCGGGCTTGCCCACGAACGACCCGCCATCTGCGACGACCTCGCCGCGGCTGATCGTCATTTGCGGATATCCACGCACCGATATGCCGTCGTAGGAGCTGTAATCGATGTCGGAATGGAGCGTCTCGGCCGAGAACGTGAATTCCTTGTTCGGATCGAACACCACCACATCCGCGTCGTAGCCGGGCAGGAGCTGACCCTTTTTGGGGAGGCCGAAGATTTTCGCAGGGTTGGTGCAGCACACCTCGACCCACCTGTTGAGGCTGAGCCTGCCTGCGTTCACGCCGAAATGATGAATCAGCGCCAGACGGGCCTCGATACCCGATATCCCATGGGCGGGTTGGCCCGGGGGCCGCTTGCGCGGACCATGGTCGGTGGACACGATGTCGAGAGTGCCGTCCGCGAGAGCCTGCCAAAGCGCATCTTGATGGCGCTTCTCCCGTATCGGCGGGCTGGTCTGGATGGAGAAACCGTTGGCCAGGGTTCGCTCATAGTCGTCGCTGGTGTAAACCAGATAGGCCACGCAGACCTCGCCATACACGCTCTGACCACGTGCTTTGGCGTGCCTGATCTCGCGCACGCCTTCCTCGCAGGTCTGGTGATAGAGGATCAGGCGGGCGCCGGTGTAGGCCGCGAAGGCTATCACGCGATGGACGGCCTCGCCTTCGGTCGCGGAAGGAAGTGTCGACAGATACCACTCCGTGCCGGTCTTGCCTTCCTTCGCCAGACGGGCCTTCAGCATCCTGATGATGTCGTCGTTTTCGGCGTGGACCACCGCGAGGCCGTCGCGTTCGGCGATGACTTCCATCGCGCTGAAGATGGTGGTGTCGTTCAGCCGATAGCCGTCATAGGCCATGAACATCTTGATGGAGGTGACCCCGCGATCGAAGATGTCGTGCAATTCTCCAATTCGCGACGGGTCGGTGTCGCGTATCGTGAGGTTGAACGCATAGTCGATCACCGCCTCGCCTTCGGCCTCCTTTTGCCGGACATCCAATTCCTTGACGAGATTGACGCCGGCATAGGGCGACGCGAAATCGACGAATGTCGTCACGCCGCCGATCGCAGCGGCCCTGCTGCCGACCCCGAACGAATCCGCACCCGGCGTATAGAGCGGGGCGTAGCGCGGGTCAGTCAGATGCACATGCGCATCGATGGCTCCGGGAAGCACATAACGACCCCGCGCGTCGATTTCCCTCTGCCCGACCAACCCCTGCCCAATGGCAGCGATCTGTTCGCCGTTTATAGCCACATCGGCAAGAAACGTATCATTGGCGGTGATCACCGTGCCGTTTTTGATAGCCAGATCGTAGCTCATGGAGTTTCCACCTTCAGCTTGGTGAGAATTCAGAGGGGCGCACCGCGTGATGCGACGCCGATAGGGGCAAGGTCCCTGCCCTCCCAGAGATTTCGGGAGGGCGTGAACCGTCTTCCAGTCGACGGCGAGCCGGCGCTGTCTAGGCCGCCACGACTGCGTAATCCTTGGCGAAGATGAACTCCGACGGGTGCTTCTCGAAGCCCTTCACCTTCTTGTCCATCACGGTCTGCTGGTCGCGCCAGTAAGGCTGGATGATCGGGCTTTCGTCCTGCAGGATCAGCTCGATCTTCTCCATCACCTTGGAGCGCTCCTTCGGATCGAGGATGCCCTCGGCCTGGGTCAGCAGCTTGTCGAATTCGGCGTTGGAGAAATGCGACTCGTTCCATGCCACGTTCGAGCGGTAGGCCAACCCCAGCGTCATGATGCCGAGCGGCCGATGGCTCCATCCCGTGATGGAGAACGGAACCTTGGTCCATATGTCCCAATATTGGGCATTCGGCAGGGTCTTGATGTTGATCTTCACGCCGATGTCCTTGAACTGCTCGACCAGCGTCTGAGCCATGGCGACCTCATAGGCCGGTTCGGAGCGCGTGATCATGTCGTGCTCGAACCCATCCGGGAATCCGGCGTCGGCCAGAAGCTTCTTCGCTTTCTCGACGTCTCGATCGATCTTGGGCAACGGAGCATACTCCGGATGCGACGGGGCGACGTGGTGATCCTCCCCTTCCGCTCCACCGCCGAGCAGGGCCAATTGAATGATCTTGTTGCGATCCACGGCGAGCCTCATCGCCTGGCGCACGCGCTTGTCGGCGAACGGACCTTCCGGGTGCATGCGCGCGACCGTCGTCTGGGCCGACGGGACGCTGTAGACGGCAACATGCGGGAAACTCTTCATCGAGTTGATTTCGACGCGATCCGCAGTCGACAGGCCATCGACCTGTTTCGAGGCCATGGCGGCGATGCCGGCCCCGGCGCCGTCACCAAGATCGACGAAGGCGAACGTGTCGAGGTACGGGCCTCCGCCCCAATAGTCCGTCCTGGCCTTGAACTTGGCGTTCTTTCCGATGTTGTACTCGATGAGTTCGAACGGCCCGGTTCCGTTCGTGCCGACGCCGAACGCACCATTGTTGTTGGGATCGATGATCGGCATCGCGTAGTGGAAGAAATGTTCCGCCACCGCCACCTGGGGCGACTTGCAATTCAGCCTGACGGTATGATCGTCGACCTTCTCGATGGCATTGTCGGACCACAGGCGGCTCGACATCTTTGCGTTGCCCTTGTCGTCCTTCTCGCCCGTATCGTACTGTTCGACGAGGTAACCCGTCATCAGGCCCAGCATCGAAGAGCCGACCTTGGGATCGCAGACACGCTTGAGGTTCCATACGACGTCGTCGGCGGTGAAGTCCCTGCCGTCGTGCCATTTCACGCCCTTGCGAACATGCAGCGTCCAGGTTTTCAGGTCGTCGCTGACATCCCATTTCTCCAGAAGGTAAGGACGGGTGATGTTATCGCGATCGGTGAAGGTCAGAAATTCGCAAACCTGGCGGATGACGTTGGACTTCTCGTAGAAGTCGACGGTGTGGGGATCCTTGATCTCCTGGCAACGCATGCCGATCCGCAGATTTCCACCTTTCGGCATATCCTCGGCGCGAGCCTGGGACATAGGCTCGGGCAGCCCCGCCATGGCATAGGCGGCCGTCGCCGAAAGCCCAAGCAGCGTTGCCTTCCTGAGAAAGTCGCGGCGGCCGATCCGGCCGTCCTTCATCTGGTCGAGAAGCGTAGGAATATAGGGATGCGATGCTTTTTCCACGGTATTACCTCCCAGTTGCCGCAGGTCTAGATCATGCGATAACCCTTTTGGCGCGCCACGATTTTCATAATCAGGCCCGCAGTCTCTTGCCATCGGGGTCGAAAGGCGGCCGGTCGAGCAACACGGCCTTGTGCGGGTGGCCGAGGATCGCGACCGTGACCGCTTCTCCGGACTTGACGGAGCCCGCCTTCACGTAGCCAAGCGCCAGCGACATGCCGACATGGTAGCCATAGGCGCCGGACGTGACTTGGCCGACCGGCGTGCCGTCCGGCAGGAAGATCGGCTCGCCGCCCGTCGCATCGGCATCCTCCGCCTCGATCGAGATCATGATCAACTCGTCGCGCGCCGGCTTGGAGGCCAGCGCAGCATAGGCGCCCCGATTGAGGAAGTCGCCCTTGTCCATCTTGACCAGCCGGTCGAGCCTGACCTCCTGCGGCCAGTATTCGGGCGAATATTCGCGACCCCAACTGCCGTAGCCTTTCTCGACCCTGAGTGACATCAGCGCGCGCGAGCCGACCGGCCCGCCGCCTTCCTGCCGCGCGGCGTCGAGCAACGCGCTGTAAAGGGCAGTCTGGTCCTTCTCTTCGCAGTAGAGTTCCCAGCCGAGGTCTCCGGTGAAGGAGACGCGCAATGCGATGACATCGACGCGTGCAACGGTGATGCGGCGCGATGCCATGAAGGGGAAGGATTCGGTCGTCAGATCGTCATTGGCAAGTCGCTGCAGCACCGCGCGCGACTTCGGTCCGGCAACATTAAAGCCGCACATCGCCTCGGTCAGCGAGCGGAACGTGGTGTCTGGAGGCAACGGCACCATCTTGAAGAAGCGCTGATGGTAGCGTTCGGCCATGCCGGAGCCGAAAATGCGATATTCGTCTTCGCCGAGCTTGGTCACCGTGAAGTCGCCGGCAATGCCGCCGCGCTTGCCGATCAGCGGCGTCAGGCAGGATTTGCCGACCTTGGCAGGGATCTTGTTGGCGAAGAGTGCGTTCAGCCAAGCCTCGGCACCCGGCCCCTTCACCTCGTATTTGGCGAAGTTGGAAACATCGATAACGCCGACGTGGTCGCGCAGCATGCGCGCCTCGCGGCCGACGGGATGCCACCAGTTCTGCCTGGTGAACCCTATCGTCTCTTCTCGAGGCTCGCCGTCGGTCGAGAACCACAGCGGATGCTCCCAGCCGAAATTCAGGCCGAAGACTGCGCCCTTATCCTTCTGCATGGCATAGGCCGGTCGCGTCCGCACCGGCCGCCCTGCCGCGCGCTCCTCATTCGGGAAATGGATCTTGAAACGGTGGCTGTACTGATCCTGCACCCGCGCCTTGACGAAGGCCTTGCTTGCCCAGTGGCCGAACCGGGCGAGATCCCAGCCGAACATGTCGAGCGTCGGCTCGCCCTCGATCATCCACTCTGCGGCGAGTTTGCCGAGTCCGCCGGATTGCGAGAAGCCAGGGATGAGGCCGTTGCAGCAGAAATAGTTCCTCAACTCCGGCACGGGACCGAACAGCGCCGCGCTGTCCGGCGACCAGATCATCGGCCCGTTGATGACCTTCTTGATGCCCGCGGCGCCAACCGCCGGCACGCGGGCGATGGCGCGCATCATGTTTTCCTCGATGCGCTCCAGATCGTCGGGGAAGAGCTCATGGCCGAAATCCAGCGGCGTGCCGTCCTCCGCCCAGAATTTCATCGCCCGCTCATAGGCGCCGATCAGCAGGCCAAGGCCCTCCTGGCGGAGGTAGTATTCGCCGTCGCGGTCGGCGACCGAAGGCAGGCGCCTGCCCATATTGGCGATTTCCGGGATGGTCTCGGTCACGAAATACTGGTGCTCGGTGGGGATCAGCGGAAGTTCCAGCCCGGCCATGGCGGCGACCTCGCGTCCCCACAGGCCGGCGGCGTTGACCACCCATTGCGCGTGCACGTCGCCTTTGGTGGTGCGCACGATCCAGCTGCCGTCCGGCTGCTGCTCCGTTCCTGTCACAGGGGTAAAGCGGTGGATCTCTGCGCCGCGCTGGCGCGCGCCGGCGGCATAGGCCATCGTGACGCCCGAAGGATCGACGTTGCCGCCCTCGGGTTCGTACATGATGCAGCGTATGCCATCGAAATCCACCAGCGGGTGCAGCCGCTCAGCCTCGGCCCGGTCGACCTCGTAGAAATTCATCTTGTAGCGGCGGGCCTTGGCCTCCTGCAGCCTGAGCTGATGTTCCCGCGCCTCGGTCTGGGCAAGGTAGAGCGATCCCGGCTGGAAGACGCCGCAGCCCTGCCCCGTCTCCTTCTCCAGCTCCTTGTAGAGCGCCATCGTGTAATGCTGCAGACGGCTGATGTTGGTGGAGTCGTGCAGGCCGTGGATGTTGGCCGCGGCGTGCCAAGTCGAGCCCGAGGTCAGTTCATCGCGCTCGAATAGCACGACATCGGTCCAGCCATGTTTCGCGAGATGATAAAGGATGGAGCATCCGATCAGACCGCCGCCGATCACAACAGCCTGGGCATGGGTCCGCATTTCACGTGTTCCTTTTGGCTCTAGGTCCGAGGGCAGGCAGATTTGCAATTGGCATGATGGTGACTGAGGGCTGGGCTCGGCTTACGTTCGCCGGCATGACCTCACTTTTTCGACTATCGGCAGTGTAGAAAGCCCGACAAATGGCTGTAAAGCCTGCAATTGGGCGCCAATCCCGGTTTCGGCTATGATTTTGGCCAAAAAAAACGAGGTCATAGCCACATTAATCTTCGTTTGTGGACAGGGGGGCCCGGTGTAGCTTCTAGTGGGGAAATGAGCAGCTGTATCAACGGCGCCACGAATGGGAGCCACCGCTATGGACATGCATCCGCGGCATGGGGACAGGCCGGTTTTCCGGCAAGCCTTTTCGCCGACCACGCATTGTCACCACGGGCCTTGGAGTTGCGCGTCCGCCAGCGAATTCGGTTCCTTGCCGACCGAACGGCAGCGCCGGGACGCCCATCCAACCAGCGCATTGTGACAACTCGGAGGTCAATATCTTGGATAAGGCTCCACACGCGTATATCCCGACACTCGTCGATCAGCTCAACGACGGCGCGATCAGCCGCAGGGACTTCCTGCGCAAGTCGACGCTGCTCGGTCTTTCGGCCGGAGCGGCCTATGCCATGGCCGGTCTCGTCGACCCGTCGACGCAGGCCCGCGCGCAGGATTTGCCGAAAGGCGGAAACCTGCGCATCGGCATGCGCTGCATGGAGATCAAGGACCCGCATCTGGCCGACTTCGCCGAGAAGTCGAACATCATTCGCCAGGTCTGCGAATATCTGACCTTCACCGACCGCAACAACATCACCCGTCCCTATCTGCTCGAAAAGTGGGACGTCAGCGACGACCTGAAGACTTGGACGCTGCACATCCGCAAGGACGTGAAATGGCGCGACGGCAGAGCGCTGAACACCGACGACGTGGTCTGGAACCTGAAGCGGGTCAGCGATCCGGCTGTCGGGTCCTCCGTGCTCGGCCTGTTCACCGGCTACCTGGTCGAGGAATACGACACCGGCGAAAAGGACGACAAGGGCAATCCCAAGAAGTCGAGCCGGCTGTGGTCCGACAAGGCGATCGAGAAGGTCGACGACAGCACGGTGCGGCTCAACCTGTTCTCGCCGCAGATCGCGGTCGCCGAACACCTGTTCCACTATCCTATGTTCATTCTCGACCCGAAGGACAACGGCGCCTTCGGTCCGAGCGCTAATGGCACCGGAGCGTTCGAGATCGTCGAATACACGGTCGGCAAGGGCGCGAAATACAAGGCGCGAGCTGATTATTGGGGCGGCGCGCCGCATCTCGACACGTTCGAGTTCGTCGACCTCGGCGACAATCCGGGCGCCGGCATCGCGGCAATGGCCTCCAAGCAGGTTGACGGACTGTCGGAAGCCGACGCGGTCCAGATCAATTCTATGAAGGCTTTCCCCCACGTCGCGATCCATAAGGTCGAAACCACGCAGACCATCGTGATGCGCATGCATCCCGACGTCGAGCAATTCAAGGACAAGCGCGTGCGCCAGGCCATGCGCTACGCGATCGATCGCGACAAGATCATCCAGACGGTCCTGCTCGGCGCCGGCACGCCGGCGGAAGACCACCACGTGGCGCCGTCGCATCCCGAGTATGCCGCGCTGCCGAAATGGCCGCGCGACATCGAGAAGGCAAAGAAGTTGATGGCCGACGCCGGCCAGGGCGATGGCTTCGAGATCGACGTCGTGACAAGGCCCGATCCGATCTGGGAACTGAACACGACACAGGCGATGGCCGAGCAGTTGAAGGACATCGGCATCAAAGCCAACATCAAGTCGCTGCCGAGCGCCCAGTATTGGGAAGTGTGGACCAGCGCGCCGTTCAGCCTGACGGCATGGGGGCATCGCCCGCTCGCCATCATGACGCTCGGCCTAGCCTACCGCACCAATGGAGCGTGGAACGAGTCGCATTTCTCCAATGCCGAGTTCGACAAGCTGCTCACCCAGGCCGAAGGCATCCTCGACCCGAAGGAGCGTTCCAAGGTGATGGAGAAGATCGAGCTGATCATGCAGGACGAAGGGCCGATCGTGCAGCCATTCTGGCGCATCTTCTCGACCGTGATGGACAAGAAGGTGCAGGGTTTCGAACTCCATCCTTCGCAGTATATTTTCGCCAAGGACTACGCGGTCGTCGCCGCCTGACCAATTTGCCCGGCCGCCTTCGAGGCGACCGGGCATTCAACCCCGATTGCATCAGGAGCGGACATTCCGGCCGATGGCGAGATTCGTTGCGAGACGACTGGCGATGATGCTGCTCACCATGGTGGCGGCTTCGTTTCTTGTTTTTGCCGTCTGTGAATTCACGCCGGGCAGCGTCGCGCGCAAATCCCTCGGGCCTTTCGCGACCCAGGAACAGGTCGATTTCCTCACCAGGAAGCTGAAGGCGGATGATCCGCTGCTGGTGCGTTACGGCCGCTGGGCGGGCATACTGCTCGGCGTCATTCCGGACCCGCTTCAGGACCCCAGCACCGGGCTCAATTTCACGGACCCGCGAGGCGCCCAGTACTTCGGCAATTTCGGCTATTCGACGCTCAACAAGCTGCCCGTCAACGATGTGATCTGGGACCGGCTCGGCAATACGGCGATCCTGGCCGGACTGGCCTTCCTGTTGATCGTGCCCTTGTCGATTGTCTTCGGCATCCTGTCGGGCCTCAAGGAAGGCGGCGTACTCGACCGGGCATTGTCGATCATATGCATCACCTTCACCTCGATCCCCGAATTCGCTTCCGGCGTTTTCCTGGTTACCCTGTTCGTCATCCTGTGGCCGGTGCTGCCGGGCACCAGTCCGCTGGATTCCGACGGCGGCTGGTCCATTCCATCGCAACTCGTGCTGCCGGTCGCGGTGCTCGTCATCTACGACTTCGGCTATGTCGCGCGCATGATCCGAGTCTCGATGATCGGCGTGATGGAAAAACCTTTCATCCGCACCGCGGTGCTGAAGGGCATGAGCACGCGCCAAGTGGTGATGCGCCACGCCCTACGCAACGCCATGATCGCGCCTTTCACGGTGCTTCTGCTGCAGATCAACTTCCTCATCAGCGGCGTGGTGGTGACGGAACTCGTCTTCGCCTATCCCGGCTTCGGTCGGCTGCTGCTCGACGCCAGCCTGTTCGGCGACATCGCGACCATCGAAGCCGCCACGCTGATCACCGTCGCCATCGCGGTCACGACGCAGTTCCTCGGTGACCTCGGTTACATGCTGCTTGACCCACGCATAAGGTTGAAATGAACGCAGTGGCCGAACAGAGAGCGATGGACGGGACGGCTGCCAAGCCGACGGGCAGGACGCGCCTGAAATGGGCGCGGATGCTGCGCTCGCCGACCGCGATGATCGGATTATTCCTGGTGGGCTTCTGGGTACTAGCAGCGATCCTCGCGCCGGTCCTGCCGCTCTACTCGCCGACCGAACAGGACGTGATGGCGCTCGCCGACCCGACGCCTTCGGCCGCGCATTGGCTTGGCGTCGATATCCTCGGCCGCGATGAGCTGTCGCGGCTGATCTTCGGCGCCCGCACCGTGCTGGTGGTGGCGCCGCTCTCCGTCGCCATCGCCATGATAGTCGGCATCACGCTGGGAATGATCGCTGGTTATTACGGGGGCTGGATCGATGCCCTCATCAGTCGGCTGTCCGACATCATCCTCGCCTTCCCGGTGCTGGTCCTCTACGTCATACTGATCGCCAATATCGGCCCGTCCGTCTTCAACATCGTCATCGCCTCGACCGTCGCTTCGGCCCCGGGCATCGGGCGAATAACGCGAGGGCTGGTGCTCGGCCTGAAGGAGCAGGAATACATCGCTGCGGCTAGGCTGCGCGCCGAAAGCACGCTCTACATCATGCTGGTCGAGCTGCTGCCCAACTGCCGCGGCATGCTGATCGTCGATGCCTGCCTGCGCATCGGCTACACGATCATCACCATCGGCATCCTCGGCTTCCTCGGCCTCGGCCTGCCGCCGCCCAACCCCGATTGGGGCGGCATGGTCAAGGAAAGCACGACCGTGCTCAACGTCTGGCCGCTGATGTCGGTGCTGCCGTCGATTGCAATCGTCAGCCTGGTGCTCGGCTTCAACCTCCTGGCCGACGGCCTGCGGGAAGCCTGGAAGCCATGATTCCGACTGCTGACATATTGGCGCCAGCGCCGAAGGGGCAAGCCGCGGACGCCCCGCTGCTCGAGGTCCGGGACCTGCGCATCGAGTTTCGCGCCAAGGCGGAGACCGTCGTTGCCGTGCCAAGCTTGTCGTTCGAGGTCAGACCGGGCGAAAGTTATGGGCTGGTCGGCGAATCCGGCTGCGGCAAGAGCACGACCGCGATGGCCATCATGGGCTATCTCGGCGCCACCGGCCTGATCGCCGGCGGCAGCATCCGCTTCGAAGGCGAGGATCTGGTCGGCGCGCCGGCACACAGACTGCGCTCCATGCGCGGGCGGCGCATCGCCATGGTCTATCAGGATCCGATGAGCGCGCTCAATCCGGTCAAGACCATCGGCGCGCAGCTTGCCGAAGTGCCGATGCTCCATCTCGACGCCAGCCGAACCGACGCGCTCGACATGGCGGCAGCCATGCTGAAGGACGTGCGCCTGCCAGACGCCGGCGACATGCTGAAGCGGTATCCGCATCAGCTTTCCGGCGGCCAGCAGCAGCGGGTCGTGATCGCCATGGCGCTTCTGGGCAGGCCTTCTCTGCTGCTGCTCGACGAGCCGACCACCGGCCTCGACGTCACGGTGGAATCGGCGGTGATCGACCTGATTGGGGAGCTGCGCCAGCGCTACGGCACCAGCCTGCTGTTCATCTCCCACAATCTCGGCCTGATCGCCGAGAGCTGCGACCGCGTCGGCATCATGTATTCCGGCGAACTGGTCGAAGAAGCGCCGACAGGCGAGCTGTTCGGCCAACCGCGGCACCCCTACACGCAAGGGCTGATCGACTGCATTCCCGACATCGACCACGGCAAGCACAGCCGCACGCTGGCTGCCATTCCGGGTCACATCCCGCTGCCCTCGGAGCGGCCGCGCGGCTGCCTGTTCGGGCCGCGCTGCGCCGGTTTCAAGGCCGGCCTGTGCGACCAGCCCGGAATCATCCTCGAACCGGCGGGAGAGCACCATCTGGTGCGCTGCGTGCGCTGGCCTGAACTCGACCTCGGTCGCCGCGACCTGCCGACGCTGGCCGAAGAGAGAACGGCGCCGGAGGCCGCAATAGCCGTATCGGATGTCACCAAGCTCTACCACCTCAGCAACCACAGGACGCTGAAGGCCAACGAGCATGTGTCTTTCGAGGCCGGCAAGGCCGAAATCGTCGCGCTGGTCGGCGAGTCCGGTTGCGGCAAGTCGACCCTTGCGCGCATCGTCACCGGCCTCGACCGCGCCACATCGGGTGAAATCCGCATGGCCGGCGAAAACATCGCAAAGATCGAAGCAGCCTCTCGGCCTAAACAATTGCTGCAATCGATCCAGATGGTGTTCCAAAATCCGGATTCGACGCTGAATCCCTCGCACAGCGCCGGCTTCTCCATCCGCCGATCGTTGAAGAAATTCGGCATTCGCACGGGCAAGGCAGCCATCGACCAGCGCATGCGCGAACTGCTCGAGATGGTGCGGCTTTCGCCGGACTTCGCGGCGCGTAAGCCAAGCCAGTTGTCGGGCGGACAGAAACAGCGCATCGCCATTGCCCGCGCCTTCGCTTCCGACCCGTCGCTGATCGTCGCCGACGAGCCGGTATCGGCGCTGGACGTCTCGGTGCAGGCGGCGGTGGTGACGCTGCTGCTCGACATCCAGCGGACCCGCCACGCGACGATGCTGTTCATCAGCCACGATCTGGCGCTGGTGCGCCATGTCGCCGACAAGGTCGTGGTCATGTACCTCGGCAAGGTGATGGAGAAAGGCACGGTCGATGAAATCTTCGGCGGCGCCACCCATCCCTACACCGAGGCCCTGATTTCGGCGATCCGCAGCACGAAAGCGGAAGGCGCCGGGCGCAGGCGGATCACGCTGACCGGAGACACGCCTAGTCCCGTCAACGTTCCTACCGGCTGCCGCTTTGCCAGCCGGTGCCATCGCAAGGTGGGTCCTATTTGCGACAGCGAGCCGCCGCCGATCCGCACAATGTCCCCCACGCACGAGATCGCCTGCCATATCCCGAAGACGGATCTGGCCGCGCTCACCCTCATGGACGAGGCGCGTGGCCCTAAATGAGGACATGGTCGCTGGCCCGTCTCTGGCGTCAGGCGGAACGATCGCGCGCCATCCTGCCGATCATGGCGCTCATCTGCCTGGCCGGCATCGGCAGCTCCATGCTGACGACGGCCGTGTCACTGGCCTTGAGCGCGCCGGGCATCGCGCCCCCAAACGTGCAATTGGTGCTCACCGCCTACCCGCTCGGGTTCCTCGTCGGTTGCCTCATTGCTCGTCCACTGGTGTCGCGGGTAGGCCACGAGCGCGCCTTTTTCATCATAACCGTGATCGCGGCGATCGGCACATCAGGCTTCGTGTTCACCGATCTGCTGCCGGCATGGTTCTGCTTCCGCCTGCTCGGAGGGCTGGCCATGGCGGCCATGTTCGTCGTGTGCGAAAGCTGGATCAACCTTTATGCTGACCAGCACAATCGCGGCAGGCTGTTTTCCGTCTACATGATGACAACAGCGATCGCCGTGCTGCTCGGCCAGGTGCTTTTGGAGATCGTCGGGGCGCACTCGCCCCATCTGTTCGGGGTCAGCGCGGCCACGGTATTAATGGCAGTGCTTGCACGCTTCGTCTCAAAGCCATGGCCTGCCCTGCCTGCTCCGCAGTATGAACCGTCCGTGCCGGACATCCCGGCGAAGGAAGAGCGTTACGGCGTCATCCAGTTGCTGCGGCTGGCGCCCGTTACGGTGGTCAGCGTCTTCCAGGCCGGCGTCACCAACATGAACGTTTTCGTTCTGACCCCGATCTATGGCGCCAAGATCGGGCTATCCGCCAGCGCGACCGTCGGCCTGGTGACGACCGTCAGCATCGCCGGGATGCTGGCGCAAACGCCAGTCGGATGGCTCTCGGACCGGTTCGACAGGCGTGTGATACTGCTCATCCAGGGCCTGCTTTCGGTGTCGCTCTGCGCATCCATCGCCTGGATCGGAACCAGGCCGCTGCCATTCCTCTTCCTGCTGTTCTTCATCTATGGCGCCACGGCGCTGACCGTATATCCGGTGGCGATAGCCTTCGCCAATTCGCGAATGCACAGCCGTCATATGGTTGCCGCTTCCGGCACGTTGCTGCTGCTCTATTCAATCAGCAATATCCTGACGCCCGGCCTGTCCGCGGCGCTCATGGAGCACACCGCCCCGCAGGCCATGCTGTTGGTGCTCGGCACCGGCGGCATTCTGGTGGCAATCGCGGCTTGCATCAACTTGCGGCAGCGCCCGGTGGGGATTGTGGTCGTGCAGCCCTCGGGAGGCGAGCCGTGACAGCCGCCGCATCCCCCCTGCCCGGCCGCCTGACCGGCAAGGTCATTCTGATCACCGGCGCCGCAAGCGGGATCGGCGCCGCGATCGCACGCCGATGCGTCGAGGAGAACGCTCGCGTCGCCTGCGCGGATCGCGACATGGCGGCAACGCAGGCGCTTGTCGCAAGTCTCGGATCGAACGCCTTGGCGGTCGGCTGCGACGTCACCGATCCGGATTCGGTCAAATCCGCGGTCGCCACTACAGGCCGGGCATTCGGTGGGCTGGACGGTCTGGTCCACAATGCCGCCGCCCCATCGACCGACGGCACGGTCGCCGATCTCGCGCTCGACAAATGGCGGCTGGAGCTGGACGTCAGCCTCACCGGCGCCTTCCTGGTCTCCAAATTCGCAGTGCCCTTGATGGCGGCCGGCGGCGGCGGCTCGATCGTCCTGATCGGCTCGCAATTCGCGCGCGTCGCCGTCGGCAAGGCGGTGGCCTATTGCGCGGCCAAGGCCGGCCTTATGCATCTCGCCAAGGCCATGGCCGTCGACCATGCCGGGCAACACATCCGCGTCAACAGCCTGTCGCCCGGCGCTGTCGCGACCGCGCGCCTGCTGCAACGCTGGCCGGACCTGAAGGCGGCCGACGAGGGTCTCGGGCCGGCGCATCTGCTCGGGCGCATTGCCCAACCTGAAGAGATCGCCGCCGCCTGCGCCTTCCTGCTTTCGTCCGATGCCTCATTCGTCACCGGCACGGACCTTCTCGTGGATGGCGGCTATGCCGTACGCTGAACCCCTTTCCGGTATTGGAGGTTGATCCGATGACCCTGCTCGTCACTGGCGGCACCGGCTTCGTCATGAGCGTCGTCGCCCGCGCCTGGCTCGACCGCGACCCGACCGCGCGGGCTGTGATCCTGGACCGGTCTAATCTCGACGCGGCCGCCGAAAAGCATTTCGCGCCGATGCGCGATAGGCTCACCGTCGTCAGCGCCGATATTCTCGACCCGAAGACATGGTCCGCCGCGCTGGACGGGCAGAACATCTCGGCCATCGTGCACGGTGCGACCATCACCCCGATCTCGCGCGGCAGCGCTTCGGAAGCCAAGCGGCAGCCTGAGGCCGAGGACCCGGCGCGCATCGTCGACGTCAATCTCATGGGCACGGTGCGCATGCTGGACTGGGCCCGCACGCGGCCTGCCCTGAAGCGCTTCGTCTATGTCAGTTCCGGCTCCGTCTACCGGCACAACGGGCCGGACTGGAGCGGCGAGCCGCTGCCAGAGGACGGCTATGTCGCGCCGCTCACGCTCTACGGCATCTCCAAATTCGCCTCCGAAATGGTGGCCAATCGGTACGCCGACCTGTTCGGTCTGTCGGCGATCTCGGTGCGTCTCGCGTCCGTCTACGGGCCGATGGACCGCGCCACGGAGAGCCGGAATTTCCGCCATGTTCCAAACCGCGTCGCGCACATGGCATTGGCCGGCGAGACGATCAGGCCGAACAGCCTTGAATCGGTCGGCGACTACGTCACTTCCACCGATGTCGCCGCTGCCATTCTGGCGCTGATCGACGCGCCGCGCCTCAATTATCGCCACTACAATATCGGTTCCGGCGGCGGCCAGACGATCGGCGACATCATCGGGTGGACGCGCGAGCGGGTTCCAGGTTTGAAGGCCGAGGTCAGCGCCGGCGCCGATGCCAATATCGTCCAGGACACGTCACTGAAAGGCGGCATGTGGGGGGCCTACGATATCGCCCGGATCATGCGCGACACCGGGTGGCGGCCGCGCCCCGGCAAGGAAGCCTTCCACGCCTATATGGATTGGATTTCCGCCAACGAGACGAATTGAGAGGGATTGCCATGGCACCGAACGCTGCTTCACATCCGGCGAACGCCCAGCCGCGCGACTTCGTCGGCTATGGGGCGAACCCACCCTATGTGATCTGGCCGGGTGGCGCGAAGGTCGCGATCAACCTCGTGCTGAACTACGAGGAAGGCTCGGAATACAACTGGCTGGACGACGGCCGCAACGACAATTGGGGCGAGTACAACAACAACGGCACATCACCGCACCGCGACCTCGGCACCGAGACGCATTTCGAATATGGCAGCCGGGTCGGCGTCTGGCGGCTCGCCCGGCTTTTCGACCGCTACAACGTGCCGATCACGGTTTCGGCCTGCGCGGTGGCGCTGGAGAAGAACCGCGCCGTCGCCGAATGGATGAATGCGCGCGGCCACGACCTGCTCGGGCATGGGCTGCGCTGGACCGACTATCCCGGCATGCCGCGCGAGGAAGAGGAAAGGCAGTTGCACGAGGCGATCACGCTCTACCAGAAGGTGCTTGGCCGCCGGCCGCTGGGCTGGAATTGCCGGTCGTTCCCGAGTGTCAACACACGTGACCTGCTGGTGCGAGAGGGCGGCTTTCTCTATCACTCCGACCCCTGCAACGACGAATTGCCCTATTTCGTCGACCATGGCGGCCAGCGCATCCTGGTCGTGCCCTATTCCAAGACGCTCAACGACAGCCGCTTCCTCATCGCGCCGGGCTACAGCAACCCGCGCGACTTCGCCGAGGATTGCCGCTCGGCGATCGACTACATGCTTTGGGAAGCCGACGAGACCGGCGGGCGCATGCTGAACATCTGCGTGCATGCGCGCTGGATGGGTCAGCCGAACCGGGCTGCGGGCCTGCGGGCGGTCATCGAGCATATACAGAAAACGCCTGGCGTTATCTTCATGCGCCGGGCCGACATCGCCCACTACTGGATTGACAATCAGGACAGTTTTACCCGCAGACAGGGCCACTAGCAGCGGAGATGCGTCATGTTTGAGACGCTCATCACAGGCGCCACGATCATCAATGCCGATGGAGAAGCGCGCCGCAACGTCGCGATCCATGGCGGCAGGATCGCCGCCCTGGTCCAGCCCGGAGAATCCGCCGAGGCGCGCACCCTGATCGACGCCGCCGGCTGTTTCCTGTTGCCTGGGCTGATCGATGCGCATGCGCATCTCAGGGAACCGGGACTGACCCACAAGGAGGACTTTTCATCCGGCACGCATGCGGCCGCACTCGGCGGGGTGACGACCGTGCTCGACATGCCGACAGACGAGCCCTGGACGGCGACGGCGGATCAACTCGCCGACAAGATGGCGCTGACGACCGGAAAACTGAATGTCGATGTGGGTTTCCAGGCCGTGCTTACCAAGGATTTTGGCCTGATCGCCGCCGTGGCCGAAATGGCGCCGGTCTCGTTCGAGCTTTTCACCGCCGACGTCCCAAAGGATTTTCTGTTCCAGACGACGGATGCGGTGCTGCAAGCCCTGAAGGTGATGGTGCCTTTCGGCACGACAATCGGGGTGTCGCCCGGCGACCAATCGCTGCTCGAAGGCAGCATGGCACGTGACCATGACGGCCACATAGCGGCGTTCCTGAAGAGCAGGCCACCGGCGGCGGAGGCCAACGGCATTGCCCGCGCCGTGCTGGCAGCGACCGAGGCCGGCACCCGTATCCATGTGCGGCAGATCAATTCGGCGCTCGGCGTCGAGACGTGGCACCGCCTGCGGGATCTGGCCGATGCCAGCGTCGAGACAACGCCACAAAGCCTGTTTTTCACGGCGCACGACTATGAGACCCAGGGAGCCACGCTGAAGGGCTCGCCACCGTTGCGATCGCCGGAAGATGTCCGACGCCTGCGCGAGGCCGTTGCCTCTGGCATGATCGATGTCATCGGCACAGACCATGCGCCGCACAGCCCACGGGAAAAGGCCGCCGCCTATCCCGCATTCGCCGATATTCCAGGTGGCATGCCAGGTTTGCAGACGCTGCTGCCCGTGATGCTGAAGCTGGCAGACGAAGGCCTGATCGGCATCTCCGATATCGTGCGGATGTGCGCGGCCAACCCCGCCGACCGTTTCGGGCTGGGCAAGCGCAAAGGCCGGCTCGCCGTCGGGTTCGACGCCGATATCCTGCTTCTCGACCCCAAGCGGACTTTCACCGTGCGCAACGCGGACCAGAAATCCAAAGCGAATTATACACCGTTCGACGGCTGGAGCGTGTCGGCAACTTTGCGGCAGGTATTTCTTCGAGGCGTGGAAATCGTCCGCCACGGCATTTTGACCCGGCCGGGGCAAGGCCAGGTGGCGCGGCGGGAAGGCTAAGGCAGCGAGATGGGTATTATGGAAGGCAAGGTAGCAATCGTCACCGGCGGGAGCTCCGGCATCGGCCGGGCCATCGCGCGGCGCTATGCGCAGGAAGGCGCGCGGGTCGTCGTGGCCGATGTGCGCGAAGAGCCTGTCGAAGGCGGAGAGCCGACCGCTCAGGCCATCCAATCGGCAAGCGGCGAGGCGATCTTCCTGTCCGTCGACATTTCGGACAACGGCGCGGTCGAAGACATGACTCAGCAGGCAATCGGCCATTTCGGTCGGCTCGACGTGCTGGTCAACAATGCAGCCATCTACACCTCGACGACTTTGACCCAGACCACGCTAGAACAGTGGGCGAAGGTCATGGCGGTCAACGTCACCGGCTTCTTCTACTGTTCGAAGCACGCGGTATTGCAGATGCTCAGGCAGGAGCCGGTGAACGGCGTGCGCGGCCGCATCGTCAACATATCCTCGCAGCACGGCATGGTGGCTTGCCCCGGCGACTTCCCCTATTCGGTGAGCAAGGGGGCCATCGTCCAGATGACGCGCCAGATCGCTGTCGACCACGCGGAAGACCTGGTCGTCTGCAACGCCGTGGCGCCCGGCAAGATCATCACCGGCAAGCCGGGCGTCGCCAACGATCCCGACGCCCTCGACTATTCGCGCCGCCGCACGCCATGGCCGCGGCTCGGCCAGCCGAACGACGTCGCCGGCGCAGCCCTGTTCCTCGCTAGCGACCTGTCCACTTACATGACCGGCGTCAATCTAGTGGTCGACGGCGGTTGGATGGCGGGTTGACCGGCCATCCAGCCTGCATATTGCGAACCGATAAGTCGTGCTCGATAACGGCTACTTGTTCGGTATCTCGTAGACCTTGCCGTGCCATGGCGCAGCGTCGATCTGGTCCAAGGCCATGACGTAGAGTTCCTTCTCGTCCGGACCGAATGCGAAGTTCGGCATCGACGGGGACGGCACCGACAGCGTGCGAAGAAGCTTGGCGTCCTTATCGACGACGATGATCTTGCCGGGTGCGTCGAGCGAGCGCGGGCTCTGGCCGATATACATCTCGCCGGCGTTGTCCATCTTGATGCCGTCCGGCCAGATATGCGGCTGGTCCGGGAACAGGTCGTCCAGCCGCAGGAAGACGCGCCTGTTGCTCAGGCTATGGTCGGCGGCGACATCGAATTCGATGATGCGGTTGTCTTCCGTTTCGACCAGATAGAGGATCTTGCCGTCGTTCGACATGACCAGGCCGTTGGCGTTGTGCAGGTCGTCCGCGACCTTCGCCACGCTGTCGTCCTTGCCGATGTAGTAGGCCGACGCGTCGATCGCAGCGCCGCCCTTGCCAGAGCCGGTGAAATAGATTCCGCCATCCTTGTCCGGCGCGAAGTCGTTGGGGCCGCTGAACGGCTTGCCGTCCTTGTCCTTGTCGTAGGCATCGAGGGTCTTGCCATCGGCCGAAATGCGGCCGATCGAGTTGCTGTCGTAGCAGGTTACGACGAACTCGCCCTTGGCGGTCGGCAGGACCGCCGAGGGCCCGCAGCCGTCCATTTTCCAGAAGATTTCGTTCTTCTTGCCATCCCACACATCGACGGTGTTGCGCCCGTATTCGACGTAGAACAGCTTGTCCTGGAACCAGATCGGGCCTTCCGCGAACCAGGCGTCGTCGTTGATGACCTTGACGTCGGCGGCTTGCGCAGACGCCGTCAGGGCAAGAGCGATCGCGGTACCGAGCAGATGCAGTTTGGTCATGCCAGTCCACTCCTTCTGTTTGAAGTCGATCAGGGCTCCTGGTCGCCGATCTCAAGTCTCCGGCGCGCCACGTAGTCATCCAGTTCCTCACGGACCGCGGGGTCCAGGACGGGCTCTTCATATTCGGCCAGCGCCTGCTGCCAGAGCTGGGTCGCCCGTTCCAGCGCGTCATGGCCACCGGCTTCCTGCCAGGCGCCGTAGTTCTGCCAGTTCGACAGCATCGGTCGGTAGAAAGCGGTCTCGTAGCGCGCCATGGTGTGCTCGGAGCCGAAGAAATGGCCTCCGGTCGGCACCGACTTGATCGCCTCGAAGCCAAGGTCGTCCTCCTCGAAGGGCATCGGCCGCAGGAACTCCATCATGTTCTGCAGGATCTCGACATCGAGGATCAGCTTCTCGTAGGAGGCCGTCAGCCCGCCCTCGAGCCAGCCGGCGGCGTGATAGATCAGGTTCGCACCGCCGAGCACCGCGCCCCAGGTCGCCATCTCTGTTTCGTAGGTGGCCTGCAGGTCGACGACGTTCGACGCATTCGCATTTGAGGTGCGGTACGGCAGATTGTAGCGGCGGGCCAACTGGCCGGCGACGATGTTGGCTTTGGCATTTTCGGGCGTGCCGAAGGCAGGCGCGCCGGAGCGCATGTCGACGTTCGAGGTGAAGGCGCCGTACATCACCGGCGTGCCGGGATTGATCAGTTGCGTCAGCGTCACGCCGAAAAGCGCTTCGGCATTCTGCTGCGCCAGGGCGGCGGCCAGCGTGACCGGGGTCATCGCGCCCATCAGCGTGAACGGCGTGATTGTCACCGGCTGGCCGTGCTCTGCCATGGCGATCAGCCCCTCCGCCATCGCCTCGTCGAACAGGCGCGGCGAGTTCACGGAGATGATGGTTGTGACGCCCGGCGAAGACCTCATCTCCTCAACCGGAATGCCGCGCGTGATTGCCATCATGTTGATGCTGTCCATGGCGCGGCCACGTCCTATCGCGGAGGCGTGGAAGCCCAAATCGGAAAGCGCCAGGTTTGCGCGGTAGGTGTCGAGATGCCGGGAGTTTGCCGGCAATTCCATCGGCGCCACGACCTGGTTGCCGATGATGTGGATGGCATTGAAGTGGTGCGCGAGGCGGATGAAATTCTCGTAATCCGCGAGATTGCCTTGCCGCCGGCCGTTGATGCGATCGTGCACGTTGGGCGGGCCGGCAACGAGGCCGAACGCCAGCGAATTGCCACCGAACCTGATCCTCTTCTCCGGATTGCGCGATGTGATCGTGAAGCTCGACGGCGCGCTCTTCAGCGCTTCGGTCACGATGCTCTCGTCGATGCGGATCGTGCTTTCCTCTCGGTCGACTATGGCTCCCGCGGCTTCGAAGATGCTCATCACCTTCTCGCCCATCACCCGGATGCCGAGCTCGGAAAGTATCCGCATCGAGGTGCGATGCAGCTTGTCCATCTGCTCCTCGTCCAGCATCCGCATCGGCGCGTAAGGGTTCGTCACGCTCTGCCAGGGCAGTTGCGCGATGCCGCCGCCGCTGCGCCCCGCTGCTCTGGTGCGCCGTCCACCGCTTCGCCTGTCATGCGCCGTCATCGGCCTGTCCTCCTAGTAACCGCGTTTGGGATCGACGACATTGTTCAGCGGCTCGCCACGCCGGTAGCGGGCCAGACTGTCGGCGAACATGCGCACCGACTTCACATCCCAGCCGTCATAGACCGAAGAGCAATGCGGCGTGACGATCACGTTGTCGTAGCCCCATAGCGGGTGCGATTGCGGCAGCGGCTCTGTCGCAAAGACGTCGAGCGCCGCGCCCTTGATCCGTCCGGCATCGAGCATCGCGAGAAGCGCCGCCTCGTCGACGACGAAGCCACGGGACACGTCGATCAGCACGACCGAAGGTTTCATCGCCGCGAAGGCTTCCTTGCCGACAAGGCCGCGGGTGCTGTCGAGCAGGGGCACGGCACACAGGATGAAATCGGCACGGCCCCAAAGTCTTGGCAGATCCGCTATGGCGTGCACTTCATCGATATTCTCAGTCGGCTTCGGATTCGCTCGCACCCCCAGCGTCGTCATGCCGAACGCCTTGGCACGCGCGGCAACCGCCTGCCCCGTCTTGCCGAGACCGAGAAGCAGCAGCGTCTTGCCCTGGATCGGCTCGACCTTGCCGCCGATCCAGTTGCCGGCCGCCTGTTCGCGTGCGAAGCCACGCAGGCCAAGCGAAAACGACAGCATCGCGCCAAAGACGTATTCCGCCATCATGTCGGCGGCGACGCCTGCCGAATTGGTCACCGTCACCCGCGCGGGATCCCACGGCCGCAGGTGATCAGTGCCGGAACCGCCAACACAAACCCAGCGCACTGTCGGGTTCTCGACCACCGCCTTGCGTGGATAGAGTGAGCGCTGGCCAAACCTGATGCTGAAGATCACTTCGGCGCCGGTTTCCGAAATCAGGGCCGGAAGCGCCTCGTAACTTTCGCAGCCATGCACCGTGATGTCGGGATGCGTCTCGGCCAGCACGGCCAGCGGCCCGTCCAGCGAATCGGCACTGACGATGACGGTCGGGCGCGCCGACATCTCAGCCTCGCCTCGGGCCGGGAATGTGATCGGCAAGAGGCCGCAGCACATCCAGCAGGGCCTTGCCCTCCTGCACGGTGGCGTTCTCATGCGGCGCGCGCAGGTTGAGCCAGCGATGATCGCCGGAACGAACGGCGAGAGCCGCCTTCATGCCCTGGATCAGACCAGCATCCTGAACCGCCTTGCGAAACGCCTTGATGGCGATGTTAGCGGCCGTGACGTCTCGCCCCGCGCGCGCATTGTCGTAGAGCGCTCGGATCGCCTTCGCGTTGAGGTTGACCGAGGCTGATATGCAGCCCGCCGCGCCGGCATCCAGCCCCTGGGTGAGCTGGCCTTCGGAGCTTGGAAAAACCGAGATGTTCGGGACCGCGGCGATAATCGCGGCAGTGTTGTCCCAGTTTCCGCCGCTGTCCTTGTAGGCCACGACCGTGTCTGGAAAGGCTGCGTTGAGCCGGGCGGCCAGTGCCGGCGAGACCGGCACGCCGGAGTTCTGCGGGATGTGATAGAGGATCAGCTTCAGCTTCGGGTCGGCAACCCTGTCGATCAGTTCCGAATAGTAGCGCGCCTGTCCATTGTCGCCTGCCGCCGTGTAGAAGAACGAAGGCAGCACCATGACGCCGGCGCAGCCTACGTCCAGCGCATGTCTGCTAAGCTCGACCGTCTCGGGCAGCGCGGTCAGACCGGTTCCTGGCATCATCTTTTCCGCGGGGATACCAGCCTCGGCCAGCCACTCCAGCGCCTCCATGCGCTCGACCGGCGAGAGCGACAGCGCCTCGCCGGTCGTGCCGAAAGGCGAGAGATAATGCGCCCCTTGGGCGAGCACCCATTTCGCATGGCTTATCCACAGATCGCGGGCGATGCCGCCGTCTTTTTCGAAGGGCGTCAGGATCGGTGCAATGACGCCTTGTACGCTGTTCATCAGTGGATCCCCCTGGTCATCGTATCGTCGGCGGCTAGCTTTGCCACCGTGGCAACTGTCCTGATGAAATACGCTGTCGATGCGATGTCGAAGAAGATGTCAAAGCCCCCCTCGCCCCGCACCAGCACAGCCTCGACATGCGCGACCCGCGTCTGCGCGATCGCGTCGGCGGCGAAACGGTCGGGCCGCAAATCCAGAGCGCAAAGCCGCGCCATCACAGGTTCCGTCAGCGGCCCCGAGAGCCGCATCCAGCTCCAGCCCTCCTCCCGCCAGGACCAGTAGCCGCGCGCGCCATCGGCGGCCTGCCAAGCGTCGGTCAATTTTGCGACTGCGTTGCCGACACCATCGTCAACCGCCAGAAAATCCTCGGCCCCCAGACGCAGCAGCCGGATGCCGCCCAGCGTGGCAACGCCATTGACGGCCGGTAGAGCCAGGCCCTGCGCTTCCAGCCAGCCGGCGCTTCCAGGCCCCTTGATGCCGAAACGCGGCCGGGCCGTCAGATCGCTCAATGTCAGCCGGCCCTTCGGCAAGGCGGATTCCGCTGCCGAGCCGTCCGGCGACAAGGGAAATGTGCGCGATCCGGGAACGGTCATCGCTACAGCTCCTGCCGAACGTTCTGCGGATCGAAGAAGGCATGCCCAACAACCGGTGCCTCGACCAGCTCGCCGTCGCGGCATTTCACCGTAATCCTGCTGCCGGGTGCCGCATCGTCGATATGGACATAAGCCAGCGCGATGTGATGGCCGAGCGTCGGCGAGAAACCGACCGAGGTGACCTGCCCCACCGGGTTGCCGCCGCGCAGCACGAGGCAGGATTCGCCCGGCACATTGCGCAATCCTTCAAAGGAAAGGCCGACCAGGCGGCGCGATTCTCCGAGATTGGCGCGCATCTCGATCGATCGCTTGCCGACGAAGAACGGCTTCTTCTTCGAAACCGCCCAGCCGAATCCGAGTTCATCGGGCGTGGTCAGCGCATCCGTGTCCTGGCCGATCAGGATATGTCCCTTCTCCAGCCGCATGATGCGCGAGGCCTCCAGCCCGTACGGGCGCAAACTATAGGGTTTGCCCGCCGCGACCAGCGCATCCCATAGCGCGACGGCGTAGCTCGACGGGCAATGCAGCTCGAAACTGACTTCTCCGGTGAAGCCGATGCGCATGATGTGCACCGGAACGCCCGCCAGGCGACCCTGACGGCCATGTAGATAGGGAAAGGCGTCGCGCGCAAAATCGATGTCTCCCTCGAGCGCCTGCAACACGTCCCGCGCCTTGGGGCCTGTGACGTTGATGCCGGAAAACCCGGCCGTGACGTTGAGCACGTCGACCTTCAGTCGCCACTGCGCGTTCCAGAACAACATGTCGGCCTGCACCCGAGCGACCGCGCCGGTCGTCGCCGTCACGTAGAACTGGTCCTCCGCGAAGCGATAGGCGACGCCGTCGTCGATGACCGTGCCCATCTCGTTCAGCATCAGGCAGTAGCGGACGCGGCCGACCGGCTGATTGGCATGGGCCATGGTGTACATGCGATCGAGGAAGGCGCCGGCGTCCGGACCACGGATCTCCAGCTTGCCCAGCGTCGAGACGTCGAGCATGCCGACGCCGTCGCGAACGGCCGCGACCTCTTCGTGGATCAGGCGTTCGCTCCGGCTTTCTGGCCCGTAATAATAGGGTCGCCACCAGTTGCCGATCGGCTTCATGCGGGCTTCGAGCGCAAGATGCCGAGCATGCAGCGCGGTGCGGCGCTCCAGCGGCTCATGATGACCTGCGAGCACGCCGAGCTTTTCCGGACCCGTCGGGGGCCGCGCCGTGGTCACGCCGACCTGGCCGACCTTGCGATCGGTGGCCTCGGCAACGATCCGCGCCGTGGCAAGGGCCGAATGCCTGCCCTGGCTCGACCCCATGCCGACGGTGGAAAAGCGCTTCACGAGCTCGAGTTCGCGATAGCCTTCCTTTATCGCGTTCTGCAGATCATTGACCTGCAAATCCTCGTCGAGATCGACGAAGTCGCGCCCTTTCTCGTGGCCAGTCAGCTTCTGCGCCCAGGCCACGGCTTCAGGTTCGAATTCACTTGAGGCATTGGGCAGATCGGAGTGTCCCAGCCCATGAAGCGCCTCGTGCGCTGCGCGACGGCCATCCGCCATGGCCGACGATAGTCCCGTCCTGCCGGCAACGGCGCCAGCCAGGTGGACGGCGCCGTCCGGCAGCGTCAGCGTCATGCGCGCGGTCGCTTCGTCGTAGCCGACCTTGGCGCCCGCATGACATGGCACCTGCCACGCCGGCGCCGAGCCAACGGCCATCACCACGAGGTCGCAGTCCATCCAGCGGCTTCCGACGCGGACCCGTCTGACATGCTTGTTGCCGCGGGTTCCGGCCGCTTCATCGATCTGGGCGCCCGTGATGATTTCCGCGCCCCTGGCCCGAAGCTCGCCAGCGCTGCTGCCCGCGCCCTGTCTCGGATCGACGACGGCCGCGAGTTCGACGCCTGCCTCGATCAAGTCGAACGCGGCATCATAGCCGTCGTCATTGCCTGCCAGCACGACGGCGCGGCGGCCGGGTTTCACCGCATAGTGCCGCATCAGCCTCTGCACGGCGCCGACGGTCATGATCCCAGGCAGGTCGTTGTTGCGGAACACCGCCGGCTGCTCGATGGCACCTGTTGCCAGGATCACCTCGTGAGCCCTGGCGCGGTAGAGCCGGTTGCCTTGGATCAGCGGCAGCCAGTTGTCCTCGTACCAGCCGTTGCAGACGGTGGCGGTCATGACGCGCAGATTGGCCAATCCCGCCGCGGCAGCCCTCAGGCTGGCGAGCACGCCCGGATCGCAGCGGCGATAGGTCAGTGAACCGCCGATTTCCGGGTTCTCGTCGCACAGGACGACGTCGGCGCCGATTTGCGCGGCGGCGATCGCCGCCGCCAGGCCTGCCGGTCCGGCCCCAACGACCAGCAGGTCGCAGTGAAGATCGACCTTGTCGAAGCTTAAATGCGGGGCGCGAGTATCGACGATCCCGAGCCCGGCCTTGCGCCGGATCATCGGCTCCCAGAAGCGAAGCCAGCTATCCTGCGTCGGCCCCATGAAGGTGCGATAGTAGAAGCCAACCGGCATGAACCGCCCGAGCCGATCCATGATGGCGTCGCGGTCATTTCGCAGCGAGCCGTTGACGTTCTGCGCCGTCACCGTCATGCCTTCCCAAATCGGCGTCAGGTCGGCGGGGACATTCGCCTCCGACGGAAGCTGCACTAAAGTGTTCGCTTCCGCGCCGGCCATGGTCATGATGCCGCGCGGTCGATGGTACTTAAATGAGCGGGAAAGCACCCACTGGTCCGAAGCGGCGAGCGCGCTTGCAATGCAATCGCCGGCAAAGCCCTCATAGGACTTGCCCTCGAAGGTAAAGCGCATCGGCTGCGTGCGATCGATGCGCGAGCCATAGGGTGCCGCAAGCCGGGTCATGCCTGATTGCCCTCGCCCGGCGCGTAGGTGCGGATGATCTCGTTGGTGACGACGTCGCGCTCCGCCAGGAAAAAGAAATTGCTCGGCACGTGCCGCCACCACTCGGTCACGACGCCCTTGCGATTGTCCGCGCGAAACAGATGTTTCGCCCAGTCGGCGTCGGCGGTCGCATCGGCATCGAGCGTCTGGCGCACCGGACCGAAAGACCGGAATTCGTCGATGTTGCGCAGGCCGTTCATAGGGCAATCAAGCTGCTTCATGGTCAATGGCTCGCCGCCGTGGCGCCCATTTCATTGAGCAGCCGGAAGGTCTCGAAGCGCTCCAGCGCGAAGGGCTTGAGCAGGTCTGGCGCCCGGCCCTTGGCGATGGTCTCGGCCATGCGTTTTCCGGCCACGGCCGTTGCCTTGAAGCCCCAGGTGCCCCATCCGCAGTCGAGCCAGAGATTGGCAAGCGGGCTGGCGCCCATGATCGGGCTGTAATCCGGCGTCATGTCGGTGATGCCCGCCCACTGCCGCAACAGCCGAACCCCTTGCAGGAAGGGGAAAAGATGCACGGCGCCCTCGGCCAGATGTTCCTTCATGCCCAGCGTCGAGCGAGTCGAATAGAGCTGGTACGGATCCGAACCACCGCCGATGACGACCTCGCCGCGCGAGGACTGCACAAGATAGGTGTGCAGCGAAACCGACGAGACTAGCGTGTGCAGCCACGGCTTCAGCGGTTGCGTCACCATCGCCTGCAAAGGATAGCAGCGGATCGGCAGCTCCACCCCAGCCATCATCGCGACGTCGTAGTTCATGCCGCCAGCGGCGATGAGCACCGCGCCGCATGCGACGCGCCCGCGGTTTGTCATCACCGCCCGGACATTGCCACTCTCGACCTCAAAGCCCTGGACCTCGGTGCGCTGGTGAATCTCCACACCGCGGCGCGAGGCCTGCGCCGCGTAGCCCCAGGCGACCGCGTCGTGGCGCGCTGTACCGCCGTCGGCGTGCCACAGGCCGCCAAGAATCTCGAGCGCGTTGCCGCGATCCATATTCAGTTCCGGCACCAGCTTTTCGACTTCCTTTGCGTCGATGACTTCGGTGCGGGTGCCCATGTGCTTGCCCATCTCGGCGCGCAGATCGAAGGCGCGCAGCGTGGCCTCCGTATGGGCAAGCGTGAGCTGGCCGCGCTGCGAGAACATGACGTTGAAGTCGAGCTCCTGCGACATCGTCTCGAACAGCGAAACGCCTTCCTTGTAGAAGGCGATGCCTTCCTGGGTGATGTAGTTGGAGCGGATCGTCGTGGTGTTGCGCGCCGTGTTTCCGCCAGCCAGATAGCCCTTCTCGAGCACCGCGATGTCTGTGATGCCATGATATTTCGACAAATAGTGCGCGCACGCCAGGCCATGCCCGCCGCCGCCGACGATCACCACGTCATAGGACGGCTTGAGCTCGGGCGTCCGGGGAATGTCGCCGGTCACCGGATAATCGCGGCTGAACCCGTATTTGAGGAGCCTAAGCGGCATGGCCACCCAGAGCGCCTGGAGGTTCGTAGATGAGCGCCGACAGGTCCGAGAACCGGCTTTCCGTGCCGGTCAGGCCGAGTATAGCATCGCGGATCGCGGCCGCCCTGGCTTCGCCCAGAACCGGCGCCGAGAACTCCATGTATTTGGCGACGATATCAGCCTCGCTGATGGGCGCTTCAGGACCGCCGCGTGCGTGGACGTCACCGGAATCCAGCAAGCGTCCGTCTGTCGTCTCGATCTGCACGTCAGCCCAGCGCCCTTCCGGGAAACGAGCGCTGTGCCTCGCCGATTCGCTAACCTCGACGCGCCCCAGCATCTCCCCAACCGCGCCGTCGCGCAGCCCCTGGCCCGAAATATGCTCCACCGCTATCCGACCGTACAGGATCATCGTGGCCACGGCGAAGGCCAAGCTGTATTGCGCCTTGGAAGTTGTGTCGGGCATGCCGTCGAACAGCGTCGCCGCGTAGTGGAAGCTGTTGACGTTGACCCTGCCTATATCCTGCGGCCGCAGGCCATGCTGCAGGCATAGCGACCGGGTCGCGTCGATCGCGGCGTGAGCCCAGCGGCAGATGGGATAGGGTTTGACGTATTGTAGCGGCATCTGCCAGAAATCGCCGAGATCGGCCCAATATCGGGCCACTTCCGGCGCCTCGACAGTGATGGCCGGAGCGCCGGCGAACCCGGCTTGCGCGAGTACCGCGGCCGACAGGCCGACCTGTGCGCCCATGCCGGAGCCGTCGTGCAGCATGGTCGGCGTCGCGATCTCACGCATCATCTGGCTGCGCGGCCCATGATATTCGGCAATGCCGAAGGCGTCGCGCAACTGGGTGTCGTTCAGCCGCAGCAGGCGGGCCGCGACAGCAGCGACGCCAAGGGAATTCCAGGCGCCCGAGGTGTGATAATCCGAAACGGTCGCGTGCAACGCGATGCCGGCGCGGCCCGCGACTTCGTAGCCGACCACGATCGCGGCGAGCGCTTCGATCCCGCTCAAATCTGGCTTCTCCTCTGCCAGCGCAAGCAGTGCCGGGATGACAGCAACCCCGATATGGCCCTTGGTCGGCGGATAGCCATCATGGCCGTCGAGATTGTCGGTCTGGGTCGCGGCGGCGAAGGCGGCACCCGCGATGCTGACCCGCCTGCCGTCGAAGATCATCCTTGCGGCGTGCCGGTCCGTTCCGCAACCGTAGAGCAAAACGGCGGCATCCCGCGCAATGCGGCCGGCCTGCATCGGCCCGGCAGCTATGGCGATGCCCATCGTATCGAGGAACTGGAGTGAGGCCGCCTTCAGGACATCGGCTGAAAAGAAATTCTCCGGGGAGCGCAGCACGAACTCCGCGACACGCCCGAACACGGTGCAAGTAGGCTCGCCCCGTTCCAACCGCAGGTCCATGATGCCCACCTCTCGCCAACCGCGCGCTTCCAGATAACTACGAATAATTTGGTCTCGCAGGCCGATCACGTGATTAGTTTGGCGCCATGGTACAAAAAAAACGAGGGCAAGCGATTGCGAAACCCGTTCGCGATGGTCTAGTTTTCGGCTCGATCAGGAGCGATGCCATGAAGCCACCTCCGCCATTGAACTACATCCGCTCGTTCGAATGCTCGGCGCGACACCTGAGCTTCACCCTCGCCGCCAGCGAGCTTGGCTACACACAGGCAGCCGTCAGCAACCATGTCCGGGGGCTGGAGCATTATCTCGGCCGCCAGCTCTTCGTGCGCTATCCGCGCAGCCTGAAACTGACGGAGATGGGCGAAGCCTTCCTGCCCACCCTGCGCCAGGCGCTCGACCAGATCGACCACGCCACGGAGGCGATCGTCGCCTCGTCACGCAACCGGACTGTCGTCATCTCCTGCCCGATGAGCCTTGCCGAAAACTGGCTGGCCGGATGTATGGGCGCGTTCCGCCAGGTCCATCCCGAGATCGAGGTCGTTCTGCACGGCACGATATGGGAGGACCTCAGCGAGCAGATCGCCGACATCACCATCTCGACCCGCCGCTTCGACGACTTGCCGCCGGGCGCCGTACAACTGTGGAGCGACCAGCTTGCCATCCTTTGCGCGCCAAGTCTGCTGTCCGGCCCCAAGGCGCTGAAGGCGCCGAGCGACATACTCGGCGTCGACTGGATCTTCGTGCATGGACGCCAGGAATACTGGCAGTGCATGGGCGACGCGCTGCAGATCGACATTTCCGACTATGAGAAAGGCATCACCACGAATGCCTCCAACATCGCGCTGGAACTCGCGGCGATGGGCGCGGGCTGCGTCGCCACGCAATATTCGCTCGCCAGAACCTACATAGCTCGCGGTCTCTTGATCGAGCCCTTCCCGGTGCGCGCCGCCAGCCCGTGGACATACTACCTTTCGGAAAGCCAGCTCTCCAAAGGCAACGTCGTCAAGATCGTCAGAAACTGGACCCTGGAACAGGCCGCCCTGCATATGCGGGAGCCGGGGGGTTAGTCAAGATCCGGACAGGCCGCACCCTGCCGGCGCTGCCAGACGCCGACTCCTTTGGGGCCTTTGCCGAACCTCAAAGTCGGTTTGCCTGCCGTTGTTTGATCCGCAGGCCGCGCAGGCGGCCTGCGGCTTTCGTGGCCCGCGCGATGCCGGCTTGCCGGTTACTTCTTGATGATGCCCAGAGTCGAATAGACCGCACGAAGCTCATCCCGATCCTTGGCGTTGGCCTCGGTGGCTGCTTTCGAGTCCTTGTAGTCGACGCGCCAGTAGGCCTTCTCGGCGGCTTGCTTCCACGCGGCGCTCTCGCTCATAGACTTCAACGTCTTGTCCCAGAAGGCGATCTGCTCGGTCGACAGTCCGCCTGGGGCTATGACGCCGCGCGTCGGGCTGTAGGACAGGGCCACTCCGAGTTCCTTGAGCGTGGGCACGTCGGCGAGTTCGCCGCCGAGCCGGCCTTCGCCTGACACCGCCACGCACTTCAGTTCACCCGATTTCTGATAGCCCGCGAAAGTCTCGCCGCCGGAGATCGAGAAGTCGATGTTGTTGCCCAGAAGCGCCACGGTCGACTCCGAGGCACCGCCGAACACGGCGGTATTGATCTTGCTGACATCTGCGCCGAGTTCCTGCGCCAGGCGCACGAGAAGGACGTGATTCTGGTTGCCGATGGCTGTGGAGGCGACGGGACTCGTGCTCGGTGTCGGCGGTGTGGCGTTTATCGTCGAAGGCAGGATTGCCGGCGGCCATGACAGTCCCTTCGGCATCGCCTTGACCGTCGGCGCTCTTGTCTCACTGGTTGGCGGCACGATCCTGTTTAAGCGGTTCGCGCCAAACGGCGGATTGTGGATCGGCAACGGTGTACAGAACCTCACCGGCGGCCTTGCCCTCGCGCCGTTCGCCTTCGGCATGGAAAGTGTCGCAGACGTGATGCCGGGCTGGCACTCGCCGCAGCGCTCGCCTATCTCGCCCTCCTTGTCTCGGTAGTTGGTTACCTGCTGTGGTTCCATCTACTGAAGACGTCGGGGGCGACAGCCGCGAGCGCCTATTATTTCCTGATGCCGCCGCTCGGCATGCTGTTCGGCTGGTTTCTGCTTGGCGAGCAGGTGGCGCCAACCGATCTTGCCGGCATTATTCCGGTAGCGCTCGGCATCTATCTCGTCACCCGCCCGGAGGGTTTACCCATCCTCCAACAGTAGAACGTATCGACTTCATAAACGGCTTCCTGAAAGACGAGAAGTTGGACGATCTCGACATGTTCCAGGAGGCGCTTTCAAAGCTCGGCCTCCCGCGCCTTCGGTAGTCGTGTCAACGCCGGTGAAGAAGCGCTCGGTTCCGTTCCCCTGCAGATCGACCTTTTCCGTGTTGCCGATCAGACGGTCGTCGCCGACCTGCTGAGCAAGCCAGACGCCATAGGACTGAGGATCGACGCCAGCCAGCCGTTTCAACTGCAAGCCAGTGATGAAGGGAGGCCCACGTTTTCTCATTTGAATCATTCAGCAACACTTACGATTGTCTCACGCTGGCCGTATATCAGCGACCGCATAGGCGCGTCGTTGGATTCTAGAAATCGCCCAGACATTGCGCGTGCTGCCCCGCTCACGCCAACCCGACTTTGAAGTTCTCCAAAACTTGAGCCAACCCAAGCGCGCCCAGGAGCGTCGTCACGCGGGTCGGCCGCAGTTTTCCTACTGCCCGATCGTAGACCGCGAGATTGGTCGCGCCGTTGAGGCGGGATGGATAGATGACCCCGTCAGGCTGAGCCGGGTGCTCATGAAACGCCACCGACCACCGGCGCGCCAAATTCTGCCGCTGTGCCCGAACGACATCGGTCGGCACCCCCATCCTGACGGCATTGTGAGGTCGACCAGGCGAAGCTCCGCCGTGGTCGCAACTTCCGCATAGCGCCGTTGGGTCAGCTCCATCTCGTCGATCGGAAGGTCGTCTACAAGTCCCTCGCGTCGGTCGCGAAGCACGGCCTCGAGGAAGCATACCTTCAACGGGTCGCCAAGGTAGAAGACACCAAAGCGATTTGCGTCGACGCGGTGCGCGGATCGCTGAAACGGCTTGGCGACTTTCCGTACCCGAGGGGATCGGGATATGTACCCCAGTAGATCCGCCCAAATGTGCGGCCCTGCTGTATGGTCTCGATTTCAAGCTCTGCTCGCTCGAAATCGGGTGGAGGTGGAGCGCCAGGCATTCAGTCGAAGTCGCCTCTGGCCATACCTTCCGCGGCGGCCAGCACCAAGGCATCGTCACCTTGCTGAAGAGCGCGAAGACCTGTTCGTCCATCGAGCGCGCCGTGACGCGAAACCAAAAACCGGTAGACCGCCAAGGCGCTGTTGCCCAATGCCGCGTGGAGCGCGGGCAATGCGCCGAACGGCCGTCCGTCCTGGTCGAGTTGCCAGCCAGGAAAGCGAAAGCCGCGCTTGGCGCCGTCGATCCCCAGGACCTGGCCGCTCTGCCGCTTTGCATTGACCGTCACCCGCGACGTGCCGAGCAGCCTGGCAAAGGCATCTGCGCTCAGCATGTCCTCGCCGGCGACAATCTCGGCGACACGCTTGCGGCCGCGCACGCGCGCCGCCGCAAGGGCCGCCTCAAGTTCGGCATCCGGCTTAGCTGTATCCTCGACGGGAAACGCATCGTCCAAAGCGACAGGTTGTTCCTCGACCGGCGATATCGTCTGTGCGCCGGCAGTTGGATCGACGTCAACCCGGAATGAAACGCGATGGCCGATCTTGCGACTGCGCGCGACGGCTTCCTGGTAGCGTTCGAGCAGCACCTTCTTGAAATCCGCCTGTGCCGGCAGTTTCGTCGTGAAGCTCATTGTGGCTACTCCCGCATGGGACGCGGTTTTGCCACGATTGGTTCGTTTTGAAGCGGCCATGGTGACAACCTCCTTCTTGCTGTCACCAATTTGGTTACAAGACGCAAGTTCGTCAAGTTCGATAACTTCGTAAAGTAGCCGGAGCCGTTACACAGGACCGATCAACGGCCCCGAGGGAGTGTTACTCCTCCAAGCGCAGTGTCGCATCGGGGAGCAGCTCGAGGACCTTGGCCAGCTCTGACTTCGGTACGTAGAACGGCATCCGTTTGGCCCCGTAATGATGCGCAGATGGTAGCGATGCATGCCGCCGACGATGACTATTTCTCCCTCGTGCTCTGCGATGACAGGCGGAGACACGCGCAGCCCGTGAACCCAGCGATACCCGATCTCGATGCTCTTAGATTTATACTGTACGTGCCAAGGGTCTTTGTCCCTGGTCGCCTGGTAGGTCAGCTTGGGATGGATGTCCGCCATATCAGCCTCGATAAGCGCGAAGTTGCTGGCGGGACGGTCGTCGGGGTCGTTGCCGTCATAGGCTAGATAGATCCTGGCGGGATCGCAATCCCATCCCGGCACGAGAGCCTTCGGGATGTTCTTACGCCCCTTGCCCCATTTCTGCGCTTTCCGCTCTATCTCCGCCTGGGTGACTTCGAATCCCTCGTCGAGCTTTCCTTCCATCACGGCCATTGCCGTCAGGTTGTTCAGCCCGCGGCCAATCAGCCGATTGAGTTCAGCGGCGTCTTTGGCGGTGAATGTCACGCTTTCCCCATCAACCTTGAACGACTTCTGCGCCACGCTGGACTGCAGGATGGAAAACCGTACAGTCGAGTGGATTCAACCATAAATGATTCGGTCCATGTCGCAGTATCCGCGGCTCGAATACAGCATGGATGACGTGCGGGCAGCCGGGAAAAGCCTGGCTGGTCCAGTGTACTTCACTCCACAAAACAATGCTGAAGCCATCGGGATATTCTCGGTAGCGAACTCTTGGCGTGACTCCCACATCTACCCCATGCGCAGCATCCGCGCTTCAGTGCGGATTGCCATGCGGCAGACCTCCATCCGCGGAGACATGGCCGCACGGCCAAAGCGGATGTCGTCCATCAGGCGTAAGCTCGCCGATACGACGATCCGGCTCGACCAGATGCAGGATCTCGGCGGATGCCGGGCGATCCTGAACGACATCGATGGGGTAAACCGGCTCGTCGAACGCGTCCGCGAGCGCTCCCCGCACGTCATTCGCAAGGAATGGGACTACATCCAGAAACCCAAGGGCGATGGCTACCGCAGCCACCATCTCTCCATGGAATTCACGCCCGCAAGAAAGGAGGACGAGTCCTTTGCCGGTCGGCGCATAGAACTGCAGGTTAGGACGCGCCGTCAGCACTCGTGGGCGACCGCCATCGAGGCCGTCAGTCTCTACCGCAATCAGGACCTGAAGCATCATAAGGGAGACGGCGACTGGCTTCGTCTGTTCGAGCTGGCTTCCGCCGAGTTCGCCCAAGTGGAGCGAAGCCCGCTTCCGACCGGGGTTCCGGATCGGGCAGAGCGCATCAAGGAGCTGAAGGACCTCAATGCACGGCTCGGCGCCGTGAGCACGCTCGAGAACATCAAGGCGGCCACCCATTTCGCCGAGAATTTTACCCATGACCGCGGCCGCTACTACCTCCTGCGGTACAGGCCGGATCACACAGTCAAGATCGAGACGTACATGGGGACCTTCTCCGCAACGGGCGCCCTCGAGATCGCCGAAAGGGCGATCGAGGCCGGGGAAAGCCAGGAGAAGGTCGTCCTCGTCGAGGTGGACAAGATCGACAAGCTGGTCTCCACTTACCCGAACTATTTCGGCGACGTCAGCCTGTTCATCCGCAACCTGCAGCTCGCCTGCAGTGGAAAGTCAGGCATCGAATACACCGTCGCGCCGCAGGAGGTGGTCAGGCCGAGGGAAGTGCAGCAGCCTGACTACGGCGCCCTGCGCAGGCGCTACACGCGTTGGATCGAACCGCGACGCTGATCGCTTTTTGGGGGGCGTGGACGATGCTCAGAATATTGGTCGACACGTGCGTGTGGCTCGATCTCGCCAAGGACTACAGACAGCAGTCCTTGATCCTTGCAGCGAAGGAGCTGTTCGACGGGCGACAGATAGACTTCTTCGTGCCGGACGTGGTCAAAGCGGAGTTCGCTCGCAACAAGGCCCGTGTCGCCGAGGACGCGCGTCGCAGCCTGCAAGCCCATTTCCGCTTGGTCCGCGAAGCGGTCGACCGCTTCGCTGAGGACGACTACAAGAAGGAGACACTGCACTCCCTGAACGAGGTCGACCAGCGCATTGCCATGAAGGGCGAGGCCGTCAACGACTCCATCGAATGGATAGAAGGGCTGCTGACGCACGGACTGAGCAAGGCGACCACCAAAGCTATCAAGCAACGGGTCACGGAACGCGCGATCGCCGGGCTGGCGCCGTACCACCGTTCCAAGAACTCGGTCGGCGACGCGATCCTCATTGAGACCTACGCCGACTTGGCGAGGACTGCCACGGCGAAGGGGCAGCGCGTCGCGTTCGTATCCCACAATACCCGCGACTTCAGCGACCCGAACGGCGACCAGCGCAACCCCCATCCAGACATCGCCTCGCTCTTCGACGGGCCTCACTCGACTTACTGGACGTCGCTGAGCGACGTCCTGAAGTCTGAGCACGCTGACTATCTCGAGTTCGTAGACGAAGAGCTATCGTGGACGGATGAGCCGCGGCGGTTATCGGAAATCCTTGAGGCCGCGCGCTTGCTGGAGCGCCAGGTCTGGTACAACCGCCACTGGAACCTGCGTGTCCAAGTGGAGCGCGGAGACACGAAGGTGGTCACGAAGTCGGAATGGGAAACCGCCGAACCCCATAGCCGTAACAGCCGGGTCATTGTTGACAGCATCTGGAAAGGCGCACTGGAAGCCGCCCGGAAAACAGAGGAGGAGGTCGGCCTGGATCACCTTGGCCCGTGGACCGACTTCGAGTGGGGAATGGTCAACGGCAAGCTGTCAGCGCTCCGATGGGTCATGGGCGATGACTGGGACATGCTAGACACCTAGCGCGTCGGGCCAGAATCGGAGGGGTAAGCATGCAGGAATTCGAAGCCGCACTGATGGACCATTACGTCGCGTTCAACCTAGCCGTCGCCGTGGCCAGCATCATAGTGTCCGGCTACCTCGCACAGCGCATGCGGCCAGGGGTCCTGCTCGGGACGCTGGGCTTCGTCCTGGCGACAGCCCTCGCTCTCTTCGTAGCGGCGGCTGCTACATGGCTGGCGGCGGCGTTCATAACTCCGGGGCTGGCCCCAAGCTCGTCGGCGGTACCGCTCGGCGCGCTCGCATGGTCGTTCGAGACGGGTGTTGAGTTAGCCATGCTTGGCATCTCCGCGGGGATGCTCGCTTACCTCGTCCTCAGACTGAGACGGCCGGCTAGACGGGCGCATTCCTGATGACGAACATGGTCAGGATTAGCTGGAAGGTCATCGTCCCCGCAACAACGCTCATCCTCGCGGCAGGGCTGTCCTCGATACACGCGGCCGCGCAGTCGACAGGCGGAACGCCCGGCGGCGCTTCCGTTTCCGTGCTGCTGACGGGCTGGCCGCTTGCCATCATGACCGCCGTGGCGACGACCATCGGCACCATTGCGGTTGCCTATTTCAACCATCGGCTGACCGTTGGCAGGGACTCCCATGAGGAGCGCGCCAGGCACGCCACCTATGTGGCGACTAGGGTCGTCTGCACGCTGGATCCGTTCGTGCTGCACTGCGTGGACGTGATCCATGACCAGGGCGAGTACGTCGACGGCGAACTGACCCCGCAGGTCGACGCCCCTGGACTGGAATTCCCGGCCGACCTCGACTGGAAAACCATGGACGCGGCCTTGATGTACCGGACCCTGTCCTTGCCCAACGAGATCGCTGCCGCCGACAGCACGATCTCCGCCTTCGCCGAGCACTCGGGGCCGCCGAACTGGGACGAAGTCTGGGAGGAAAGGCGCTACCAGTACGGCCGCGTCGGCCTCTACGCCCTCGACCTCGCCGCCGACCTGCGGCGACACTATGGGCTGGCGCAGCCCGACTACAGCCGCTGGAATCCCCGCGACACACTCGATATCGCCTACACGGCGGAGGATGCCAGGCGCATGAAAGTGAGCGAGGGCATCAAGGACATGATCAAGAAAGCCGACAAGTAAAAGGTGGAGAAAAAAGAAGACTGACGGCCGCGACGGCCATAATGCATCTCGCATCATTAACGGAGGCAAGAGGCGTCATCAGATCCCCGCCGCTGGCGGCGGTTAGTCGGTCGCCACCTCATGGCGCTCAAATCACCACGCCCGCCCCTGCCGGTCATCTCGCGCAGGCCGACTCTGCCGATGAGATTGAGCGCTCGCTGTTTCGAGACTTTCGAGCGCCTCTGCCCTGAACTGCCCTGTCCGAAAAACGCCCATACATTCGAGCACGCAACTGCTGGCGGTTGCTACACGCCGGACAGTCATCCTCGATCTCTGGATCGGCGTTTCAATAGTTGGACGAAAACCCCGGCATGATGTCGCCCGCCAGCAGCTTTTCCTTCGACAGCAGCCCTGCGTCTTCGAGCGCCTCGAAATCCGGCAGCTGGCGCAGCGTGTCGAGCCCGAACTGCGACAGGAAAGTTTTCGTCGTCACATAGGTATAGGGCGCGCCCGGCTGCGGGCTGCGCGGCCCTGAGGCGATCAGCTCTTGCCCGCGCAGCACGCCGATCAGGTCGCGCGACACCTCCTTGCCGAAGAAGGAAGACAGCTCGCCACGGGTAATCGGCTGAAAATAGGCGATGCACATCAGCACCAGCGCCTCCGCCTGCGACAACTCTTTTGTGCCCTGCCCCGCCGCTGTGCCGAACGCGGCATGGATGACGTCGCCAAAAGCCTTTTTGGTCCGGTACTGCCAGCCGCCGGCGACCGCCACCAACTCATAGGGGCGGCCGACGAGTTCGGCGCGGATGTCGTCGATGATCAGGTCAATGTTGCAGCTTCTGCCCACCACCCGCGCCAGCACCTCGCGTGTCACCGGTTCGCTGGCGGCAAAAATCACCGCTTCGACGCGGCCCATCCACTCGCGCCAGCGCAGCTCGGCGGGCAGATGCTCGAGCTCCGTGTCCAGCAGCATTCGCTGGACGTCCCTCTTGTCTGTCGGGCCTTCGGCTCTCGCGGTCCCAGCCATCGCTACAGGCCAAAAATCCGGAAGGTGGTGCGGCCGGAGAGCTCGCGCACGGCCTCGAGTTGCTGCAGCCGTTCGAACAGGCGTCGCGCCGCAAAACGCGACAGGGTTTTGGTCGTCAGCGAGCCAGAAACAGCATCGTTGTCGAGCAGTCTTTGGATGACATCGCCGGCCCCCTTTGCTCTGAGCTTCGGCGCAAAGGTGATGAGCCGTTCCGCCCGACGGCCAATCTCGGCGGCCAGCCGGCACGCTTCGACGGCGCCCTGAACCAGCGCGACGCAGACCGCGCGCTCAAAGCTCTTCTCCCCGGGTCGGATACGCTTGCCGCCGGCCTCACCGCGAAAGGCCGGGCCGAAGGCCTGGGCCATCAGCAGCGGCAGCGGGAGCGGCCAGCGCAGGCTTTGCGCAAGCACCAGGTCGGCCAGCCACCAGGCAAAAAGCTCGGCATCGGGGCGGATCGTTACGACGCGGGCGGCGATCGCCGCCGCGGCGAACGGCGCCGGCCGTCCCGAGCGCGCCAGGTCTTCGACGTGTTCACAAAGCGCCGCAAGGGCCTCGACATCCGAATGGAGGCCAAGCTGGTCGAGTATCTTGCCAAGCCGGTCAGGGGTAGCGACGGGCGGCTGCGCGGAAAACTGCCGCCAGGCGCCAAAAATGGTGCCGGCGGGTCCAGGGTCGGACCCGGCCTGGCGCAGATACCAGGCGTCGCGCAAGGCGGCCGCGTCCTCGGCGCGGCCGGCCAGCCGCATGCTGGCGGCGGCGCAGTTGAGCGCCAGCCGCTGCCGCCAAACGCCGGCCCAGGCGGGCTGTCCGCGGGCAAGCGTGTCGAGCGCGCCCAGGGCGGCGCCGGCCGCGAAGGCGGCGTCAGCGTCGCTGGAGGCGCCGTCGGCGGCGAGCGCCCAGACCGGGATGGTCGGCGGCAACGTTGGCTTGGCGGTGGCCGGATCAAGGCGAATCATGAAAGTGAGGGTAAAGCGCCCGTGCGCTTTGCGCCATGGCTTTCGCACCAAAACGCACAGCCTGTCGGAGCGGCACAATGAATGATAATGTTGCATTATCGATCGTTAGTGGACTACAAGGACAAATGGCCGTTTTCGTCGAGCAGAAGCCCAAAATTCACGCCCAGCGACCCTCCGGACCATCACACAGCGCGACGCTCTTTCCTGGAAAGGCTAACGATAGCGCTGGTGCATCCCACTGACGCTTTTACGCCTGCGGGCGCAAACCTGGCGCTGCCCGGTAGAAGATCACCCGCACCGACGGAACAAGCTGGCTGAGGTAATCGAAATCGCCAACATTGCCGGTCAGGACCGTCGCCCCGAGCAGACCGGCCTGGTGAAACATCAGCGCGTCGTTGAGGAAGCGGCGCTCATGCCCCTCCCCTTTCGGCAGATGACTCAGCCGGAACAACAGACCGGCAAGCATGCCGGCGCCTCCCCAGGCGGTGGCGTCGGGTGCATGCAACCGGTGCGCCGGAATATCCTCGATCGTGTCCGCAACCGCTTTCAGGACCGACTTTGTCGTCGGGTACGCCGGATCGAGCCGGCCGAACACATGGCTGAGCTCGGCAAGGCAGACGGCCGAGTGGTGACAGAGCCGATAGGTCAGAAGGTTATCGACCGTTTCGGGCGTGCGTCCCTGCAGGACATCCAGATAGACGCTGGTGTCGAGGAGCAATACGCCGCCGACAGGCGACTGGTCACCTGCCCAGGACAGGGCGGAATCCGGTCGCCGTTCCAGCCCAGCGCTGCGCCGCTGTGGTTTTAGGGACCGCAGTGCGCCGCCTAGATCAAATGCCAAGATCGATGTCCGCGGAGATGCTGCCCTTGCGGCCGACGAGCCGGGCGCCGAAATCATCCTCGAGCGCCAGCCGCGACAACGCGAGCTCAAGCAGTTCGGTGTCTGAGCTCACATGGGCGCGCTTCTTTGCCGCCTCGATCAATTCCGACGACACCCTGCCGGAAAGGCGGGTGTTCTTGGCCGCGCCAAGCAGGCCGACCGCCCTCGCCTGCTCAAGCACCAGACGGTTGCGGGTGTGGGCGATCCGCTCCTCGCTTGCGGCTGTCGCTGCGCCACGTATGGTCATCTTGGGATCTCCATCTGTTGAACGGAATATGAAGGATGTTGAACATGAAAACAAGGAGAGACCGCCCTTGAGAGGCCATCCCTGGATCGGACAGGCCCGTTGCGCTCCCGCTGATGCGATACCAAGACCGGAGCGGACACAATTCCCTCAGCTATTCCGTCACACAGCTCGCGGTGGACAATTCCGGACTTTGGCCGCACCTTCGCTCGCAAGAATCGCATTGCTGCGACATTAGAATGGACGAGGCTGGATGGGCAAAGCCCGTAATTTGATGGTGTCCACCGACGCAATCGACGCCGATGACCTGCCGGACATTGTCGACGTCGTCATGGAGATGGGGCGGTCGGATGAAGGCCCCTCCCCTCCCCCGTCGGTCCTTGACCCGCGACAGACATCGTTGCCTACGCATCTCGAAAAGCTCGCCGACCGTGCGCGCGATTATGTCGAGGCAGCAAGTTCGGCGAACACCCGTCGCGCCTACGCAGCCGACTGGAAGCATTTTTGCGCCTGGTGCCGGCGCCAGTCTTTTGATCCATCGCGGCCGGACCCGCAGACCGTCGGCCTCTATATCACCGCGCAGGCTTCGGGCACTGGAAGGGACAAAAAGGCGGTAGCGACGATCGAGCGCCGCCTGTCATCCCTGACCTGGAACTACACGCAGCGCGGCCAGCCGCTGGACCGCAAGGATCGGCACATCGCCACCGTGATGGCCGGCATCCGCAACAAGCACGCCGCCCCGCCCCGGCAGAAGGAGGCGATCCTTCCCGAGGATCTGACCGCTATGCTAGAAACACTCGACCGCGGAACCTTGCGCGGCCTGCGCGACCGCGCCATGCTGCTCTTGGGTTTCGCCGGCGGCCTGCGGCGCTCCGAGATCGTGGCTTTGGACGTCGGCCGCGACCAGACTGAGGACGGCCGCGGCTGGATCCAGATCCTCGACAAGGGCATGCTGGTTTCGCTTCGCGGCAAGACCGGCTGGCGGGAGGTTGAAGTCGGGCGCGGGTCGTCCGATGCCACCTGCCCGGTTGTCGCGGTGCAGACCTGGCTCAAGCTCGCCCGTATCGCGCACGGTCCCCTCTTCAGGCGCGTCACCGGGCAGGGCAAGGCGGTCGGCGCCGATCGGCTCAACGATCAGGAGGTCGCGCGCCTGGTCAAGCGCACTGCGCTGGCGGCCGGCGTGCGCGGCGATCTGTCGGAAGGTGAACGAGCAAAGCTCTTTGCCGGACATTCGCTACGCGCTGGCCTCGCCTCCTCGGCCGAAGTCGATGAGCGCTATGTGCAAAAGCAGCTCGGCCATGCCTCGGCTGAAATGACGCGCCGCTATCAGCGCCGACGCGATCGCTTCCGTGTCAACCTCACAAAGGCGAGCGGACTATAGGCCGGGCTCGCCCCTCCCCTGCCCTTCGGATGCGGAAAAGTGCGTTATCTCCAGGACAGCTGGTCCTTCGGCAACCGGCCGCTTGGGTCGAATACGGCTACCTTGTGCGGCAGACCCGGACCCCAGTCCCAAAGGACCAGGTTACGATCCTCCTTCTCGGCGCTCGGCGCGAAACTTGGGACCACAATCCCGGCAATATTCCGAGGCCGCAGCCTGTCGTAGACGGACCGGGACGCCGGGCGCTCTCCGTCGCTAAGCGCCGTCGCCCAGGCGCAGGCCATGTCCTCGAGCGCGATAGAAAATTCTCCCCTCGCCTCGTCCGTTGTCAAATCCACGATGTCATCGCAGTCGATCTCATAGGAACACAGCACGCAAGGATCGATCCGGTGCGCGAACCCCTGGTTGGCTTCCTTGACCGCTGTCATGATGGTCAGCGCCAAATAGAGCGCCGGCACGCCTTTGGGATTAAATCGCGCACCTCTGATCGCCGCCCCTTCGCCGGAAGTCGGCTTGAATGCCCAACGTGGATCGTGTGCCCGGTAGCAGGTTCCAACGAACCTCAAGCGAAACCACCGACGGCCATGTGATCGAGATAATCACGGACCGCTGCGGCCTTGCCATCCTTCACCAGCGCCTCAGCGGTGCGTCCGCCAAATGCTGGAAGCGGCTGAGCCCGATACCAAGCCATCGCCTGCTCCTTGCCACCCGCCCAATCCGTCACGCGACTGATGATCTCGAGCATTTCCCGCAGACGCCCCTGTGTCTTTACCGCAGCGCTGCGCTCTGAGCGATAAAGGGTCTCGCGCGCAAGACCGGCGGTCTGGGCCAACTGGCCCTTGGACATGCCAAAACCGTCCGCGACCTGCTCGATCGCAATCTTCCCGTTCCGGTCCATATAGGACAAGATGAGAGGTCCATTCTTCTCGAGGATCTTGAATGCAGGGGCCACAGAATTCGTCCTACCATATTGAGAGTCATATTTCTTGTGCAAAATATATGGCAGTTCTCGGCAGCTTTCAAGCCCGGGCTGCTGCCACCGCCCGAGTACGGACGCGGATCGAGCCGACCGTGCGCGCGAGCATGTCGAGGTAGCGAGTTCGGCAAACACCCGTCCCGCCTATGCCGCCGGCTGGAGCATTTTTGAGCCCGGTGGCTTCAGGATTGTAACGCCCCTCCCCTGCCCTGATCAGGAGCCAAACAGCCGCGGCCCAGTAAAAAACGGCATAAGCTGGGTTGATCAGAATGTTGCCCGGTCGTGCGATGACATGCAGGGGGCAAGGTCTCACACGACAAAGTCGGCTAAGCATCTACAGGCAGAGCGGTCGTTTGGTCGAGCGCCCGCACAAATTGTGGTGCTCATCATCATCCGGTCATTCTTGCTGTTGCCCCATTGGCCTTCAGGGCTGCCATGAGCATCGGTCCGACCGAAAACTCTCCCGCCCTCGCCTTGTCGGTCAGCACACGCAGGTAGCCGCCGGCCGAATTGATGTGCTGCGCCCTTTGCAGGATGCACGCAATCACGATCGCGGCAACCTCCTGGCCCATCACATGGCAGGCCTCCTCATAAGCTGAGGGCGAAACGCCAAGGTATCCCCGCACCTGGGCGGCAGTCATCATCAAATCGCGCCAGTTTCCGATCCCGTTAACCGCATAGTCCGCAATTTCGGGACAAGCGCGCAGCACCAGTCCAATTGGGTAGCCTTTCGGCTTCTCAGCCGGAGGAGATGCTGGCTCGGCCGCCGCCCTGCTTTTTTCGAAAGCTGGTTCAAATACAAAAGTAGAGTCTGTGTTTGAATCAGATTGCTGCCGCTCATTATGGGATTCATTGGCGCTAGGATTCGTGGAATTCATAAAGCTTTCCAACATCCTATCCACTTCATCGTGGAGCTCGGCGAGATCTGCAACGATGCTCTCCAGATCGGACAGGCCGGCCCTGCGCGGTATTGCCTCCACGATAGCCCTAAACCGTCTCCAGACCGCCCCCCAATCGCCCGCGGCGCCCTCCTCGATCGCGGCCTCGACAAGCTTTTGAATATCGCGTCGATGGAGCGTGATCCGTTCGCGCATCAACTTGAGCGCCAGAGCGTCGGACCGGACCTGCTCCGCCGCTCGCTGGAATTCCGCTGCCCGTGTCAGCAGCGGCGCCAGCGAGAACCCAAATGCCTCCGCAATATTCCCGCCATGCCCCTTGCGAGCAAACCTTTTGCCGTTCGGACTGTCGCGGCGGACAATCAGCCCGCAACTCACCAGCTCGGCCAGATTCCTCCGAAGCGTGGACTCGGCCATGCCGTGCGCGCGCAGCGACAACTGTGCGTTCGACGGAAAAACCATCAAGCCGTTTTCTTCACTGACCTGGTCATCCGGGTAGAAGGACAACAGCCCGTTCAGCACTGCCAGGGCGCGGTCACCCACGCCGATGATGGACTTACCTTCACATAGCCAACGGTAGACTTGCCATTTTTCGACAGCAGATCCTTGCGGGATCTCCCGTGATGCCGCATTCGCCTGCACCAGCGCAAGCGTCATCGGCCGCCGCCCAAAGGGCGTCGTCGCGTACCCACTCTCCATTTCCCTCACCTTTCAATCAGGCAAAAGAAATCTGCTCGCCGAAACGGCGCCACGACTCTTGACAGTGATTCGGGGAAATGCGATTCTCAGCTTGCTACAGACGTGAGAAGGGCTTCCGCGACGGTGACGTTCGGGGGCCTTTTTCTTTTGCGGTCTTAGTCTCCTGTTTTCTTCGCCATTTCCGACTCCCGAAATGCCTCGAAAAGCTCATCGAGTTTGCCGGCAATGAATGTACCGAAGGGCAATGCTTCCTTGGACTTAAAGGCAAGCGTAAACACTTTTCCCGTGTCGGTGATCTTGGCCTGAACGGATTTGTCCTGGGGCATCCACGCCCGCTCCTTGGGCTTCGCTGCTGCGCGTGGGCGCTTTTCTAAGGCGCTCACAAGGTCGAACAGACGGGCAAAACGGGCCTCACTGCCTTGCTGCGCGAAATCGGCGCGGCTCACGCACTCCATGGCCTTCGCCGCCGCACCAGGATGTTCCATAAGCTTGGCAAGCTGCCACCAGCGGTCTCGGCCAACGCCTTTGGCAGCCCCTACCGCCAAAATGACCTGTTCTGGAATGGTGCTGGTCACGGAGCGCATCTTCGAGAAGGTCGTATCGTCGAGCGCGAGGGCCGACTTCACCGTATCAGGCGAATGGCCCCGCTTGAGGATGCGGTCGGCAAAAAGCGTCCGTTCGATGAAGGACAGATCAGCTCTGGCGGCGTTCTCCTGGCCTTGGGCGATGACATGGTCCCTATCGTCCATCTTCTTGACGACGGCGCGCACAGGCCGTTCCAGCTGCCGGGCAACCCTGACGCGCCTGTGGCCAAAGACAGTTTGAAAACGTCCCGAAATGTCAGGGTGGGGCCTGACCAGCACAGGAGAATCCTGGCCACGTTCCCGAATTGCAACCAGCAGCTCCTGAAACGCTTCATCGTCATCGTCGATACGGTCCGACACGAATGAGGTGTCGACCAAATCCGGATCGAGATCGACGACTGAGCCCTTCGAGAGCTCCTGGAACGACTGTATGATCGACCGTGATGCACCACGAACGGCGTAGCTCGAGACGTCCTGGGCATCGGCGACTGCCGATGCGGGACCCATGACACTTCCGAAAATGTCCTTGCGTGCCATTCAATCGCTCCGATTCGCGGCTAATGGACTGAATTCACGGCAAAAATTGCCACTATTTACTGCCGTAAACCGCGTCGTCATGTCCGTCCCCAGGCGCGGTGAATAAGTGTCGTGATCTCCGAATTCACCGCGTCGAGCGATTCAATCGCCCGGTCATAGGTTGAGCGGGTAAAAGACGACTTCTCCACCTCATAGAGCGTCTGTTTCGTCAGGCCCGCATCCGAGATCGCTGTCGATTTGAGCATGGGATTTTCGAGGATCTGGCCAGCAAGCATGGACTGCATGAAGCCGACCATCTGGGCTTGCGGAATGTCTGTCGGTTCGTACCGCGTGATCAGATAGCGGAACCAATCGAGTTCGATCGCCGCGCCAGCGGCTTTGATGGTCTTCAAGATGCCGCCGAGCATCAAAAGGAACTGGCTCATCGACATCAGGTCGAGCATTTGGGGATGAACGGTGATCAGAACGGACGTCGCCGCCGACATGGCCGTTAGAGTCAGATAGCCAAGTTGCGGAGGACAGTCGACGACGACCACGTCATAGCGGTCGTCCACCTCGGACAAGGCGTTTGCAATCCTGACGAAGAACTGCCGCCCGGCAGCGGAGGATTTGTCCTGCATAGCGAGCGGCGTGTCATACTCGTACTCTTGCAGCTCGAGATTGGCCGGAATGATATCCAGGCCAGGAAAATTCGTCGGCACGATCACATCGGAGATCGGCCGGCGCTCGTCATCGTAACGGATCGCCTCATAGAGCGAGAGGTTGCGGTCGAGTTCCGGTTGAAATCCATGCAGAGCAGACAGCGAGGCTTGCGGGTCGAGATCGATCGCGAGGACCCGGTGACCTGTCAGAGCCAAGTGCTGGGCAAGGTGGGCGGCAGTCGTTGTCTTGCCGCTGCCCCCTTTGAAATTGACGACCGCAACGACCTGGAGCTTGTCGCCGGGTTTGCGGTGCGGGACATACTTCTTGACCTCGGTCCTGCCATGCTGGTCCAGAAAATGGCGAAGTTCGAGTATCTGCGCGGCCGTGTAGGAGCGGCGCCCGGAAGGCATCTGTTCCGGCAAAGGACCCTTGCGCTCAAGGTGTAGCCGCTTCAGATTGTTTTGCGACACACCGAGATAGTGGGCGACTTCTGCCATCGAAAATGAACGCAGCGTCTTGGTCGCGTTGGGTGGAAATTTCTCCATGCGCAACTGATTGAGGCGTCGCGATATCTCAGCACCCTGCTCGAGGATTTTGTCATCGAACTCGAAGCGTGGTAGCCGCATGGCGATATTCATTCTTGTCGAAACCTGAATTGGCGCTTTTTGCGAAGAAACTATTCAACAAGCGCCATTAAGCTCCGATTCGGACAGCCCGGCAAGAAGTTTTGGGTTAACAGAAGGTTAACGCCACCAGCAGGCGTCTTACTGCCGAATAGCGAGATCGTCGCCATAGCGGCTGCTTGTCGTCTGAACCCAGGACTCTGCCGCTGCGTGGCTAAATGCATGTTTTCTCTGCGACAAGGGCAAGTTTTTACCGCAGTAAAGATCGCGCCAGTCAAAGGTCGAGGGTGGCACAAGCGGACCGGTGCCTGGCAGGGCGGTTCCAACCCGCCCAGCGCTGACGGACGCCATCCGCCAAGCGCTGCTCAAACCGCACAGGGGCGCTGCAATTTTTGATCCTCATTGGCGCGCCCGATTGCGATCGATCCACGGGAATCCAGTTTTACATGTCGTAAAGGGCTCTGTCGGAAATCGAGCCACTGAGATCATTGGGCAGCTCACATTGCAGCGATCCTGGTAGGGCAGGGCGGCTGCCCTTGCGACTTCAGCGATGCCGGTCGAGTCTGCCTGCCATTGCCGACCGCAAACCCGGATGGCGACGCAGGCGCAAGGGCGCCGTGACAAGCAACTTCAAGAGGCCGCAATCGTCGATCGCGGCGCGACCGGTGTTGCGTTGAGAGAAGGAGTTGAACGGCTGCGTTGAGCAGCCTGCACTCTAGACGTGCCGATATGAATGGCTCTCGAATTGGCAGAGGATAGCGAGGTGGGGTTGCCCCGCCGGTGGAGCACTCTGCGTCTGCCTGCCGAGACTGCGCTGGATCGGTACGAGAAGCCAAGTCAGGGCTGGACCACGGATCGGGCACCGCCGCCCGCCTTGCAAACATGCCTCGGCGTTTTCGAATGCGCGCACGACCAATTGAAACGGCCCATGCCACAGCTGTACGTCAGAGGAGCCAAGTTTCTGAAGGCCTCGTGAAGTCGCACGATTAGGACAATGGGTTCGCAGGTCCGTTCTGAAGAATGGCTGCTCTTGCTGGGTCCGCGGAATTATCACCGACCTCAGATAGAGATGTTCGGAGATATTCGTTGACATCGTTTGCCCCCTGACGGAACTATCACGCATCTGAGATGCGAGATAATTCCTTGCTTCATCTGGCCGGAAAGACAATAAATCCCAAGCGTGCCCATCTGCGCTCGCAAGCAGGCGAATTGGTTCAGCTCGTTCGCGGTATCTATGTCGATGCTGCCGATGACATCGAGACCACGATCCTGAACCATGCCGTTCGGATCGCACGTTATCTCTATCCAACGGCGTATCTGTCATCGGCAAGTGCGATTCTGCTCGGACCTACGCCGGACGGGCGGCTTTTTATCAGCGGGCGACGCAACCAGCGCACCCGCCTACGCACCCTCGAGATTATTCAAAATGAGGCGCCAGCCCACCCGTCGACGATGGGCGTTGTTGTTGGAGATGACATGGGGGAGTTGCGCACCGATGCTTCGTCCCCACGACAGGGGTTTTTGGAAGCGTTCCGGCTGCGCGGCGAGCATGCGAGTGCGATACCCGGGCAGATGCGGGCACAACTTGCTGTGCGTCTCATCGGTGAGTTTGGATCGCCGCAAGCAGCCGCGGACGCGGTTTGGGCGCTCGCCCGTGAGAACAGCTGGTGTCGGGAAGGGCAGGGGGCAGAACGCTATCTTTCGGCGCGGGCCGACGCCGGCAAATCGCCGGCAACAAGTCCGCATTGGAGTTTCTCGTTGCCTGGCACGGGATCTCGCTTGGACAGCTGATCCATGACGGTTTCGAGAGGCGGTGGAAGCCTGCTCACCGAACAGGCGGCACGCTGCTCATTCGCGAGACGATCCCAGGCAACTTGCCACCGTTCATCGTGTCGCTCTTGCCGGAGGAGTGGCTCGCCCACATTGCGTCAGCGCGATGGAGCGCGACGTCCTCAGAAAGCGCTGAATGTCCAAAAAACTGAAGGACCGTGCGGAGCTTGCCGATCTTCGTCGAGACACCGCAGGGCGAGCTTCTGGCCTTCTTGAAGGCCGGCCTGTTCACCGGTTCCTATGCAGGCCGGCGAGGAGGTCTCGCTGGGTCAGTAGCGGCCGTGAAGTGCCGCCAAGAGGAGTTCAGCGTTTCGGCCGGTTGACCTCGATTTATCATGAAGGCGCCGGATCTGCTCCTAGGCTCCAGCGCGTGCTGAACGCGCGCCAGAAGCGGCTCTCAATGGCGGCAAAGTGCCAGGCGAACAGTCGATCTCAGCGTAGCGGCTGCACTCTGCCTTTTAGCGCAGTGCCTGCTCCAGATAGTCGCTGAAGGCGCGGGCTTTCTGCGAAGGGCGTCGCCCGGCGGGGAACACGACAAAGGCGGTCACCGGCTCGAGGCTGTAGTCAGGAAGGATTTCAACCAGAGCTCCCGAGACAAGCTCGTCCGCGCACATCCACCTCGATGCGATCGCAATACCGAGGCCGGCGCTCGCACAAGCGATAGCACCTGCGGCAGAGCGGGTTCGCACGCGCGGGCTGACGGGCTGAACCTCGGTAACGCCTTCGCGATGGGCGGTCCAATTCTGATCGCCCGTATCACTGGGACCGCCAATGAGATGGTGCTGACTAAGCTCGGCGAGTTTTGTCGGTGTGCCGCGTCGTGCGAGATAGGTAGACGCGGCCACGAACAAACGGCGGCTAGCGGCAAGTTTACGCGCCACGAAACTGGAGTCCGGCTGGTTGCCCAGGCGGAGCGCCATGTCTGCGCCTTCTGCGACGAGATTCTCGTAGCGGTCGGACATCATGAGATCGACCTTGAGCAAAGGATGCCGCTCCAAGAAACCATGCAGCAGCGGTACGATCTGCCGCACCCCATAAGTCGCCGGCAGAGCCACCCGCAATATCCCCGACAACTGATCCGCCCCACGCGCTGCGCTCTCCGCCTCTTCGATCCCAGCAAGTGCCTCGCGCGCCCGGGAAAGCAGCGCCTCGCCGGCATCAGTTAGCGAAAGTTCGCGGGTCGTACGCGTGAGTAGCTTGACGCCCAGCCGTTCTTCCAGCGCCGCGACCGTCCGCGAGACGGAGGGTTGCGACAATCCGAACTCTCGGGCCACTTTCGAGAAGCTGCCGGTTTCCACCGTGCGAACGAACATCGCGAGTTGCTGGAGCCGATCATTCATACGGAATACGTATACATTATATGAGATCGGCAGCGCTACTCGCCGATTTGCGCATGATTTAACTCCTGAGCAACACGCCACTCAACGGCGGTTCACAAAGCTGAAAGGAGTAAGACCATGGACAATCTCAGGGGCAAAGTAGCAATAGTGACCGGCGCATCGAAGGGCATAGGCGCGGAAATCGCCCGGCAGTTCGCCGAGGCGGGCGCGGCCGTTGTCGTCAACTACGCGTCGAACAAGAGCGATGCCGACAAGGTGGTGGGCGAGATCCTGGGCGGCCACGGCAAGGCCGTTGCGATCCAGGCGGACGTAAGCAAGAGCGCCGACGTTAAGCGGCTGTTCGCCGAAACGAAGACCGCGTTCGGAAGGCCCAGTATCCTCGTCAACAATGCGGGCGTGTACCGCTTCGCCCCTTTGGAGGAGGTGACGGAAGCAGAATTCCATCGCCAGTTCGACACCAACGTGCTGAGCATCCTCCTAACGACGCAGGAAGCCGTAAACGCCTTTGGCCCTGCCGGCGGCAGCGTAATCAATCTTAGTACGATTTCGAGCACCAATCCTGTGCCGAATTCGGTCATCTATTCCGCCTCGAAGAGCGCGGTGGATACAATCACCAAGGCGCTCGCCAACGAGCTCGTGGGCCGCAATATCCGCGTCAACGCGATCGCACCCGGCATGACCGAGACCGAGGGTCTGGCGGTGGCAGGCATCGAAGGTGAGACTGCCAGAAATATCGGAGCAACCTTGCCGATGGGCCGACTGGGACGGCCCGATGACATTGCGCGCGTCGCAATCTTCCTCGCTTCGGACCAATCCGCCTGGCTGACAGGCGAACGCATCACGGCCTCCGGCGGCCAGCGTTAGGCGGCCGGCCTTTCTTCGACGGCACTGCGGGAGCGTCTTGGAGTCGGCCTCCCTCATATCCTTCATCCAGAACTGACGGAGAGAACTCATGTCTGAGCCCGAACAATATGACGTGGTGATCCTCGGCAGCGGCCAAGGCGGCAAGCTGCTCGCATGGCACCTGGCCCGCGCGGGAAAGAAGGTTGCGGTCGTGGAACGCCGATGGATCGGCGGCTCCTGTCCAGCCGTCGCTTGCCTGCCGAGTAAGAATGAACTCTGGAGCGCGCGGGTCGCACACCTCACCCGTCACGCCGCGGAGTTCGGAACGGTCATCGGACCCGCTGTGACCGACATGGCGCAGGTCCGCCGCCGCAAGCAGGACATGATCGACCGGGAGGTCGCCTTCCATCTCAACGCCTACGAAACCAGCGGCGCGGAGCTAATCATGGGGAGCGGCCGTTTTGTGGCGCCAAAGACGCTCGAAGTGGCTTTGAACGGCGGCGGCACGCGACTGCTCGTTGGTGATAAAGTCGCAATCAATGTCGGCACGCATGCGGCCATTCCGAGCATTCCCGGCCTTGAGGCGGCACGACCGCTTACACACATCGAAGCCCTGGAGCTCGATGTCTTGCCACCGCATCTGATCGTGCTCGGCGGCGGCTATGTCGGCCTTGAGCTGGCGCAGGCCTACCGCCGTTTCGGCAGCCGCGTGACCGTAATAGAAGCCGGTCCTCAACTCGTCGGCCGCGAAGATCCTGACGTCGCCGATGAGATGCGTCGGCTTCTTGCTGGCGAAGGTATCGAGTTCCTTATAGGGGCGGAGCCTCTCAATGTGCATGGCCGCTCTGGCGAAGGCATCAGCGTGGCCGTGCGCACCTCATCAGGCGAGCCGACGTTGGAGGGCAGCCATCTCCTTGTTGCGGCGGGGCGCGTGCCGAACACTGCCGGAATTGGTCTCGAAAAACTTGGCGTCGAAATCGACGGACGCGGCTACATTCGGGTCAACGAGCGGCTGGAGACGAGCGCGCCTGATGTTCTGGCGCTAGGCGAATGCGCCGGCAGCCCGCAGTTCACGCATGTCTCCGTCGACGACTTCCGCATCGTCAGGGACAATCTGGCAGGCGGCAACCGCAGCACGCGCGATCGGCTGGTGCCCTACACGATGTTCACCGACCCGCCGCTTGCCCGTGTCGGGCTAAGCGAAGGCGAAACACAACGCCAGGGTGTCAGCGTGCGCGTCGCAAAGTTGCCGATGAGCAGCGTCTTGCGCACCGAAGCAACTGAGGAAACCCAAGGGTTCATGAAGGCTGTCGTGGGCGGGGATGATGACCGTATCCTAGGGTTCACGATGATCGGTTCCGAAGCCGGCGAGGTCTTGGCTGCCATCCAGACTGCCATGCTGGCGAAGCTGCCGTACCCGAAGCTTCGCGATGCCGTCATCACGCACCTGACGATCGCAGAGGGACTAGGAGCTCTCTTCTCCAACGTGCCGCCTAGGTCGAATCAATAGCGATGAAAACATCACAGGCAGGTCCAGTTGATATGACGGGATCTGTCTGCGTCTGACCTGCACATTAAAAATTGACGCTCGAGCGACGCAGCCAACGGTCTGCATCGGATCGGTCCCGACTATGCAACCGGGCACCTCAACGTTCTCCCCGGACTGATCTGTATTTCGAAGCTGCGGGTTCGTTCTCCGGTGCGGTCCTTGAACGGTTCTGTAATCAGAAGCAGCCCGGCCACGAGACTTTTCCTGCAAAGAAACGTCGGAGGGCCATAGCGACAACAACGCAGAGGGAAAGATCGCCTATCGTAACGGCCGAGGTACCGTTGCAAGCATCTGGATCTTGGATGTGAGGCGGTCGATATCTCTTCGACCTGATTTCGAGAAGGCTACCGCGCGGGGTTCTCTGGATCGCCAATGTGCGTATGCTATGCGTGGACTATCGAACAATAACGAATTGTTTTTCGTGAGGGAGCTGAGAGGCGCCACAGGGTGTTCCCACCGGGAGGTAACAAGGTCGAAGATGCGGCGCAATGATGATTTTCCGGAATGGATTTCCGTAACTGATGCAGCGCCGCATCCACAGATGAACGAAAAAGGTGGGCTTTCTGCCCGCAATGCCCGGGGTGCAGGAATTCCTGAGCGCGAACTTCTCGCGCAAATTAGCGCTTGCCGATATGGCCGCGGTTTGCGGGCTTTCATCCTCTCATTTTGTGCGGGCTTTCTCCAGGACAGTCGGGGCGCCGCCGCATCACTACGTTCTCAATCTGCGGCTCGACTTGGCGGAGAGACTGCTTGCCGACAAGCGCATGGCCATTGCGGAGATCGCCCATGTGAGCGGGGTTCTCTAGCCAAAGCCACTTTACGACCGTCATGAAGAAATGCCGGCATCTAACGCCGGCGCAGGCGCGGGTGGGCAAGGTTATACGCGAAGCTTAGGCTGCATGCTGGAAGGCGGCTGGGCGCGAGGAGATGGAGGACGGCGTGTCGAGCGTTAACATAAGCGTCGGGCCATTGCACGTCGCTCGATGCGTGACTGGATGCGGGCTTCCGCTGGCTGGCTGAAATTTGGTTGGCCTTTACCGCCGCAAGGCGCGCCGCAAGCTTGGCAGGGGCGCAGGAAGAACCAACCCATTGGGATCTCCAGAGCTTCAGCTTCGGCGGAGGCAAAGGGTCGACGTGGTGCGCGGCTCGACGCACCGTACAGGGCCAGCAGCGGCATGCGGCGAAGCGCAGGCCAGTCTCCCTGGTTCGATCCCGGAAGTCCATCTAGATCGATTGAGACAAGCGGAACCTAATTCCATAACCTGGTATCTACCAGCCCTGCCGACCATACCAGTCATCGACATCTCGGCGTACGCGATCCTTCTCGATGCCGTAGCGTTCCTGGATCAGGCCCTCGAGCTGATCGCGTTTGCCGCCAATGCGGTCGATATCATCATCAGTGAGCTTGCCCCACTGTTCCTTGACTTTACCTTTGACCTGCTTCCAATTTCCTTCGACGCGGTTCCAATCCATCGTGGCTTCTCCTTCGAATCACACATCGGAAGAACGGACATATCGCCCTCGAGTTCCGCTATAATCGGGAGAGGCGGGCTGGGAAGATGGTGGCGCACGTTGGTTTGATCGGCGCGATGATCATTGCGGAAGTTTCTAAGCGCTCCCATCCGTTTCGCTATCCTCATCGATTTGGCGCACCGGCAGGTAGGCGTTGGTTTCCAGCCACTCGCGCAACACAATCTGAATGAGATCTGACCGGCCGATCTTCATCTCTCCGGCGATCGAGTTCAGCGCGTCTTCTGTTGCCGGCTCCAGGGGAACGCCAGCGACGTTTCGCAGCATCAAGGCGGCGCGGCGAAGGATAACTTGAAGATCCGGCCGCGGCATGTCCGCGATGCGGTCGGCGGCACGCTCAAGCTCTTCGGCAATGGATGCGCGGGTCATGGCTCCATTTTTGCCACACCGGCGGTGGCCTGCCCAGTACAAGGGCAGGATTTAGTTCGCGTCAGGCGACTTTGGCCGTGGGTTTGGCAGGAGGTTTCTTCCGAGGGACCGGCTTCCGCCCCAGACCCGACGCCTTTGCCAAAGCGGACCGCTGTTCCGCATAGTTCGGCGCCACCATCGGGTAGTCGGCTGGCAATTTTCACTTGGCACGGTATTCATCGGCCGTCATGCCAAGGTAACGAAGGTGGCGTTTCAGCGATTTGAACTTCTTGCCGTCGTCAAGACAGATGATGAAGTCCGCAGTAACCGACTTCTTTGGATTGACCGCGGGGACCTGCATCTCAACTGCCGGCGCGGCAGGCTTGCTCAGACCAGGCAGGGAAGCGTGTAGAGACGCAATGAGGTTTGGCAGTTCGCCGGCCGGCACGGGGTTGTTGCTGACATATGCGGCGACAACACCCGCGGTTAGCTCGACAATCTCAGTGACACTATTGGTCCGCTCCGGCAATTATTGGAACTCCTATTGCTTCGGCACCTTCTACTTGGGATTTGCCTCTTCGCAATTCGCGAAAGAGCAAAACGTTCTGCGGTTGTAGATTGGCGCGATCGTATACGACCGCGCTGGCGGGTGTCCCGGTGTGTCATACTCTCAAGATGATGCAAAGCCAGGCGACCAGAAGATCGCGCCAAAGCCTCGAAATTGCGGCCTAATTCGGCTTCACGTCGCGGTGCGGGCAGTCCTGCACTTCAATCGACGTTCAGGGGCCGCATCTCGAACGCTGGCGACGCGGATGTCCGTCGCGCGCTCCACGATGCTGACGGCGGCGAACCGCCGGTCCGCATTTCGCGGCAGGAGCGGCGCAGCCCGGTTGCCGTGCTGTTTCATCATATTCGGTCATCAGCGAAAGTCGCTGACCTGACCTTGGTCGTGTGTGACGCGTATCGACATCATACCGGGTTGGCGTCCGGTCGTCACCGTCGACCCTTCGATGAGGACGCCGCCTGAATGGCGCTTGGCGCCCCAATCTTGTCAACTCCTCCACGACAAATTCGGCCATCGATGGCTCCTGAAAGCCCGCCCAGCGCGTCAGCCGTATCCCGCGGTTTTCTGGATCCAGTGCTCGGCCTCTAGTGCTGCAAATTATTCTGGAGACTTGAGGTTCCGGTAACTTGCGAATTCGAACTCACTGATCTTGCGCGTGCCGAGATCGGTGACGCGCACCCAGGGTTTGCCGGATGTTCGCCCGGGCTTCAGTGGTCGCTGGACGACCTTCACAACGGCATGAACATGGCTGTGGGCTTCCACTGAGGTGGTGCTGATCACCTTCGTGCCGTTCATCGCCTCAACTTTGAAACTTGCCATCGGCCCGATCTCTCCGAGGCGATCCTAGCCAAGTCCGAATTCGAACGGAACTGTCATGGCTGTTGCTGGTGAACAGGAATTGCTTGCTAAGGTGCTGGTGCACGAAGGCGGCTATTCGAAAGATGGGCGGCCTTGTTCGCTTAGGTGCAACTGATGGTTTGGGGGAGCGTTGCTACCCTTGGCCAGCATCGTCCTCCGCTGGCCGGCTCCCATGAAGCCCGTCACTGTTTCCGCAGTGGCGGGCTTTTTGACATCCGCTGACTGTGCGTATCGGCGCAGCAACTTTGGGGCAGTATCGGTGACAGACCGATGGCTTCGTACATCATACGACGACTCGCAGAAATAGACCCAAACCAGCTCTGCGGCGCCGGCCATCCGGAGCCGCGACAAGACCGACCCCTAGCGTTTACCCATTCGAGGCGTCCGGTCCGACAGGAACCATGCGGCGATCAGATCGTCGCCAGCAATCTGGCCGCGACCGTCATCCCCGATGCCGCGACCTTTCGGGAGGCCTCAGTGGTACGCGCCGTACCGTACTCTCTCGCCTGGAGATCAACCAGGCGCGCGACGAGGGCTAGCGACGTCTCGACTTTAGGGTTCATCATTTTCATTTGTCCGGTTGAATGGCGATCGACATGCACAACCCGCCGCCAACGTGGCGGCGGGTTGTGGGGTTCGTTCGAGGTCTCAGTCGTAGACTTTGACGATCTTGCGGGTGCTCGGGTCCACCAAAACCGTGCGGTTGTCGACCACCACATATCGGTATTTGACATTGGGAACCTCATGGAGCTCGACCGTGTCCGGCAGAGCCGTGCCGACATTCAGCTCAAGTCCGAGAAGGTTCACGGAAGCCAGCGGTTGCTTCTTCACGTATTGGCGCACGACGGTGTCCTGTTCCGGTGTGATGACCACATCCTGTGCCGCAACTGCGCCGACGCCGGCCAAAAGCAATAGCGCCGCAGCAGTGCTGGTAAGGTGTATCCTCATGGTTTTTCTCCTGTTGTTCCGGCGACAGCACAAATTTTCTGCGCGCCAGCCATCTGAACACGTCGGCAGGCCGAACGTTCCTCTAGCGGACTTCAGTCTGAACGCTGACCAGACCAAAGGCCGATCACAAAACGCGATGGTCTTACCTCTTGAGACTAGTCGGAACGGCTTAGGGGCCAGGGTAGTTGCTTCTCCAAATTCGGAGAAAGCAGATGGATAAAAGCATTGGCCAAGCGCGTTGGTTGCTCGCGCCAATTTTCGCGACAGCCGTCACATTTTTGGTGATCGGCATATTCCTTGGCTGACATGTCGTGGATCGGCACAGCTACGTCCCTTCCTGTGCTGATAGGACCCGCAAGCCGCCTCGGTGGCTGGCGGGCCCTCTATTTCAGTATGTTTGGTGAGCAAAAGACAATGACATCGATCCAGAGAACCAATGAGAGTGGCAAAGCAAACCAACCGGCAAATGACAACGATGATCCTGCGCCTGGGCTCTTGGACGCTGTTTCTTTGACGAATGAGGAAAACATTGTCGACCTTGTCAGGCGAACCGAGCGCGTGGCGATTTTGGTGGCGCTGGGAATGGGGGGCTGGTTGATGTTAGTCCCCGCAATCTACCTTGTACTGAGTACTGAGCCACCGAATATGAACGAACAATTGCGCCCGCTATAGGGCATTTGCCTCAGCCCGGTTTTGAAACTGAAACGCGCCGGTTCGAGGTGGGTGCCTATGTATTTGTGAGTATCTCGTTGGAACCACGCCAACCAGAGTGTCTGCGAATGAGATGGCGGCGAAGTTCGTGTAAACTTCAGGCAACTTTTTGACTTACTTGCAGAATCGGCTGCTGCAGCGGCGTCGAGCGATCCCGCTAGGGCGAAACTGTCCACAGCGCATCCAATTTGCCTGGGGTTCCTAGAAGCTTTTCGAACTTTCTGTCTTGCGGCTCCCGTCGAGATGCGCGCGCTTCTGAAGGAGGCCGGGGTGTCTGGATCCGCTGTGGTGCAACCTTGATCCAAGCATCTATGGGGGTTCGAGTCGGTAGAGCGCTACATCGCGAGACCCACTATCGACGAGGCGTTCTTCTACTACCGGCGGCACGCGGCTTAGTCAATTTTGGCGATGGAACCCATTGTCTCCGAAGGCAGAGGATCACAGGTTCGAATCATGGATTCCGACAGGAATCGAAATCTGTGACCCACAGATTAGGAATTTGTCAGACGGCCTTTCCCGTTGTTTCCCAATACCAGTCGTTGTATAATTGAAATGGTTCTAACATATTCAAGTTTTTGCGGTTTTCGTACTCCGCTGCCATGATGGCGTAGACAAAGCAACAGATCCAGACAGATCGAACAGGACGCAATTGCCGTACTAATCCCGCACTAACTTCATGACAGACCTTCGACTTGCCCTTACAGACCGCGCCGTCGCAAGCCTCCAGCCGGCGTCTTCAGGTCAATATTTTGCTCGGGACACCGACCTGCCGGGCTTCATGGTGCTGGTGGGCAAACGGAAAAAACGTTCGTCGTCCAGGGTGATCGAATGAAGGCGGGCAAGCGTCTTTCCGTCCGGATGAAGGTTGCCGAAGTTGGAGAACTCACAACGCGTGCGGCGCGGGCGAAGGCGAAGGACATTCTCGGCAAGATTGCCAACGGCATTGACCCTCGCGCGTCGACGCGCAAGCGGGACGGCGAAGCTGCAGCGGCTGATCTGCCATCGATTGCAAACCCCACCCTGCGCATTGCCTGGGAACGCTACCGCGACGGGCATATGAAGAACAAAGGCCGCAGCGACGGGACGATCAACAACTATCGCGATCACATCGAGCGGCTGTTAGCCGATTGGCTTGACGAGCCGCTTTCCAAGCTCGGCAACGATCCTTCCCTCGTGACTGTGCGACACGAGAAGCTCACCAAGGATAACGGCGCCTATATCGCCAATGGGTGCATGCGAACGCTGCGCGCCGTCTACAATCATGCCCGCAAGGCCGCCCGCACGCTTCCGGCGGACAACCCGGTCTCAGCCATAGACTGGAATGCCGAACATCGGCGCAACACGGCGCTGGGTCTTTCGGATCTCGAGCAATGGTTCTCCCAACTCGCGGTCTTGAAGAACCCTGTTCGGCGGGAGTTGCATCTGTTCATGCTGCTCTCGGGACATCGCCCTGAAGCGATCAGGAAGGCGCGGGTCGAGCATGTCGACTTTCGCGCGCGTGTCCTGCACATACCCAGGCCGAAGGGTGGTGAGGTCAAGGCATTCGATATACCGCTTTCCCGAGCCATGATCTGCTGTCTGGTTCGAGTGATGCGCATTGGTACAGCTCTCTATGGCGAGCAATCGCGTGAGTGGCTCTTCCCGGCCGACAGCGAAAGCGGTCACATCATCGAGCACAAGGAGAAGCGTAGCGATCTGTCGAAATGGGGGAATGACCTGCGGCAGACGTTCCGCACAATCGCCCAAGCTGTGGACGTTGCCGAGCTTGACGTTCACTTGCTGATGAACCACTCGATCCCAGGCGTCAATGCGGGCTACATCACACGCAACAAGCTGCTGAGCGACCACCTGCGCCTGCAGCAGCAAGCCATTTCACGACGGATGCTCGACGCCGGTCGATCGCGACAAAAGCCATCGAAGTCTTGCGCCTGGCCCGCCCTTCCCAGCAGGGGCCTACTTTCTGAGCTGATGAGCGGCAGGGATTAGCGGCATCAAACGTGTTCGGGGGTTCGGATGCGGGTATCGCTACGGCGCAAGGGAGCCGCCATGGTCATGCTCGTCAATCCGATTAGCTTGCGATACGCACTCGACTACCGGAACTATCCGCTCTGGCAGTCGCATGCGCACACGACCTACGCCTTCGTGCCGATCGAAGGGCCGATTGTCGCCTACAACGTCTATGGCAATCCCCCTGGCGCCGATGACGTCCGCGTCGGCCAGTGTAGAGCGATCAACCTCAATGCTCAGGCAACTTGAGAGCGTGGGGCTCGTTGATAATGCGGCCACACGTCGATCGACAGTGCATTTGGCAGGTGCACTGAATGACGCGAGCAATATTCTGCGGACCCAAGCAAACGGAACCGTAGTCCGAGAGTCGGTTCTGGCGGGGCCGAATGGGGTGATGAAGTTTGAGACGATCTGGGACGGGGCCAAACTCATCACTGGGAAGTTTTATGGAGGGCGGTGAAGGTGAGCGCGTCACTAAGATCGTGGGATTCAAAAAATCTCCTTTTGAACCACGTTGCCCAGCGGGGACCGAACGTTCTTCTCGTGGCGATGTAGAGGCGCCAAGGGGCTTTTACTCTTGGCCCGGGGATGGGGCTGATTCTTCTATCAAAGTAGGGATTATTGTCAGTCAAGCGAACGTCCCATCTGTAATGCGATCGCCAGCTGGTCGCTACTGTTTGTCTTGTTATGATAGGTCCATCTCCATTGTCGATTTGGAGGAGGGTATCTTAAAGAAGACACATCTGCTTGAGGATGTGTTTTTCAATTTATAGCCTGTAAAAATACCATCAGATACTTGCATTTCATCAGCTAGGTGTCGTCTCGATGTGTGACAAAGGGGAGGAGCTTTGGCGCTATATCTCCAGCGATATCCTGGAGAACTGGAACGTCGTAGGTGATCATCTTCTGCTCACCTGCACAGATGCGGGTCCGCCTATGGTGTTGAGTTTGACAAATGGAGAGATGGTGGCGTCTTGAGGAAGGCCCTTCTAGTGAACGGTAAGCGCGAGGCCGCCGTCGGCCAGAATCAGTGGCACGGCTCACGACCTAATCAACAGTCGTCACTTGCAGCCCTCGTTGGACCGCCGGACGTGCGAGTCCACGGTCCAGCCACGATTGCACGTGAGGAAAGTGGTCGAAGCCGACGAGTTCGCGAGCTTCGTAAAAGCCGATAAGATTGCGAACCCAGCCGAGCAGCGAAATATCGGCGATGGTATAGTCAGGGCCCATCACCCAGTCTCGACCTGCGAGCCGATTGTCGAGGACGCGTAGGAGCCTTGCCGATTCAGTTGCGTAGCGGTCGCGTGGACGCTTGTCCTCATACTCCTTGCCAGCGAACTTGTTGAAGAACCCGACCTGGCCGAACATGGGTCCGACTCCGCCCATCTGCCACATAACCCACTGGATCGTTTCATAGCGGGTGTTCGGGTCGGCCGAAATAAATTGCCCCGTCTTGTCGGCAAGATAGAGGAGGATGGCGCCCGACTCGAATAGCGCTAGCGGCGCGCCGCTCGGCCCGTTGGGATCGTAGATTGCCGGAATCTTGCCGTTCGGATTGAGCGCGAGAAACGCTGGGTCGTGGCTTTCGTCTGCCATGATATCAATCCGGTGCTCCTCATAGGGGAGTCTCGTCTCCTCAAGCATGATGCCGACCTTCACCCCATTGGGCGTCGGGAGGGAAAAGAGTTGCAGCAGGTCAGGGTGCTGCGCCGGCCAGCGTGTGAAAATCGGATGATCGAGCGTCACTTTCTGTCTCCAAAATAGTTGCGCCGAACCGAGCAGGAACTGATCCCATCACTCAGCTCGTGTTCGCTGAGCGCGAACTATTTTCGCTGAGCGCGACTATTATTGTCTTGTCGACCGACTTGTTGTCAGCCGGCGCGGTGACGCAGGCATTATTCTCGGCCCCGTCCGGGACCGGGTTTCTTGCGCGCAATACAGTGAAGAGCGCGGCTGCGAGAGCCAGCCCCCCATATCCCAAGGCGATCTGCGGTATTGTAAAGGTGCTTGAAAGCTTGCCGGAGATCAGGCTCGGGAAGGTGGCGCCGCTGTAGGAGAGAAGATAGATTGCACTGAAAATTGGCGCTCTGTCGGCAAGCTTGCTGCCATCCAGCAGCCCACGAGTGGCGGCGCTAATTGCGATACCTTGTCCGGCGCCGGCGACCATGGTGGCGAGGATAAACAACATCAGCGTGCCGGCATTGATCGCTGTGATGATACCGATCATGCCGGCCAGGAATGCGATCATGCCTACGCGTTGGGCCATTGCGGAGGTGAACCGGCCGCCGATGGGCGCGCCAAGGACGCTGGGAGCCATATAGGCAGCAAACACCGATCCGAGGATAAGCGGGCTGCGGGTGTGGAGTTGGTCTTCGACCAGCGCGGGAACGAAGGCTTGATAGAAAGCGCCTGTCGCCCAGGTGGCCAGGAATACCGCTGCGGCGACAGGGAGGAGAGGCCTGGCACGGGCCGGCACCTGTAATCGGGGCAATAGCGATCGCCATGCACCAGACGTCGGCGCTGCTGTTTCAGGACTGATCGCGATGAGCGCGGCAGACAGCAGCAGGAAGCCGACGCAGGCCAAGTAGATGACGTTGCGCGGCCAAGGACCAAACTGGACCAAGGCACCGGATACGATGGCGCCGACAGTGAGACCGAGCATCGGACCTTGGCTTGACGCAACGGAGGCCAGCCATTCCGGTCTGGCCGGTGCCGCGTCGACGATGTAGGAGGTGAGGCTGCTGCTCGCTAAACCGGTGCCAAGCCCCACCAGGAGCCGGCCGGCCAGCAGGATGCTGATGGCATGTACATTCAACAATAGCAGACAGCCAAGCATGATGAGGCCAAGGCTTGAGACTGCGGCTAGCCGGCGGCCCACGTGATTGGAAAGTCGTCCCAATGCCAACAGTGCACTGATCGTGCCAACGGCATATGCGACGACGGCCATGGATATTCCGGCGTTGGTAAACCCGTCTTCCGCCCGGTAGATGTTGTAGAGCGGGATCGGCGCGGCCGCCGCGGCGAACGAAGCTACCAAGGATATTACAGCTGATATGAAAGCCAGCCGGCGGTTCGCGCTCGGTCGTGCAATGTTGATCGCGGGTGCCCCATTTTGCATCGAGCTGTGCATCTCTATTTCACGCGGTTGAGTAATATCCACCATCGGTGGATGGCGCGTCGCTCGACGAAGCCTGTGACAGCGCCTCCGTCTCGTTGATCTGCGAGACGACGGTCATCCGCTCGAGCCTCGACGGGATGTGGGCGGCGCTGCGGCGTTCAGCCCGCCGTGCGCGTGCCCATCCCCGAGACCGGCGCGACCGGCTCCTCGGGTGCATTGAAGACTGACGTCGTGAGCAGTACAGCGATCGCTAAAATCCAATAGTACCAGGCGTCGAGCCCTACAAATTTAAAGACAAACGGTGCGATGATGAACACCACGCCCACGGCCCGATCGACCCAAAGGTGGAGCCAGTAAGGTATGATGCGCACGAGCCCGGTGGGATGGTCGGTCAGTGCAGGCAAGATCAGCGCCGCAATTCCGACAACAACCGAAAGCCATAGCGCCATCGGTCCGCTCTGGCCAAGCTTCAACAGAAATGGCGCTGCGATCAAGACGACAGCGACAGGGTAATCGATAAGGTAGGCGTGCATAGACTTGGTGACGAAGGGAAACGACATTGGTGACTCCTGTGCCTCTTGTCTTGGGTGCGTCGTCACGCCGATGAAAACGCATTCATCTCAGATGTCGATCTCGCCGCCCCTGATCGCCGGCATTCCATACAATCGCCTCAGATCAGGCCGTGTTGACGCATAGAAAGGCTATGCCGCCGTGCGAACGAGTGGAAATGCTTGATTGTTATTGTTTCCATTCCGCTTGTCTCGCGTCATGGTACGGAGAGGCGCATCACCAACGCCATTGTCAGTCGGGACGCCAAGAAAAATCAGGCGCCCGGGACGAGATTGCTACGGCATCTGACGATGCAGGTGGGGAGAGTATCGAAAGGACTAGGCGCAAAACGTCTTTCGACAGCCTATTCGTCGCGCCTCGCACGTCGCGGACTATCGCAGGGGATAGCGAGCGACATGTCGAAAGGCAGCTTTCTTCCACGTTGAAGCTATCAGGCGACCTCTTCAATAACGAGGTCTCTGCCATTAAACGACACCTCGTCGCCGGCGCGCTTTCCCTCCAATTCAGCGTAGATCGGCGCCTGCGTGGAGATGCCCATGATCTCATTGCCGTCGCATGTGAACTTGGCTGTCGACACGGCGATGACGAAATAACGACCGCCTAGTTTCACGACGGCGCCCTCCTCGATCATGCCTTTGGGGCCGAAGTCTATCCTGGAGAGCTTATCTATTTTGTCGGAATGTGAGTGAACGGTGTCATCGAAGGCTTCGGACAGGTCGCTCGCGAGCTCCGCCTGCGCTTGTTCGTCATCTTCGATCGGCTCGCTTCTATCAAGCCGGGCGCTCGCGACATACTCGAGGTATTTTTCTCTCGCACTCTCGAAGTCGCGAGTCTCCAGCGACAACATGGTCTGTTTCACGATCTGTTTGTTCATTTCAGGTCCTTTGTGAGGTAGGGCTTCCGGCCAGACTGTGATGGCGACGCTGGCAAACTCGACAATTATGCGGTCATTCGTTGTCGGGCACCTCGGCGCCTTGATAGGGGACTCTCTCAAGCCTGGGATCGCGGAGAATGCTGGTGACGAGCCAGACGTAGGATTGCTCCGCGGTATCGAACCCAAGAATCGAGAATGATTGCCCGAACGGGCACGGCGGGAAGTCAGGAAAGCCAATCCTCAGGACAAACCGCTCCGGATCCTTGTCGAACTCTTCCTTGAAGATCTTCCGCAGCCCATATCGGCTTGCGATTTCACCCTCGTTCTCGTGACGTATGGAGCGGTTCGCGTTTAGCTGTTCGAAGAGTTCTCGCGAGCATTCGCCGTCCAGTTCATCAAAGGCGTCGATCAACAGGCCTTTGCTGCCGGCTTTCCGGTTAGTGATCGCATAGATGTTTGAGCCGTCTCCAGCGTCCGGAGCGCTCTCGAACCTCTTCGCAAAATCGACCTGAATGTCGCCGGCGGCGACGGATTTTTCGGACGTCAGGTCGTAGAGCAGGCCGTCTCTTATGCGATACTCGTGGTCATACCCGTGTCCCAAGAGATCTGAAACCGCCACGACCATATCCTTCGCGTCGAGATTCATCTGCACTCTCCTAGCGTCGGCACGTCGTCCAACGCCAAACGCCGGGTTTGGCATTGGCCATTTGGAAGCGCCGTGCAGTTTTCGTTTCCACTCCCGGCATTGCGACGGGTGAGACTGGGGTCCTTTACGCGTCGGCCGCGGGATAGTTCGAGGGGAATAGCGCCCGCTTCGTTTCCTCGTCGTTGACCTTCTTGAAGTCGTGATCCTTTCCAACCGCGCGCGCCTTGGCGACCGCTGGGCGCGCGTCGATCGCCGTGAACCATCGCCTGATGTTGGGGAACGGCACCAAGGGATCCGTCGCGCCCTTCATGACGCGGGAAGCGCGATCGATCCAACCCCAGGCGGACATGTCGGCGATCGTATATTCGGACCCGACAATGTAATCCCGGCCTGCGAGTTGGCTGTCGAGTACCCGATAATGGCGCTCCGCTTCGCGGCGATATCTGTTGACGGCGTAGTCAAGACCCTCGGGAGCTGCAAACTGGAAATGTACGGCTTGCCCCGAGAACGGACCGAGGCCTGTACCGAGGAAAAACAGCCACGACAGAAGCTCGCCTCGGTCAGCCGGCTGGCCTAGGAAGCGACCGGCTTTTTCGGCGAGATACAGTAGAATGGCACTCGAATCGAAAACGCGTGCCTCTTTTCCGCCGGGACCTTCGGTGTCGACGATCGCGGGGACCTTGCCGTTAGGGTTTACGGCGCGAAATTCGGCCTGGTGCTGCTCGCCCTTGCTCGTGTCGACCGGCACCAGCTCATAAGGTAACCCCGACTCCTCCAAGAAAAGCGCAACCTTGGCTGGGTTGGGGGTCGGGTGGAAATAAAAGCGGATCATCGCGCTCACCTTCGGAGTTTCAGAGATTTCGCGCACGGGCCACGCGCGTCAGGCCGACGGGGCCGCTGGTTCGGTCGGCCCACGCGACATTGCCAAGACGTTTGCCGCTATGGAAGCAACGCCCTGTTATCGATTTCATTCCCGATGGTCTGCAGCGCCAATCCAAGCTGGTCGGTCCGACGGGCGGAAGCGCGATACGCCCGCCGATTCCCAGCCGGTTGGAGTCACGCCGGGACGTTTTCGGCGATCGGGGGCGCGGCCGGTTCTACACGTCGGTCGTAACGGACCGTCGGCGCCTGCATTGTGACGATTTCTTCACCGATTGTCGGATGCACCGCCATGGTCGACACAAAGTCATTCATGGTGGCTCCACTGCGAATTGCGATCGCCAGCACCTGGATCATTTCGCTGGCTTCCTCGGCGAAAATGTGGATGCCAAGGATCCGGTCCGTCTCGCAGTCTACGATGATTTTCAGAAGGGAGGTCTCGCAATCGCGTGTCAGGCCGGCCTTCAGCGGCTTGAAGCGCACCTTGTAGATGTCGACTGCGGGGTACTGCGCCCTCGCTTCCAGTTCGGTCATGCCAACGGTGCCGATCTCCGGGCTGGAGAAGACCGCCGTCGGCACATTGGAATAGTCGACCTGCCAATTGTTCTCCCCGAACACGCTATCGGCGAATGCGTGGCCTTCGCGGATCGCAACAGGTGTCAAGTTTATCTGGTTCGAGACGTCACCGACTGCATAGATGTTCGGGACATTTGTGCGAGAGCCTGCGTCGACAATAATCGCACCATTCGCGGCGGTCTTGACGCCCGCTCGGTCGAGCCCGAGGGCGGTCGTGTTCGGAGCGCGTCCAAAGGCAAGCAACACCTGGTCTGCCACCAGTCTGCCACCTTGTTCAGTCGTAACGTCGATTCCTCCCAAACCGCCGCCAGTTTGCCCGCGCCGGGGTTCAAGTCGACGTATGCTGTCACCGAGTATCAACTTGATGCCGCGGTTCGCATAGGACGCGGCGACGGCCTGGCGCACGTCCTCGTCAAAGCCGCGCAGGATATTACTTCCTCGGCAGACGACTGTGACGTCGCTTCCCAACGCAGCGAAAAGGCCCGCGAACTCAATGGCAATGTAACCGGCGCCGCCGATTACGAGCTTCCTCGGAAATGTCTTCAGGTCAAAGACGGCATCGGAGGTGATACCGAGTTCGATACCGTCGAAGGGAGGGAGTTCGGGCCTTGCACCCGTCGCAATCAGAATCTTGCGCGCACGTACGCGGCGACCGTCTTTGACCAGGCGAACCGTATGCGCGTCTTCAAGCACAGCACGGGACTTGACGACTTCGACGCCCGCATTTTCCTGACCGCTGCCGTAAAGTGCTTCCAGTCGTGCGATTTCGCGGTCCTTTGCGGCGACCAATGACGGCCAATCGAAACGCGGCATCGACAAACGCCAGCCGAACTCCGCCGCTTCGTCGAACTTGTCGCTGAAGCGACCCGCATAGACGAACAGCTTCTTTGGGACGCAGCCGCGGATGACGCATGTTCCGCCCAACCGGTACTCCTCGGCGAGCATCACTTTTGCGCCATGTCCCGATGCGACGCGGGCGGCCCGGACGCCTCCTGACCCGCCGCCGATCACGAACAGGTCGACGTCGAACTCCGTTGCGCAGGAAGCCGCTGAAGCGTCGCTTTGGACGGATTGCAATAGGTTCGTGTCGCTCAAGTTAAGCACCCAATCCGTTGTTTGCGGAGTTTCACATACGCGGCCTGATCGCATTCCGAGACGGCCCGATGCTTTGCGTCACTCTGGATTCGAACGGTGACGAGTCCTAGCTCACAGGACGCCACTTCGGACTTGCGGCGTCCTGTTTTGGACTTTCAGTACAATGGAATCGTCGAGAATCAGCCCGCCCGTGCGGTCTCGCGGAGGAACCAAGCTCTCTTCTCCGCGGCGTCGATATAGCCTTCCAGGAGGCTTGCAGTGGCAAGGTCCTCCAATTCGGCGCAGAGCTTGTGGGCCTGGCGCATCGAGGCGGCAAAGGCGTTGTTGTCTTCCATGAGTTCGGCCAGCATCGCGGCTGGCGCGACTTCCTCGGCCTCGTTATCCGCGATGGTGCGTAGTCGTGCCGCTTGGCCAAGTGAGCGGATCGTCACGCTATCCATCGCCCGGACACGTTCCGCGAGCGGGTCCACGACTTCAAGAATTTCGCTCGCCTGTTCGTCCAGCATGAGGTGATAGTCCCTGAAATGGGGGCCGCTCACGTGCCAGTGAAAGTTCTTCGTTTTGAGATAGAGCGACAGAGAATCGGCCAGAACCTGATTGATCTTCGCTGCGAAGGTCGCAAGCGAGTTTCGCAGCGCCGGCTCGTCTCGCTCCCCGTTTGGCACGTCTTCAACGTCTGTCGTCATGATCGTGGTCCCTTTCACTATTCGTGTTGCGTACTGTTTTTTTGTTTGATTGCAGGCTGAATGCGGCCTGCGCGAGCTGCAAGGCAGCGAGTTTTGGGGTGGATGGGGGGCAAAAAGACGGGAATCCGTCAGCCGCCGGTGAAGGCAGCGATCGCTTCCTTGATTTTCGCGACAGCGTAGCCGCCGACCTGCTCCAGTTCGACATGTGGCAGGTTCGGCATCTCGTCAGGTACCACGCCGCATCCGACGATTGCAGGGCCCGGGCACGCGAGTGCCTCGATCAAAATCGCCTCGAGTAGCGCGGGATCGCGGACGGTGAAACCCTGCGCGCCGCAAGCACGTGCCAGCACAGAATAATCGGGGTTTGGGAATTCGATCGCGTCGTGAAACGGAAGAATGCCCACGCTTTCCGCCTCGAGCGTGATGAGCCCGAAAGCCGCATTGTCGAAGACGACGACTTTGACGGGTAAACGGTGGTGGACCGCTGTCAGGAATTCGCCCATCAACATGTTGAAGCCGCCGTCCCCGGTAAGGACGATCACCTGTCGCGCGCGATCGAGCGCCTGTATTCCGTTTGCTTGCCCGAGTGCCGTGCCGACGGCCGCATTGTTGAACGAACCGGTAATGCGCTGTTTGCCGTTCTGTCGAATCCAGTTTCCTGACCAAAGGGTGTTGAGGCCCGTGTCGAAGACGAACACGGCATCGTCCTTCGCAAGGTCGCTAACCATGCGCGCTACAGCCTGTGGATGGATCTTGCCGCGGTTGCGCATCAGGTCGCTTTGCTTGTCGAGGAGTTCGTCCCAAGCGCGGCGGCTGCGCGCGACGCTGTCGAAGAATGTGCTATCGATTTTCTGTCGCAGTCTCGGCAAGAGCGCGGCGAGGGTCGGACGCACCGAACCTTGTACGCCGAGCACCGTCGACGTGCGTCGTCCAATCGCTACGGCCCGCTCATCGATCTGAATGACGTTTCCGTGGGTCGGCAGGAAATTGGAATAAGGGTAGTCTGTACCGAGCATAAGCAGGAGGTCGCACTCCTGGACCGCATTGTAGACCGGTTTGCTGCCGATCATGCCGAGCCCGCCCATCCATCGCGGATCGTCATATGCGATGATTTCCTTGCCGCGAACAGTGTGGACGAGCGGCGCCTTCAATCGGTCTGATAATGCGCGGAGCAGCTCTGCGGAGCCACGGCATCCCGCGCCGCACAGGATCGTGATCGACGTCGCTTCGTCGATGTGACGAGCAACCGCCTCAATTTCGTTCTCGCCAGGCGTGATCTCGCTGCGCGGACCAAGAGTTGCCACACTCGGAACGGCGTGTTCGACTTTGCTGGACAGCACGTCCTGGGGGAGCGTCAAATGCGCGACTCCTGGGCCCGCGTATGCGGAGGCGATCGCTTGATGGATCACGCCGGGCGCTTGTGCTGGCGCCGTTATCGTTTGGGTGTAGAGCGACACGTCGCGAAATAGCAGGTCCGGCTCGGTATACTGGTGATAGTCAATCCCTTTCAGACGTCGCGGCATCTCTCCCGACAACGCCAAGACAGGTGCATGGTCGCGCGCGGCCTCGTAGAGGCCAGCGACGAGGTGGGTGCTGCCAGGACCCGTTGTTCCGGCGCACACGGCGAGCTGGCCAGTCAGCTTGGCCTGGCCTGCCGCAGCCAATGCGGCTCCCTCTTCGTGGCGAACCCCGACCCATTCGATCTTGCTTTGCCGTACAGCGTCGCCCAGCGGATTGAGCGAGTCGCCGATCAAGCCGAAGATCTGCTTTACGCCGACCTCTTCCAGGACATCGACGAGGGCTTCTGCGACTGTACGCGACATGGATTACTTCCGCGATAGCCCCGCATTTTTTCGAAATGACCACCGGGCCCGGGCCGATGCCGCGGCGTCACTGCGACAGCCTTGCGCTCTCGCATTAAGCGGCTTGTTGTACAGGAGGAATTGCCGCGCGGTGATAACGCCGAGTTATGAATAGCATGCCCCGATGTATTCCGGGCTGGCCCGCCCAGAACCTACATCGGTCGGCCGAGCGCCAGGCGGCAATTGTGTTGTCAGCGTCGGTTTAAATCCGCACGGATCAATTCCTCAAGGGCAGCGCTGACGGCGGTATCGTCGGGCCGCACCGTAAGGTACATGGTGACGGTCCGCTCCGCTCGATCGAGGATTTCGTGCGCCAGGCGCGATCGAAACTGCGTCGTGGTTACATGCAGCCCCAGGTTGCCATTCGTCCTCTCGGGTTGTCTGTCGGAGTGTCAGGTCTGCCCGTCCTGCGGGCGAATTGTCATGCGGCGCGTATAGGTGTCCTGGCTGACCGCGTCGTCGACGATCCGCCCTATGCAGGCTTCGATCTCCTCCTGATAGGCAGAAACCGGACTTGCGTGCTGGTCGTCGTCAGCCACAAACGGGGAACATGCCGCGATGCTCGGCGGAGGCGGGCCACGAGAGCGTCCGCCGCCTCTTGCGTCGGCTCAAGCGCAAGGAAGTGTGCGAGCAGCGTCTGCACGACAGAGGTCACGGCCGACACGTGAGCCGCGTTCGCTGTGTTCTCGTGGCTTTGCACGCCAGATCCGATCGTTGGGCATCTTCCGGACTGGATACCACGATCGCCGGTGATGATCTCATCCCGGCTGGTTATCAATTGGATGCCCGCATTCTATGATCCGACCGGGTCGGCGATCGCTACTCTCGCAAAGCGGTATCTGGCCGGCTGAAGGAAGGCAAACATGGCTACGGAGAAGGCGATCCTTGCCGGCGGGTGTTTTTGGGGAATGCAGGAGATGTTTCGAAGCGTCCGCGGCGTAGGTTCAACGCGTGTCGGTTACACCGGCGGTGATCTCCCTAATCCGACCTACGGCAGTCATCACGGGCATGCCGAGGCAATCGAGGTAACTTTCGATCCTCTGATCGTAAGTTACCGCGCCATCCTAGAACGCTTTTTTCAAATTCATGATCCGACGACGTACGAGCAGCAAGGGAGTGACTTTGGATCGGGCTACCGTTCCGCCATCTTCTACACCGATGCACAGCAGAAGGAGACAGCCCTTGAAACGATCGCCGAAATCGAGGCCTCCGGCTTGTGGCCTGGTCCAGTAGTGACCGAAATCAACCCGGAAGACCGATTCTGGGAGGCCGAGCCGGAGCACCAGGACTACCTGCAAAGACATCGGCAAGGGTACAACTGCCACTTTGTTAGGCCGGACTGGCGCCTTCCTTCATCTCATGCATTCCGCAAATCTGGAACTGCCAAGCTGCAAACCTGAACGACCTGCCAATGTCGATGGGCGAAGCTCGCTGCTACGCTGATGGCGAGGCGAACACATCGGTCCCGCAATGCCGTCGCATAATGGCGGCGGCGGCATCGAAATGTTCTGCGCTCGCAGGATGAACGATCAACACAATACCACCATTGAGGACCTGTCTCTCGGCCCATTCGTGCACATACGCTTCGTGGCCCCGTCCAAACAAGGCGGCCAGCCCGCCCACTCCGCCTCCGGCAGCCAATCCCGCCAGCACGGCTGGCGCCGCCGTTCCGCCAGTCGCAGCAAGAACGGCGCCAGCGCCGGCGAACGACGCGACAGTTGCGGCGAGCGAGGTCACAAGTGTGCGAACTTGTTGCCGGTCGTCGCTCATGCTGACCTCCACACGGGGCAGTTGTCTGATGTCGCAACCAACGGTGCCGGCGCATGTCGCAGCTATATCCTCCTGCGCGAGGAAGCTTATTCGAGAGCGGTCGATCCCCGCAGCTTCGAGCTCGCCTACAGCGGCCTCAAATTCGACATGACTTTGCAGCGCACCAATGACTTCTCGCAACTCGCTCACTTTGTGTATCCTGTTAGTTCGTTTTCACTCTAAAAGGCCTCGTACTGTGCATCGCTCCGCATCTCACGAGTAATCTCCGCCGCTCTGCTGCGTAAGATTGCCGAGATAGTCGCGCTTTCCGATTTTCGCCCCGAGATGCCGGAGGATCGCATGCGCTATCGAGATGTGGAAAAAGAAGTCAGGTAGCACCAAGTACCGGATGTAGTCGTCGCCGCCATACCATCCGCGCACGATAGGTGGGGTCAGCTCATAGGTGTGCGACTGGGCACCTGCGATCTCGTCCGGCTGCACGTTCTGCAAGAAGCCGCGAGTCTCGAGGAGCCGTCCCTTCAATGCCGGATACATCATCGCAGTGGTGCGGGGCGGTGTCGGGTCGCGCTGCATCAACTTCGCCATGTGCGCGTCAACCTTGTTGCAGCTTACAGAGAACTGTTCTCCAAACGTCAGCATGTCGGGTGCGAGCCGCTCGCCTAATATTCGTCCCGGCTCAAACCCTTTGGCCCGCTCGAGCGCCTGGGCGTGATCGAGATAGTCATCCATCACGTTCAGTCCATGCACCATGACAGGGACTGTGATCTCATAGACCGAGAAGGACACACTGACCTCCGTGGGTTCGTTTCTAGTCTGAACGTCGGTTGGTCCCAGAAGGTCGATAACCGAAGCGAATGGTCACAATAATTCCCGTGGTTCCGCTCTTGCTCGTGGCGTCCTTCGAGATAGGCGTCGAAGCTCCGCGAACCGCAGCGAGAACGCTCACGCGCATTGACATCTAGCAACGGAGCGCCGGATATCCATTCACGTAAATCCGGTCAGTGTTCCTTGCTGGCACGTGGCAACCCTGGCAATCGGTGTGGTAGTTTGTCGAGGTGGTCTTGAGGGGCTTGTCTGCATCGAACCACGACCAGCCCAACCGTTTCCCCACAGCGGGTTGCCTGGGTGCGATCCTTTGCTGTCTTCACCATGACGAACCAGCCCTTGAGCTTGTCGACGTGGCTTACCGTGCCGGGGGTCATCTCGTTCGTCGAGGTCGCAAAGACTTCCTTCACGAGAACGGCGCCATCCGGGAAGTGCCCGGTCTTTCGATATGCGTCGATCGTTCCCGGAGAGGCGTAAACGGTGTGCATCTGCTTCGAGCTCTGCCCGCTATCGGCGGCAATCGCCCAACTGCCGAGCGCCTGGTAAAGCGTTCTGTAATCTGTCGGAACATGCGAGTTCCCGGCGGCGTCCGCCACATTTGCGCTTTGATCGACTGGAGCCGCTCGGCTCATCTGCGCGAGAGACACGGCGGCGCCGGCGACCATGACGATCGCAACACCCAGGCTGACTGTCCTCGATAATTTCATTGGAGGTCTCCTTTGCTGCTCGCACGGGGCACCCCCCCTCGGTGCGAGGGGTTCAAGCACCCTGGAAGCGGCGGGCTTCGTGACCGGGCTGGCAAGCCCCAGGATCGGACTCTGTCGACGAAATGAGAAATTCCCTTTGGACATGCATTTGATAGGCGTGAGATATCGTTCTCCAAAGGTCTGTCTGGGGGCAATACGGGTTGGTTTTGGGTCAACCATCGAGGAGTGCGCCATATTCGGGTTGCCGGGTGGCGTAGGAAGACATGAAGGGGCACTTTGCGATCACTCGTTTCCCGTCGCGCCGCAAGGCCTCGAAAACGCCGTGCGCCAGCCGCGATCCGTAGCCAAGGCCAGATAGCTCCTGCGGTACTTCCGTATGCAGCAGCACGACCCGGCCGTCCTCGATCTTGTAGTACGCGACCGCGAGCGCATCGCCGCTGAGGGACATCTCAAACCGGTTCATGGCCGGGTTGTCCCTGATGTCGCTTTGCACTTTCCGTCTCCTTCGCTCAGAGGCCGACAAAGTTAGCAGGCACGAGTGCGGCGGTCTGCGGCCGCACGCTGAATAACGCCCGCGTCTGGACGAACGGCGACGGATTATGGATTCGCTGCGCGATCTACGGACCTACGTTTTTGACGCGAAAGCGTCGGCCGTCGGATCGCGCTCGGGGCAGGGGCGAGGGCTGTATTCTTGGGCGCGTAGGGATGAGCAGACCAAGTTCGCGCCCGCCACGTCCAATCTGCTCTGGCGGCAGACCATTATTTTCGGAGTTCCTGTTATGGCCGACACTTTCGAATACGCGCTGCCTATAGGTGAACGGGCATGAACATCACCGGCAAGCGCATTCTCATCACCGGCGGATCGAGCGGCATAGGGCTTGCGCTGGCGCGAATATTGCTGGCGAAGCAAGGGAAAGTGGCGATAAGCGGACGCCGTCCGGAAGTCGTCGCTGAAGCCGTTCGATCCCTGCAAACCGGAACTACCGAGATCCACGGCATAGCAGCTGATGTTTCGACAGCCGAAGGACGCGCCGTGACGCTCGAGCAGGCCGTTTCCGCTCTCGGCGGCCTTGATGTCCTTGTGAACAATGCCGGCGGCGTGCGAGCCGGTCGTTTGGAAAAGACCGATGAAGCCGAACTGCACGCGATGATCGATGTCGGCTTAACGGCCCCGATCCTGCTGACGCGCGGAGCGTTGCCGGTCCTCCGTGAGAGCGGTGACGCCATGGTCGTGAACGTTTCCTCCGGCATCGCATTGGTAGGGGCTCCGTTCTATTCCACCTACGCGGCAGTCAAGGCCGGGCTTGCACATTTCGGTGAGGCGCTGCGGCGTGAGCTGAAAGGGGAGGGCATCCATGTGCTGACCGTCTATCCGGGCGGCACCGACACACCGATGATGAAATCAAATCATGCAGGGCCCGAACTCGGGTTTTCGCGCGAGCCAGCTTCCGCCGTCGCCGAAGCGATCGCTGCGGGCATCGAAGCTGAGGCGTTCGAAGTGATCCGTGGCGGCGAGGTTCGCGCCCAGATGATAGCCTTGAATCGAGAGAATCCGGCTACGGTCGATGAACGCATGCTCAGTATGAAACCCGCGCTCGAAGAAGCGGTGAAAGATCACGCTGCCCTTTAGAGCGGCACACAGGTCGAACAAGGAGTCCCTATCGCGATGCTGCAAAACGGCGATGTTTTTCCGTCTCTAACCTTTGCCCGCGCTGGTGGCGGCGAAGTCGATCTGCCTGGCGATCTCGCTGGCGGATACGGAGTGATCCTGTTCCACCGCGGTTCCTGGTGTCCGTTCTGCAACGCCCAGCTTGCAGCTTTTGCGCGGGCGGCAGACAAATTCGCCGAGGAAGGCATCAAGGTCGCCTCGGTATCGGTGGACGATCGTGAAAAGACGGAGGCGCTCGTCGCAAAGTATAAACTCGGCTTTCCGGTCGCCCACGGGGCCGATGCACGAGCCGTCTCCGCGGCCACCGGCGCCTTCGTCAATGACGATCCCGTCTATCTCCAAGCAACTGGCTTCGTCCTGAATCCCGAGAGTCGGATTGTGACGGCCGTCTACTCGACGGGCGCGATCGGACGTCTGCTTCCTGATGACGTATTGGGCATGGTCCGCTACCTGAAATCATCATCGAAAAGGTGAGATAGAATCGTGAAGCAAGGACCGCAGAGCTAGTTGGCGGCGTTGGAGCCGAGACTATTCATCGAAACCAAGATTTGTAGATTGCATTGGCGAACGTGCTTCGGACCCATCGAGAACAGAGATGGAGACGATAATAGCGTCGATGATGAGTTCGTGCTGTTCATCGGGGCGGTCAGTCATGAGAAACCGCGAGCGACAGGAGTTCGTATCATGGTGAAGGCATTTGTGTTCGATGCATATGGCACGCTTTATGACGTGCATTCGGTTTCAGAAATTACCGATGCGTCGTTCCCGGGCCATGCCGACTACATCACGCAGATCTGGCGCATGAAGCAGCTCGAATACAGTTGGCTGCGATCGCTGATGGGGCGCTACCAGGATTTCTGGACGGTCACGCGTGAGTCACTTGATTACAGTCTTCGAACTTGGGTCTTCGCTCCGATACGCAATTGTTCGACGATGTCTGAACCGCCCCGGGTTTTCCGGAGGCCGTTACATTTGAGTCACGCGGCTATGGCTGGTTCATCCAGCATGGCGTAGTAGCGTTCCTCGGCTTCGGCCGGCGGATGTTGCCTATGAGCTCCAGCAGCCGGCGATTATTGAACCAGTCGACCCATTCGAGCGTAGCGAACTCGACGGCTTCGAAGTTGCGCCATGGTCCGCGTCGATGGAGCACCTCGGCCTTGTAGAGACCGTTGATCTTTCGGCGAGAGCATTGTCGTAGCTGTCGCCGACATTGCCTACCGAAGGCTCGACGCCGGCCTCCGCCAGGCGCTCGGTATATCGAATGCTGACATATTGGCTGCCTCTATCGCTAGGTGCATAAGCCCGCCGCGGTGGATCGGCCGCCGATTATGGAGTGCCTGTTCCAGAGCGTCCAGGACGAAGCTCGCATGCGCCGTCCGGCTCACCCGCCAGCCAACGATCCCGCGGGCATAGGTGTCGATGACAAAGGCGACATAGACGAAGCCCGTCCAGGTCGCGACGTAGGTGAAGTCGGAGACCCACAGCATGTTCGGCGCCGGGGCATGGAACTGGCGATTAAAGTGATCGAGAGGGCAAGGTGCGGCCTTGTCGCTCACCGTGGTGCGGATCGGATTGCCGCGGATGATGCCCTCAAGACCCATAGCCCTCACCAGGCGGGCAACCGTGCAGCGGGCGACGTCGAAGCCCTCGCGCTGCAACTGCCGCCAGACCTTGCGAACGCCGTAGACGCGGAAGTTCGCCTCGAACACGCGTCGAACCTCATCCTTCAAAGCCTCGTCCCGCTTCGCCCGAGCCGACAGCCGGGAGGGATCGATTCGCTTGGCGATATGGTCGTGGTAGGTCGACGGGGCGATCGGCAGCACCAACCAGCCGCACCGCACGGGTCCGGATTTCGGGAGAGAACTTGTTGGTCGTCTTGCTTGTCATGTGCGGTTCTTCGATCAACGCCATGGCGAAGAAGAAGGGCTGGGAGGAACGTGACGGTCTTTCTTTCGCTCGCCGTTCGGGTATGGTTACAAGCATGTCCCTGGTCACACCGCTATAGACATATTTCGACACGATCAAGTTGCGCCTGACGGCATCGTGGCCGCGGGTACGTTCCCAGTTCCCACCATGAGTAGGTAGTGAGGGTCGTGCTTTGGAGATGCACCAAATTCGATACTTCTTGGCAATCAGCGAAACCCTGAATTTGACCAAGGCAGCCGAGCAGTGCAACGTCACCCAGCCGTCCCTGTCACGCGCGATCAAGGGCCTCGAAACCGAGCTCGGTGGCGAGTTGCTGCGACGCGAGCGTGCGCTGTCGCATCTGACGGAACTCGGCCAGCGCATGCTGCCGATGTTGCGCCAGTGCTACCAATCAGCCCTTACGGCCAAGATGGTGGCTGCATCGATCAGCGAGGGCGAGGCCGCGCCCCTATCAGTTGCGGTCTCGCGGACCGTCGCGCTCAATCCCTTCACAACAATGCTGCGGGAGCTGTCGCGTGCTTTCCCGGGTCTGCAACTGCAGTTGCGTCGCGGCACGGGCGCCGAGGTCACCGAATACCTGAGATTGGGCACCGCAGAGCTGGCAATCGCCGGCCCGCTTAATGAGCCCTGGTCTCGCCTCGATGCTTTCCCGCTTTTCGAGGAACCATTTCACCTCGTCGTCAATCGAACTCACAGGCTCGCGGGCAGAGACAGAGTCGAGCTCAGGGATCTTGCCTCTGAGACCCTCGTGATCAACACCGAATGTGAGATGGTCGAAGAGCTCAAGACCCGCCTGGAAGCAAACGGCGTCGTCAACACTGCCAGGCACCAAGTGGCGACGCAAGAGGACCTGCTGGCCTTGGTCGACTCGAACCTTGGCGTCGCGATCATCCCCAATGCGACCTCGGACACGGCTGGCTTCCGCCGAATACCGCTGATGCGCCTGGAACTCGCACGCACTGTGTCAGCGTACACGGTTGCGGGTCGACGCCGCGCGGTCGCCTGTGCCACTCTGCTCAATCTGCTGCGCGCCGCCGACTGGAGCTTCGACGTACGACCGGCGCGGCAGAGGAGAGCTCATTGATGGCCGAACGCCCCATTGGTGAAATCCTCGAAGTCGCTTTCATCCGATGCCGCGATCTGGAGGCACCGCTGGCCGATCGGCTCCAGGCGTTCTCGGATGAAGTGCGGCGGCTGGGCCCGCATTTCGCTGAAGCGGTCGATGCCCTCGTCAACGGTCTCGTCGAAGCCGGCGCTGGCGCAACAGCGCCCCAGGTAGGGGAGCCGATGCCGGCATTCTTGCTGCCCGACGAGCAGGGGCGCCTGGTCCACCTGAACGATTTGCTCGGCGAAGGGCCGGTGGCGATCGCATTCAATCGCGGGCAATGGTGTCCGTATTGTCGCATCAATGTCGACGCGCTGGCCCGTGCTGAGGAACAGATCGCTACCGAACACCGACACGTCGCCGCGATCGTGCCTGATCGCACAAAGTTCGCTATGTGGCTCAAGTCCGACGCCAATGCGCCGTTTCCGGTTCTCACCGACATGGATAACGGCTATGCGATGTCCCTCGGCCTCGCGTTTTCCGTCGACGACGAGATGAAGCACATGATGATCAGCTCTGGATGGGATCCGTCGGTGTCTCAGGGCGCCAATGAATGGATGCTGCCGATCCCGGCCACCTTCATCGTCGGCACCGATGGGATCGTCCATGCGCGCTTCGTCGACCCGGACTACCGCACGCGTATGGCGACCGAGGACATGCTTGTGGCGCTGCGCTCTGCAAGATAGTTCGCGTCGCGATTCCACAGTCCGCACGGCCCCGCGTATGCCTATCTGAGCGTTGCGATCGCAAATGCTGGCTGAAGGATCGCGCGGCTGTGATCCAGATCCTCTGCAAGAAACCACCCGTAGACCATAGCAGCGAGCTATGGAATCCCCAGCAAATCGGCATTTTCAATCGCGTGAGCATCGCCATAGCATTTGGCTGCTTCCACCGATTAACCCGCAGGCGGTCTGGGCGGCGATAGGCATTTCGCGATGCAGTATCCTGAAAGCGTGAACATCCGTGGCTGACGACTATGCATCCGTAACCCAGCCGACGTCGGTGTGGCATCGAACCCGCAAGTGAGCCGCATCTGTTTGACGCGCTCGGCACGACGAAGGAGGACGCATGTGGCTGGAGAAGAGCACGACGCAAGGGAAACTTCCCTTTCACCAAAACTCAGAGTTGTCCAAGAACAAGTGAGAAGCCCAATGTCAGCATTTGTTTACACTTTCGATAACGATCACCATTGCGCCGATAAGGTTGGCACTTCTCAACGGGCAATGAAGATTAAAGAAAGTATGAATTGCAAACCGATTGTACGAATATCTCCTTCTGACCTAGACAATCTGTTGATGACCATGGAGGTCGAGTTCGTCAAGCTTTCTGAATGCGTGGTTGGTCCAGGCTGGAGATTGACGATGGCCACCACCAACGCTCCTGGCATCCACTATGACCTTATAGGGACGGGTCGGATGATTATCGGCCATCATACTCCTATCGATCTCCGGCCGCATACCTTAATCATTGTTCCTGCTGGGCAATCTTTTTGTATTGAGGGTGCTGACGATAAGCGGCATCCAGCAACTCTCACAATCACCGAGGAGAACGCCCGGACATCGGTTTCTGGAGCCCTGAGCAGATTCGCTGCAGGTAGAGGCGAGCCCAAGGTCATGCTGATCTGCGGGTACTTCCGTGCCACGTACGGCGCTTCAATAGATCTTTTCGGAACCCTCACGTGCCCGATTGTGGAACAATTTGGTGCAACGGACCAACTCGATCATAGGCTGAGTTCGGCGATGGACGAACTAGTTGCCCAGGAGGTCGGGACCGGCGCCATGACCGCAGCTTTAATGAAGCAAGTACTCGTTACTTTACTGAGACGATCACTTACAACCAAAAATCTATGGGTGGAACGATTCTCTATGTTAGGCGACCCACGGATCGCGCGTGCCTTTGCGGAGATGGTCACCCATCCAGAATTCCCGCACTCGGTAGAGAGCTTGGCGCGGACCGCTTGTCTTGGTCGATCCGTATTCATGGTTCGCTTCACTCGTCTGTTCGGGAAACCGCCTATGGCGACCCTTCGTGACCTAAGAATGCGCAAAGCCGTAGTCCTCCTGAAGAATAGCGGCCTATCGATCGACCAGATCGTCCATGGTGTGGGCTATACAAGTCGCAGCAGTTTCTCCCGCACCTTTCGGAAGATGCATGGTTGCGATCCTTCGAGGTACCGAGACATACAAGACATGGGCGATTCGTCATTCAATCCTTAGGATAGGACCTACTGGACTGCTTATTTGAGGGATGCCAAGTAGCACTTAACCAGCTTAACGGCATCCAACTGCGCCGGCCCATTCTGAATAAGGCGCTGACGGGGAACGAGTTTGGCGAGGGATGATGAAGCGGGTCTGGTCCAGATAAAGCGAACGGGAGCACTTCAATGAGTAAGCGCATGCCGCCGTTGATATAGGCTTCCCGACATCGAAGAGACGGTAAGTCCGAAGTCGGTTTCACGAGCGCCGGAAAAGCCGCTCCAATACTGCATTTGTAATGCGTTCGGAGCGGCTGTCCCCGAGCTGATAGACGCTCCCAAAGGTTAGGACCGAGGCCACAAACCTGCTGCGCAGGTCAGCGGGCAAATCATCTATCGACTTTTCCAGGATCTCTTGGATCGCGCCATCGGTCATCTCGCACTCCGGAGCAATTCCTTGCTGCAACCCTCGCTGAGCTCCACGATTTAACGTCACCTCGGCTCAGTGCGACGCGCCCGGGATGCTCGGCAAACATTGAGACGGCGACCGCCGCGGCTTCGCGGCGCACCGCAGATTACGTCGCGCTCGTGTCGCTCACGGGCGAACACGGATGACCGTTTTCCCCGCGCGCCGCTCGGTCGAGTTGAAGGCGGCGATCGCCTCGCCGAGGGTCGCGACTTTGCCGATGTTCGTCCGCAGCCGTCCGTCCCGCACCCGCTGGACGATCTCGCTCAGCTGGGCACGGTCGGACTCGACGACGAAATCGACCGCCAGGCCATCCACGGGCCGCGCGTCGGCCGGTCCGACGACGGTCACCAGCGTACCTCCGGCTCGGATCAGCGCCGCGGACCGTTTCTGCATGTCGCCGCCAATGACATCGAACACCAGATCGATGCCGCGCACGTCTTCCAGGGTGTCGTTCTCGAGGTCGACGAATTCATTCGCGCCGAAATCGAGCGCCTTCTGACGGTCGGCAGAGCGTCCGGTGCCAATGACGTAGGCGCCGGCCTCTCGTGCGAGCTGCGTCACCATCGACCCGACGGCCCCGGCCGCACCATGCGCAAGGACGCTCTGCCCCGCCTGAAGGCGGCCATGCTGAAACAGTCCCTGCCACGCGGTCAGGCCCGAGATCGGCAGGCTCGCGCCCACCGTGAACTCGACATCGCCCGGAAGTGGCGCGAGATTGCGCGCTTCCATCGCTACATACTCCGCGAGCGTGCCGTCGCGATGCCAGTCCGCGAGGCCGAACACCCGCTGACCGATTGAAAGCCCCGTGGTGCCGTAGCCGAGCGCAGTGACCACACCGGCCAGCTCATGGCCGAGGATCGACGGCGTCCGGTCGCGGAAGGCTCGATCGGCCCAGGTCGAGGGCCACTCCAGTTCGGTGTTGACGAATCCCGCCGCATGAACCTGTACGACGACATCGTTTATGGCAGCCTGCGGCTCGGGCCGCTCCACCAGCTTCATCCCGGCCGTTCCGGCAGCCTGATCCGTTACTACAATTGCTTTCATCGGAATTTCTCCTCGGTCATCTGTTGTTTGTTGAGATGGTCGGGCAACGTAGAGTCTCCCTCACGGACGAACGCGGATAATCGTCTTTCCCTTGCGTCGCTCGGTCGAGTTGAAGGTGGCGACGGCATCGTCGAGGGCCGCAATCTTACCGACGTTCGTTTGCAGTCGACCGTCTCGCACCCGCTGGATGATCTCGTTCAGTTGCGCGCGATCGGGCTCGACTACGAAATCCACCGTGAGGCCATCCACGGGCCGTGCTTCAGCCGGGCCCATGATGGTCGTCAGCGTTCCTCCGGGCCGCACCAGGCGCACGGAACGCTTCGCGATGTCACCGCCGATGACGTCGAATACCAGATCGACTGTACCGACGTCCTCCAAAGCGTCGTTCTCGAGATCGACGAATTCATTGGCGCCGAAGTCGAGCACCGACTGACGGTCGGCGGCGCGTCCGGTGCCGATGACGTAAGCGCCAGCCTCACGCGCAAGCTGGGTGACCATCGAACCGACGACGCCCGCTGCACCGTGTGAGATGATGCGCTGGCCGGCCTCGATCCGCCCGTGCTGAAACAGACCTTGCCATGCAGTCAGGCCGGACATGACCACGCTCGCACCGACTGTGAAATCGACGCCGCCGGGTAGTGGCGCGAGGTTTCGCGTTTCGACAGCCACATACTCCGCCAATGTGCCGTCCCGATACCAGTCCGTAAGGCCGAAGACCCGCTGTCCCAGCGATAGACCCGTCGTGCCATATCCGAGACCCGTGACCACTCCGGCCACCTCGTGCCCAGGGATCGACGGTGTTCGGTCGCGGAAGGCGCGATTGGTCCAGGTCGGGGGCCAGGTCAGCTCATCCCAAGTGAACCCCGAAGCATGAATCTGAACGACGACGTCATTGATCGCCGCCTGCGGCTCTGGCCGCGCCACCAGCTTCATCCCGGCCGTTCCTGCCGCCTGGTCGGATACCACGATCGCCTTCATCGGAATTGTCCTCAGTGATCAGCCTCTTTGGTGGGATGGTCCCGTCATCGGCTTGGTTGGCTCATGGGCGAATGCGGATGATCGTCTTTCCGCTGATCCGTTTGGTCGGATTAAATGCGGCGACGGCATCATCGAGCAACGCTATGTGGCCGATATTGGTTTGCAATCGGCCGTCCCGCACACGCTGGATGATTTCGCCCAATTGGGCGCGGTCCGCGACGAGAACAAAGTCCACCGAACGGCCGTTTGGAGGTCGCGCCTCGGTCGGTCCAGCGATGGTCACGAGCGTTCCTCCATCCCGGATCAACCCTGCTGACCGCGTGGCGACATCTCCGCCGATGACATCGAACGCCAGGTCGACGCGACCGACATCGTTCAAGACTTCATTCTCGAGATCGACGAATTCGCTGGCGCCAAGGTCGAGCGCCTTCTGGCGGTCGGCAGCGCGGCCGGTGCCGATGACGTAGGCGCCGAATTCGCGCGCGAGCTGCGTCGCCATCGAACCAACTGCGCCGGCGGCGCCGTGCACGAGGACGCTCTGTCCCGTCCGAAGACGGCCGTGCTGGAATAGCCCCTGCCATGCGGTCAGGCCCGGCATCGCCACGCTCGCCCCGACTGTGAAGTCGACATCGCCCGGTAGCGGCGCGAGATTGCGTGCCTCGATCGCTACATATTCGGCCAGTGTGCCGCCACGATAGGAGTCCGAAAGGCCAAATACCCGTTGTCCAACCGAGAGCCCGGTCGTGCCGTAGCCGAGAGACGCGACCACGCCGGCAACCTCCTGCCCCGGAATAGATGGAGTCCGGTCACGGTCGAGACGATCGGTCCACGTCGAGGGCCATATCAGCTCACCCGAAGTGAACCCCGACGCATGTACCTCGACGAGGACGTCGTTTATCGCCGCCTCTGGTTTGGGAACGTCGACCAACTTCATCCCGGACGTTCCGGAAGCCTGATCCGTAACAACGATTGCCTTCATCATCTGCTTTCCGGGATGAGAGATCTTGCGATCTTCTGAATTTCTCGCAGATAGCGGAAAATAGAGCGGCGAAAATCTGTCGTCTAATGACCGTCAGCTATGGAATCGATGCCACCAAAGGGCCGCGCGACAATTATGAACTCGATAAGGGCCGTCGTCCCGGCGCGATCGCGGCATAACGACCGTCATGAAGGGTGGCCGTCGATCCAGGGCGGTCCGGGCCTCGGGCGCTCACTCAAGGCTTGGAGGCGATACAGCCAGGTTCCGGAGCCACGCCGCGAACTATGTGGGAGAGGCTCGTTCCGACCGCACGCTTCACGCGAAGCAGCCAGGATTTCTTATCCGGCTGGGAGCCGTCGCGCAGCGTCACTGTTCCTGTCATTCCGGAGACGAGCGGCATGCCGGGCGGAACCCTATCAATAGCGATCCGGACCGGCACGCGTTGCGCCAGTCGTACCCACGTATAGACCGGGTCGATATTTGGAAGACCCTGAGGGCCGGCCGCAGCGTTCGATACGCTGACGCCTCGGGTGATCGTCGTTACATGACCCATCAGCGGGGCTGCGTAGCCCATCAGTTTGACTTCTGCGCGATCCCCAATGCACATCTGCGCTAACTTTGTCTCCTCGAAATAGCCGTCCACCCAGAAGCTGTCGGTATCGACGATCGAGATGTTGCTAACTCCTTCGTGCGCATAGTCGCCTACTCGTAGGAGAAGATTCGTGACATAGCCGTTGACCGGGCTGCGGACCTCGGTTCGCTTCAAGTTAACGGCTGCCTGGGCGACCTGTTCACGCGCAACGTCGACCGCGGCTTTAGCTTGTCGGGCGCTGCCCTCGAAGATCTGTTGCTGTTCTTTCGAGATCGACAGTTCCGACAACTGCTTCCGGCGTTCCGACTGCAACTCCTTTACATAGTTGTCGGCTTCTTTTTGTTCCAAAACTGCTTTGCTCAGGCGCAACGCAACATCGAAATCAAATGGCTCGATCTGATAGAGTACATCTCCCTTATGGACGAATTGGTTGTCGGAGACCCACAGCTTTGTGATCTGGCCGGACACGCGAGGTGCAACGCCCGCAACCTGAACTCGTACGCGCCCGTCGCGTGTCCAAGGCGCGACGACATACTGGTCCCACACCACGAGTGAGATCATCGCCGCGACAAGAAATATTGCCAACGTTGCAAGTCTGCGAGAAATCGGCAGAAGAGCTTGCGTGATGTTTGTTCGCCGTCCGACCGGTGGTGTGGCGAACGCGACGGAGATCTCTGGCCCGCAAGATTGACGTCCTCCGGATTTCGCACGTGCGACTGCGCTTAGCCCGACTGACACATCGCTCTCGGTCGATCCAGGCAACGTGGCGGATCCCGGTTCTTCTCGGTCGATCACCTTGTCTTGGCTGGCACCATCCATCAATTTTCCCTCAGAGAAACAAGGCAATCAGGCCCAGAATTGTGATGTAGAGGCTGAGTTCGGCAATCGCGGCATTGCTGAAGAGCCGCCAAAAACCGACAGTTCGCAGCAGCGGCTTCGTCAGAAGCACGACGAACAGAGCCGCAACCGCATAGGTCATGAAGGGTGCGACCAAGACCCCGCCAATAACCAAGTCGTGGAAGGAATGAGCCATCACGCGGTCTCACTAAGATGAGCACGTCGCCCTAGTGCCGCCTCAGCGTGATAGCTCGCGACCATTAGCGCGGCGCGGAGATCGGTAATCGAATGATTTGGCGGTGTTGCTTGGTTCAAGCGGTGGGCAATGGCACGAATTGCCCGCGGTTCACGCTTGTTGAACGCGGCGCGTACGTCTTCAACCAACCCCGCCAAGGGGCCGCCGGCGAGAGCCTTCAGCTTGGTGTCGCACAATCGGAGAATCGAGGATTGGTCGAAATGTGAAAGAACTTCGCCGATCGTCTCCGGATTTGTCCCTGTGGACAGGATTTGCCCAATCCTGACGGCGTCGCGAAACATCTCCTCCTCAGGCTCATGCCGACGGCCACGCGGGGGGCCCTGAGCAAAGTCTTCGCGGGACGACGTTAACATCCATCTTCGCCGCCTCTCCTGAGGGACTGGAGGTACAAGAAACTGCGTCGCCAACAACAAGGCGGGCGCAAGGCAAGCGAGGAGGAAGAAGAAGAGGTACGATTGCCCGTTGTAGGTCTGGGGGTTGGTCGGCGAGGCAATTACCAGGCTGTAGATAAGCGTAAATCGGCCAATCGCCGACATCAGGCGATTGGGCGATGATATCAGCAGCGCGGTGCCGATAATCAGCGGCGCTAGGCCGATGGCAAGGAGCGGAAACGCGTCGACGCCATCGAGGACGACAAACTCGAGAAGGCCAGCCAGAACACCGCCGACGGGCGCAGCCATGAGCGCGAGGGCAGTGGTTGCACGTGAATTGGGCGTTATCGCCCCGAGTCCCACGAACGTTCCAACGAGCGCCAACGAAGTGTTTGCCGCGGGCCAACCCGCATAGACGAGAAACACACTCGCCAACGCAACCCAGATCGCCGCGCGAACTCCAGACTCAATTGCCGCGCGGTGCGATCGATAGATCAGTCCACGCCATCGCCAGGAGGGACTCCCATCAGTGCGCAGGGCAGCGATGTTCTGTCGAACCTGATCGTCTCTTCTCAGCAATTCCTCAAGCGTCCAGGCCAACGGCACCGTCGCGTCTGCATCCGCTTGCTTCTTGACTCGCCACGCGCATGGCGACGGCTGGCGAGCCTTTTCGTCGCGGTCAAGCGCGTGCGCAATTCTTTTAGCGCTCGTCTGGTCTGCAATCACCGGAAGGACATCAAGACTTCGAGCGGCATGTAACTCGGCCACAAGCGCGGCGGCCACGTTCTGCGCCGCTACGCTTCTGGCCCGGCCGTTACTCGACTCAAACACCAGCGTCGCGATCTCTGGCCGAAGCGCGGCAATTTCGGCGAGCAGGGCAGCGGACGCCATTGGTTCCATCGGTTCGCCAAGGATCGCCGCTTTGGCGTGGTCGGCGATCCGGCGATGGATATCGGCCAGTTGCCCCAGTAGCTTGGTGTGACGATCCGGCGACCCCAGTAGGTCGTTGACGATCGCAACGGATGCAATTGCGATGAGAATTGCCGCGCCGCGCATCATACCCGCCTCGAACACGTGCCCGGGATTGTCGATTTCCTGGATCGCAACCAGAGCAACGGTGAAGCCCGACAGGACCGCCGCGTAGGCCCGATTGCCGTCGAGCATTCCTGCGGCGTAGACGCAGAGACCTATCCAGCCGGCATAGGCGATCAAGAGAAGATCGCGCGACTGGGAGAAAAGCCCGGTTAGGGCAATAGAAGCGGCCACGCCGATTGTCGTTGCCAGGACACGAAAGACTGCCTTGCCCAGTGCCTGGCCGCGCGTTGGTTCGGCGATGATCGCAACTGTTACCATCGCCATCGACGGCATCTCGATCGAGAGCCAGAAGCTTACATACAAGGCCAGAACCGCCGCCAGCCAGGTTCGGCCGGCAAAAGCCCAGGCGGCGAGAGGAAACCCTAACGGACGGAGCTTCATCTGTTCAGGCAGCGTCAAACACAACTACTCCCCGATTCGGGTTTCTCGCCCTGCGGCGAACCGCGGCCGTTGCCGCCTTGGGAAAGCGGCCCTTAATTTCTTGTAAGATCCTCGACCAGCATTGCCGTGCCGTGGCGTACGAGCGCCTGCGTCGGCGCGTTCGTGTTTCCGCTGGTGATGTTTGGCAGGATGGAGGCGTCAATGACGCGGAGACGGTCGATCCCGCGGACCCGAAGTCTTGCGTCAACCACTGCCCGTGCGTCCTGCCCCATACGGCACCTACCAACTGGGTGCCACATTGTCGTCACGACCCGCTTTGCCCATTCGGCAATCTCTCCGTCCGATTGGACGTTCGGACCAGGGTCCAGCTCTTCCTCGATCACCGACGCCAATGAACCTTGGGCCATGACCTCGCGGATTGCCCGCACCGATTGCACGGCCGACCTCAAGTCGTCTTCTTCCCCGATGAAATTCGGATTGATCAGCGGCGTCGACGTCGGGTCACTGTCGGCAAGCCGAACCCAGCCGCGACTCTTGGGCCGAAGCACCACGAGTTCGAATGTGATGCCGGACCTATCGCCTGTCGGAGCAAGCCCTTCGTTAGCAATAATGGGGGCGTGATAGCATTGAATCGTCGGGTCTGCGGTGAAGTCCGAAGGGTTCCAGTGGGTAACCGTTTCGATGCCGTTGCCGGCCGCGGGACCATCCTTGGTAACGAGATAACGCAGGCCCGCCTTTATGGTGCCGAGACCATGGGCGGTCGCTTGATAACCGAGATCACCCTTTACGTAGGCGCGGACCGGGACCATTGCGTGGTCTTGCATATTTTCCCCGATTTCCGGGGAATCGACGATCACCGCAATCCCATGCTGGCGCAGTTGCGCGGCCGGACCGACGCCGGAATGCATCAAAATGTTAGTGCTGTGAACGGACCTGGCCGAAAGCACGACCTGGTCGGTCGTGATTGTCTCCAGATCGCTCAACTCGACGTCAACCGCGCGGGCATTGTCGATGAGAATGCGGATGACGGTCTTGTTGGTGAAAAGGGCCACGCGGCCCGAGGCGAGGTGTGGGCGCAAAATATGCGTCGACCGCGCTGCACCGTCGCTGATTTCCGACCGCAGAGTGCACCGGCGAACACCAATCGAGCTCGTGCCGTTATAGTCCGGATTGAAAGGAACGCCGTATTCCTGGAACGCCTTGAGACAATACTGGTTCAGTGCGTTGATGCCCTTGGGCTGCTGGACCGCGAGTCCGCCGTTGATGCCGTGGAATTTATCGTGGAAGGTGTCGTTGCTTTCCTGCACCATGAAGACGGGAAGCAGATCCTCATACGACCACTTGCCGGTGTCGCCCACGGCGTCTTGCCAAGCCGCGTAATCACGGCTCTGGCCACGGACGTATGCCATCGCATTGACCGAAGAGCCCCCGCCCAACACCTTTCCCGAGCGATAGGCGCGCTTGATGCCGTGCTGAGGAACAGTCTCGTATTTCCAGACATTTCTGCCATGCGCGAGCATGTTGGCGAAGCCGGCTGGAATGTGAATTAACGGATCGTGGTCCACGTTGCCCGCTTCGATCAAGGCGATCGATGCGTCGGTATGTTCAGCGAGATAACTTGCAACGACGCAGCCGGCGGCGCCCGCGCCGACAATGACAATATCGAAGGCGTCATCGGACATTATTGTCTTCCCTATTTGTGCCGTTTGGATCGTTCGGTAAATGGAAGCGGCGCACATCTCCGTGCCGGCCGTTGGAAGCGTTCTGGCCATCTAGCTGAGAAAGTGACGTTCCAACGCCAGCGAGGGAAATCACCTCTCGCCATAGAGTCGATAGACGGCCGTTATTGCCGTGCGCTGCCGAATGCGAAGCGGCGCCTTGCGTGCAAACGGGATCAACTCGCGAAGGCGAGGGAGACAGGCACCGCGCCATTCCCCGGCACTATCAAAACGATACGCAGCGGCAATTGGAACAGGTGGTCGGGCGCCGGGATCAACAACCGCCCCTGCGCGCGGACCATCGCCTCTACTTCAGCGTAGCCAGATAGGCAACGAGGTCCGCTCGGTCCTCGGAATTCTTCAGCCCCGCATAGGGCATTCTGTTTCCGGGAACGACTTTTTGTGGTGATTCCAGATACGCATCGAGGATCTTCACGTCCCACACGATGTCGGACTTCTTCATCGCATTGCTGTAGCGGAATCCGGCAACCGAACCGGCCTTCCTGCCGATGACGCCTCCCAGACCTGGCCCAACACGATTGGCATGATCCGTCGCGTGGCATGCAGCACAGGCCTTGAAGACGACCTTTCCGTGCTCCACGTCCTGCGCATAGCCTCGGTTCGCTGTCACGTCGGCAAGCCCGACAACCATTATAAACACGGCAATATTGCCAACGCCTTTCATAGAGAATGCCCTTCGTGGATGACGATTAGAGGTGGCGCGGCCGCGCGACGTAATCATTGAGGTCATCGCCAAGGCGAAGCGCCAGCGCTCCAAGCGGACCTGTGGGATTGTAGCCGGCGTTAAAGGGATAGACGGATGCACCGACGACAAAGAGGTTCTCCGCATCCCAGTGCTGCAGATGAGGGGAGACGACGCTGGTCAGGGGGTCGCTTCCCATGATCGTGCCGCCAGTAATATGGGTCGTTTGATAGACGCGGCTATCATAAGGTCCCGTCCGGGGAGCTGTCGGCGGCGCGATGTCCGCGCCCGTCGCTTTTGCGATCTCATCGATCTTTTTCGACAAATAGACCGACATCTTGCGTTCGTTCTCGCGTACGTCGAACGTCATGCGAAGGAGCGGCTGTCCATAGGCATCGACATAGGTCGGATCGAGATCGACGTAGTTCTCACGATGCGGATACCAGCTTCCATGGGCTGATATGCTGAAATTGTGCGCATACCAATCGGCGTTGGCTTTCTTCCAAGTCGAGCCCCATTTCGGGGTGCCCGGAGGCACTGCCCGGCTTGTAATCGGCCGCCCGTTCGTCACGTTGGCGTAGATGTAGCCACCGCCAAGGAAGCCGAGGCCGCTATGGTCGAAATTGTCGCCGTTGAATTCGTCGATCACCGTTTGTGAGGCACCGGACGCCAGGAACGGATTAATCCAGCGGTCTTTGAAGAAGACGCGCGTCCCGGACATCGTCTGGTGGCAGAAATTCTTGCCGACCACGCCGTTGCCGGTCTTCGGATTGTAAGCCGCACCGATGCCTGCCATCAGCAAAAACTTGGTATTCGACATCGTGAAGGAAGAGAGTACGACAACGTCTGCCGGCTGTTCGTACTCCTCGCCGCTTACGCGATCGATGTAGCGAACGCCTTTTACGCGCTTTGCCTTCTTGTCATAAAGAATGTCGAGAACGTGCGTTTGCAGCCGTAACTCGAAGCCCTTGCGCTGTCTTAGCATGGGGTAGAGCAAGACCTCCGGGCTCGCCTTCGCGTTGGCCTCGCAGATGAAGCGCTCGCAATGGCCACAGAACTGACATTGGCCAAGCTGCATGCCATCGGGATTGGAGTAGGCGGCCGGAGAGTTCGCCGCCGGCATCGGAAACGGCTTGTAGCCGAGCTTTTTGGCTGCCTCGCTGAAGATCACGCCCGCCTCAGTGATGGGCAATGGCTTTTGCGGATATTCGTTCTTCCTTGGAGCCTCGAACGGATTTCCCCCGGCCTGCACCTTGCCGCCAAGATTGCCAGCCTTGCCGGCGATCCCGAACAGCTTTTCGAACTGATCGTGATACGATTCCAACTCAGCATAAGTGACGCCCCAATCCTGGATCGCCATGTCCGCCGGAATCGCTTTCTTCCCATACCGGCTTTCGAGATGGGTGCGCAGGGCGGGATCATGTTCGCCCCAGCGCCAGGTCTGACCGTTCCAGTGATTGGCGGCGCCACCCATTCCTTCGCCTGATTTGAAAGCCTGGACGCGGCGTATCGGCAAGGCCGCTTCGCCGCCATTGTGGCGGAGCGTGTAAGTCTGGACGGACCAGTCCTGAAAGAGCTCGCCGTGTACGTCCCAACGCAGCTCATCACGCTGCGACGGCAGGCTGGTGGCAGCGGTATGGGTCCGGTCGATCCCCCGTTCGAGGACGACGACGTCGACGCCTTTGGCAGTTAGCTGGCGGGCGGCAAGCGCCGCGGTAAATCCTCCGCCGACGAACACGACAGCGCGGCGTTTCAAGCGTGTAGCCATGATATCCTCTCAAGCGAAGTCGGCGATGGATTTCGGGTCAGCAGCGCCTGGAAAGGGCTTGCCGCGGAAATCGATCATGTCTTGGGAATGAACCGCAGGCAGACCCGGATAGCCAATTGCCTTCCAGAAAATCTTGCCGACATTGCCGCCGTAGATGGGGTCGGCAAAGCACGCTTGCTCAAACAGCGGATAGAGGAGTTCGTTGAACCATGTCGAGAGATGGATGCGCTCGTCCACCACCTTCCCCTCGGCAATTTCATGGAGAAAATGGTCGGCAGCGCTCTCATCGAGTTCGCTAAAACTCTTGCCATTCTGTTTTCGGCAGGCCGCATCTGCGGCAGCGAGCCCTGCCTTGAAAAACTGCTCGGGCGTGAGCGGCGATTGATACCCAAGCTGAGGCTTACCCTCGTGCCAGGGGCCGCGCATATAAAGACGCGCGCCCTTGCCGAAGCTGCCTGCCATTTGTCGATCGATATAGACAGCAAGCCCGCAATCGACGCCACCTGGTGTTAAAGCGTCGGCAGGACACATGACATTGACAATCGCCTCGACCAGGCCCGCCTCGTCAGGGCCGAACGATAGATATCCGAGTGTTGGCGACGGCAGCCTCGCTGAAGGAATACTCGCGGAAGCATCTCCGGCCTGGGAGGAGGAGACAGGCTCGGATGCTTCCGCGAGAGCCGCGGTCGTCGCGGTTGAACCTACGAGAATGGCCGGAGCGAGCGAAGCGGCTCCGGTGGCGGCTGCCACGCCGAGGAAGCCCCGACGGTTCGGATGAAGAAATTTGTCGCTCTGATCATTGCTCATTGGCGTTGCGGTTCACTTTCTTGGTCGTGGCAAAACCACGTGATCCCATAACGGACTCTAGCCCATGCATGGCGCGGAGGCTCCACGCGGCAGTCTGAATGAAGCGTTGACCGCCTGTGCTCAGCCGGCCAATCGTTGTCAGGATCGGACGGGACGGGCGGAATTAGAAATTCCCTTTGGACATGCTTTCGATAGGCGCCAGGTATCGTCGTTCGAACCCTTGCCTGATCTGTCGCGGGCCATCTCAAACTCGTCGATCTCTGGATTTTTCCGGACAAGCCCACTGCGATTGGGGCGCTTGTTATGTGTCTGGACGAACGGCGACGGATTGTGGATTAGCGGCGCGATTTGCCGCCGTATTTTTAGTCCGCGGCGGCGCACGGCCCGCGGCACTCCCGTCAGGCCCTTTAAGGATGAACGCGTCGATGGACAATCTGACTGCAACGCTGTCCGATACCGACAACAGCCTCATTCGATCCGGTGTGGGCGAGGGACTGTCCCGCCGTCAAAAGGCGATCCCGTGCCGCTGGCTGTATGACGAGCGGGGCTCACTGTTCGAAGACATCACGCGCCTTGAAGACTACTATCCTACGCGAGCGGAGCCATCGATCCTGCGGACGCGGCAACTCGTGTTGCCCGTAGGTGGGATCAAGGAGAAGGTTGTCGCCGCTGCAGCTGCAGGTTTGACTCGCGTGCTTCCACCCGCCCGCAACCGACGCGACTTCGATGATATCCCCGCCGGCGCTCGAGATAAGCTCGAGTTCGTTTGGCTTGAACGTGTCGACGACGCAATAGCAGCGGCGTTGGAGGAGATTGCAAATCCAGCCGCGTCGGCGACAGATGTGGCGACGCAGTCCCAGCAGGTGCCGCTTGCCGCGCGGCGGGCGCAGTGATGATCCGCCCCTGAATCACCGGCGCCGCTGCGCCAGGATGGGTCGATCGAATGCTCCGCGAGGGATCAACGCGAGGTGTCCCTGACGAAACGTCGGCATTAGCTCCGGTGGATTCATTGAGTTTTGCCCGTCATCGCGACGCTCAGCCAGACTATTCATGTTGCGGCTGAATATATCAAATTCGGCGGCAACCACTACTCCATCGACCGCAACTGGGTGATTGTCTAGCGTCTTCAATTGAAGGCAACGAAGACTAAACCGATCAAATCCCAGATCAGGTTGGAGCGCGGAACGGCCCTTCGCCCAGTTGCAGTAGGCTGCCTGCGTGAGATGGCATCGACCCGCTGTCCCAGAGCCAAGCTGATGTGGGCCCGAGCATCATAGAGGCTTCCGGACGTGGCAGGCGAGCCGTTCTGGCGTATATCGCGACAAGATCTCGACAAGTTGATGACGACCTTGGACGTCACCTTCGTCAGGCTGTCGGAATGCGCGCTTGCGGCGGACGCTCACCTGGCGCTTGCCCGCGCGGCGGCTCCGACCATCCATTACTGCCTTCGGGGCACCGGATTTATCCTCCTTGACAATGAAGCGCCCATACGCCTGACACCTCACACACTGGTGATTGTCCCCCCTGGCCAAGCTGTCACGATCACTGCGTCGGAGCATCCGATAGCGCCGCGGAATGGGGGCAAACACGGAGTGGGCGGATCCACACTAGGCTCTTCGCAGCGGCACAGCATTGGAGAGGGAGAGCCGAAACTGGTGCTCGCATGCGGGCCCTTTCGCGCGCACTACGGTCCGGCGCTCGACTTGTTCGCTTCTCTCGCGACGCCCATTGTCGAAGAATTCGACGTGCACGACCAACTCGACCAGGTTATGGCTTATGCAATGGCAGAGCTTACGGCCCAGGACGTTGGTGGGGGGCCCATGTCGACGGCACTGCTGAAACTTGTCCTCATCACCTTACTTCGGCGATGCCTGGTGTCGACGAACGCGTGGGTCGAACGGTTTACAAACTTAAGCGATCCGCCGATCGCACGAGCTTTTGCCGAAATGGCCTCGCGCCCGTCCGCGGCGCACACCGTTCAGAGCCTCTCTCACGCTGTCGGTCTCAGCCGATCTGCTTTCATGGCGCGTTTTTCCGCCGCCTTCGGAGAGTCGCCGATGTCATTGCTTCGCCGGGTGCGGATGCGTCACGCAGCGGATCTGCTTGCGGCAAACGCGCTGTCTATCGATCAAGTTGCGTTGAATGCCGGTTACCAGAGCCGTAGCAGCTTCACGCGTGCTTTCCGCAGACAACATGGTGATGACCCGTCTGAATACCGTGCCAAGGCGCAGCGACCTCCGTTTGTCAGTTCGACGACAGCCGATGACGTGATCGAGGAATCGGATGCAGCCTAAGCTGGACTTCAAGCGGCGGGTGCATAGATGCAGTCATTGCGCGATGCGCTTCGTGCAATTTCCATCCGTCGTTTCGATCGGTATCGGACGGCTCGAAACTCAAACTATTAAGGTGGACGGCAAGATTACGCGGGCAACGCAAACGCTCTCGGGTGTGGCGGCGTCATGGAGCTCAAAGAAGACGTTCGGCAATCCTGCGGCGGAGAACTTTTAAGTCATTCGCGAAAACGCGAATACCCTCCGCCAGCTTCTCGGTCGCCATGGCGTCTTCGTTCATGATCCACCGAAAGGTTGTTTCGTCCATCGGCCCTTCGGGGGCTAGGTGTTTTAGGTCGACGGCGTCTTCGCTCACGAACCAATGGCAGATTTCGTCTTCCGCCGTTCGCAAGGAACGTGGCTCCGGGGCCGTGGGCGCCAGGACACGTTTGATCCGGCCTTCTTCGGAAGCAAGGGCATCCATAAGGGCCGGCGCGATCGTAAGGCGATCGCATCCGGCCAACGCTTCGATTTGGCCAGTGTTACGGAACGACGCGCCCATGACGATCGTCTCGATTCCGTTTGATTTGTAGTAGCCGTAGATGTCCCGCACGGATCGAACTCCAGGGTCCTCGTCGGCAGTGAAGTCCCTTCCGGAGGACTTCTTGTGCCAATCATAGATGCGGCCTACGAATGGCGAGATCAGGAAGGCACCTGCCTCGGCGCTGGCGATTGCCTGTGCACGGTTCAATAGCAACGTCATGTTGCATTTCACGCCTTCGCCTTGGAGGATCTGTGCAGCGCGTATGCCCTCCCATGTCGAAGCGAGTTTGATAAGAACGCGCTCGGGTTCGATGCCACGTTGCTTGTAGGCTTCGATGATCTGACGCGCTCTTGCGACTGATGCCCCGATGTTGAACGAGAGGTTCGCATCCACTTCGGTCGACACGTAGCCTGGCACGAGTCGCAACAGTTCGACACCGATGGACACAGCGAGCCGATCGGCCGTCGCTGCAGCAAGTCGCGCACCGTCGCCGCTCTGGCTCCGTCCCCAGGCCAACGCTTCATCGACAACATTCCCGTACTCCGGAGTGTCAATGGCCTTCAGAACTATCGTTGGATTCGTCGTGCAATCGGTCGGCTTGAGACGTGCGACCGCCGCGAAATCTCCGGAGTCAGCGACGATCGTGGTCATTGTGCGGAGCTGATCAAGTTTTGACGCCAAGGCCGTCTTCCTCTCATGTTGGTCCGAGCCGAAGACACACCGCAATGCCGTTTCTCTCACCGAGCGAGGCCGCTGTTCTCCGAGTTCGGCGTTGTCACGATTAAGGGGCTCTGTTTTTAGACCGGCTTGCCCGATTGTTCTTCCTCGAATGTCACCGCAACGGCCGCATTCGCTGAAAGGCGAACCTTCTGCCCCTCGATGTCGGCGACCAGACCAGCATCGATGAAATGTGCATGGCCCTTGTGCTGGCCTTCGCCGCTGTCACGCTTGGCGAGTCGGATGCGACCGTCGACAACTGCGTCCACGGTGCCAATGTGGACGCCGTCCGCGCCGATCACTTCCATGTTCCGAGCTATCTTGTCCGTGGTCATCGAGTCTCTCCTTTTTGCATCGATTCCTTTGGGGCTACGCATCTTCGGCCAAGCGGAGGCCCGCGAACTGCCAACGCATGTGCGCAGGGAAGAAGTTGCGGTAGGTCGCACGGAGGTGTCCGGGCGGCGTGACACAAGAGCCGCCGCGCAAAACAAACTGCCCGGACATAAACTTGCCATTGTATTCGCCGACGGCGCCTTCGACCGCTCGGAAGCACGGGTAAGGCGAAAACGGGCTGCGCGTCCACTCCCAAACGTCGCCGAACAGCTGCTGCAAGCCTGGTTTCTGCGGCGATGCCGGCTTTGGCCTAAGCCTATTGAGATCGAGGAAATTACCGTCGACGTCGAGCTTCTGCGCCGCAACTTCCCATTCCACCTCGCTCGGCAGCCGCTTTCCAGACCACGTGGCGAAAGCATCGGCCTCGAAGTAGCTGACATGTGCGACGGGCGCTGTCGGGTCGACCAACTGGAAGCCTCGCAGCGTCATCGTCCAATGCTGTCCCTCGCGCATCTCCCAGTAGAGCGGATGCGACCAGCGATCGGCCAGGACTTTTGCCCAACCTTCGGACAGCCACAGAAGTGGCTTGGTGTAGCCGCCGTCCTCGATGAATTCCATCCACTCTGCGTTGGTCACCAGGCGATTGGCGAGGCGGAACGGCTCCGTCAATACGCGGTGTCGCGGTCCCTCACTGTCGAAGGCGAAACCCGCGCCGCCATGGCCGATCTCGACGATTCCTCCATCGAAGTCGGTGAAGGAGAGGGCGGGAAGCATTGCGGTCTCGACCGTCACCGGGGCAGGGTCACGATAAGCCGGCCGGATTGGATTCTGCGCGAACAGATGAAGGATGTCCGTGAGCAGGAGTTCCTGGTGCTGTTGCTCGTGGTGGCATCCGAGCTCGATCAGTTCTGCAACCGCACGGGCTGGGCGAGAGTTGAGCAGCTTCGCAACGGCGTGGTCGACATGTGACCGGTAGGCGTAGATCTCATCCAACGTCGGCCGCGTAACCATGCCGCGCCGCGGACGCGGCTGTCGCGCTCCCAGCGTCTCGTAGTACGAATTGAAGAGAAACGTGAACTTCTCGTCGAAGGGCTTGTAGTCCTTCACATAACGCGAGAGCACCATCGCCTCGAAAAACCAGGTAGTATGTGCGAGATGCCACTTTGCGGGGCTCGCATCGGGCATCGATTGAACAGTCGCATCGGCGTCGGACAGAGGCTCGCCGAGCGCCTCGCTCGTGTGCCGGACTTCGCGGTAGAACCCCTCAAGGTCAGAGGGTTGAAGTGACGATTGGAAAAGATGCGCAGAAGCCATTGCAAGTCCTCAGTATGAATTCGGAATGAGCTATCGCAACGGGCATGGCACCGCGCGGACTAAACGCCATGCAATTTTCGGAAGTCGAGAATCTTAAAGCCGTGTCCAACCGTCCAATCCTCGCCACCTTGTCGCGCTTCGAGCGACCCTACAGCGGGCGGCGAGGATGATTGTCGAACGAGCTGCAGAGCACATGCAGTTCCACTGTGTCCGCAGCGCCTCAAAGCGTGAGACGGCCCTCAGGCGGCGGTTCTCCGCGGCAACTTCCAGTCCGGCCGAACGAAATGGCAGGTGTAGCCACTCGGATAACGCTCCAGGTAATCCTGGTGTTCGGGCTCCGCCTCCCAGAAATCGCCAACAGGGGATAGTTCCGTCACGACTTTGCCCGGCCACAGCCCTGACGCCTCGACGTCCGCGATGGTTTCTTCGGCGACACGTTTCTGCTCGTCATTGGTATAGAAGATTGCGGATCTGTAGCTGGCTCCACGGTCGTTTCCTTGGCGGTTCGGCGTGGAGGGGTCGTGGATCTGGAAGAAAAACTCCAGCAAGTCGCGAAAGCTTGTTTTGCGCGGATCGAAAATGACCTCGAGCGCTTCCGCGTGCGTGCCGTGGTTGCGATAAGTGGCGTTCTTGACGTCGCCACCGGAGTAACCGACCCGGGTCGAAACGACTCCGGGCAAACGCCGCACCAGCTGCTGCATACCCCAGAAGCAGCCGCCGGCAAGGACCGCGCGTTCCGTATTCGCTGCCATTGTCAGGCCTCCTGTTTTGCAAAGAGCTTCGCGTATTCGCCGTACCCTTCGCTCTCCAACTGGTCGTGATGGATGAAGCGTAGGGAGGCCGAGTTCATGCAATATCTCAAACCACCTTTGTCGCGCGGCCCGTCGGGGAAGAGGTGACCCAGATGGCTGTCGCCGTGCTTGGAGCGGACCCCAGTGCGAATCATGCCGTGCGAGCTGTCGACCTTCTCGACGACGTTCGCAGCTTCGAGAGGTCGTGTGAAGCTCGGCCAGCCGGTGCCGCTGTCGAACTTGTCGAACGATGCGAAAAGCGGCTCGCCGGAAACGACGTCGACATAGAGACCAGGCTCTTTGTTGTTCCAGTATTCGTTTGAAAACGGGCGTTCGGTGCCATCCGTCTGCGTAACGCGGTACTGCTCGGGAGTCAGCTTCGAGACCGCTTCCGGGTTTTTCCTATAGGTCGGCATTCGCGGAACTCCTCTCTTGTTCTGGTCTGAAGATAAGTATCGGGTGGGCGAGCGTCCAATCACCACCGGCTATCGAAACCATGCCATGCGGGCCGCCGTTAGAGGTGCTTCAATCCCAGGGCGTCACGGCATTTGCCCCCAAACGGGAGGTCTGAAATTATTGGAACAGGACTTTGAATCGGCGCTCGCAGCGATACCGAGTGGCTACGGCGAAGGCATTTACGAGGGTCTGCGCTATGGCGTCACCGTGCGGAGGTCGCAAGATGGAAAGCGCATAAGCCTGTTTGCGCGAGAGCTCGCCGGTGGCGATCTCGTCAGTTTCAATTTTTACCGGTTGAGCTCCGGTGAGGGCACTTTGCGGCCCTGCGAAATGCCGGTCGATAAAGTCGTTGCTTTTGTTCACGGTTACCTTCCGGACAATCGGCCGCAGTCCACATCACGCGCCGATAGGCTTCAATGACCGCGATCGATGCGACATCGGACGAGGAGGTCCCACCGAATGCAAATCTAAGTGCTGCGATCGCAACGAGGCCGCGAAGCCGCGCGGCTGCGTTGTTGATGCCGCAGGCCGACCCGCCCAAGTCGCTCGGGACAGCGTCCAGCACTACGGTCGTGAGCGGGGTGACGCACGCCGTCACACCGATCGCCACGTTGACGACTGTACTATCGATGAACCCGAGACTTGAGCCGAGAATGGACGTGGGCAGTACCCAACGCGGATCGCGCCCCCGCGGGCCGAACCGCTGACGGGGTTTCGCAGGGCACCTTCTGGAATCCTACCAACCCGGCCCCCTTTCGCCGACCCACCGAGACCCGCGCGTTCCGTGATCGCAGGTCCTCAGACGTTAGCCAATTTCGGCTACGACGTGGAGGCGACCTGGCGTAACGATTCCAAGATCTGCGTCGGCTCCTCCCGGATCGTGAAGTCCGGTTCGACGAACGCGCTGCGGATTCGGCCTTCGGTGTCGATGATATAAGTCGCGGGAATGGGTAGCATCCAGACTGGCGAACCGTGCCTAGCGCCGAAGTCGAACCCTAGTCCGGAATAATGCGTTTTGGTTTCATCGGGCACACGGAACAATACGCCGTACGATACCGCAACCCCGTAGTCGACGTCGGACAGTACCTTCAGATCCAGGCCGAGATTTTGCTTGAGCTGGCGCGGGAATTGCCTTGTCTCGGGCGTCACGACCGCGAGCGTTGCGCCGAGGCTCTCGAATTCGTCCTTCGCGGCCTGCAGCGCGCACAGCTCGGCGGTGCAGAACGGACACCAGCCGCCTCGGAAGAAACTCAGGACGAGGGGGCCATCGCGGCGTAGTTGCTCCGAGGAGTGGAGACGGCCGTCCGCGTCCGGAAGAAGGAAGTCCGGCGCGGTGTCTCCGACCTTCAATGCGTGCGATGCCACGCCCGTATCGCGAAGCCAGCCTACGAGGTGGTTGTATGACTCCCAGTCTGCGGCGCTGAACGTCGCCAACAGCTCCGAGCGTATCTGGGCGAGTGTCTGGTCGGTCTGGTTTGACATCGGTGGAGTGTAAGACTGCGGATTAATCGGATGGGAGCAGTTGGCCGGCGGCATACCCGTCGTGGTCATGCCGCCACGCCCGCCGCTTCCGGAAGCGTTACTTGTGGCATGCCGCGATTGGGCACGTCGATAGACCAGTCGCGAAGTCGCGCCACCTTGACGAAAGCGTCCAGTGCCGGCGAGTAGCGGCGGCCCTGCACGGCCAGCAACCGGACTTCCCGCGAAACCTGATCGCCTTCGAGCGGAATGGTCTTGAGTGTCGGAAGGCGCGGCATGTGTTCCGGTGCGAGCATCACGCCAAAGCCGGCCGCTGCCATGTGCTGCAAGTGCAATTCATGCCCGCTGCAGTGGCCGAGATGGGGAGGTTCATCAGGAAAATAGGTCTGTTGGATCTTTCGAGCGACGTCGCATCCGGCGCGATCGAGCAAGACGGTCTCTCGGAGGTCGTCGATCCTGATCGACGGACGGTTTGCCAGTTGGTGTGTCGGTGCGAGAACTGCAACGTAGCGCTCCTCGAACAGCGACCAGTCATCGATACGGGCGGGCATATCCTGCACGGCGCCGACCATCGCGGCGTTGATCTCCCCCTCAAGCAACAGATTGACGAGCTTGTCTGCTGCACCCTCGCGCAGCTCGACGTGAAGGCCGGGGACGAACTTTGCGATCTCCGCGATTGGATCGACGACGAGCGACGCCGAGATCGAGGGGGCGAGGCCAATCTTCAGCGGGGCGACCTCTTTGCGTTGGAACTCCTGCGCTCTGCGACGCACCGCCTGTGCTGAAGCGAGTGTGCGCTCCAGCATCGGAAGGACTTCTTTCCCGAGGTCGGTGAGCTGCGTCAGCTGGCGCTCGCGGTAGATCAACTGGCCACCGAGCTCATGCTCGAGCTTCTGCACGCCCTTGGTCAGGGCAGGCTGCGTAACATTGCACTGCTCGGCGGCGCGGGTGAAGTTGAGGGTGGACGCGACGGCGAGGAAATAACGGACCTGATGAAGCTCCATGTGTTGTTCTCCGTCAAGTTGCGACTGTCTGTATTGACGAGCCTTTGCACTCGACGGCGTGACCGGGCACGCCGTAATCATGGCGCGTGGATGCCACTTACCGACACAGGTTGGAATGGCCCAGTCTATTGGTTTGGACGCGCGGACACGCTTTCTGGAGCCCGTGAACATGGGCCGCCGCCCGCGGCGAGGTGGGCAAGGACCGGGATCAGTTCGGACGGGTCGCCGCGCCGCGTGTAGTCGACGCTGATGTCGGCATACTCGATCGTCCCGTCACGGGCCACGACGTACCGGGCGGGCATGGTCAACGTCCAGCTCGCATCGCCGTTGAAGGTCGCGAGATCCAATCCTGATTCCTGCTCGACGGTACGCAATTCGTCGGAGGCCTTCCAGCGCAGGCCGAATGCGTGCGCGACCTTGCCCCCCGCGTCGACCAGGCTGGCGAATGAAAGGGCATTTCGCCTCTGCGTCTCAAGGCTGTTGTCAGCGGTCTGCTGCGAGACGACCACCAGCGAGGCACCAAGGCTGCGAATGTCGCGAGAGGCTGACTCGATCGCGCGAAGGTCAACTGTGCAATAAGGGCACCACCTTCCTCTGTAGAAAACGAGGACCATCGGGCCGTGCCGTAGCGCCTCGCGCGACGAGAACGCCCGGCCGTTACCGTCACGCAACCGAAACGAGGGGGCTTGCTCCCCGGCTTGCGTAGCCCGCTCGGCCAGTCCAGAGGCGGCAAGCGCTTCCACCGCCCGTTGCCGAACGAGCGTCACATTTGGCGGGGTCCTCGCCAAATCAGCGGCTTTAACAGCGTCCAACTGGTCCTGGAGTAACATCTTCGGCTCGTCGCGCGGCGCGATATACCGCTGTCATAATCGCTGATGTAGTGTGGGTCGGGTAGCCTTGCTACGAGAGTTTGAGTTATTTTTGTCGTGCATGAATGAGCGTCCTCGGACGGGGCGGCTATTTCTTTCTTTTTGAGCTCGATTTTGGTGCAGAAACCTTAGCGAGATCCGCCGCAAGAGACTTCCGCAGCCGAGGCGCGGCGAATTCCATAAAGCGACGCAGCTTGAGGGGAAGGATCGCCAGCCCCGCATGCACCATGTGCACCGGGGTGGGCTCGGGCTCGTAGTCTTCGAGAATGACCCTCAATTTCCCCGCTTCTACCGCCCGCGCGACCTGATAGGAGAGTACGTTCGTGACGCCGACACCGGCGATCGCTGCATCGATCGCCGCCTCGGCGGTGTTGATTTTCAGCCGGCAATAGGGGCGGACGCTCCTCGAGGCCTTGCCGCGCGGGTTGAAGATCCACGTCATCCCGGCCGCGAGAGCCGTGAACGTTACGCACATGTGCTCCGATAGGTCCTCGGGGGCTCTAGGGACGCCATGAGCTGCGAAATAGTCAGGACTACCGCAAACTACTCGTCTGATATCGCCGACTTTCGTGGCTATGAGCGTGCTGTCGGGCAACATGCCGACTCGAACCGCCAGGTCGATATGCTCGTCAACGATGTTGATCGTGTGGTCGGACAGCGTCAATTGAACGCTGATCTGTGGGAAGTGGGCTAGGAATTCGTTCACGACCGGTACGACATGCAGGCGTCCGAAGACAATCGGAGCGGTCATCGTAAGCGTGCCGCGTGGGACGCTGTATTCTCCGGCGGCCTGCGTTTCGGCCTCCTCGACCTGTTCCAGGATGCGTTTGCATGCGGCAACGTAGGCGACGCCCGCCTCTGTCAGCGACAGTTTCCGCGTGGATCGAACCAGCAGCTGGGTGTTGAGGTGCGTCTCAAGTTCGGCAACCTTCCGGCTGATCGTCGGCAGCGGGACGCCGAGTTGCCGGCCCGCCGCCGAGAAGCTGCCTGCCTCGGCGGACGCCACCAAAATCGACATTGCATCAAGCCGGTCCATTTTCTCTCACATTCCGAGAGGCCATTTCTCACGATTACCGGATTATGTCGTGGAGCGGTAGGGGCTACACAGCGGTTCGAAGGCCAAGCGTGCCAGATTTGAATGGAGAGGAGAGAGAATGTCCCGCATCGCTATTCCCGGGCGCGATGATGCACCCGCCGAGTCTCAGCCGATACTCGACAACGTCAACAGGATGCTGGGGTTTGTGCCGAATCACTATCGCCTCATGTCCATAAGCCCGAATGCGCTCAGCGGTTGGGCGGGGCTGATGGGGCCAGTGTCGAAGACCCTCGATCTGAAGACCCGGGAAGGGATCGCACTAGCAGTCTCGGAGGCTAACGGTTGCGATTACTGCCTTGCCGCGCACAGCTACGTCTCGACAAATTTGGCGAAGATTCCCCCGGAGGAGATTGCGCTAAACCGTCAGGGCTGCTCCAGCGACCCCAAACGCAAGGCTGCGGTTGCTTTCGCGAAGGCGCTCATCGAAACGCGCGGCAAAGTCTCCGACGCCCAGTTCGAAGCTGTCAGGGATGCAGGCTGGACCGATGCCAACATCGTCGAAATAATCGCGCTGACCGCTCAGTTCCTGTTGACCAACTTCATCAATAATGCGGTAAGGACCCCGATCGATTTTCCAGCGGTCAGCCCCGCGAAGACAGATTAGCGGGGTGAATTCGATTGCTGGGCCGAAACAGCGGATGGCCGGGCGGCCCTCCTAGTTCCGATGCCAACTTAGTTTGCTCGCGGGCGCCAAGCGTCCAGTAGCGGCTCGGGGCGCTTCGGCGCGTCCACGAGACCGAGCGCGGCAATTCTGTGATAATCGGCGCGAACCTTGCCTGGCGCTAATCCGGGTCGATATTCGGAATGGGAAGCTCGCTCAGGTCGTCATCATAGTTGGCTGCCGGCCCGACGCTGACGCTATCGTTGGTGCGGATGTCGGCGCTGAGGCCGAGGGTTCGCCCGACAGGACACAGGTCGGCGGCCTGCATCAGCTGGGCCCGTTGATCTTTGCTCAGGTTTCCTTCGAGCGCGATGGATCGCTCGAACACGTCGCGCTCTCCCTCTTCACCGTGGTGATACGACACGGCCACCTCGAGGTGGGACAGAGGGAATTTGCGCCTTTGCGCTTGGAATCGTATCGTCATCGCTGTGCATGCAGCGAGCGAAGCGCTCAGTAATTCGTATGGATTCGCACCAGCCGCCCCGCCGTTCACGGCGCCGATCGAGAACTCCGATGCACCGGCACGCCCGTTGAGTGCATCGGCGCTATTTAGATCGCCCGCTACCACAGCCTGTGGGCCGGGGGTGCCACCACTGCCTGAATGCGTCATCCTGCTCTCCTTTCAGATCCTGACAGGACCCCTGGTGAGCCCGTCACAGACACTTCTCATTCACTTCAAGCGCTTGCCGCCATCTCGCGAGATCGGTAGTCGTTGGTGCACGTTTCTTCTCCGGCAGTGCCGTGCCGAACGCTCAAGGGACAGATCCTCCCGTTGCAGGCGGTCAGGAGTGCGGACTGTCTCCGCGTGTGGCGTCCGCATAATATTGTGGCGCCTCGCGCCGATCGTATTTCCCATAGTCCCGCACGATGCGAACCGTCCGGATTCTCGCCTTGTCGTTCGGCGCAGAAGCGTCCTCGTAGGCTTGCGCGGCCGCGGCGTCCTTCCAAGTTATCAGGAGGATCAACTCGCCGGGTGTGAGGACGGCGTCGAAGATGTCCCACGACGTGCTATCGGCGGCGAAGGGATTCAGGCCGAGCCATTCAGCGCAATCGTATGGATTGTTGGTCTGCTTCCACTGTGCAGGTCGAGAGGCGTTGATCAGTGTCACGGTCGTTCCCTCGCCGACCTCCGTCTCGTCGAGCCTCTGTTCCGTAAGGGCGTACCCTTCCGGGAGGTGATTGTCGGCGGTGACTTGGCCAACGCGCAGGCGATAGTCGGCTAGGATTTCGTCGCGGCCTTTCTGCTGGAGCTCGTGGTGATGTATGCGGGTGCGCCAACGAACCAGCGACTTCTCGTCTCGCCAGTTCGACAGTGAAAGGATCCAGCCTTCACGAATCAGGCTCTTGTAACGGATGTTGTCGACGAAGCCTTCTTCTTGCTCCAGTTCGGGACGCAGCTTCTCGGCATTGTCGAGGTAGTCGTCCCTTTTGTCAGTGTTTGGGAGAACTTCGAAAATTACTGAAAACATGGCCGTATCCCGTTTCTATAACCCGTGACGCTGTTGATTTCGATTTCGAAGTGACCCGACCCGTGCCATGACACGGCGTTGACGAAGGTTCCAGCCGATGGCGATCGAGATGGATAATGGCCGGCAACAACTAAGCTGGAGCCTTCCAACCGCAAATAAGAGGATCGAGCTTTGCCGGTTGGGCTGGTAGCCCTTGCAGTCGAATTTGATAAATTCACCGTACGCATGAGTAGGCTCTCTAAACCTCTCGTTTAGGTTGCGTTTTCGCATGGGTTGGACGCGGCCGATTATCCCGCTGACTGCGGCATCTCGCCTGATGCGGAGCGGTCGTACGCGAGAAGAAGCGCTTTTCAGGCACCGTAGCGTTCGGTCTTGATCAACCCGGGCTCCAACTCCAGTGCGAGAGCGGCATCCGCCGCGATGTTGACGAAGGGATTTGACCCACACACGAAGACAGCGCCAGGCGAGGCGGGCAGCCTCCTCGTCACATCGGCGACCATTTCCGCGTCGATTCTCCTGCTGAAATCCTTGCCACGCTTTGCCGGCTCGCGGGTCAGCGCCAAGGCAAAGGCGAAATCGGGCAGCGAACTCTCGAGTCCGAGGAGCTCATCCCTGAACAGGACGTCGTTCCAGGTCCGCGAGGAAAGCAACAGTGCGACCGGGACATGCTCACCGCTTGCTTTTCTATGCCGGATCATGGCCATAAGCGGTACCACGCCGGAGCCGGCGCCAATCAAAAGCACAGGCTTCTCGGTCGGCCCGGGCCAAAGAAAATGCCCGCCAAGTGGTCCGCGAAGCTCGATCGTATCGCCGACCTGAGCGACATCGTGGAAAAACGGCGAGACCTCACCATCCGCGAGGCGCTCGATGGCGAGTTCGATCACGTCCGAACCGTCCGGGGCGGAAGCGATCGAGTAGCTGCGCATAGCCGTGTAGCCGTCGGGCGCAGTCAAGCGGACATCAACGTGTTGGCCGGCCTTGTAGTCGAACGATTTCGCGAGGCGGAAGCAATAGCTCTTGATGGTTGGCGTTCTCGCGACAATCTCGACAATCGCGCAGCTCTGCCAACGCGCTGTGGCCGAAAACGCATCAGTCATTCGTATAGCGCTGCTCACGCCATGGGTCGCCATACACGTGGTAACCGCGCAGCTCCCAGAAACCGGGCTCGTCCCGTTGGGTGAACTGAAGTCCGTTCACCCACTTCGCCGATTTCCAGAAATAGAGATGAGGCACAAGCAGGCGCGCCGGCCCTCCGTGATCGCGCGGAAGCGGCTGCCCTTCATATTTAAGCGCGACCATCGCCTTGCCCGTCGCAAGGTCCGCGAGGGGCACGTTGGTTGAGTATCCGTCGTAGCAATGCGCGAGCGCGAAAGAAGTCGGAGCGCCAAGACCGGCGTCGGCGAGAATGTCGTCGATGGCCACGCCCTCCCATGCCGTATTGAGCTTCGACCACGACGTCACGCAGTGGATGTCTCTCGTCATCTTGGTTTTTGGAAGGGAATTGAATTCCGACCAATTCCAGACCTTGACCGGACGAGGTCCGACCTTGAGCGTGAAAGTCCAGTCCCCGGTTTCGATGCGCGGCGTGGGGCCGGCGGTGAGCACCGGAAAATTATCGACGAGATGCTGTCCCGGGGGGATCCGGTCCGATAGGTCCGATCCGGATTGCGGGCCTGTGAAACCACGAGTGACCATGGCGGATTTCCTCTGTCCTTGGTAAACATACGCCGGTCCGCACAAAACGCTAAACTGTCGTGGGCCGGGCGCGAATGCATGGGCGAGAATGAAACGGGCCGCGCCGAAAGAGAAATGACCTCGCGCCATGGAGTCGATAGCCGCGCGTTATGATGATCGTCCCGAAGCTGCGTCGACCCCACATCTGCCTGACGTGGACTGCTCCAGCAGCTCAGTCAGCATCCTGACGGCCTCCGTTAGCTCAAGGACCTCGCGCTCCCGCAGTTGGTCGATCTTCTCATGCAACAGCTCGATTTCGAGCTCCGCCTTCACATTGATGCGGTAATCATTCTCGGCCGCTTTGCGATCGATATCCCGTTGCCTGTTCTGGCTCATCATGATGATTGGCGCGGCATAAGCCGCTTGGAACGAAAGCGCGAGGTTGAGAAGAATAAACGGATAAGGATCCCAGCCCCTGATTGCGCCGAGGATGTTGGCGGCGATCCAGACGAACAGGATCAGGCTCTGAATGATGATGAAGGTCCACGATCCCATCACGGTGGCGACCGCGTCCGCGATCCGTTGCCCTAGCGACATGCCCGCGACGGCCGTCGGCTCATCCATGTCCTGAAGGCGAAGTGAGCGGCGCGCTTGCCTGAGATCAGCGAGCAGGTCGCGCTCGGCTTCTTCCATGCCGTCCTGATCTTCTAGCTTCTCGTTCACGCTGCCAATACCATTTCGCTCGAATGCACGGCCGACACCGCCGGGCGTTCCCGATGTTTGATTATCGCGTCGTTCAGCCGCGCGTCGCCGTGAGCGTTATGTTTCGGAAGAGGCAGGGTAAAGGTATTGTATCAATAACTGCCGGGAATGCCGTGAAGCACCGGCACCTGCAGCGATCCTAGGCAGCACGAAGTTCTTTGAGAAGGAAGTCTGTAAATACTCGCGCGGCAGGCTTGACGGCCTTTCCGCTGACGAAGAGCGCATTCACCTCCATCGAGCCGAAATCCCAGTCGGCCAGCACACGAAGGAGCCTGCCGGTCTCAAGTTCCGGGCGCACGCTGTTTTCGCTCGACGCCGCGATACCCAGCCCGGCCACCGCGCTTGCGACGGCCACTTCGTTGGTGGTGATGTCCAGTTGGCTGTCGACACGCACGGTGGTGATACGGCCGGCCTTGCGGAAGGAGAACGTCGGGGAGGGATGGGCCGGACTGATGATCACCGAGTGGTGAGCGAGGTCCGACGGCATCGTCGGGGCGCCGCGCTTCCGCAAGTATTCCGGGGATGCGGTGAGTATTCTCGGCTGATGAATGAGCTTGCGCGCGGTCGCGCTCGAATCGGGGAGGGGGCCGAACTGGAATGACACGTCGAGCCCTTCGGTCACGAGGTCCGGGTACCGGTCAGTCACCCGAAGCTCGACCTTCAGTGCCGGATGCTGCTCCACAAATGCGGGAAGGCGTGGGATGATTTCCCTAAGCGCAAGGCTTATTGGTGTGCCGATGCGGAGAGAGCCGCGCAACTCTCCCGTTCCGCGCGCTTCGTGGTCGGCCTCGTCGAGTGCCCCCAGGATGGCCTCCACGCGCATCAGATAGGTGGCTCCGGCTTCCGTCAGCGTCACCGCTCGTGTCGTGCGGCTGAAGAGCGTCGCGCCAACCTCCTCCTCGAGCGCGGCGATCAGCCGGGATGCCGAGGGCTGCGACAGACCGAGCTCGCGACCGGCACGAGAAAAGTTGCCGACGCGCGCGGCCCGGACAAATAATCTCAGTGCTGATAGTCGGTCGCCCATCGCTCGGTACGCTCGCACCGCGCTAGCCGAAGGCCTGGATGTAGGCGGACGCAGTTTCGGTCGATTCGACCATGGTAGCGACCGCCGCGGCCAGGCCGGCGATCCAAAATCCTCGGCGCCCGTCTGAAGCGAAAACTGCAAGTTGCGCTATCGAGCGTGGCTTTCCAAGCATTCGTCGGTCTCCTCGGCGGCTCCGTTCATTTTACAAGAAAATAGCGCCTATCGACTTTATGTATAATCGTACATTTGCGAGACATTGTCTCTCAAAAAATGAGAGACGATTGCTTTCGTGCACATCATGTGGCTATCGGTACCGCCAGCCAACGGAGTGTGAACCATGGCGGTGGGGTCCACGGCATCGCCGCGCATCTGGACACAGCACAAGATTGTCTCGGCGAAATCGCCAGGATGAAGGTGCGGCCGCGGCGCAACGGCGAGACAAGCTCACCATTTCGAATGCTACTGCCTGGGTGTGTCCGATCGCATGGCTTGGACGATCGGACACCGTGGCCGATCCTTTCGCAGCATCGCCAGCGTCATCATCTCGGCGATCGTCTCGCTTGTGACGAGACCGACCAGCTTGCCGGCGCCGTCGACAACACCAACGGTCGCGGCGGAATTCTCAATGATCAACTTCAACGCCTGCTCCAAGGTGGCGCGACTGGACACAGTGAGAACCGGTGAAGCGGACAAGGCGTCAGATACGCGCGCGTCGGTCCCCGCCTGTTTCACAAATTGAAGGGTGTTGGCGCGATCGAGCACGCCGACAAGACTACCTCTGACGTCGACAACCGGGAAAACCCGCTGCGAGGTTTGCAAGACGAGGTTTACGGCTTCCTCGATGTGGGCGTCGGGTTTCAGAGTGACGAAGTGACTCTGCATTGCCTGGCTTACGGGCACGCCGCGCGAGACAGCGCGCAGGGCGACCGAATGTGCTTCCGACGCGGCGGCCAGATAAACGAACACAGCGATAAAGACGAGGATCGGGTTATGGAAGAGTCCGATGAAGCCGAGCACGAAGGCCGTGAACTGGCCAATTGCCGCGGCGCGTTCGGTCGCGCGCACGTACCCCATCCGGCTCGCGAGCGCTGCACGCAGCACACGACCACCGTCCATCGGGAAGGCGGGAATGAGATTGAATAGCGCGAGAAACAGGTTGAGCGTGGCCAGCCGATCCACAATAGGGATCTGCATGTTGTCGATGCCCATCGCGGCGCTTGCGTGCGGCTCCGCATGCGCGAAGGCGATCAGGGCGCCCGCGATCACCACATTCACCGCAGGGCCGGCGATCGCGATGAGGAATTCCTGCCACGGCTCCTCGGGAATGCGCTCGAGCTGAGCGACACCGCCGATCGGCAGCAACGTCACGTAAGGTGTCGCAACCCCAAAAGCCCTGGCGGCAAAGATATGCCCGAATTCGTGGAGCAACACGCACAAGAAAAGGAGCACGACAAAGAGCAGGCTGCTCCAGGCGATGGTTGCGCCGCCCGCGGTATAGCTCGCGAAGAAGATCCACGCGAGAAACAGAACGAATGTGATGTGCAGGCGAACGGTGGTTCCCGCGACCCTTCCAATATTCAGCGACCAGGACATATAAGCCTCACTCGATCAATTCTGCTGTCATTGCGCACGCGCTTCCCGCACTACTTCGTTGCCGTCCAATCGACGAGCAGGGTGTCCCTGCGGCGAGCAGCCAAGACCGTCTTTGCATTGATATGGGTGGAAGCATCCAAGCCCCGGCGCTCAACGCCGCGGGCCCGCTCGGGTTTCAGCGACGTCTCGGACAAACCGGTTGAGGTTGATATCGAAACCATCCTGAAGGACCACCCCGTCAGGCCCGATGGCAACAAACCATGGCGTACCACCGGTCCGGAAGTTCTCCATCGTGGAGGGATAGGCGCCGAGCGGCGAACGCCCATCATATCCGAAGGGAATCCGGAGGCTGTAGCGCTGCTGGTCCACCTGCAGCGTGTCGCGAGTGTTCACGGAGTCACCTTCGAAGACCGTCTGGACTGCGGCGAAGCCGACATCCTTCATGCGCGGATCATTGACCAATGCCTGCAAGGCCGGGAAGCCGCGCGAGTGGCAACCGGGGCACCAGTGCTGGTAAAAAAAGAGAAGCCTGTGCCGGTCACCGAGCTCCTTCAGGGTCAGCGGCGGGCGCGCAATTCCATCCGCGTCAATCCAATAAGGAACCGCGAGTTCAGGGGCACGTCGTCCTGCGATGCTCTGAGTCATGATTATTCTCGCAATTCTTATTGCGGCGGCTGCATGCCCTTCAATTCGCCTGACCGCGCTCGCGCATAATCGTTATTGTCGTGCAAGCCGCTGGTAAAGCTATGGTCTCCATAACCCCCCGTAATGCCGCGACCGTCGCGAGAACAACGGACGGCAACGTCTCGGCCGTTGTGGGTCGGCTCGCAAAGAGCCATACGCGGAGCCTGGCCGAGCGCGGCCTATAAGCAACCCGCGCGCCCGCGTTCATTCCGATAACAGACGGCTATCAACTCCATGGCGAGAGGTGATTTTCCTTTAGGCCGCAGTGAACTCACTCTTCGACCAATCGTCGGCCCCTCGCTTACGGGCTGTAGTCGGCGTTCCATCGAACGATCGCAGGCCAGGAGGCTCGGAATGCAGATCAATGAGACAAGTGAATCGCGCCCTCGCACCCTCGACAGCGAGCGGCTGGAGGACATTGTCGTATTGGGCGACCGCGCCGGCCTTGCACTCGGCGTTCAGCCTGCGTTCAGTGCGAGAGACCTGGTCGCTGATGGCGACAATAACGGCACCTTCGCATCCAGGTGCGTGGAGATTCCCGTCATCGGGGCCAATGGCGAAGTGTCAGGTGTCTTGTGCCACACCAGTTGGTACGATACGCGCGGTATGAGCGCACTTCGCCCGCAGCAGGAGATGCACACCACGGGGGATCCAGCGCGGTTCATCGTTCACGACATCAATAACGTTCTGGCCGTGATCGCCAGCGGGTTGCGGCTCATCGAGCGTCAGGGCAGTGCCGAGCACCGACGGGCCATCGTCTCCAGATTGCAGGACGCTATCACGAGAGGTGCGATGCTCAGTCGCCAGTTTCTCGACACGGCGCGGCAGCAGTGCAACGCAAGCGACGGGTCGGTGGCAGGCAGTCGGCTTGCGGCGATGGCTGGAACGCTCGATCGCGCGTTGCACCCAGACGTCGCGGTCCGAACCGCAATCGATTCCGACCTATGGGCCATCAATGCCGACTGCGAAGAGTTATATTACGCTTTGCTGAATCTTTGCCGGAACTCGGCCGATGCGATGCCGAAGGGCGGCACAATTACCATTTTGGCGCGGAACGTCGAAGCGACCGCCGGATCGGCGGCGGGGTTCGTCGAGATCGCCGTGGTCGACGACGGAATCGGTATGCCACAAGACGTTCTCTCGAAGGCGGCCATCCGGTACTTCACCACAAAGCCCGTTGGGAGCGGATCCGGTCTAGGCCTTTACCAGGTCTACCGCTTCGCGGAGGGACGAGGCGGCGCGATCCGCATAGAAAGTGAACCAGGAGTCGGCACGGCGGTGAGGATCGTTTTACCTCGAGTGGCGGCATCCGCGCTCCCCATTAGCGGCGTTGCCGAGATTGCCTACACGCCGTCGCCCGATGGCGGCGTATTCCACGTCGTCGACCCGGCGACTGCAATACCGACGTCTTAGTCGGCAGGAATGGTTCGGCGATGCAGCTCACGTCCCCGCCCGGCCGTCTCGATCGTCCGGTCGACCACAAGACGGAACACGTGCTTGGCCCTAGCGACGCCGAGATTACGCTTGTCGAGTATGGCAGCTATGCCTGCCCACACTGCAGGGCGGCCAATGAGCGTATCGCGCAGGCGCGGGATCAGCTTGGCGATCGCGTGTGCTACGCCTTCCGACATAGGCCACTGACGGACAACAACCTTTCTTTCAGAGCCGCCGTGCTCGCGGAACTCGCGCCTACACGGGATGCATTCTGGGCCGCGCACATCAAGCTGATGACGAGATCAATGCAGCTTACCGAGGAAGATCTCCTCGCGGTGGCTGCCGACCTCGGCGTGGACCCGAATTTTGCGGACAACGACACTTCGCGGCATGCAAGGACAAGGGTAGAGGCAGATATCGCAAGCTCCCGCGCAAGCGGCGTGAGGTTCACGCCCACCTTCTACATCAACCAGCGGCGCTACGACGGGCCGTGGGACGAGAGCTCTCTCGTCGACGCGATGCTTGGCACCCTCGGCCACCGCGTCCGTACGGCCGCCCTTGATTTCGCGAGCTGGGGCCCTTCCGCCGGCATTCTGCTGGTGCTTGCGACTGTCGCGGCAATCGTTTTGACGAACTCGCCGATCGGACCGGCATTCATGGCGTTCTGGCGGCAAGAGCTCGGCCTGAGCGTGGGTGAGATATCCTTTCGGATGTCGATCCTCCATTGGGTCAACGACGGCTTGCTGACGTTGTTCTTCCTCGTCGTGGGACTGGAAGTGAAGCGCGAAATGACGGTCGGCCACCTGGCAAGCCGATCATCGGCCGCACTTCCCATCTCGGCCGCTATCGGTGGCATGATCGCGCCCGCGCTTCTGTATGCGCTGGTCATTCCCGCAGGGGCGTGGTCGCACGGTTGGGGCGTTCCGATGGCGACCGATACCGCGTTCGCGGTGGCCTTAATTGCCGTGATGGGAGCTCGTGTCCCCGTCGAGCTGCGCATCTTTCTCACTGCGGCCGCTATCGTGGACGACATAGGTGCGATCATCGTCGTCGCATTGTTCTACTCCACCGACATCCACCCGGGCTACCTGGCCGCCGCTGGCGTGGTGGTCGTCGGGCTGGCCCTATTGAGCCGGGCAAAGGTCTATATTCTCTCGCCTTACATTCTGATGGGCGTCGCGCTGTGGGCTTTCGTTTACGCCGGCGGCCTTCACGCGACGCTCGCTGGCGTAGTGCTGGCGATGTTCATCCCGACACGTCCGCCCGCCGACCTGGAGGCTCTGATGATGCAAGCGAGCACCATCATCGGGTCCGAAGCCCGGCATGAGGGAGAGGTTCTAAGGCACGGCCCCTCCACCCCCGCCCTACACGCGCTCGACGCCATCTACGACAGGCTAGAGTCGCCCGCCGACCGCTTGCTGCGGCACGCCGGTGCGCGATCGAGCTATGTGGTCCTCCCGATCTTCGCCCTCGTGAATGCGGGAGTAGCAATCAACCCGAGTGTCTTCGTTGGACATAGTCGGCTCATGGCCGCGATCGTAATCGGCCTTGCCGTAGGCAAGCCGGTCGGCGTCTTTCTCGCGGCGGTAGCCGCAGTTCGCACGGGCATAGCCGCCAAGCCATCAGGGTATACGTGGCGGCAGTTGGCTGGAGCGGGAGCACTCGCGGGCATCGGTTTCACGATGTCGCTCTTTATTGCGGGCCAAGCGTTTCCAGACGCCACTGCATTCTCGGCCGCCAAGATCGCCGTTTTCGCGGCGTCGGTTCTTTCGGCTGTCATGGGAACCATTCTGCTTTGGGGCGCGTCCCACCAAGAGCTCAACGAAGAGGTACCGCAGGACGCTTCCGAGCACGGCTCATGCCCCAAACGTTTACGCTGCATAGCAAACAGGAGGTTTCTAGATGATCCTACCGACAGGTACGACGATAGCAGTTGCTGATGGTGAGACGGTCCGGCTGTTCCACAATACCGGCGTGAAACCTGGAGTGCATTTGGTCGAGATAACGGAGGCACCGCCCGCGCCCCATAACTCCGGGTCTGGCGCGCGCCATCACAACGGATCGAACAATCACGATGGCAGGCGGCTCGCCGAGGACGATTTCGCGGCTGCGACGGCCGCGTTCCTGAACAAGCTCAGCCTCGACGGTACGATAGAGCACCTCGTCATCGTATCGGATCCCAGGACCTTGGGCGAGATGCGAAAGCACTTCGATCGCGGCCTGAAAAGCAAAATCATAAGTGAGCTCGCGAAGGACTTCAGCCGGCGTTCGCTAGAGGACATCGCCTCACTGATCGCGAGCGCCTGAAGCATTGATCCGAAAGGCGGAGGCATAGAGTAGCTCAGTCATAATCGCGATGAATAACTCAAAGTTGCCGACAACGGCTACTGCTCGCGAGCGACCTGAACCAGAGTTCCCCAGGGTAAATAGCGGCCATGCGGGAGGAAAGACCGGCAATGCGAAAAAGCAAGAGCACGTCTGATGCGGCTTCGCCTCCGGTGACAAGGCGAAAAACGCGTGACGTCGCGGACCTGCTTCATAGCGCCACGGAATACCTGATCGCGACTGGGCAGGCCGAGCGCGCGCTCAAGGCAGGCAACAGTGCGCCGTCCTTTCGACTGCCGGGCCACGATGGCGTTGAGGTCGCCTCGGAAACACTGCTCCGGCATGGGCCGATGCTAGTTACTTTCTACACCGGGTTGTGGTTTCCCGCATGCAATCGCGACCTGCAAGCATTCGAGTCCCTTCGCCCGTCGATCGAAGCGCGTGGCGCGTCACTCGTGGGCATCTCCCAGCAGACCGTCGCCGAGAACGCAAAAGCACACGCGCAATTGAAGCTCGGCTTTCCGATTCTTTCAGATCGAGGCGGTCGCGTTGGCCAGCTCTTCGGCGTGCGATGGCGCATACCTGAATTGCTCCGAGACCTTCACAGGAAGAATGATATCGACCTCCCCGTTTTCAACGGCGACCAAAGCTGGACGTTGCCGATACCGTCCCGCTTCATCGTCGATAGGGCAGGGCTTATTGCCTTCTCGGAGATCAACCCCGGGCAGTCCAGTCGTTCTCCACCACGTGACGCGTTACCGGTGCTGGATCATCTGCGCCATCCGCATGCTGCATAGGCCGCGAAGAAGAAAGTCCCGAGTTGCGAAAGCGTTGCCTCGGCTCCGCGTGATCGAAATCATACGACACGACGCACAATGAGAGCTGGCAGGCGGGTCACGCCAAACCTGAATCTGGTCGTCTGGGGAAGGGAGCACCAAGCCGCCCATCGCCTTTGATAGCACGCAAGAAACCGCGATCTCAGGCGGGCGTGGGAGCGTATCGACCGTCGAATGTTGCCCCGCTAATCGGGTCAGTGAACCTCACTCCTACAGCCTTTCCGTCGGAACCGGCTATCCAGAACACATCGTATGTGGTGTATACCGACGGCGGCCAGAACGACTGGAACCTCCCGTCATTGTCCACTTTCCATTCTCCCGACGACCGACCTCCGGCGTCCGTGTAAACGGTGCGTCCGTCCGAGTAGAACTCCTGTGTTGCGCCGTCCTCATACGCAAATGGTGCTCGTGTCACCGCGATGGCGATGTCGGCTCGGTCAATACGATCGCCGTCTTTGACAGCAGAACCTTCGATATCGGACATGTCGTTCTCCTATTGAAATGGAGTTTTGTTGACGGCTCGTTTCCAAGCCCCAGCTTGCCATCAGCGAATGGCTCCCCGGGATTACACATGAACGAGAGTTGTATCTTGGCGGGATGGATCGATGCTTCCAACTACCGCCGGGCATGGTTTTCATAGCGATTGGCAATTAGGGATTTCGATGAACTGCCTCTTTGTCTGCGCGGTAGCGCACCGCCTAGGGGATGATGACGCTTCGCGAAGGAAGACATTTACACAGCGAAGCAACCAGCTGAAATCACTGAGCCGAGCGACAAGCGTTCCCGAATGCGTCTTCCTCATCGCAGTCGAGATCGGAAGCGAGGCGCGCAGCGGCATCGGTTTATGGATCGACTATTATAACCGGCGACCCACACTCGATTTCTGGCGGTAGGACACCCAACGAGGTCTATGCTACGTCAGAAATGGGAGCAACTGGCCGCGCAGAAACCAACCCGATCCATCTTAGTCAAGCCGCCAAGCTGTCTCATCAGGCGGGCCTACCTCACAGACCACTTCAATTCCCGTCTGTTATGAAATCCATACAATGGTTTCATTCGCTTGGAGCGTCAACTTCTGGCGAAACCTAAATGCGCCGAAGAGAACGCAGTTTTCGAGCTGGCGCAGACACACTTTGCATAAGAACTCCCGCAAACTAGAAGGACACCTACTAATGAATCTGAGACCCATTCTGTTCGGAGCATTGGCTTTCTCAACGCTTGGAGGCGGGGCATTGGCAGGCGCTCTCGACTCGCCAGCGATGATGCAGCCGTTTTTTACTGATTCAGCAATGAAAACGATGAAGCCGAAGGCTGCGTTCGAGGCCGCTTGGAAAAACATGGCAAAGAGTGATCAGGACGCGATGATGAAAGAGTGTCAGGACGCCGCTATGAGCAAACCTTACGCGGAATTTTGCGCGAACCTAAAACCCTTAGGCGGCGCAAACCACTAGGGCCGAAGCCACTGATTAGCGGCGGGCCTCGTGCCCGTCGCCCATGATTCGACCATGCGGGCCCGGGCCGAGATCGCGCATGTAAATGCAGTGTGAATGCCGAACTGACCAGCCAACGCTGCGTCGATTGGTCGGTAACTTTACGGTGCCGTCTCGTCTCATCCGTATGGGAGAACGTTGTCATGCCCGAAAAGTCCGTTCGGAACTTCAATATAAACTTCGGTCCGCAGCATCCGGCAGCTCACGGCGTGTTGCGCCTGGTGCTCGAACTGGACGGCGAACTCGTCACCCGCGTCGATCCGCACATCGGGCTCCTGCATCGCGGCACGGAGAAACTGATCGAGCACAAGACTTATCTTCAGGCCGTGCCCTATCTCGACCGGCTCGACTATGTCGCGCCAATGAATCAGGAGCATGCGTTCGCGCTGGCAGTCGAGCGGCTCCTGGACATCGACGTGCCGATCCGAGGGCAGCTGATCCGCGTCCTCTATTCCGAAATCGGCAGAATACTGAGCCATCTCCTCAACATCACGACACAGGCTCTCGATATCGGTGCGCTTACGCCTCCGCTTTGGGGTTTTATCGAACGCGAGAAGCTGATGGTTTTCTATGAGCGCGCTTCCGGGTCACGGATGCACGCTGCCTATTTCCGTCCGGGTGGCGTACACCAGGATCTGCCCGAACGGCTGATCGAGGACATTGGCAACTGGATTGACCCGTTTCTTGTCACAGTTGCAAATCTCGACGAGCTTTTGACCCCCAACCGCATCTTCAAGCAGCGCAATGCCGATATAGGTGTCGTCGCGTTGGACGATGCTTGGGCGTGGGGCTTCTCGGGCGTTATGGTGCGCGGCTCGGGCGCAGCCTGGGACCTCCGGAAATCGCAGCCTTACGAATGCTACGCAGAGATGGATTTCGACATCCCCATCGGAAAGAATGGCGACTGTTACGATCGCTATCTAATCCGGATGGAAGAAATGCGTCAATCCGCAAAGATCATCCGCCAGTGCGTCGACCGCCTTCTGGGCAAAGAGCGCATTGGTCCGGTGTCAACGGAGGACGGCAAGGTTGTGCCGCCGAAACGGGCCGCAATGAAAAGGGCGATGGAAGCCTTGATCCATCATTTCAAGCTCTACACTGAAGGCTATCATGTGCCCGCCGGCGAGGTTTATGCGGCAGTCGAGGCTCCGAAGGGCGAGTTCGGCGTCTATCTCGTCTCCGACGGCACCAACAAGCCCTATCGCTGCAAGCTTCGCGCCCCGGGTTTTGCCCATCTCCAGGCGATGGACTTCATTTCCAGGGGCCACATGCTTGCCGACATTTCGGCGGTTCTCGGTTCGCTCGATATCGTATTCGGTGAGGTCGACCGATAAACGACAACATAGCTCATGGATCCGTGTAGTCGCTACAATCAGGCAAGGGTGGCATCCGGCAAATATTGCTCGCGCGTTAGGTCGTAGCGGAAGCTACGCGAAAAGGTACAACGTGGGTCTTCCTCCCACGTCAGATCGCCCTTATGGATGGGCGCCAACCTCGTTGAATCGTCAAAACGCGAGATGCCTCGCGGAAAGTGCGACGCCTCCAACTTAAAATGCAAAACGGGGAGATGCTGTCCGTCCGATTTGTCGGCGCTCAGGACCCCGGCAAAACTGAATTCGGCGGAGCACGCTCCAGCGCGGCGTTTGTAATCTTCTTCGGAAAAGCAGCTGTCGCCTTCGGTATCCAGCGTCCAGCGAGCGATCTCCTTTTCGCCGCGCGCCACCGTAAAGACGCTAGGCTCCGCCCTCTCGACGCAGATCCTCAACATCGTTACATGCGAGTTCGTGATCGCCGGTGGGCGAAAGCGGTTCGAAGCCCGGATGGGGGGCGGTGTCGCCGCTGCGAGTAGCAGAAGCGCGGTCAAAGGCAGCGATCATTGCCTGTTCCTGCGTGTCATCGAAGCGCGCCTCTCATCATGGCGCATACCGCCGATTTGAGAGGCAGCCTGGGGGCTGTTGTCCTTCGGAGATGTGAGCGCAGGCGGGGAGGGGTTGATGCTTGCCGATCTCAAGCACGACTGGCAAGCCGACGAAGACAACCGCCATGATCGACAGCAAAAGCCCATCGACCGGTCCCGATGACCGCAGCCTCGACCCGAAACCGTATCGACGCAGCATCGTGCCGAGCAAAAGGTCCCCCCGCTGAGGATCATGGCCGAGACGATCTCAGATCGTTCGGGGCTGAAGATCAGTTGCCCTCCATAATCGTCTAGATAGTGCCATAGCGCCAACGCGCCGAGGACGATCGGCAGTGCTCCGTCCACGGTCCACGCTAAGCCGAAGCCGGGGAGCCGCAGCAGTGCGGTGACAAGCACGCCGCACAGCGAAATCACCCAGAGCAACCCGTCCGGCGGCGCGCTCATCGCTCCGCCGAGGAGTGTCCGCTTACGTCGATAGGCCTCAGTGAATAGCTCGTCCACACGTAGAGCTGAACGATGATTCCGGCGACGACCACCGCGCCCACTGTGCGATAGACTCGTCTCAGAAATCGGACGATCAATCCGATACCTGGCTGAGAAGCGGGGTCTGAGGATTTTGAATCAACAAGGATCATTCTCTCACACTGCTTCGGACGGCGAGCTAGGTCCAGTTCCTGGCGATCCAAAGCAGGTTCAAGTTGGACGGCAAAAAGCATTGTCCGATCGACCTCGTAACGCCAGTTGCCATCTTCGGTCTTGCGGCGTTTTCGTTCAGGTCGATCTGCGAGTAGGCGCATTGCATCGCTTCGTTGCTGCGATCGCTCGCTCGCAGGTCGCATCTCAAACTTGAACCTACCCTTCTTAAATTGCCTGTGGCGGCGATGTAGAAATGTCGCCAGCTCTGCAAAGAAGAAATGTCGCATTGGCCGTTCCAAAGGGCAGGGTGCAGCAAGTTAGAAATGCGACAGTGGCGCGCTTCCTGGCGCCGACTTGAGCGCCCGATCGGGCGTCAGCCGAGGTTTGCGGCTGAGTTGCGTAGTCAGTCAGTCTCGACCGCGCACGTGTCCAATATCGAAGGCCTGGGACCGCTATAACGCGCGGCTATTAATTTCATGGCGTGACGTCATTTCTCCTTTGCCGCCCGCGATCCCATGCTGATGGACGTGAGCGACAATTGTTCATCGCTACTGCGATACCCAAGCAAAGGTCATGATTAGGAGGCCACAAATGGCAGTCAAAAAACCAGTTCTGACACCGCCGCAGGGCGGCGAGACAATGACCGCCAGCGGCGGTTCGAAAATCGAGATCAAAGTGGAAAGCGGCCAGTCCGGCGGCGACTATAGCGCGGTCCTGTGGACGGTGCGCGCCGGAGAGGAGCCTCCGATGCATACCCATTCGCGCGAGGACGAGTTGGTCTATGTCGTGGAGGGAAAGCTCATCGCGACGGTCGGCGATACCCGCGTCGAGGTCGGCCCTGGCGCCTACGCCGCACTTCCACGTGGCGTGCCGCATACGATCGAGATTGTCGGCGACCAGGCGGTCCTGCTGGCCACTTACGTGCCGGGAGGCTTGGAGCGCATGTTGGTTCCCCGAAAAGGTGAGAAGCCGGATCCGGCCGCGTTCGGCATAACGTTCCCGTAGAGGACATGGGCAGCGGCGCGCCGTTGATGACTTTGCGGTCTCACGGCGCCGCTAGCCTGTTGTTTCAGACGCAATGCGTTCGCTCCACGGGGTTGGCCCAAAACGCTGCTATGATCGATAAGTCGAAGTCTCCCTCCCGCGACTATTCCAAGACACTTTATCTGCCGAAGACGGACTTCGCGATGCGCGCGGGTCTGCCGGAACGCGAGCCGAACTTGCTCGCCCGCTGGAACGAGATCGGCCTGTACGACCGGCTGCGCGAGAAGTCTAAGGGCCGTCCGAAATTCGTGCTGCATGACGGCCCGCCCTATGCCAATGGCAACATCCACATCGGCCACGCGCTCAACAAGATCCTCAAGGATTTCGTGATCAAGAGCCGGCAGATGGGTGGCTTCGATTCGAACTACGTCCCAGGCTGGGATAGCCATGGCCTGCCGATCGAATGGAAGATCGAGGAGGCCTATCGCGCCAAGGGCAAGAACAAGGACGCGGTGCCGATCAACGAATTCCGAGGAGAGTGCCGGGCATTCGCGCAGAAATGGATCGACATCCAGCGCGAGGAATTCAAGCGCCTCGGCGTGATCGGCGACTGGGCGCATCCCTACACCACCATGAACTTCGGCGCCGAAGCGCAGATCGCGCGCGAGATCATGAAATTCGCCGCCAACGGCCTGTTGTATCGTGGCTCCAAGCCGGTGATGTGGAGCGTGGTCGAGAAGACCGCGCTTGCGGAGGCGGAAGTCGAATATGAAGACCAGATCTCCGATACGGTGTGGGTGAAGTTTCCGGTGAAGGCCGCGTTCGGCCGCCTCGCTAATGCCTCGGTGGTGATCTGGACCACGACGCCATGGACGTTGCCCGGCAACCGCGCCATCTCGTTTTCCTCCAAGATCGCCTACTGCCTTTACAAGGTTACCGACGCGCCCGCCGACAATTGGGCGAAGACCGGCGACCTTCTGATCCTTGCCGACAAGCTTGCGCCGGATGTGTTCAAGCAGGCGCGCGTGACGTCCTATGAGCGCACCTCCGACATCGATTCCGGTATCCTCGACGCGCTCGAATGCAGCCACCCGCTGAAGGGGCTCGACGGCGGCTACGAATTCACCGTGCCGCTGCTCGATGGCGATCATGTCACCGACGACACCGGCACCGGCTTCGTCCACACCGCGCCGGGCCATGGCCGCGAGGACTTTGACATCTGGATGGCGAATGCCCGCGACCTGGAAGCGCGCGGCATCTCATCGACGATCCCCTACACCGTCGATGCTGACGGCGCGCTCACCGCGCAGGCTCCGGGCTTCACCGGCAAGCGCGTGCTCACCGACAAGGGTGAGAGGGGCGACGCCAACGACGCCGTCATCAAGGCGCTGATCGAGCGCGGCGCGCTGCTGGCGCGCGGTCGCCTCAAGCATCAGTATCCGCATTCGTGGCGCTCGAAGAAACAGGTGATCTATCGCAACACGCCGCAATGGTTCATCGCGATGGATAAGGACATTTTGAACGGTAGCAAGGCGAAGTCCGGCGACACGCTGCGTCATCGCGCCTTGCAGGCCATTCAGGTTACGCAATGGGTGCCCGAACAGGGACAGAACCGCATCACCGGCATGATCGCGGGCCGCCCCGATTGGGTGGTCTCGCGCCAGCGCGCCTGGGGCGTGCCGATCACCGTATTCGTGCGCGAGAAAGGGGACGGCTCGGTGGAGATCCTTCGGGATGAGGCCGTCGATCTGCGGATCGCGGAAGCCTTCATGAGCGAAGGCGCCGACGCCTGGTACGCCGAAGGCGCGCGCGAACGCTTCCTCGGCGATCACGCCAAGGACGATTGGAAGAAGGTCGACGACATTCTTGATGTCTGGTTCGATTCCGGCTCGACGCATGCGTTCGTGCTGGAAGACGCGCAACAGTTTCCCGGCCTCGCTGGCATCAAGCGCAAGGCCGATGGCGGCAACGATACCGTGATGTATCTCGAGGGAAGCGACCAGCATCGCGGCTGGTTTCATTCTTCGCTGCTGGAAAGCTGCGGCACGCGCGGCCGCGCGCCGTATGACGTGGTGCTGACGCATGGCTTCACGCTCGACGAGCACGGCCGTAAGATGTCGAAGTCGCTCGGCAACACCACCGCGCCGCAGGACGTCATCAAGCAGTCCGGCGCGGACATCCTGCGCCTGTGGGTCGCGCAATCGGACTACTTGGACGATCTGCGGATCGGGCCGGAAATCCTCAAAGGCACCATCGAGACCTATCGGAAGCTACGCAATATCATCCGCTGGATGCTGGGCAGCCTCGCGCACTTCCGCGACCAGGATCGCATCAAGGCCGATGAAATGCCCGAGCTTGAACGGCTGATGCTGCATCGGTTGAGCGAGATCGATGCCGTCGTCCGCCGGGCCTATGCCGAGTTTGGATACAAGGCGGTGATTGGCACGCTGTCGCATTTCATGAACACCGAGCTCTCGGCCTTCTATTTCGAAATCCGCAAGGACACGCTGTATTGCGACCCGCCATCATCCGTCGCGCGCAAGGCCTCGCTGACGGCGATCGACTATTTGTTCCGGCGCATCGTCACCTGGCTTGCGCCTATCCTGTCCTTCACCGCCGAGGAAGCGTGGCTCTCGCGCTATCCCGGCGCATCCTCCGTCCATCTCGAGCCGTTCCAGAATGTCCTTGGCGCATGGAGCGACGATGCGCTGGCGCAGAAATGGGACGCGATCCGCGACGTGCGCCGCGTCGTCACCGGCGCGTTGGAAGTCGAGCGCGCCTCCAAGCGGATCGGCTCGTCGCTTGAGGCCTCACCGCTGGTCTATGTCTCGGACACGACGTTGCTGGGCACCCTCGCCGACATCGACCTGGCCGAGATCTGCATCACCTCCAACGCGATGGCGAGCAACGAAGCCCCGCCCGCGGGTGCATTCACGCTCAATGACGTGCCGGGAGTTGCCGTGGTGGTTGAGAAGGCGGTCGGCAGGAAATGCGCGCGGTCATGGAAGATCCTCCCAACCGTCGGCGACGATCTCGAATATCCCGATGTCACGCCGCGCGATGCGCAGGCGCTACGTGAGTGGAAGGCGCTGGAAAGAGCCGCCTAGCCTGCATCCTTGGCAGTTAAAGTCCCGGCTACGAAACAACAGTTGCGCGCATATTGTCCGGCGTGCTGTCGAACGTTGCTATTTGACGTCGACGCCATTCCAGAATGCGACGTAGTCCTTGATGTTTGCGGCCGCCGTCGACGGCTGTGGGTAATACCACGCCGCGTCCTCATTGGTTTTCTCGCCCACAACCAATGAATAATAGCTCGCTGTTCCCTTCCACGGGCAGCGGCTTGCCGTCGAACTGGTTTGCAAGAATTCCTTATGCACGCTTTCAGGTGGGAAGTAATGATTTCCTTCGACGACGATCGTCTTATCTGATTCCGCGATGGTCGCGCCGTTCCAAGTCGCCGTTGTCATTGAATTCTCCTGGCCGTGCCACGTTGTTTTGATGGCCAGAAGGCTACCGCAGGCTGTCGGCCCGGCGAATTAACGAACGGGAATGGATTGCATAGCGTTACGGATCCGCTCTGGTCCTATCTTTCGTCCTTCCCAAAAGATCGGTGCAGCGCGTCGAGCGTCTCGATGGCCTCGCGGACCGTCGGTCCGTGTTCGTTGCGAACGGTGGCGCTCATTGCGTTGAATTCCGCGTCTTGCTCTTGTGCCGCGGCGGCCAGGATTTCGCGAACGTCGCAGGTTTCTCCCGCCGGCGCCGAAGGTTGTGTGCCGAGGGAAAGCATCTTGCCTGGCAGCGGTTTGGAGGGTGGCGCGGCAGGACGCGGCACAAACGCCAGCGCGGCGTTATCACCTTGCATCGCCGGAGCGGCCTTGGCGTTTGCCTTCGTGCGGCGCGACGCCCGACGTGCGGCGGTTGACGTGGCTTAGACCTAGACCGCGTCTTCGTACTCGGCGCCTCTTGAGTGTTCTGCGGCTCGGGCGCCGGGCTGATGGCCCCTTGCAAGGGCTCGTCTTGCCAAGCCTGCAGCCGAGGCAGGACAGATGGCGATCCTTTCGCGCGCTCGTAATAGCCGCGGTAGGGCTTGTCTAAGGAGTGCCGGATCTTGGTCAGTTCGAAGGACGGGGAGTTCGTACCATAAGGATCGACAGGAGCGGTGACATCTCGCGCAGCTCGAGCGGACTTCGCAGCGGCCGCGGTGTATAGTGCGGGGCCCAGACGCGGGGCGCGAATATCCCCTGCCCCGGCCGCTGGATCGGCGTCTTGTAAACCTGGGTCGTCTCGCCGAGCATCTCCGAGACAAATTTATTCATCCGATGCGACCGTTCATGACGAGATTGTCGGCAAGCAGGGTGCGCACGAGGGCCTTTTGCGAAACCTTGGATTTCTTTGCAGGACAGGCGCGCAGATCGAATTGCGCACAGTGCTGATGCAACCGAACGCGTCCAATCTTTCAGCACTTGCACGCTTCATCGCTACGATCCTGCCGTTTATACACACATGGGCAATCATGCAGCTGAAAAACATCGGCTACGGTCGGCAGAATTGGGCAAAGCTATTTTACGACAGCTCAAGTGGCTTTGACGTGATTTCGCGAGCCGTGAATTTCGTCACCAGCCGCGGGATAGAGGCGCGGTTGTATAATTTTCCGCTCTGCACGGTGCCCGAGGAATTCAGGCACCGTGCCCCGGGACAATTTCCGACTGGAAACGTACCTATTTGAACGATACGCGAATTTGGGGGTAGGGGCATGAAGAAGCGATTGTTTGCGATCCCGTCGCTCCTAGCGGCCGGCTTCCTTCCGACCCAGACGCATGCATTTCCGACGAAACCGACATTCAGCGACGGCGGAAAGTCAACGCCTTTGTTCGATATCTTCAAACTCAATCACGAGTATACGCTGGCGGGGCATAGTAGCCACAGCAGTCACAGCTCGCATAGCAGCCATCGTTCGTCGACCGGGGGATATTCAGCTCCTGACTATCAAAGCCCATCCCCAACTTACACCGCTCGGTTGTACAGTCCGCCGACACCCCCTCCGACATATCAAGCCCGAAGACCGTGCCTGCCCCGGCACCGCTCAAGATCCTTCCGGGTAACGCCGAGCGTTTCAAGGACATTGTCCTTGAGGTGCAGTTCGCCATGCTGGCGTTCGGCTATTACAACGGGAAACTCGACGGCATATTCCGTCCCGAAATGAGGGCTTCCTTGACGAAGCTTCAGACGGACTATGGTTTGAAAGTGACAGGTACGATCACACCTGAGACATTGGATGCGTTGAGGACAACGGACGGATCAGGGATATGAAGACGCGCAGCGCCAAGCATTTCTGGAGTGACCCGTTGCAGACGTTCTTTCAATGGCCGGCTTTGTGACGCAGAGCCGTCGAGGCGGAATGCTGACATCATCTGAGCGGCCGGCCGGCTTCCTCTGAGGAGCTGGCGGGAGCCCTGATAGAGCCGGTGCAGCCGTCAGCGCAACAGCGGCTTACCGGTGACTTCACTCCAGAAGCGGACGAACAGTTTTCGGTCCCAAGCCAGCCGGCCACGGGCCCTTGTTTCGGTGACTCAAATCGCTCCGCCGATATCCGAAAAACTGTCGATCCGTTGAGCGGTGGCACCTGCCCGCTCCCAAATCGTTCCCATTGGTGGCGGCTCGTTAATTGAACTGATAGCCGCACGTTATGGCAGTGTCTGATACAGGGTCCACGGTTCTGATTGTCGAGCGCTCGATGGCTCGCGCACGCTCCAGCGCTGGTGCGGCCCCAGGTTTGGAGATGTGGCCGAGAGGTAAAGCCAAAAGGCTGTTTCGATAAGAAGCGTCGCTGTTTCAGGTTGCCGAGGTTTTATGTCTGAAGTGGACTGGCTCAGCCGTCTCTTGCAAATCATTACCGTGACCGGGCAGCTCGAGGTTCGCTGCGCGTATGGTGCGCCGTGGCGCGTAGCCTGGGGCCAATCTGCGGCGAACGAAATTCCCTACCACGTTATCGTCAGTGGCCGGGCCATTTTAGAGAATCCGGAGACGAGAACGGCGCGGGAGCTGGCGAGGGGAGATGTCGTGCTGCTCCCTCACGGCGCGGCGCACGTACTGCATGACGGCAGCGGCGGAACGCCAATCCGTACACACGAAAGCGTTGGCTCTGCCGGATGGACGTTGAGTAAGAACGACGGCCGGGGCGAGCAACTGGATTTGTTGTGCGGGCGATTTTTCATTGGGCCGCCGCACGATCGGCTGATCCGCAACTACATGCCCGCCGATCTCGTCGCTCGGGCAATGAACGGTGATGGAGAAGACGGCATCGGCTCTGCCTCCAACCAACTGGCGAGTCTCGTAAGGCTGATGCGAATGGAATCCGCGGGCGACAGAGCGGGAGGACGGGCCATTCTCAACGCACTTTCTTCGGCACTGTTCACGCTGGTATTGCGCTCGGCGAGCGAGGCCGAGGAAGCCCCCGAAGGCTTGTTGGCTCTTGCCGGCCATCCGCGGCTGGCGCCAGCAATCGCGGCGATGTTCTCCGATCCGGCGCGATCCTGGAAGCTGCCTGATCTGGCGGATATGTGCGGCATGTCGCGGGCCACATTCATGCGGCACTTTCAAGACAGGTTAGGTTGCTCCGCCCTCGATCTGTTGACCGATCTCCGCATGAGCTTGGCAGCCAATGAGTTGAAGAAGCCCTCCATCAGCACCGAGGCAGTGGCCGAGACGGTCGGCTATCAGTCGGTATCGGCATTCAGGCGCGTATTTGCCGAGAGGATGGGGATGACGCCGGGGGAATGGCGTCGAGCGGCGCACACCGGCGAGCAGATGCGCGGCGGCTGAGCATGGGCATGTTTTGATCCTTTAACGCATCTTATTGAGCCAATCCAGTCTCGAACTAATCACCGCCACACGTAAATTGATCTTTGTAATCACTTGATGAGGGAGCTACCCCAATGAACTGCATCAACACCGCCGCCACCAAACCCGCAACGCGCGTCGTTGGCGACGCCGATTCTGAGACCGGGAATAGCGAAAATGCTCTCGCGACGAACGTCGTAATCGAGACCATTTTGAGCCGTAGTGCCACTAAATACTACGACCCTGCCGCGACCCTGACCGACGATCAGATCCGTCAGCTGGTGCGCATCGGCACGTCCGCACCGACATCCTTTCATCTGCAGAACTGGCGCTTCATCGCCGTACGGTCGCCTGAAGCCAAGGCTCGGCTGCGTCCGATCGCCTGGAACCAGCCTGCGATCACCGACGCTGCCGTGACCTTCATCGTCATCGGCAAGTTGGCCGATGCCAGCACCGTCCCCGATCGCCTGGCGCCGGTGGTGGAAGCGGGCATCATGCAGGCGCAGATGGTGCCGGATTGGGAACGGGACGCGCGCCGGATCTATGACGATCAACCGCAACAGGACCGCGACGAGGCGGTCCGCACCGCCACCTTCGGCGCTGCGGCGATCATCTATGCGGCCCGCTCGCTGGGCTGGGGCTCGACGCCGATGATCGGCTTCGATGCCGAACCTGTGCATCGCGAGTTCGAGCTCGCCGAGGATGAAATCCCGGTGATGTTGCTGACCGTGGGACCGGAGAGAGCGGGCAACTGGCCGCAGAAGCCGCGCATGCCGGTGGCCGACGTTCTCGACTTCGCATGATCAACCACACAATCAAGAACTTATGGAGCCTATGATGGCGAGAACTGTCGCTCTGAAGCCGGACCAGGTGCCGGCTGACTCGAAACCCACTCTCGATGCCTTTACCAAGAACATCGGGTTCACCCCAAACATGATGGCGGCGTTCGCCCAGAGCCCCATTGCATTTAACTCATGGGCGACACTACTCGGATCCCTGAGCAAGGCGCTGGATGTGAAGACACGCGACAGCATCGGCCTCGCGGTCTCCGAGCTGAACGGCTGCAATTATTGCCTGACGGTTCACAGCTTTACGGCCGAACACATGGCCAAGCTGTCGGCCGAGGACATCATCCTCGCCCGAAAGGGTCACGCCAACGACCCGAAGCGGGACGCCGCCGTGCAGTTCGCGCGCAAGGTCATCGAGACCCGAGGGCATGTTGGTGACGCCGATCTGAATGCTGTCCGCGAGGTTGGCTACACCGACGCGAACATCATCGAGATCGTCGCGCTGGTCGCCATGTACTCCCTGACGAACTTCTTCAACAACGTCTTCGATCACGACAAGGACTTCCCTGGGGTCGCACCGGCTGGCTCGATCTGAGCCCTGTCTTCTCGCCACCTCGTGAAGCCATCGGAACAATCACATGAACATTCTCCATATCGATGTCAGTCCGAGACAGGAATCGCATAGCCGCAAGCTTTCGGCGGCGATGGTCGAAATGCTTCTCGAGGTTGCGTCCGGGGCGACCATCACGCGGCGTGATGTGGGAGCGCAACCCCTGCCTCACGCCGAGGCGGATTACGCAGTCACCCTGTCGTCGCCGGTCACATTGGCGGCCCCGCTGCAGGGTTCTCTGGATCTTTCCGAAACACTCATTCGAGAAGTCGAAGCGGCCGATGTGATCGTCATCGGAACGCCGATGCACAATTTCACCCTTCCCTCGGTCCTCAAGGCCTGGATCGATCAGGTCCTGCGCGTCGATCGCACGATGAAGTCGACGCCGGCCGGAAAGGTGGGAATGCTCAGGGATCGTCCGGTGTTCATCGGCGTCGCTTCCGGCGGCGTCTTCACCGGCGAGCGAGCCAACCAGCCGGATTTTCTCACGCCGTATCTGACGCTGGCGCTGAACTCCATCGGGCTGCAAAGCCTGCAATTCCTCCCGCTAGAGGCCACCGCCTTTCTTGATGGGGACAAGGCGGGACTTGCGAGGAAGAAGACTTTGGCAGCGCTTGACCTGACGGTCGTGCGAGAGCTTCCAGGTGTCGGTTCGCCTGCAGTGATTTCGCGGTGCCCTGCCGCTCCGGAAAGTATCGCCAAGAACACCTTGGCGGCGCGTCGCAACCTCCTGGCACGACCATGCGACAACCTTCCGGCCGCCGCCGGTCTGTGAACACGAGGTCTCCCGATGAGTTTACCTACCGGTCCGCTTCCCCAAATCGGTGACAGGATCACCGGCAAATCGGCGCCGCCCGATGACAAAGTCGTCCGCGAATGGATCGGACCAGATCCGTTCAAGCGTTGGGCCGAGCTGCGGAACTGGATCGACGAATCCTACCCTGGGGTGTTCGCGCCGGACTGGCTCTACGGTGGCAAGAACCGCGGTTGGTCCCTGCGCTTCAAGAAGACCAGGGCGTTCTGCACCTTGATTCCGGAATACCGCCGGTTTTCGGCTTTGGTCGTCATGGGGGGAGCAGAACGAGAGAAATTCGAGGAGCGGCGTTACGTCTGGCGTCCGCAATTGGTGAAACTCTACGATGAAGCGAAAACATACATAGACGGGAAATGGCTGACGATTGCCATCTCGTCGAAGGATGATTTGCATGATGCGAAGGAGCTTCTGATCATGAAGCGCCCGCCGCCGTCGCGAGGTTAAGGGTCACAAAAAATGCCGGACTGTCGTCTCGGTGGTTCTGAGGTATCCGAGCCGTGTTCGTGCCGACATCACACAGCAATCGATGCGAACGGACCCAGCCGCAATCGTCATTGTTTTGCGAACCGGAGACACCATATTAGCGCCATGCAGAAAGATGGAATTTCCTTTCGCGAGCATCGTGAGCTTGGCGATGTCACGTGGCTGCGCGATCATGACCGCGCCCTGGCGCTTGCGGCCGAACAGGGCAAGCCTGTCCTGCTGCTTTTCCAGGAAGTGCCCGGCTGTTCGACGTGCGTGCGGTTTGGCCAGGATGTGCTGACGCATCCGTTGATGGTAGAACTGATCGCCGACCGGTTCGTGCCGGTGGCGATCTTCAACAACCATCCGGGCTCCGATGCCGAAGTCCTGCGGCGATACGACGAACCGTCCTGGAATAATCCTGTCGTCCGGTTTCTCGGACCCGACGGAGCCGAGCTCCTGCCGAAACTGGCAGATCGCTACGATGCCTTGGGTCTGCACGAAAAGATCGTCGCCGTGCTCGAGAGGCTTGGCGAGGATGTCCCCGGCTATTTCCGCCTTCTCGGGCGTGACCTTCTGGTCGAATACGGCCTCAGCAAGCGTGCAACATACGCAACACCGTGCTTCTGGTCTGGCGAAACGAGCCTTGCCCAGCACCCGGCGGTAATCACGACCGATGCCGGTTGGGTCGACGGCGAGGAAGTCGTACAGGTGCAGTTCGATCCGCGCGAAATCTCTCGCGCCGGTCTGGATGCCTTTGCAACTGCGGAAGGCTTCGACGTCGTCGAAAGCGGCCGCTTCGAATCGGATCGCGAACCGCAGTTCTATCTGCGTAAGAACGCGGTTCGTCATCTACCTTTAACGCCGGCCCAGCGTTCGAGGATCAACCGGGCTGCGCCTTATCGCGAACCGCTTGCGAATATGCTCAGCCCGCAGCAGAGCGCCTGGCTCGCCGATCCGCATCTGCCGCGCGCGAGCGAGGATGAAGTCTATCGCGAGGATATACGTCGGAGTTGGCCGTCGCTGGTGGCGCAGCTCGGTTCTATCGGCAAAGGGGCGTGATCATGGACGTTGCCTCCATCGGCCTGATCGAGGATGAGGACATTCTTCTCGACTTGGCGTCGCTTGCGCTGAGCCACCTTGATCATGAGCACACGGACATCGCGCCGTATCTCGAAAAGCTCGAAGAGATCGAGGATCGGGTGTGCCAGGAAGGGCGCAGCGCACTTCTCGTGAGAGAACGTGCCGCCGTGTTGTCGAGGGTACTCAATGGCGAGTTTGGGTTTGTCGGCGATACCGAAACCTATGATGCCCCGATCAATGCCGACTTCATCCGGCTGCTCGACCGCAAACGTGGTCTGCCGATTGCGTTGTCGATCCTGTACGTTGCCATGGCGCGCAAGGCTGGATGGAGCGCCTATGTGCTTAATCTGCCGGGTCACGTCCTTGTCCAGATTGGTGACAAGAGCCCTGTGGTGATCGACCCCTTTTCGGGTGGCAACCCGGTGTCGCAAGACGCGGTCGCGGCGATCTGCCGGGCGTGCCTCGGTGAGGAAGGCGGCGCTTCCGCACTCAGTGTCGCGCGGATGAGCAATCGTGACGTGCTGGCCCGCTTGCTGAACAATCAAGCGATTCGTGCGGCAAACGACAACAAGCCCCTTCGGGCCATGGAGCTCTATCGGCGGATCACTCAAATCGCGCCGGGAGTGCTCGATGCGTGGGAAAATCTGGCGCGGCTACAATCGGCGCTCAACGATGTTGCATCTGCCAGGGAAAGCCTGTTCGCGATGTCGGAAGTGGCGCCCGATAAGTATACGCGCGATCGAATCCTGAAGGCCTTTAAAGCGCTTGGGTCAGCCAAACCTGTCCCGCGATAAAGCGCGTCGCCCCTCGGCTTGGCTACGTCATGCGCTTCGTCTCGCGCTCCGTTCTCACGGGCTTCGTCAACGCACTCGCCATCCTCATCTTCATGGCGCAGATGCCGGAACTGATTGGCAAGTCGTGGGAGAGCTACGCCATGATTGCTGCCGGGCTGGCGATCATTTACCTCTGCCCCCGGCTCACCAAGGCCGTGCCGTCTCCTCTGGTCTGCATCGTGGTTCTGACCGTCGCGTCCCTGACGCTCGGACTTGATGTCCGCACGGTCGGTGATCTGGGCGAGCTGCCATCGAGCCTGCCGACATTCCTCATCCCCAACGTGCTCTACACACTGGAGACGCTGTGGATCATCTTTCCCTACTCAGTCGGCGTCGCTGCTGGAAAGCCTGCTTACCGCATCCATCGTCGATCAGATGACCGACACAAGGAGCGACAAGAATCGCGAGTGCGTCGGCCAGGGTGTCGCCAACTTCTGCACCGGACGGCAATCTTCTGTCCGCTGCGCGTCCATTCCTCGCGATCCAAGAAAGCCTCGCGCCGCCGTCTTTCACTTCGTTTCAGCCCCTTCAGGGGTGCGGACCGATCGTCTCCGGTCTCACGACCACCATCGAGGCTGCGATGGGCGCGGCCCGAGTAACCAGAAGGAACTACCACAATGGCTACGATCGGCACTTTCTCCCGCACCGCCAAACGGCTTCTCCGGCTCGGTCAAGACCCTCAATCTCAACGTCAAGACGGTGACGCTCTCTCCGGCCGATGGCGAAAATGAAAAGGGTCCCGACTACCGCATCTTCGCCGGCGCCACCGAGTTCGGGGCGGCATGGAAGAAGACCTCGCGCGAGGGTCGCGACTACCACTCCGTCAAGCTCGACGATCCCAGCTTCCCCGCTCCGATCTATGCGAGCCTGGTCGAGACCGACACCGAGGGCGACTTCTCGCTCATCTGGTCCCGCCGCTCCGCAGAGTGATCCGACTTAACACGAAGCCCCGACGCAAGGCGGGGCTGCGCTATGTTCTGGTCCTACACAGCCTGGCACGTCCGCCAGGTGCAGCGCGCTAGGTTTTGGCTGGTGCCTTGCGTGTCTTCTTCAGCGGCGACTTGATGGCTGCCGCAGTCGTCGTCGCTGCTGCCGCACGAGCAGGCCGTTTTGGTTTTTCCGCCGCGGCAGGAGTGGGCGCCGCCTTGCGCCCGAGCCCTGATGCCTTCGCCAAGGCCGAACGCGTGGCGGCGTAATTCGGCGCCACCATCGGATAGTCGGAGGGCAGGTTCCATTTCTGCCGGTATTCGTCTGGGCTCAGATTGTAGTGGACTCCGATATGGCGTTTCAGCGATTTGAATTTTTTTCCGTCTTCCAGACAGATAATGAAGTCCGGCGTCACCGACTTCCTGATCGATATCGCCGGTTCCTGCTTGGTCACAGGTTCCGTCGCCGGCGTGCCGATGCCTTTCAGAGCGGCATGGATATCGCCGATCAACTTCGGCAACTCGCCGACCGGCAGTGGATTGTTCGACACATAGGCGGCGACGATGTCGGCCGCTATCGACACGGTATCCAGTTGACCGTCTTGTTCGAGAGCAGTGGTCATATAAGTTCCTCTAGTTGTATCGGACGAATTGAGTGATATTTGATTTCCCCGTCCCGCCGCCGAGGCAAATAGTACATCTCGTTGTAAAATCCACGTCTTTTGCGCAACATTATAAGAGTAAGCTTCGCTTTGATCATTCTGATCGACTGCGGATACCCTTTTCGATCGGTTGGGAAGCGAGGAACTTCCCCTCGCTTCCCCGCCATTGCCGCCTGTGCAGAGCAGGGCTGCCGGCTCGCAAAGCTGCCAACCGCAGCAATAGTTGCCATCAGCTCCGCTCGACCGTGCGTAATACCCCGTTCAGGCCGAAGTGATTGTTGGCCCAGTGTGACTTAATGGGTGGCTTGGATCGTCCGCCGCTTGCTGACCACCGCTATGTTCGCTTGGCCATTTGGTCTTCATGCCATTCTGATGCAAACGCCAGCTTTCCCTTCGCGGCCCACAGACCCCGCGCTTGCTCGCCTTCATGGCTTTGCAGTTTGTCCGCCATCCAGAGCAGCGCGCCGTAGATGATGGCGCGATCGTCATTGGTGAGCTCGACAATGCCTGCCTTGACGACGAGACCGCCAAGTTCGATGAGCTGCCGCGTGCGCTTGCGGCGCTCGATCTGCCAGGTGCGCATGTCATTGCGAGCCAGAGCCGCTTGCCGGCGATTGTGAGCTGCCCGGTTGCGCTTGAGCGCTGCGTGGGTTGCGCTCAGATGCCAAAGCAGTTCGCCGGGACCTATTTTCGAAAAACATTACTCCACGCTTGGCCCATGCCTCACGCTTTGAGGTGTCTTTCGTCTCGGCAATTGCGACCAGTGCACCAGCCAGTTCGTCGCTGCTGAGTTGATCGGCGCCGGTGGCGATCACCAGCTCGCCAAGCTGCTGCACCTTTCGCGTTTTGAGTTCCCGCGCCTTGTCTTCCAGTACCTTCAGTTCCGCGTCGAAATCCCGTGGTTTGCGCATGGCTGTCTCCATCGATGTCGATGCGGCCATGATAGGCGAGCGTGTGCCGGAAGGCTTCAGGGTTGCCGAGACAGCCCGGGACGGGCTGGTCCATCCCGAGATTTTTTCGAGGGAGGGCGCGCTTATACGTCGTGCCGACGTGCGGTTTGACGTGCAAATGATCTGGTCGCGATGGCGATCTTTCATCTTCATGTCAAAGTCATTGGCCGCAAGGCTGGGAGCAGCGCTGTAGCATCTGCTGCTTACCGCTCGGCCGCGAGGTTACGCGACGAGCGCATCGAACGCAGCCACGACTTCTCGGCCAAGCGCGGTGTCGTCCATTCCGAGGTGATGTTGCCTGAGGATGCACCGGAGGCCTGGCGCGACCGCGAACGGCTGTGGAACGATGTCGAGGCCTTCGAGATGCGCAAGGATGCGCAGCTTGCCCGCGAAGTGGAATTTGCCCTGCCGCGCGAGCTAAGCAAGGCGCAAGGCATCGAACTGGCGCGCGACTTCGTTCGGGCGGAGTTTGTCAGCCGGGGCATGGTCGCCGATCTCAACGTGCATTGGGACAGGGCGGAGGATGGCAGTCTCAAGCCGCATGCTCATGTCATGCTGACCATGCGGTCCGTGGACGAGAACGGTTTTGGTGCCAAGGTTCGAGACTGGAATGCTACCCAGCTGGTCGAACGCTGGCGCGAGCGATGGGCGGAGCTGGCCAACGAATGCCTTGCCGAACGCGACATCGACGCCCGCATCGATCATCGCAGTCTGGAAGCGCAGGGCATTGCCCTGGAGCCGCAGACCCAGATCGGCGCTCCGGCTCAACGCATCGGGGGCAATGGCCTTGCTGCTGGCGACATTGAAGCAGATCGCGCCGAACTGCATCGCGAGATCGCGCGCAACAATGGCGGGCGCATCATTGCCGATCCATCCGTGGCGCTCGATGCCATCACGCATCAGCAATCGACCTTCACCCGAAAGGACATCGCGAAGTTCTCGCATCGCCACAGCGATGGCATCGAGCAGTTCAACCAGGTGATGAGCGCGATCGGCAACGCGCCCGATCTGGTCGAACTCGGCAAGGACGGACGCGGCGAAGACCGTTTCACCACAAGGCAGATGATCGAGAGCGAACAGCGCCTTCACCGCGCGGCAGAGCGTATCGATTTCGACGAGCGACACGCGGTGAGCAACGCACATCGCGAGGCAGCGCTGGCGCGGGCTGCGCAACGCGGGCTTTTCCTTTCGGGCGAGCAGATCGATGCGCTTGCGCATATCACCGATGGTCGCGGTCTTGGTGTCATTGTCGGTTTTGCGGGCACGGGCAAGAGCGCCATGCTGGGCGTTGCGCGCCAGGCATGGGCAGCGGCGGGCTACGAGGTCAAAGGCGCCGCACTCTCTGGTATTGCCGCCGAGAATCTGGAAGGCGGTTCAGGCATCCCGTCACGCACCATCGCCAGTATGGAGCACAGCTGGGGACAGGACCGTGATCTGCTCACCGCGCGTGATGTCCTGGTGATCGACGAAGCCGGCATGGTCGGCACGCGCCAGTTGGAGCGCGTGCTTTCCCATGCGGCGGACGTTGGCGCAAAAGTTGTCCTCGTCGGCGATCCACAGCAGCTACAGGCAATCGAAGCCGGCGCTGCATTCCGCTCTCTCCACGAGCGACACGGCGGCGTCGAAATTGGTCAGGTGCGGCGGCAGCGCGAGGACTGGCAGCGCGATGCCACGCGCGATCTGGCAACCGGCAGGATCGGTGCCGCGATCAGCGCTTACGACGCGCAAGGCATGGTGCATCAGGCTGCAACGCGCGAGGAAGCGCGAGGTGAACTCGTCGAGCGCTGGGATCGCGACAGGCAGGCGCATCCAGAGGCCAGCCGGATCATCCTCACCCACACAAACGACCAGGTGCGCGCGCTGAACCAAGCAGCGCGCGAGCGCATGCGCATTGCCGGCGATCTCGGCGACGAGGTTCAGGTGACTGTCGAACATGGCCCAAGAAACTTCGCCAAGGGCGATCGCGTCATGTTCCTACGCAACGAGCGTGGCCTCGGCGTCAAGAACGGCACGCTCGGCGTGATCGAAGAGGTCAGCTCACAGAGCATGACCGTGCGCACCGATGATGGCAGGTCGGTGCGCTTTGACATGAAGGACTATGCCCATATCGACCACGGCTATGCCGCGACCATTCACAAGGCGCAAGGCATGACGGTCGACCGCACCCATGTCTTGGCGACGCCAGGCATGGATGCGCATGGCAGCTATGTGGCTCTATCGCGTCATCGAGACGGGATGGACCTGCATTATAGCGGCTGTGACTTCGCGACCCGCGAGCGGCTTGTCCGCACGCTGTCACGCGACCGCGCTAAGGACATGGCGTCGGACTACGAGCGGATCGACCCAGCGCAGAGCTATGCCGAGCGGCGCGGCATCACCTTCCGCGAGCGTGTGGTTGAGATCGTGCGTCGTCTCGTTCCGGAGAAACTGCGCGACAGGATCGGCGAGTTGCTGGATGGATTGCGCTCGCCCGCAGACGCCGAGCCCGGCCAGGACCGTGGGCGCGGGCCGGAAAGGGAGAATGTTGGGGCGTTAAGCGCAGACGGCGGCGCGGCGCCTGAAAGAGATGTTTCGGTCAGGGGAGCGCAGCGCTACGCGGATGCGGCGGTGAGCCCCGAAGCAGCGTTGCGCAGCGCTCGCACGAAGGCGCTTGTGCGTCACGCGCGAGCGATCGATGCGATCCTCAGCAGTGGAAACGCGAATGGCCAAGGTAATCCCGAGCAGATGCGCGAACTGAGAGATGCCCGTAGCGCTTTCGAGAAGGTGCGGCCGTATGGCTGGCGCGATGCCGAAGCGGCTTATGTGAAAAATCCCGAGCTTGTCCGCGAGGCGGGCGCCGGCCGCGTCAGCCGCATCGTGCTTGCTCTGCAGCTTGAAACGGAAATCCGTACCGGGATGGACATCGATCCCAGCCGCCGCGCCGACCGGTTCGTGGAACGTTGGCAAAAGCTCGATCGGACGGGACGGGAGCAATATCAGGCCGGCGACATGTCCGGCTACAGGTCCACGCGGTCGGCCATGTCCGACATGGCCAAGAGCCTCGAACGCGATCCGCAATTGGAATCTCTTCTCGCCAACCGCAAGCGCGAGCTTGGCATCAACATCGATTCCGGCCGGCGCCTTGGTGCGGAACTGGCATTCAGCCATGGCATCGGTAAGGGGCGGAGCCTTGGGCTCTGACACCCCTCCGATTTGCCGCCGTTTTCACGCCGCAGACGGCTGAAGCGACAAACCTGATTGCGTCCAGCATTCGTTCCGTCCTGTCTGGTCCCAGCAGGTGTCAATTGCAGTCAGCGAAAGGCAACGCAGTCATGCCCGAACCGGATCGTATCATTCGCCTTAAAACCGTCCTTGCCCGGACCGGCCTGTCCCGCTCGACCGTCTATCGCAAGATCGCCGAAGGCACGTTCCCAGCTCAGATCAAGATAAGCATCAACGGGGCGGGCTGGCGCGAATCCGATATCAATAGATGGGTGGGCAATCCGACTGCATGGCGAGCGGAGCGTCAGGTCTGACTGAAAGTCAGGATCTTCCGATCTCGACAAACGATCGCTTAGGAAGAGTCCCATCGCACTCAGAATGATCGCTTGCGTCAGTTGCCGTCCAGTCGACGGGCAAGTCGGACGCCAGGTCCTCCTCCATTCTGTGAAATGAATTCGATCCCCGCTGCTTCCAATGCTGCGGTTAACGCTTCAAGTGTAGCCGGTCTAGGGGTCGTTTGAGAGCTCTCAATTCTGGCAAGCGTACGAACGGTCAGGCCCGATGCGTTCGCCAGGTCCTCTCTTGTCCAGTCAATCAAGGCCCGAGCCGCGCGGAGCTGCTGGGGCAATATGTCCTTTTTCATGACATTAATCTTGTTAAAAGTCACAAAAAGTGACATAAGTGACGGAGACTGTGCGGCCGCACAGGTGCTCGCTACACCTAGTGCGGCCTGACCACAACCCAAGCTGTTTGGAGCTCGGATCATGGCTGATTCCGACAATACCACGACTTTGTCTCTCGTCACGCGGAGGAGCCTACTTGGGGGAACAGCAATTGCGATTGCGGGATGGCAGCCAACAGCATTCAGACGCGACGATCTGAAAGTAGGCCAATCCGCTGACCCTGCGGTTGCAGCTTGGCGCAAATGGCAGGCTGCCCAACAGAAGACTGAACAACTGTGCCGCCTGCAGCAGAGCATGGAGAGCAAGCTTGTCGCAACGGTCGAATTGCCTTGTTCGACCATCCGGCTGCACGACAGGGACGGCGTAACGCTGCATTCCGTCGAAGCCGAAGCGCTGCCCAATCCTTCTCCTAAGGAAGTTGCAAACCGCGCGAAGGCTGAGACCGATTTGGCCGCTCATCAAGCGCGCTGGGATGCGGCCGATAGGGAGATGGGCTATTCAGCGATGTTGCTCGCCGAAGGCGAGGCTGCCGACCGAGCGGAGGAACTGCTCGAGCTGTTGTCCAGAACCCCCGCGGCCTCACTTGCCGGCGTGGCGGCTAAGCTTGATGCCGCGTTGACGGAAGGGGAACCTTCGGAGGGCAGCAGTGAGTTTCCCTGGCCGCAGATTCGTTCGGCGCGCGACGACCTTGTTCGGATCGCCAAGGAGGCAATGCCCGAGCAAGTGTTTCCCGAAGAAATTGGTCAGCAGCAACATTGCCGAAGGCCCGGAGAGGGCGGCTTTGCTTTTGCGCGTGGCGACGATGGGACCGAGGCATGACAAGGCTCGCCTACGCATCCCAGTTCACAGTCATAAGGTTCCCAACCGTGTTGCGAGGACTCTCGCGAGACTTCGTTAGTCTGGCACCTATCCGATTTCTATCCTGCAGGGTCTCAATTGCACGATCGAAGGAGTGGGCCCCTTTTATTGCCTGTAGTCATCGTGATCCTGGCCTTCGTGACGGCTGCAAAAGACAAATACAATGGTGGATTGCCCCACGGAACCACCCCAGCGGCGACGGCGGGGGAACTTCGCAGAGCTATGGTTAAGTTCGTCGAAGCGCTTGCCGTTGCTGATGCCAGGCGCGATCATCTCATTTCAATCGGAGTTGCGGACAACCGACATTCCGAGTTTGATGCAGATCAGTGCCAGAAGAAGGGTTCCGACAGACGAGGCGGGCCGCCGTCTACGCACGCTTTTCGACAGAGCTGCAAAACGAAAAGTCCACCGAGGACCAGATTGCGCTGTGCCGTGCATATGCAGATCGCAACGGCCTCGATGTCATTGCCGTCTTCGAGGACAAGGCGCGCTCCGGTGCTTCGGTATTGGGTCGCGACGCCCTGATGCGTTTGATGGAGGCGGCAAGCCAGAATGCGTTTGATATCCTGGTCGTCGAGGCGCTCGATCGTCTGTCGCGGGACATGGCGGACCTCGCGGGCATTTACAAACGGCTCTCTTTTCTCGGCATCCAAATCCAGGCTGTTCATGACGGGATTGCCGATGCAGTTCTCATAGGTATTCGTGGACTTGTCGGTCAGATGCAGAGGGAGGATGGCGCCAAAAAAGTGCGTAGGGGTATGGCCGGAGTCGTCCGTGACGGACGTCACGCGGGAGGCCGCGCCTATGGCTATCGACCTATCTTGGGCCGCCCAGGCGAACTGGAGATTGTCAAAGAGGAGGCTGAAGTCGTCCGGCGCATTTTTGCCGCCTATGTCACCGGTCGAACTCCAAGAGATCTAGCAGGCGATCTCAACCGGGATGGGATAATGCCACCGCGGGGAAAGCGATGGAACGGTTCTACCATCAACGGAAATGCACGACGTGGGGTCGGACTGCTCTTCAACGAACTCTATGTCGGCAGAATCGTCTGGAACAAAGTCCGGATGGTGAAAAATCCGGATACTGGAAAGCGCGTCTCCAGGGCAAATCCGAAGGACCAGTGGCAGACGAAAGAGGTTGCGCATTTGCGAATTGTCGATGACGAAATCTGGCAGAAGGCACAGGCTCGCAAAGGCGCGAGGGTGAACGCGCCTACTAATAACAAGCGTCGGCCGGCCCACCTGTTGTCCGGTCTGCTTCGTTGCGGAGTGTGCGGATCGGGCATGTCCGTTCACGATCGTGACAAGACCGGTAAGACGCGTATCCGGTGCTCGGCAGTTCGTGAAAGCGGGAGCTGTTCCAACCGGCGCATCATTTATCTGCCCGAGATCGAGAAGGCGGTCCTTGATGGCATGCGCGAACAGCTGAAAGCGCCGGACCTGATAGAAGCCTACATCCGCAAATACAATGAAGAGCGTCGGCAGCTTGCTGCCCAGGGAAATGGAATTCGGACAGCACTGGAGACCAAGCGAGATCGAATTGAAGGCGAACGGCAGCGCACGATCGACCTGGTGATCAGGAGCGTCATTGCTGAAGAGGATGCAAAGCAACGTATTGCGGAACTCAAGGCACAGCTCTCTCACATCGAGGCGCAACTTTCGAATGTCGATGAGCCACCGTCGACCGTCGCACTCCACCCAGCGACCCTGCAGCGTTACAACGAAACCGTCGATGCTCTTTCAAAGGTCTTGGCTGACCACGCAACTGCCGCCGATGACCGTGGCCCGCTCATCGAAAGCTTTCGGAGCCTTGTTCACAGTGTCACGGTGCAGCCCAAGCCTGCACGAAAAGGCTTCGAGATTGAGGTCAAGGGCAAGCTTTCCGCCCTTATTGGCGGGGCTGCATTCCCCAGCGCTCGGTATACCGACAGGCACACCGCATTGGCCGGCCGCCACATTGCCGCCATTACGTACGATAGTGGGTTTGAAGTGGTAGCGGGAGAGGGCTACCGCCAATACAGCGCTGTTGTTGAAATCGTCTGCTAACGCACCATTCGCGGTGAGTCTATGCGATTAGATCTCGTTTTGCTTCAACCGAGTGGAGGTGCTGATATCAAGGGATTCAGATAGCGTTCAGCTCGTTGCTATCTCATCCGAATGGGTAACGAGGGGCCACTCATCAAGGTTGGCCATGGAGCGTATCGCGCAACGGATCAGGAGGCGACATGACCAGGGTTCGGGGTGACGCGCAAGCAGCCAGCGTGACGGCGACAGGCCCTAGTGATCGGCGCGAGCCGTGGGGATGAGATCCAGAGGCATCAGAAATTCGAACTCGTCCAGACAGCTATCGAAATCGCCATTGAAGGTTCGAACTGCTCTATCTTTGCCCACCAAGACGATCTGATATGCGTTCTCTGCCGGGTCAAGCGCCCACCAATAGCCCTCGCGAATTCTAGACGGATCGACGGCGACCTCTGTTGGCCAGAGGCTGGAATCAAGCCATTGCAGTAGCTCGAATTCTATCAAGTCGAATGGATCGGCATCCCCAACGCGATTGGCCATTTGGCCAAAGGAATAAGAACCTACGTCGATGATCTCGGGCCGATCATCCTCCTGCCGAATGCTAATCGCCCACCAATAGCCACTCTGTATCCGCATGACTCCATCTCCAAACGTGTTCGTTCGGCCGCAGACGTGCATGAGCAGGTCAGCGGGCCAGTTGATGTGTTCAAAGAGTTTTGTTGGGCAGCCGTGCTGCTCGTTGTCTACGACGTACGGGCTCCCCCATCGTCGGTTATCACGCGGCTTCGCCAAGATGCCCAGGGCCGCTTCTCTCAAGGCACGACATGGAGTTTATCCGGCCCAGTCAGGCAGTCAAGAGCGCTACAAACCTAGGCTATGAAGCCAAGGCGAGGGATAGGCACTCGCGGAGGCCAAGTACCCGCGGGCATTTGGCTCACCTGGGTTCCTGGAAGCTTCTCGAACTTTCTGTCTAGCGTCTCCAGCCGAATTGCGGGCTGGTTATCTTTCGCTGCCCGTTCAACGCACTATCGGATCAAGGACGGAACCAGCTTCCCGTCCGAAAAGCCGAGCGTGCAATTTCATTACCTCACCTTCAGTAAGGCTAGCCACACAGTCTGCTGCAAAGCGAGCCCGCGAAATTTCGAAGTCCTGGACGTAAGAAAGGCGGCTTGGAAGAAATTTAGGGGGGAAAACCTTGAGTTTTTCCAGTTCGACTTCTTTCGACACATGGAAGCAATCGAATAGATCTCGAATTAGCAGTCCCTGACCGTGCTGCTGTGCCAAAAGTGCAGGTGACGAGATGATATATTGGCGGGCGATCTGCTTTAGGAGCTTCACTTCCGCCTCTCGATCGGGATCGATGATGACGCCGGAAGTGCCATCTGATGGCCGAAGGGTTACGGCTTCAAGATATCGCGTTATGAGATGCGAGGTCATATTGCGCAAAGCGATTCGCTGAGCGCGGCTGCCTTCGTAGGGACGCTCGCGGACTTGCCCAATGCCTGTAAGGACGTCCTCCAAGCGGGTGAACGCTACCTTGAGGCGCTCCTCTGCACGAGCTGGCGCCCCATGCCAGTTTCGTAGGGTCTTCCCTATCAGTTCTTCGCCATCGTCGCCAAAGATGGTCTCCCACGGAATCGCTCTACAGCGATGAAATTCCTCCAGATCGTGTACGGAATAGGCGATGTCGTCGGCCCAATCCATTAACGCTGCTTCGGCGGTTTGCACGCCTTCAGGATGGAATGCTCGGGCGAAATCAAAGTCTGCTTGATCGCACTTATAGGCACCCCACTTCTTCTCGCGATCCGGGTTCCCGATCTCCCTGAACCAAGGATATTTCATGCATGCCGCCATCGTGGCCCGTGTCAAATCCAAGCCTGAACAACTCTCATATCTGACGCCAAGCATCGCTATTATGTGAAAGGTCTGAGCGTTGCCCTCGAACCCTTCCTTATCACCGGCTTCGGTTACCAGCTTGTCCAAGGTACTCTCGCCCGCGTGCCCGAACGGAGGATGTCCCAGATCATGAGCCAAACCGGCCGCGTCTACGACCTCGGGATCGATTCCTAGCTCATCGCAGGCGGGGCCGAACTTTTGCTGGCAGTATTGCGCTATGCGCTTACCAACTTGGGCCACCTTAAACGTATGTTGTTGGCGGGTGTGAAAGACGTCTGCCTCGCCAGCGCGTACTATCTGTGTTATCCCGGCCAGCCTCTGGAAAGCCGAAGAGTACATAATCCGGTCGCGATCTCTCTCGAAATCGCGGCGCTGATCGCCTTTGGAGATGTTATGGCGCCGATCCTGCCGATCCTGCACCGACCATATTGGCAAGTTACGCAGCTTCCCTAACGAGCTGCATCTCCGAGCCTAGCCGCAATTGTCCTCGCTCAAGGCACAGTTGAAGCGCTCTTTGGATGTCTCGCCTCTGATAACCCTTAGCCATGAGTTCGGCCGTCAGCTTTCGCGCGCCAATGCCGTTACGTGCGGTTTCGAGCAGATCGGCTTTGAGCTGAGTCATGTCCGCCATTGATCGTTCTCCCTCGTGCCTGAACTTTGTCATATCAACTAACGGTTTACAATCCATACCCGTTCCTAAGGCGACCTCAAGGGCTAAGCCAGGGCCAGCACGACACCCGCGGAAAGCGTGAAGGCGAGCCAGGCAGTCATCAGCCCATCATCAGATAGAGCGTTGCCCGCTCGGGAGGTGACAGAGCGTCATACTCCGCCTGGGAAAGAGTGGTGATGCGCTCGATCGACACCAGCAAGAAAGACGGGCAGGGCGCTCCAATTCAGGAGGCCAAATATACCGGCATGCATTCGTTGAGGCACTTCTTCGCATCGTGGTGCATCAACGAGCAGCAGCATGGCGGCCTAGGGCTTCCGCCCAGGTAGTGCAGGAGCGCATGGGACATTCATACATCACTATGACGATGGACGCATATGGCCACCTTTTCCCCAACACGAACGACGCCGACGTCCTGGCGGCAGCCGAGCGAATACTCATGTCGGCCGCCGACGCGACATAAACGCGACACGGATTTGCCTTGCGAGGCCAAGTTTCTGCTAAGTCCTTGCAAGTGTTTGGCTGAGGTTCCTGGAGGCTTTTCGAACTTTCTGAGTCGCGCCTCAGCCCGAATTGCGGGTGCTTATGGACAAAGTGGGACGCTAGATTCGATTTTACAAATTGGAAGGCGGCGACTTATGGCACGTGTGCCTTCCTGATAGCGCGAGGTGCCAGCCAGTTAAGGCCCTACCTCGTTGGTATCGAGAAAGAATGTTAGCCGTTCGCGAGGCTTGAGATCACCGTAGATGCGTTCTCCTTCCAACGCTGAAAGCCGTAAGAACCACCCCAGGCGAGCCTCAAAGCGTTGAAGTGTCTTCTTAAGAAGCCGCCGGTTGATACAAGATACTACGCCGATTCGCGTCGCCCCCTTCTTGGGCGCGAGCGGCGTCCAGTCATCGTGCCAGAATGAGGTGGTCGCAACGAGATCCTTGCCGATGGACAAGGCCAATCCCCGATCGTCTGCTGAGAGCCGCGGTGTCGAGTCGAAGCAGTAAGCCGCGGGTATTGCCATCCCAGCGCCAAGGTATTCATCGTGCCAAAGACCGGACGGCATCGGTATCAGGTGCGTGCTCACAGGAGCGCACCATCCGACTTTCCCGTCAACGCGAACGTCCTCGAAGTTTCGAAAACGGATGTCGTCTCCCAGTCCAACGTCATGAGAAAAAACAAGTGTCTCGGGCAGGAAGGGGTCAAAATCCTCGGCCGGCTCGAAGTCTGCCGAACAGAGGAACGCGGTAGCGGAGACTGCCCCAAATTCGGCAATCTCTTTTGGCAAGGGAACGTCTAGCGAGACAGCAACCCGGGACCTCGACACGCCCGCTTTGACAAGCGCACGTCCAAGTTTTTGGAAGTCAGCGCTGGGGTCGTGGAGTTTCGCCGGGAAATCGGACACCCATTTAGGCCGAGCCTGAGGTTCCACCTCAAACAAGCCGGGCACAGCCGGAAGCACTTCAAGGCAGTACGCCGTAGCCGATCGAACGGGCATATCCCACGCCGCGACGGCGTGTGCAAATACCCGAAGGTAGGCGGATCGGTACAGCTCCGACTGTCGCTGCAGAAACTGACCGTGAATTCCGGACCGAGCTAGAGCAAAGTCACCGAAATAGTAGGGATACTGGGTAAAAAGAATGCCGGTTTCTTCGCGCAGCACGTGCCATTCGTATGCCCATTGCCGCTTGAACGGCTTACCGGACTTGGCCTCGAGTTTTGAGAGGCTGTTCAGAAGAATTGGCGGGACATGCGCCGTCTTGTGCTGCTCAAAATATTGGCTCGGCTCGAAATATTCGGGTGCATCGGGGCGTAGACCCTCATCCCATCCCCCCAGGCTCCAGCCATAGGCCACTTCAAGCAGTATGTCCGACAGGATAGATGGCCGTTTCACACAGGGAGCGACGTCGCGGAGATCGGGTTTCGCCTCCTCATTTACGACAGTCAGCAACGAGAGCACTGAGCAGACCTCCGATTCAAGATCGCGCGCCGCCATCCAGTCAAGAAGCGCTCGCGTTGCCTTCTCCCGCGTCGGCTCCTGTTCCAGAAGTGTCCTGATTGCCTTTGCCGTCCGCCACCTGACCATCTTCACTGGCCAGCTAAGCCGATCCATAAGCAATGAAAGCGCAGGTTCCGAAGTGTCGGTTGTCACTGGAGCCATGGCGCGTCCAACCAGGGCAGATCACTCACTTCCTGCTTTAGGACCCGAACCAACGTCTCGGTCACATTGGCTGCTACATCCTCTTGACCCACAAGGATCAGGAATCGAACCAAGTGCCGCAGGCCGATTGAGAAGCTCTCACGACGCCTCCACCCCGTCGCTGGTCCAGCGGTATCGCGAATGTAATCGAGCCACTTTGCGGCATAGTGCTTTGCCGCAAGCTTCAGTCGGTTCATGACCTCCTCTTCCGAGTGGTAGTAGCTTGCCCATCCGCTTCGCAAGATGTGGCCTTTTACCAGCCAGCGATAGGCCTTAGCTTTCCCCTCAAGGCGCAGACTTGCCAGGAAGGCATCATCCAGAATGTCATCTGCCTGAAATGTAGGTCCTCCGATTGCGAAATAGGCCTCGATAGATGCGAGTGCCCGCTTGCCTTCGCCGGCATCCGTCCAATGCCGAAGCCAGTCGCCCATGAATTCCTTGCGGTGCTCGTAGGGAAAATTGCCTGACACGACTTTTACCAACGCCGAAAAATCGGATGATCCCAGTTTGGTTGGATCCCGGCGGGGCTTGCGCGGCTTTTTCCTAGCTGTTCCTTGCCGTTCGTGACGGTCCTCGGGCTTGCCGCCGAGAAACACTATTTGAGCGGCATGAATCGATGCAGCCGCTGAACTTCTCGCAGTTTCCTTTTCGAGTTGATATAGCGTCTTATGATCGAGATATGTGTCAGGCAATGCGCGCTCGAACTCCGACTCAAATCCCTGCACGTGCGTGAATTGCTGCAACGTCTCATCGGCATATCGCCACTCGTCATTGTGGAGATAGTGACGAAAGAACTGAGGCATTCGATCGGGGTAGGTTTGCGCCACAACCTCTATCATTTCCGAGCGGACGTGGTCCGTTTCATCGCCATCGGTGAACTCGGTAATCTCGTCGATAATCGGTACGAGGTCCTTGAGGAACGGGAGAGCTGTACGGGCGCCGGCTTGATGGACTTCCCTGACGGCATCGAGAACGTCGATCGCCCATAAATCCTTGTGGTATCCGTACCCAAGAAGGCAATCTGATGCCCGCACCATGAACTGGCGGCTGCCAGCCAACCCGTAAAGGTCGCAAAACCGGGCCAGTTCGACCCATCGGTCACATCGTTCGTGAAACTGGGTGACTGTAGCCGCCTCTTTATCCGCAACCTCCTTCACAAGCGTCGCCGCACCGGTGGCGTCAAGAATCGCTTTTTGGTTTTCTACGTTCTCCGCTAGCCATATTTCGTCCGACCAATGGACCGATGCGCGCGCAATCTCGAGCGCTGCGACACTCACGTTGGAGGTCGAGCCGTCCGCTGAGATAAGGTGGAGATCGAGCGCAATCTTGAGAAGTGCTCGCCTGAAACTCACGTAGAGTAAATACTCGCTCTCAGTGTTCGGCCCGTGCTTGAGCTCGGCCACGTCCGCCGCACCGAGCCATGGAGCAGAAAAGCCGTAGAGTTCCCCACGCGAGACCTGCGTTGCGGTATTTTCGAGCGTGTCGATCGCGAGACGCATCCATCCGATGTCGTCGCGGGGCACGCCAGGGTACAGGGACGAATAATCACCTTCTGCTATTAGCGAAGTCGCAAGGGCGGAGAAGAACACATTTACGAAGAAGGCCTCAAGACCGGGGTCTCGTCCAAATCTATGGTCGTCGCTAAATAGATTCGATGCAGCAACCGGAAGAAGCATCTCGTGAGAAATGGTCGGCCGTTGCAGGCGAAACCAACACGCAGACAGCGGCGCTATTGCTTCGTCCGGCGCAGGCAAAAGCGCGGTCAAGTCCGCTCCGATGACGCAGCAGGTTCGCACGATCTCATCGAATATAGCGCGACGAACGTCCTTCCATTTCTTTGCCTGAAGCCTGCCGTGCACGAAGATCAGTCCGTCAAGATTGTCAGCGTTCCCAAGCCATTCAACAAAAAACCGAACCAGTTCTTCGGGTTCTCGAAATCCCAGAACGAACCTCAATGCTTGTCCGACCGAGTCTCCACCGACATATGCCGCCGCCTTGAGGAAGAGCCGTGCCAAGGCAATGAAGTCCTGTTCAGATTTGTGTCGCAGCTCGATCCATACGTTGATGCGCCTGGCTAGCTCCCGCAATGCGGCAGCGCCCAGCTCCTCCCTCAGGTCGGGCGGCGCTATCGCGGGGAGAAGCGAAACCTCGTTTCGATTGAGATTCTGTATGTTGTCCGCGAGGTTCCGCAGTTGCTGCCAGTTCGAGGAAGCCTGAATGGCTGCCGCAACAAATGATGCGCTGTCCGAGACTTGAAATTCCGCGCCGTTTAGCGCGCGCGTCTTGAGCAACCTCAGTTCAACAGTCTTCGGCAGATCACCGTCATCAAAGGCCTTGCGTTCCGCCACCCGCAAAATCGCTACAATTTGGTGGTCAGGCCATCCATCTGCGAGCGACTCGATAGCCCAGGCGCGGGTTGCTCCTCGCATAAGGTCTTCGTACTGTCCCTGTTTTGCTTTGCTGAGCCAGAGCCAACCCCATCGCCAGAACGCGGGCGCTGCCGTTTCGAGCCAACTTGTAACTCGCGGCAACAGGGCCTGATATGCATCCGCATGATCAGATCTCTCGCGAACGTAGGCGAAGATGCTCGAATGAAACGGCACCATGCCAGACTCTCTCGGCTCGAGCAGAAAGTCGATTTCCTCATAGCCGCCGGCGCATTGACGAATCCCCGAGCTGGGCCAGTGGAAGTCGGAGCCGGCTAGCATGTGAAGTGTATCTCGCGCTGCGGGCTTAAGCCCGGTCCACAATCCTCCATAGTAGCTCCGGATGTCACCATCGGGACACGGCGGGATCCGGTCTACGTCCTCACTCGAAATGGGCGCACCGTTTCGGGTAACGCTCTCAAACGCATAGATTAAGTGCAGCGGGTGGCCCTGTGATATCGAATAGAAACTGGAAGCGATCTCAGACACTTGCTCCTCGCGTCGATCTCCCCGATTGTGGCCCTTGACCATGACCCTACCAGCGGCATCCTGGGCCTTCACCCAGGTATGAACGGCGACCTCGTCCATGGCTGGGATTTCGATCCAGTCTGACAGCTTCGCCTTGCGGACGAGCCTGTTGGGGAGCTGATTGTCGGGCACCCGTTGGGTCCCGACTATCAAGCTCACGTTGTCCGCGAGCGGCAAGAGAGCATTGAAGATGTGGTTCAGTTGGTCGGTCTTGGCGGTGTCGCGCCAGACATGGTCCAACCCGTCCATGACGATGTACAGTCGCTTCGACTGGGCCTTGAAATGTTGGGCGGCCCCCGAGACGATATGTTGAAGCTTGTCGTACTCGTCGCCGCTTCCTCTGGTCGCCTCTGGGTAGAGAATGAAGAGCTGGTTGATGAGGGAACCCGCAATAGCGACGAAGGACATTCGATCAGTTGTAGGATCGTCATCCGCTAGAAAGTAGTGGTGCCGAATGACCGGTAACCCTGATTTGCGAAGCACGTCAGTTAGGTAGCTCAGGTAGGTGCTTTTCCCACGGCCCGGCGTACCCCAAACGATTGAGACTGGCGTTTTCCGATCGCTGATCCGTCTCGAAAAATCGGCATGGAAGGTGGTCGACGGAACAGAATAGCCTGTGGGAATGCGGAAGTCCTGTCGGATGGGCTCGGGACGTCCCCGCGAGATGACTTGAGTGAGGTGCTCGTAAAGGATTCGTCCCGCTGGCTTCGGCTCCTTACGCCGCGTTGTCCATCGCCTGACACGTTCCCGAAGATAGAGCCAACCGCTCGCTTCCAAGTCGGTCGGCACAAGTTGGTCACGAAGGTGGCTTTCGTACGCGTCGAAATTCCGCGCGCTGTGAACAAACTCGAACTTCCCGAAGAACGCCAATGCTGCTTCTCGACCACCGCACTCCTTCTCAAGCTTTAGCCTTGTGTCCCTGGGAACGAGGTCGAGCGATAGCAGAGTACCTTTCAGGCATGCGGCAACATCAGCATCAGGGATGCGATTGGTTCTAAGGCTCGCAGTATGGATAGAACCTTGCTTGGCCACGTTCTTCAGAGAACTGGCCCACTTGCGGAGAAGCGAGGTCCCTCGGGGTTTCTTCTTGAGTAACCAATCCCAGGTGAGTGGATAGTCGATCTGGTCCACCGTAAATTTAACTTGGTAGTATTCCAGTGATCCATCGCTGCGAGCCACGACGACATCATCCAGCGAGCTATCTGTCTTGTCAGCCTCAAGCTCAACCCAACTGTAAGATTTGGGGTCCCGATAGAAGCGAATTATCGCCTCGATCCCTACGAGGTCTTGATACTCATAGCCCACGCGGGTGATCGTTGTTGGTTTGATCGTAGTGTTTGCCAAGGCCGCAGTCTTCTCCGCCAGGATCTCTATGGCAACGCTAGGCGGCGCGTTTCCCGCATTGAGTTCGACGGCGCCGGCCCCAATCCGGCCGTGTGTTTTTAGGCCGGTACAAATTATCCAAATGCAATCAGAGCGATAGTGCTAGGCCCCTCGCCATCATTCCAACAGCTTTTCAATGATGGGTCTCTTTTCTTGTGATCCATCGCCGTGACCTTCACCAGCGTTCGCCGCGCAGCATCAAAGCGCACCCCAGCCAAGAGCCTTCGCAACGTCGCTTTCGCTTAAGCGGCTTCAGCGGCTTTGCCGTCAGCGCCAAATGACACTCTCTCTGCCTCGGCGCCAAGGCAGCCGGCCTTGCGATCCTATCTCGAAGTCGAGTCTCCTTCGGACTCAGCTTTTTTCAGTCGACAAACAACTGTGTCACCATCAACCGTGTAGACGTTCGTAAAATTTCGGCGACCGAACAAATCCGAGTCTTGCTTGTCGTGGACCTCTTTAGCTCCGGCCAGCACCCAGATCGGACGAAAGCCTTTAGCCTGGCACATCTGCAAAAACTCCGTCCGGGCCACGAGTACTGTGCTCGGCCCCGCTTGTTCTGCTGACGGATCGAACGCCCGTGTCTTGCCCTGCGAGTCTACGTATCGAACCGTGCGGCCATCGGCGAGTCGCAGTCCGAGCGCCTGGATCACCCAAGGGGCGGGCAACCGCACCGAGAAGTTTTGTTTCAGACTATGGTCATAACTCCCCGCTTCTTGCAGAAACTGAACCGTTGTTGCGGCCGCCTCGACGCCAGCTCGTCGATGTTGGCGATTCCCCCACCAGCGTGACCACTGCGGATCGCGGTCATTGCGCCAGTCGTACTCGCCCAAATACCAATCGTCCTGGCCATCCTGATTTAGTCCGAGATCGTGATTTCCCAAAAAGAGAGCATCTTTAAGCTGGTCAAGACCAGCAGATTCATCACCGATATGCACTATAAGACACTCGAGCCGAAGCCATGTTTCACGCAGGATTCGCTCGGTTTCCTGGGTTGTGCCCCGCAACCGAAAATGTTGAAAGCCCCCCAACGGCAACCACTTCTGGCCGTTGTGATCCGATTTCAGGTCGACAAAGCAGGCGCCGTCGAGCAGCTCGCGGTCGGCATCCAGCCACTCCCAGGCAGCATCACGATCCATCGCTGCCTTCCTCGGAATCACTGGCATCCAGAACGTTGGCTCGTTGAACGACGCCCAGCCCCAGTCGTGGCTCTCTTCCATCAGCCGGGACGGATCAATTTTGCGAAGCCGCCGTACTGTTTCGCGATACTGCACGGTCCAATCCCCTTTCGTTGCAGCGCAGTTGTCGGAGATCCTGGACATCAGTTCGTGCAGTGCGATCCACTGGTACTTCTTGCCTATGCGTTCGCTCTTGTGACTGGTCCGTCCATGGCCACACGTGCGGTCATACTGGCCGTGGAGCCCTTCGCTCCAACCGAGATCATGGGCGCGCATGCAGACCCAACGCTGCGCCCAGGCAACATTGAACTCGGCGGGATTTTCACCCCAACCAGCCGAAGGTCGCCAGTGACGCGCCATCACGCGGTATCGCTCAAACCGCTCAGTCCCTAGCGTATCCCGAAACTTTTCCTCGATTCTCTGATGCTCCTTTGCGCTATCGCCGCTGGCATAGGCCCATTCCGGACCTTTGGCCCGGAGCGCATCCATTTCTTCGAACAAGTGCACCATTTCGGGCGTCGAATAAGAATCAAATTCAGCGCGCCATAGTGAGTACAGATCCGCGGAAGACGGAGGGGTCGTCTCCTCACGGCCAGCTGGGCTCCAGCCTCCTACGGCATACTTGATGACGTACGATCCGAAGTCCCCGTGATGACCAGTAGAGGACACGATCTCATCGCTCAGTATCACGCCGTCTCGGTACGTACGGGTATACGTAGCGATCTGGGCATCCGGTACCGGTTCAAGCGGCCAATTGCTAGAAAAGGGCGGATGGGTGTTGACGCCGCCCGGAATAAAATCGGTGCATCCTCTGCTCTCTGCGTACCTTAAGAGGGAGGAAAGATGGTCGCGCCACAGAAGGTCTAAGGGTAATGGGCCACGCTGGAAGAACTGAGTCGCCACTCTTTTGGCGATGACGCCTAGGTCATCAGCACCCCAGCGGCCCTGGAGAGCAGCCCCATAGAGCGATGCACTGAGACGCTCGCCAACGTAGGGATCGTTAACGCCATCGAAAAGCTCTAACAACTCGTCTGCCACGGCGGGGAACCTGGCGAAGAGGTTCACGAGACCCATTGTCGCCGTATCTCGCGCGCGCCGGCTTGAGGTCGAAAGAAACCAGGTAAGAATTATCGCCGCGCGCTGCGCAATGTTCGGATCAGCTTCTCCAGCTTGCACGTCTCTTGCCCATGCAATGAGGTCCACAGCCGCCGAATTGTCGGGGTTTGAGCTGTCATCGCCGTAGTTTGCGACAAAGATCGACCAATCAGCATCGCGTTCGGAAATTTTCATGACCTTCAGAAGTTCATGTAGCCAGTACGCATCGAACGTACTTTCAGAATCGATGCTTAGCCGCACGAGTGCATCCCAACGGGCATCTACACCGCCAGAGTCCTCAAGTAGTTCCAGAGTACGTTCGGTGATGCTCGACGGTGCCCGCAATCGCACCGTTTCCGGTGTTATGAGGCTCTTGGTCATTACGCCGGGAATGTTTGCCAACGCGTCGGAGAGCTCTACGCCCGTGCGCTCAGGAAGCTGAACTGCCAGCGCTTCGCGCACCCCCCAAGGAAGACCACCTCGCACACAAGCGCGCGCTAGCGGGCTGTCTGGCGATAGCGGAGACGGTAGCCGTGCTTCGACCAGAGTTTCGTCGAGTATTGAACGTGCGACAGTGTGATCGGCGAAACGCTCGAACGTGAACCTGACGTGGTCATGGAGATCGGAATCTGAGGTCTCATCAGCGGGGACGGGTTCGACCGAGATTACTCCCTCTGTTTCCAATTGATGCAAAAGGTCGCTGTCTTGGTCGCCCTTCCCCTCGTGAATCTCGTCAATAATCTCGAAGGCTCGGTCTACGGGAATATACGGATCTTGGGTGGATTCAATCTCGTGGGCCAAGGCGTCTATGGCGCGCTCGGTTATCCGTCGCCGACTATTCAGATTCATTCGTCGCTGAATGGCGTCAGATACAGCCTCTCGGTACATTGAGAAGACGGCCGTGACGCCGCGAAGACCTTTCGGGAAGCGAGTCTTGCCTTCCCGCTCTAGCGCGTCGCAGCACGTCTTGAGAAACAGTGGATTTCGGAGTTCGACATCGAGAAATGGATGCTCAGTCAACATGATGCCTCGCAAAGCCAAAAATGCGCGCGCATCGAAAGTTGAGAAGCCTGTGTGCTCAAGCTGCAAGGGGGATCGCGCGCCAAGGTCTGATGGCAAGGTTTGTGAGAGGTAGGTTGACCGACAGGAGAAAATGACCGCGACGTTTGCGTACTTGGCAGCGTCGAAGAGAAAGCCGCCGAGACGATCCGGCCATATTTGTCGTCCATGCCGCTCGTTTATGGCATCAATCATAAGCAGGCTTCGGCAACCAGCAGCTTCACCGGCGGCGTCGAGAGCCCCAAGGAATGTATCGCGCGTGTAGTGAGATGGCAGGCCCAATTGTTGAATGAGCTGGGACCAGACGTCCGTGTCGACAAGACTGCTCCCTAAGAACAGCAGTGCGGGGCGGGATTTCTGCAGCTGGTAGGCACAGGCGTCTGCGAGCAGGTGTGACTTGCCGGCACCCGCCTCGCCAGTCACCACGACAGCCGCACCAAGGGCCACCAGCCAAGGCTGATCCTCTAGCGTGTCAACAAGAGCGTTGAAAGCCTCAAGAGCTTGCCGGAATGTCGAGTAATGCGATCGTTCGGGTCGGCCTGAATCTTCGGCTGTCCGGTGTTGACGTTCCAATTCCGCATGGTAGAGCGAACGAGCAACCTCAAGGGCTGTATGCGCCTTCCCTTGCCAAGTACTTATTGGCCACTGGTCAGCGCTGAGATCCTCGATGGCATCCAGCGAGCGAGCCGCGGCCTCAATAGTTTCCGCCTGCTCGGCCGTCATGATGCCGGTGCGCTTGAGCCCATCTGTTACCTCCAGCAACTTACTACGATGGTCTGCAAGTTCCTGCAGAAGCTCAGCATTGCGTGCCAAACCAACCAGAGCGCGCCGAACAGGCAAGGCGACGTTGGTTTCCGCGGTATACCGGCGCCCCAGATTAGACCTTATGCGCCCGAATTGCTCGGCGAACCAGTCGGCCGTCAGATGCTGCGTTCCAAACCAATATAGACGGCGACCAGAGAGCCTTGAATCATCAGAGGTGAGTCGCTCTCCAAGGGCATGTGCGTCCCATAGCTTGATTTCCAAGGACCTGCCGTTCTTGGCGGCCTCTGCGATTCGATTAGCCCGCCAAGTTTGATATGCAGCCCGTTGGGTCACAGCCTTGCCACGGGCATCAGAAAGGTCGAAGGGCAGGCACACCGTTAAGACAGTTAGCTTCGGATGCTTCGCCAGAGCAGCGGCGAGGGACTTGTCGAGGCTACCAATCAGATTTGCGTCAAAGGACCACGAATACTTGACTTGCCAGCCGATTTCGCTTCCATCGCCGAGCCGGACGAAGCACTCGAGCCCGCCATCGCGGCCTTTGCCTTTGCGAATAAACTCGCTGCCGGCTGCTCGCTCCTCTAGACCCGCGAGTTGGCAAACCAGTTCCTCGAACCCCTCCGAGCGGCGCCCATTGAGGGCTCGCACTTCGTGGAAATCAATCGATGGGGATTCGTGCGGCATCAGGTACTCTTGGAATCGGTTGGTTTAGATTTCCGGCGGTTACGCTACATGCTTAGTGATCTGCAATTGACGGTTTATTCCCTCATGTTTAATTCAGACGTTGATATCGCCAGAAGTGGCGGTGCTCCACCGCTTGCCTTTTGAAGCTACGTTACAAAGCCGTCTTCCTGCGAAGCTAGTGGCTACATCAAGCCGGCTCTAGCGAAGATGTCTCTCGCGGTCCCCGCAGTCGAGCGCGCACCGGATGCCCGTTGGCAGCGCAACGCAAAAGGCGTCTGATAGAATTCTTTTGTGGCTGGACGTCGCGATGGATGAGACGTGCGTTGTCGATGATCTTGGCATGGTACATCTTGAGATAACAGTTGTGACTGGCTCTGACGCGCGGTTTGCCGCGTTGAAGTCGTTTCCAGCGCCTGCTGCGTCTGGGGCATGAAGCCGTCGCGTTGTCGCCCTAGCTGCTCCCGGACTAAAGAAACTCGGCCTGCCGGCCGTCTGCCCGGAGACGCAGCACGTGTGCCCGGTGACGGCGCTTTCGTTCATGATCGCGATCGACGATCCGTCATGTTTCCGCCGCTCGCGTGACGTTGTGGCCTACTTCGGGCTGATGCGACGCTGGCAGTCCGGTTCCACGATCGACGTCCAGGGACGCATCTCGAAGGCCGGCGACGCCGAAGTGTGGCGTGCGTTCTACGAGGCAGCGTCGGGACTGATGACGCGCTTCAGGGGCTCCGACAAGGTCGAGAGCTGGGCCAGGCGATCGCCAAACGCTCCTGCCACCGCAAGGCCTGTGTCGCTGTAGCGCGCAAGCTGGCGGTGATCATGCAAGTGATGTGGAGCGACGGCTACGCGCCCACATCATGGATCGAAGCCTCGCTCGGAGCGCATCGATGAGCGGCGCGACGGCTGTTCAAACGCATGGCGCCAGCACGCTGACGGACGCCATCTGAACAAGGAAATCCGCCCCGGCGTATGAGGATCGATGCAGACCAGGAACGACGGAACGCACGTTATCCTGACGGCGGCCGCACCGATCGACAGACGGCCGGACCGCGCTCGATTGTCTGTGACGATGCTCCGTCAGTCCGCTGAAAAGTGCGCCACGCCGGTTCCTGTGCTGCAAAAAAGCAGCGCTGCTACCCCGTCGCAGAGCGCGGAAGACTGCACGGCGCATCGGAACTCAACGCCAGACTATGGAATCGCAACATTGATTATAGAATAGTGTATTATCGTAGATTGGAGGAGAAACGACGAAAGAAGCCAAGTCTCTCGAAGCACGACCGATTAAGACGGCAGGATAAAAGGGCGCACATTGTGCTCCGGTCGGTCGGCTGTTTTTGCTTGGATTTTGTGCGCCCTCGGCACATTGTGAGGTTTTGCCGCAATGTGCGCTCCGATCCGAAACAATTGTTTAAACTCAACAATTTACAATGTGCTTCACAATCGGCGTTTGCGATTGTCCACGGATATTTGGAAGTGGTTCCGCACCGCCGCGAGGTTAGGCCCTGGATGGCTGCCGCGTTGTCATGACGGCAGACTGCACCCTTGTCGACATGGCATCTTTGACCGGCAGTCCGCGACCTCGATCGCCCAAGGTGCGAACGTTGGACCGGTTCCATGGATGGATAAGCCCGACGGCGACGGTCCTGCTGCTGGTGTCGATGCTCGTGCTTCTGGTGACCAGCGTGCTGATCTCCAACTCCCTGTCTTCAATCCTATCGGCCTCTGGCGGGTTCACGGTGCGCCAGATCCACGTCGCGGCGTCCTACTGGGCGGTGATCCTGGTGGCGATCCATCTGGGACTACGATGGCCGATGCTGATGGGGGTCGCATGCGGATGGTTCGGCATCACGCGTCCGAGCAACGTACGGATCTGGTCGCTTCGGCTCGCCACGGCACTCATTGCCGCCAACGGCCTGTTGAGTTCTCAAGCCCAGGCGCTGGGCACTAAGCTATCCATGCAGATGACGCTCGACTGGTGGAATTTCGAGGGGTCGAACGCGGGTTTCTTCCTGCACTGGCTGGCCATCGCAGGTCTGTTCATCGCGCCCACCTATTATTTGAAGCTGGGCCTGGCCAGCCTCTCGCGCACCCGCTCGTCAAGGTCCCCGGTAGCGAAGCACCTCGACCAATAGCGTGAGCGCGGGCGACGGATGACGCCGGCTTGGGTAGTAGAGGTGATACCCCGGAAAATAGGGGCACCACTCTTCCAGCACCCTTATCAGGCGGCCTCCCGCGATGTGTTGCAGCGCCTGGTCTTCCGGCACGTAGGCGAGCCCCAAGCCGTCGAGCGCCGACTGGATGCGGATCGTCAGGCTGTTGAAGATCAGCTGGCCATCTGGGCGAACGTTCACCTCGCGCCCCTCGCGCTCCAGGCCCCAGGTTGCCAGTCCGCCATAGGTGGGCATCCTGGTCGTGATGCAGTTGTGGTCCGCGAGGTCCTGGGGCTCACGGGGCGGCGGATGACGATCGAAATAGTCGGGCGAACCGACAAGCGCCATGCGCATATGGGGTCCGATCCGGACCGCGATCATGTCCTTGGCAACCTGTTCGCCCATTCGCACGCCTGCATTGTAACCCTCGGCGGCGATGTCGGTCAGGGCGCTTTCGACGATTATCTCGACTTTGACATCCGGGTAGTCCGGCAGGAATTTGCGCAGCGCCGGCTGCAGCACGCTTACGGCGGGATGTTCGCCCGCGGTGATCCGCAAGGTTCCGGCCGGCTTGTCGCGAAGTTCCGTCAGGGCCGCAAGTTCCAGCTCGATCTCGCCCAGCCGCGGCGCCACGGTGCGCATCAGGCGCTCGCCCGCCTCGGTGCACGAGACGCTACGCGTGGTACGCGTCAGTAGCCGAATGCCGAGCCGCTCTTCGAGGCTGCTGATCGTCTGGCTGAGCGCGGACGGCGAAACGCGCAGCTTGGCGGCGGCGCGGGTAAAGCTCTTTTCCCGCGCGACGGCGGCGAAAGCGGCCAGATTGTTGAAGTCCATGCTCATTCGTTAGCTCACCTAAACACCGCATGCGAATTATAGCGCGTTATCGCAGAGTTCGACACGCACTATCTTGGGCCTACCGACATTGATGCTGCACCGTCGCCCCTCCGGCCATCGCGGCGCGGCGACCCAGACCTGGAAGGAACCGAGACATGACCGCCGACAGCAGGATGAAGATGAGCCGCAGGAGCCTCCTCAGCGTCGCGGGCGGCCTGGCCGCCGCTCCACTCCTCGCGGCAGGTACCGCGCCCGTCCTGGCTCAGTCGAGTGGGACTGCAGCAGCCGCAGGCAGTTCGTCGCTTGGCACGCGGACGCTCGGTACGATCGAGGTCTCGAGCGTTGGCCTAGGTGTCCAGAATATGCACCGGACCTATGAAACGACCGTCCCCCATCGCCCTGAGATGATCAACCTGATCCGCACGGCGTTCGACCGGGGCGTTACGTTCTTCGACACGGCGGAAGCCTATGGCCCGCATGAATGCGAGCGAATTCTTGGCGACGCCATTACGCCTTTCCGAGACAAGGTCGTAATTACCTCGAAATTCGGCTGGAACATCGATCTGGAGACCGGAGAGCGCCGGCCGGGGCTCAACAGCCAGCCCAAGCATATCAAGCTCGCCGTTGAGGGTTCGCTCAAACGCCTCCGGACGGACCACATCGACCTGTTGTACCAGCACCGCGTCGACCCACAGGTGCCGATCGAGGATGTCGCTGGCGCGATCAAGGACCTGATGGACCAAGGCAAGATCGTGCACTGGGGTCTGTCTGAAATGGGTCTCAAGACGCTCCGGCGCGCCCACGCGGCCGTACCGCTGGCCGCAGTGCAGAGCGAGTATTCCATGCTGTGGCGCGGCCCCGAGCAGGATGTTCTGCAGCTTTGCGAAGAACTCGGCATCGGCTTCGTCCCGTGGAGCCCGCTGGGTGTCGGCTTTCTGACCGGCGCCATCGACAGCCGCACGCGGTTCGCCGAGGGGGATATTCGTGGCATCGAAGGCCGTTTCGCTCCGGAGAACCTGCCGCATAATCTGGCCCTAGTCGATCTCCTAAAAAGCTGGGCGGAGCGCAAGCAGAGCACACCAGCACAAATCGCACTGGCCTGGCTGATGGCCCAGAAACCTTGGATCGTACCGATCCCCGGCACCACTCAACTCACTCACATGCTTGATAACATCGGTGCGGGCGGGGTGCGGTTCACCTCCGAGGAAATCGCGGAACTCAATGCGGCGGTGCGAGTAATACAAGTTCAGGGTGCGCGCCTGCCGGATGCGGTCCTAGCCTACTCTGGCGTTGAGGCGCCCGCGAAGAACTGAGTGCACCATCAGTCGCAGGAAACCATTTATGCGGACCAGAACGCCGGGCATCGCGCTGAACGACCGGCCTCCAGCCTGGATTTACCCTCATGACCAGTATCGACATTCCGACCCGAAGAGACCTCCTGATGTCATCGCTGCTCCTGCCGCTTGCGATGGGGACTGGAGGCTCGATCTCGCCGGCCACAGCCGCACCTCGTGCAGGGAGTAGAACGCTGGTCGCCTACTTCTCCCGCAGCGGCAACACGCGCACCATCGCCGGGCTCCTCAGCCGCGATCTCGGTGCCGATCTGTTCGAGATTGAACCGGCGACACCCTATCCGGCTGACTACTTCGCGACCGTGGAGCAAGCAAAGCAAGAACGCGAGCGGAATTATCTGCCGCCGCTGAAGGCTATTGTTCGCGACCTCGCCTCCTATGATGCGGTCTATCTCGGTTTCCCGGTGTGGGGCGGCTCTGCCCCCTCAGTCATCCGCTCCTTCCTTGCGGCTCACGACTTTACCGGCTTGGCGGTCGTGCCGTTCAACCTGCACGGCGGCTTCGGGTTGGGAGACAGTCTCGAGGTCATTACCCGCGCGGCGCCACAAGCGCGTTTTGCCGAAGGCTTCGTGATGGAAGGGCTCCAGGAACGACGCACGACGGAAAGTGTTCGGAAGTGGCTCACCAAAGTGAGCATCGACAAATAACGGAAGTGCGTAGCAGCTCTCCGTCCCAGCCTCATCTATCGAAAGGATATGAGAATGAACATCCCCGCAGTGACACTGAACAATGGCGTACGGATGCCGAGCCTCGGGTTCGGCGTCTTCCAGGTGCCGGACCCAGCCGAGTGCGAACGCAGCGTCCGCGACGCGATCGATGTCGGATATCGGCTACTCGACACTGCGACCTCCTACGGCAACGAGGAGGCGGTTGGCGCCGCAATCAAGAACCACGGGATCGACCGAAGCGAGCTGTTCGTTACGACCAAGCTCTGGATCGAGGACGCGAGCTATGAAGGCGCGAAGGCCGCCTTCGACCGCTCGATGGACAAACTGCAGCTCGATTATCTCGATCTCTGGCTGATCCACCAGCCCTATGGCGATGTCTACGGGGCGTGGCGAGCAATGGAGGAACTGCACCGCGCCGGCCGCATCCGCGCCATCGGCGTCAGTAACTTCTATCCCGATCGCCTCGTGGACTTCGTGCTCCACAACGAGATCATCCCCGCGGTGAACCAGATCGAGATCCATCCTTTTCACCAGCAGGACGATGCGCAGAAGATCCTGCAGGAATACAAGGTTCAGCCCGAAGCTTGGGGGCCGTTCGCCGAGGGCAAGAACGGGCTGTTCTCAAATGACGTGCTCCAGTCCATCGGCCGTAAGCACGGCAAGAGCATCGCTCAGGTGGTGCTGCGCTGGCTTAATCAGCGGGGCATCGTCGCCATCCCGAAATCGGTGCGGAAGGAGCGCATGGCGGAAAACTTCGCGATCTTTGATTTCGGGTTGGACGACGACGATCTCGCCAAGATCGCTACGCTCGACCAGAAGGCCAGCAGCTTCTTCGATCATCGTGACCCTGCTATGGTCAAGCGGCTGGGGACCCGGAAGCTATCGGCTTAAATCGCCCCAATGGAGCGGCCTCAGACGTTCCAGGCATTAGATCCGGCTGAGCTTCCGCTTTTGTGCGGCAGCGAAAGTGCACGACCGTCCACCGTGGGGCCGGAAGCGGAATGTCGGCTTCCAAGCTCGGAATTCTGGAATCGGACATTCACCGGGCGCAGTCCGTCGGGGTAGTTAGATCTTTTGTCGAACGAGCTGCCGGGGCGCTCCTATTCCGGCTGAGCGGGAGCCAACTCCATTGTGCACCTCCCGAAAATTGTGCCGATCAGGAAAGGATAGCTCATACTGTGCCGAGTTAGAGCGACATGTTTGAGTGCGGTTTTGTTCGTCACGCCTTAAGACGGAGTGCCTCGACAAGAAGAGCGAAGGCTGCAGTGTGCTGGCGTCGGCTGGGGTAATACAGGTGATAGCCCGAGAAGGGTTGGCACCAGTCTTCCAGCACCCGGATCAGGCGTCCGTCTGCGATGAACGGAGCGACCTGGCTTTCAAACGTATATGCTAAACCGAGCCCGTCGAGAGCGGCAGCCTCGAGCATTTCCCCGTCATTGATGACGAGTGGGCCATTCATCCTGACTTCAAGTTCCTCACCCCCTTTCTCGAACTCCCAGGCGAAGAGCCCGCCGCCGGTCTTCTGTCGGTAGCTGATACCTCTGTGTTCCCCAAGTTCGCGCGGTGTCTTCGGAACCGTTCGGTTCGCAAAATACGACGGTGAGCCTACGACCGCCATCCGCAGGTCCGGGCCGATCCTTATTGCCACCATGTCCTTCTGGACCTGCTCGCCGATCCGGATACCGGCGTCGAATTTGCTTGCAACGATGTCAACTAGACCCTCGTCCAGGCTCAATTCCACTTCGATATCCGGATACTCCAGCAGGAGTTTGGCGAGGACGGGCCACAGTACTGATTTGGCGGCATACCGGAATGTCGTCAGACGAATGAGGCCAGTGGGCTTGTCGCGCAGGGCGGTGACGGCGGCGATCTCGCTTTCGATGTGATCGAAGGCCGGTCGTAGGCTTCGCAGCAAGCGCTCTCCAGCTACGGTCACGGACAGGCTGCGTGTGGTGCGTGAGATCAGCCGTACTCCCAGGCGCTGTTCCAGCGTTCTGACAGCGTAACTGAGCGCCGACTGCGATAGGCCGAGCTTTGCTGCGGCGCGTGTGAAGCTGCCTGCCTCTGCTACGGCGATGAAGACTGCCAGCTCGCTGAAATCTCCGCGCCTCATTTATCAATCCCATTTCTAACTTCATGCGGATTATAGCGGCTAATCATATCAAGTCCTATCCCCTATTTCATCCTGGACAACGAACGAGCGTCGAAAGGGAACGCCTGTGGACACCACACGACAGATATTCGAGCCGTTCCAATTTCGGAACGGGTTGAGCCTCGACAACAGGATTGTGATGGCGCCGATGACCACATGGTCGGCCAACGACGACGAAACGGTCTCTGACGCGGAGATCACGTACTACCGGCGTCGGGCGACTGGCGTCGGGCTTGTGCTCACTGGCTGCACTCATGTGTTGCCCGATGGCATCGGCTTTACCGGCGAATTCGCCTCCTACGACGACCGTTTTACTCCAAGCCTCTCTCGGCTGGCGTCAGCGGCCAAAAGCGGCGGGGCCTTGGCCGTCCTGCAAATCTTCCACGCTGGGAACAAGGCCGTGCCGGCGCTTATTCCTGGCGGCGAGGTCGTCAGCGCCAGTGCGCTCGAAGTCCCGCCCGGCCCCTTCAATCCGGGCGGCGTGAAGACACGTGCACTGACGAATGACGAAATCCTCGCGATCATTGCCGCCTTTGGCGAGGCGACACGACGGGCTATTGAGGCGGGCTTCGATGGCATCGAACTGCATGGTGCCCACGGATTTCTGATCCAGAACTTCTTCTCGCCTCTCTACAATCAGCGTGGCGATGAATGGGGCGGCACTCTCGAAAATCGGATGCGTTTCCCAATTGCCATTGTGCGCGAGGTAAAACGAGTAGTCGCGGCGCACGCGGACCGCCCCTTCCTCTTGGGCTACCGGGTGTCACCCGAGGAAGCCGAGCCAGGCGGCTTGCGTATCGCTGACACGTACGAGCTGATTGAATGTCTTATCGACGAAGGTGTGGACTACCTCCACGCATCGCTGACGAGCGTTCTCGAGGCAAAGCCTATAGAGGCGCCCGAGGGCGACACTATCGCTGACCTGATCACGCACCGAGCCGGCGGGCGGGTTCCGGTCGTTGCCGCCGGCCAGGTCAGAAAGCCTGGGCAGGCCGAACTCGCCCTGCAAAGAGGCCTCACGCTTGTCGCGGTTGGACAGGGGCTGGTGATGAACCCGGAGTGGGTCGAGCTGGCAAAGAGCGGCCGCGAGGATTTGATCGAGACCGAAATCCGGCCGTCGAGCGTTCCGGGCGTCGATATTCCAGCGAAACTATGGGGTGTGATTCAGTCCGCCACCGGGTGGTTCAAGATCACCGCCGCGACGGACGTGCCAAAAGCCAACGCAGCATAAATTGAAAAGATACCGGTCAGGAAGGATACGGCTATGGGTAGAGTATGGATGATTACCGGCGCTGGGCGAGGCATGGGTCTCGACTTTGCCAAGGCGGTCTTGGCCATCGGTGACAGGGTCGTTGCGACCGGTCGTAACCCGGATCGGGTCGCCAAGGCGATCGGGCAGTCGGACAATCTTCTGGTCGTCACGTTGGACGTGACCAAGCCGGCCGACGCCGACGCCGCGGTGAAGGCAACCCTCGACCGCTTTGGTCGCCTCGACGTGCTCATCAACAATGCGGCGGGGTTCTATGCGGGCTATTTCGAGGACCTGACTCCAGCCCATATCGACCTTCAGCTCGCGTCCACCCTGACCGGGGCCATGAACGTCACCCGGGCGGTCCTGCCGGTGATGCGCGCACAGGGTTCCGGCAAGGTCATTGCAATCTCATCGACGGCAGGCCTGGTCGGCTTCGAGTTCTGTTCTGCGTACGCCGCGGCCAAATTCGGCGTGGACGGTTGGATCGAGTCGCTGCAAGCCGAGGTGGCGCCGTTCGGCATTGAAACCATGATCGTGAACCCCGGGTTTTTCCGCACAGAGCTACTGACGGACGAATCCACTCAGTATGCTCCGTCTTCCGTTAGCGACTACAGCGAACGTCGCGCCCAGCAGATAACGGGCTGGAAAGCCGCGAACGGTCAGCAAGTCGGCGACCCGGCCAAACTCGCGCAGGCGTTGATCACTCTGGTCGACAAGCCGGAGCTGCCCCGTCGGTTCATCGCCGGCGCCGATGCTCTTGGCATGGTCAGGCAGAAACTCGCTCTGCTGCAGCAGCAGGTCGATGCCCATGAGGCGCTATCCAGGTCACTGGCCTTCGACAGTTGAACGTCGCATCCAGCACTGCCGTTGTGGCAGGTCTATTTATGAGCGCCATTGATAGGCCCATGCGAATTCTGGGGCTAATCCGAATGCCGCGCCCATGCTCTCCTGAGGGTTGACCTTCGGCAACCGGCCAACGACCGAATTTCGGAATAGACGTTCCCTTTCCGACTGACGCCGCCAGGCTTCGTCGGTCCGATCAGCTTCGCGTCCTAATCCCGCCCGCCACTCGAGGAGACGACATGTCAGAGCCCCGACAGCTAGCCTTGGACATCAACAGCCGCCGCCACCAGTTCAATCTCGATGTGCGCGTGACCTTGCTGGACGCACTACGCGAGCATGCCAACCTGCCCGGCACGAAAAAAGGCTGCGATCATGGGCAGTGCGGCGCATGCACCGTCCACGTCAACGGTGAGAGGGTATTGAGCTGTCTGACCCTCGCGGCCCAGGTCGAGGGCCGTCAGATCACAACGATCGAGGGCCTGCAGACAGCCGACGGTGTGATGCACGCGGTTCAAACCGCCTTTATCGAGCACGACGCCTTCCAGTGCGGTTATTGCACCCCAGGCCAGATCATGTCGGCTATTGCCTGTATTCGCGAAGGCCATGCAGGCACCGACGACGACATTCGCGAATACATGAGCGGCAATATCTGTCGCTGCGGCGCTTACCCCCACATCGTCGCCGCGGTGCGCGATGCCGCCAGCCGCCTCAAGAAGGAGGCAGCACTATGAGAACGTTCGAGTATCTCCGCGCCGAAGACGCCGCGACGGCGGTTGCCGAGGCTGCCAGGCCCGAGACCCTTTTTCTCGCGGGCGGCACCACGCTCCTTGATTTGATGAAACTCAATGTCGAACGCCCTGCCCGCGTGGTGGACATCACGCGCCTTTCCGGGCTCGACACGATCGAGGTGTCCGCGGATGTCATTCGTATCGGCGCGCTCGCCAAGATGAGCAAGGTCGCCGACCACGCCGATATCAAGGAGGCTGCGCCGGTTCTCTCCGAAAGCCTGTGGCGTGCCGCCTCAGCGCAGCTGCGCAACATGGCGTCCATCGGCGGCAACCTGATGCAGCGAACCCGCTGCACGTACTTCCGCGACCCCGGTGCTTATTCGAACTGCAACAAGCGCAATCCCGGCTCCGGATGTGCAGCGCTCGAGGGTGTCAACCGCAATCACGCGGTGCTCGGCACCAGCGACGCCTGTATCGCCATCTATCCCGGCGATTTTGCTGTTTCACTCGTGGCATTCGACGCCACTGTCATCGTTCGGGGAGCTTCCGAACGCAAAATTCCCGTCGACGAATTCTTCCTGCTCCCGGGCGATACCCCGCATCTTGAGCATGAGCTGTCGCCAGGCGAGATGATAGTCGCGATCGAGATCCCGCGTTCGGCCGCGTTGAAGCGCTCCCATTATCTCAAGGTCCGCGATCGCGCGTCTTATGAGTTCGCGGCAGCCAGTGCCGCCGTTGGAATCGAGATGGAAGCGGACGGCAAGACGATCCGCGATGTGCGCATTGCCGTTGGCGGCATTGCCACCAAACCCTGGCGCCTGCGCGCTGTAGAGGATTCGCTCAAGGGAAAGACCCTCGACGAGGCGACGCTCCGTACTGCTGCTGCAGCCGCCGTCGATGGCGCGAAGTCGAGCGGACACAATGCGTTCAAAATCGAGCTGGCACCGAAGGTCGTGGCACGCGCCCTGATGACGGTAGGAGATATCGCATGACACATGGCAACGAGTTCGAACTCAACCGGCGTACCGTCATGAAACTCGGAGCAGGCGCAGCCGCTGTGGCCACCGCTGGGGTTAGCTTGTCGGGCGAAAAAGCTTTTGCAAGCGATCCCACTAAATCCAAGGGCTCTGTGCTCGGTGCGCGTCTGTCGCGCGCCGAAGGCCCGTTGAAAGTCACCGGGCAGGCCCGCTTTGCGATCGAGCAGAAGCTGGAGAACCTGGCCTATGGCGTTACCGTCCAATCAACGCGGCCGGCAGGGCGTATCGTCAATATCGATATGGCGGCCGCCAAGGCTCTACCGGGTGTCCTGGACGTCTATACCGCGCAGAATTCCCTGAAGCTCAACAAGCCGACCGTGTACAGCAAAGGCGGCGGAGCCACCGAGGAATTTACCCCAATTCAGGACGATGTTGTCCGTTTCAACGGCATGCATATCGCGCTCGTGGTCGCTGAAACCTTTGAACAAGCAACGGAAGCGGCAAGCCTTCTCAAGGTCGAATATGAGGACAGCGACCCTATTCTCGACATCAACGATCCCAAGGCAAAAGCGCAGCTCATCGACCCCATGGGTGCTGCTTGGGGCGATGCGGCGATAGCCCTGGCCAATGCGGAGGTCAAGGTTGACGTCACTTACACGACATCGCGGGAATACAATTTGCCGATGGAGCCGCATGCCTGCATCGCTTCCTGGGAGACGGGGAAAATCACCGTCTGGGAGCCCAGCCAGTGGGTTGGCGGGGCTCGAAGCGTCGTGGCCGAATGGCTCGGCATCGACATCGAGAATGTGCGGGTGATCTCGCCTTACGTCGGCGGCGGGTTCGGCTCCAAGATCGGGGCACATCCGCATGTGGGGCTGGCTTGCGCGGCCTCGCGCAAGCTTGCCAGGCCCATCAAGGTTTCACTCACTCGACCACAGACCTTCACCGGCCTTGGCGGCCGACCGGCAACTCGGCAGACCCTCTCTATCGGCGCCTCGAAGGACGGAAAGATAAGCTCGATCGTCCATGAGAGCTGGAACGAGACGGCGATCGACGAAGTCCATATCGAGGCTTGCAACAATGTGACGAAAATCATGTATGCGACGCCGAACTTCTCGTCACGTCTCAACGTCGTGCCGGTCAATACGGTCCAGCCTGGCTGGAAGCGGGGGCCCGGCGAAAACCCTAGTGCCTATGCCCTGGAAAGCGCGATCGACGAGCTGGCGTACGCGCTCAACATGGATCCAATCACCCTGCGCCTTGCCAACTGGGCAGAGGTGGATCCCAGCAACAACTTGCCGTGGAGCACTCGGCGGTTACGCGAAGCCTATACCGTCGGCGCGGAAGCCTTCGGCTGGTGGAACCGGAACCCGGCCCCTCGCTCGATGCGCGAAGGCCGCGAGTTGATCGGTTATGGAATGGCCGCCGGGTCATACCCCATGATCCGTACCGCGAGCGAAGCCAAGATCGTACTCCATGCCAGTGGACAGATCGAAATCCTCAGCGCGGGCACCGATATGGGAACGGGGACCTATACCATTCTCGCCCAGACAGCGGCTGACGCCTTGGGCGTTCCTGTCGAGACGGTCGCGGTGCGGCTTGGCGATACCATCCTTCCCAGATCGGCGCTCGCTGGCGGCTCTCAGCAGGCCAACAACCTGACAGGCGCGGTGGACAAGGCGGCCAAGAATGCACGCGATGCCTTGCTGGCGCTTGCCGCATCCGATCCGAAGTCGCCACTGGCAGGCTCGAAGGCGACTGACCTTACGTTCGAAAACGGCTCGGTGCGGCCGGCCCGTCGACCGAACGGCGGCATCAGCACAGCGGAACTGTTGAAGGCAGTGGGCAAAGACAAACTGGAAATCGAGGGCAACACCTTCGCCCTAGGCGCCACCGAAGAGATGAAGAATGGGGCCGACCGCAGTTTCGCCCAGTTGAAGGGCGCCGTGGAAGGAGGCGTCTCGACCCATAGCTGGTGTGCGCATTTCGTGGAAGTTCGCATCGATGAGGATTTTGGCACGATCCGTGTCAAGCGCATGGTCTCGGCATTCGACAGCGGCAGGATCTTCAATCCGAAGCTTGCCGAAAGCCAGTGGATCAGCGGTATGGTGATGGGTCTCGGGCAGGCTCTCCTGGAAGAAGGTTACGTCGACCAGCGGGACGGACGCACCGTCAATGCGAATTTTGCCGACTATGCCGTCCCGGTCAACGCCGATGTGCCCGACATCCAGGCGATCTCGGTTGGCATTCCGGACATGCAGGCAACTGCTCTGGGGGGCAAAGGCGCCGGCGAGATCGGTGTCGTGGGGGTCGCCCCTGCAATCGGGAATGCGGTCTTTCACGCCACCGGCAAACGCATTCGAAGCCTTCCGATCACGATGGAGAAGCTCGCGTGAGTTCGAACGATGCGCCTCTCCTGGGATTTCGGACGCGCTGCCTTGGCCTTCTTCCTGCACCATGTCGCCATAGTCGGCCTGTTTGCCTGCCTGTCACACTATTCCTCGAAAGCCCTGCAACGACGGCGTGGCAGGCTTGACCAAGTTGACGGCTTGATCCTGGCGAAAAACTCCGCCGACCACACCTGTGAGAAACGGCACGCAAAGGCTCTGGAAAGGTCCTGACCCCCAAAATCCAGATTTCACGATTTATAGATACTCCGCGCAGTGCTGCGTTTATGCATATGGCCAAAGGCGATGTCTGGTTTCAGGAAGACACTAGCTGATCTCTACGGCCGGCATGAGGCGCAAACCCGCCGCTCGCTCGCTACGGCGCTGTTTACGGCGCGCTCGCGAGCGGCTACGCGCGGACTTATTCTGACTGACTGCCGTTCGCTTTGCGAATGAGTGCTTCCGGCTCCATTCCTAACACATCGCCGATGCGCCCAAGCACACTTGCTGAAACATCAGCGCGTTCAATGGCATTTATATAGGGGCGATCAGGCCGGAGCGCTCTGGCAATTCCTGTTGCGTCATGTGCCGCCTGGTTCTGGCTTACCGGCTGTCTTAGAGCCTAGACCAGCCTCGACAAGGCGGCGGAAAGCCTCCGATCTGGTGGGAAGATCGGGCTGATTTCGGCGCCATTCGTCAATGCGGGCAAGCAAGTCACTCGTAAGCCGCAGTTCGAAGCGCTCAGTTTTGTTATCAATAGCATCAGGCGTGTTTGACAATGACTATGTCCGTAATGTACGGTATGTACGTAAATTGTGGTCTGCGCTTTGCGGCCGAACAACGTGCTCGAACACGTCGCTCGGCCTGACCACAACCCAAGCTGTTTGGAGCTCGGATCATGGTTGATTCCGACAATACCACGACTTTGCCTTTCGTCATCGGCCGCCAACGCGATGAGCTCGAGAGGCCGGAGCCCCAAGGCACAGATTCCGCTTTGAGACTATGGAGCGAGTGGCAACGAGCTCGATATGCCTCATTGCTGTTGTGTCGAATTCAGCAGCGGGTGGAGGCGCGAATGATCGCCAATACCGGAATTCAGGTATTGACTGCGGGCGAGCCGATGCCGCGGCAACTGTCAGTGTCTACTACGGGTCTGGACTCTGAGCATCTGATAGCTTGCGAAGCCGAGGTCTTTGCGATGACCGAAGCCCTAAAATTTCAAGATTCGGTCCCTGACGTCGCGGCTACGTCGCTCATCGGCGTCATCGCCAAGTTAGAAATGATCATTGGAGCCGATCGAGATATTGGTGACCCTACCGACTTCCCGTGGCCGCACATAACTTCCGTACTGCGCGACTTAAAGGCGATCGCGGGAGGTTGGCCGGCTGGTCGCCGGAGCCGAGCAAGGACGCGGAGCGATGTCGCCAAGCATTGGGAGTCCGCAGTCAAGCTGGTCGCGGCGCTGAAAGCGGAAGGCGAAGCGGAGTAGTGCAGCGGTGTAACCGACTTCCGAGACGCCTTCTGAAGTGATGGTGCTCCTGGATGTGAGCATCAGGACGTTCCCACTTGTCGCCTGCAGCCCAACCTTAAGGATCGAGACGAAACCGCACGACGCAAGTCATTGCACGCTGTGGTCCTACTTCATGAACTTCGTGCTTTCCCTAGCCGTCCGGCGGCCTCCGATAGACGGTCGATCCACCATTGGGAGAGCGACCGCGATGGCTGAAGAAACCAGGACCGGCCCACAGGCTTTAGTTCCGGCGAACGACAACGGTGAACTCGCCAACCCCGAGGGGCGCCCAGAAAACAAGGCGGCCAGGCTGGATCAGGTCGTGCTGGATATCGCCCGGCTGATCGGCCGGCAGCTGGCGCGGGAGGCATTCGAGGCAGGGCTGGCGGCCAACGACAATCGTCCGGGCCGCCGAGAGGGAGAGGGCAGGGAGCCGGATGGCAAACCCTTTGAGGACAGGAGAGAGGATCCGCCGCCATGACCCGTGTTGCAGTCTATGCCCGCTATTCGTCCGACAACCAACGCGAAGCCTCCATCGAAGACCAACTGCGTCTTTGCCGAGAACACTCATCCAAAGAGAGATGGACTGTCGTTGGGACCTATGTCGATGCTGCCATCTCTGGTGCAAGCATCGTTCGCCGACCAGACATTCAGCGGCTCCTGAGTGATGCTCAAAGCGGGCAGTTCGAGATCGTCCTTGCCGAGGCGCTTGATCGCCTCTCACGCGACCAGGAAGATGTGGCTGGTCTCTTCAAACGCCTGCGCTTCGCCGGCGTCAACCTCGTCACCCTCTCCGAGGGTGCGGTTGACGAACTTCATGTCGGCCTCAAGGGAACGATGAACGCGCTCTTCCTGCGTGACCTTGCGGTTAAGATCAGGCGCGGACAAAGCGGACGAATATTGAATGGATATGCGGCTGGTGGCCTTTCCTATGGCTATCGCGTGGTCAAAAAGCTTGATGAAAGCGGCGAACCGATCCGCGGTCTGCGCGAGATCGATGAGCATCAAGCCCAGGTCGTGCGCAGAATCTTTCAGGAGTTCGCGGTTGGTCGATCAGCGCGTGCGATAGCTGCTGACCTCAATAAGGAAGGTATCCCATCGCCCTTTGGTGGTGCTTGGGGCGCCTCGACGATCAACGGCAATCTCAAGCGAAGAAGCGGCTTCCTTTACAACGAGATCTATATTGGGTTGCTCGTTTTCAACCGTATCAAGATGGTGAAGGATCCAGAAACCGGCAAGCGCATCTCGCGGCCGAACCCGCCCGAAACGTGGCAGGTCATGGAGGTCTCGCATCTGCGCATCGTGGATGATGCGCTATGGGAAGCAGCCCAAGCTCGCAAGAAGCTGTATGGAGGTGCGAAGCTCCATCATCGCCGACGGCCGAAACATTTGTTCTCAGGGCTCGTACGGTGCGGCTGCTGTGGCGCTTCCTATACCGTGAAGAATCAAGACCAACTGGCCTGTGCTGCGCATCGTGAGAAAGGTACCTGCACCAACAGCAGGACGATCCGTGTTGGCGACCTCGAAAAGCGTGTGCTTGCTGGCGTCCAGCGGCGATTGCTGGCGCCAGATGCTATCGCGGGCTTCCTTGCCGAATATCACGCCGAGCAAAAGCGGCTGAATGCGATGAACCGCCAACGGAATAAGGAAGCTGAGAAGCGGCTCATCGGCATCGACAGGCAGATCGCCAATATCGTCGATGCCATTGCCGACGGTGTCTCGACGGCCAGCATGAGATCGAAGTTGCTGGACCTCGAGAGCGAGAAGGAAAGTCTAGCGCGAGAGCTTCAAGCCATGGCGGCCGCTGAAAGCGTCGTGGAGTTTCACCCGATGGCGGTCGAGGCTTATCGTCGGAAAGTGTCAGAACTCCAGGGGGCGCTGCAATCCGACGAAAGCGAGCGTCACGAGGCAGCGAGGATTGTCCGCTCGCTAGTTGCGAAGATCGAGATCATTCCGGCCGAGGGCAGGGGGCAGATTGAGCTAAAGGTCCACGGCGCGCTGGCGGAGCTCCTCAACCTGGCAAACCGCAAACCAGGAGAGGCGCCTAACGCTGTATTGATGGTAGCGGGAGAGCGCTACCGCTTTCCCCCCACTCAGAAGACTGCAGTATTTTGTACGGTGTTGGGCGTGATGGACCTGTCTTGGTGCTGCAAAGACTGGTGGGGAACGGGAAAGTCTGACCCGAAGCCGACGAACGTTTCCACGACGCGAACGACAGCTTCGCGCCTCCAATCGGTCGTTCGGGTGACCCCGCCCTTCTCCAGAAGCGGATATCGCTGGTGTCAACGCCACGGGCGAGTTTGCGCCAACCGCCGACATTTGCGCGGGACGCAGCGAGCGTCGCGATCCGCGGGAAAGCTGTGCATCGGGTGTCTGTGATCTGTCGCGAAGAACAGCGGCAATAAATGTTCATCGGCCTCCATTTCGTTCGCATCCCGCCCTGGCTCCTATCCCGTAGATCCGGGCCTGCAACGATACCCGCGCAGATTGTTGTATTATGGTAACAGGCCCCGACAAAGCGGCATCATAATCACGTCATAGACAGCTCATTCGCCACCTCTGCGGGGACGACAGCTTTGGGTTGAGTTAACGTGCGCGAACGCGGGTGACGGGCTGGCGCGGGTGGCGACTTTTGATCGCCTCCGCGCCTCCGCTGGTCTTGGGGACGACAGGCTTTCGGGGGGCCGCCTTCATCGGGTCGGGAATGCCGAAGCCGGACATAATGGAGGGGCTCATGCCTCGGAACCTGTCCTGGCGCACCGCGCTTGTAAGCTCCACTGCACTTGTTTCCTTGACCGCAACGCTGGTCGGCCCGCTGGCGTTTTCGGCTCCAGCGCTGGCACAAAGCGGCGGCACGGGTGGTGGAAACTTCATCGACGGCGACAGCGTGGGTGGACCTGGCGGTGCGAGCAAGGCGACGACTGCCGGCGTGAATGGCGGGAACGGCCAAACGAACACGGCCGCCGGCGGTGGCGGTGGTGGTGGCACGACCGGCGGCACCGGTGGCACCAGTCAAAATGGCGCTTTTGGCGGCACCGGCGGCGTCTCGGGGATCAACAACGGCAACGGCGTGAGCGGCGCGAATGCCGACGCCTTTCTAACCTTCAACGGCGGCGGTGGTGGCGGTGGCGCGCACGGCCACATGGTGACGACGAATTCCAGCGTGTCCAGCCCAATCGCTGGTGGCAATGGCGGAAATGGCGGCAATGGGCTTGGTAGCGCAGGCGGAGGCGGCGGCGCCGGCGGCTATGGCGTGGTGGTCGAAAATGGCGCGACTGTCAGAGTCGACGCCTCAATCACCGGTGGCAACGGTGGCAACGGCGGAATTTCTCAAAATCCGTTTGGCGCCAACGGCGGCGATGGAGGTATCGGACTTGCCACGGCGGGCGCCTCGACAATTACCAACGGCTCCACAATTTCCGGCGGCAACGGCGGCAACGGCGGCAACAACGTCGGCTGCTGCTCGACGCAAACGATCCCGGTGCTCGGCGGTCATGGCGGCAATGGAAGCGCCGGCGTTTCGCTTGTCTCCGGAGCCACATTCACTAACCTCGGGACGATCACCGGCGGCAATGGCGGCAGCGGTGGCAACGACAATGCGGCTCCCACCACGGGCGGCAATGGCGGCAATGGCGGGATAGGCGTCACCGGAAGTGGCGCAACAATTAGCAACAGCGGAACAATCACGGGAGGTACTGGCGGCGTTGCCGGGACCGGAGGCACCAATGACGGTACGGCTGGGTCCGCCGGCTTCGGGGTGAGCGGAAGCGATCTGACGATTGTCAACAGGGGCTCGATTTCGGGCGCATCCGGGACCAACGCGATTGTCTTTGCTGGCGGTGCCAACACACTGATGCTTGAAGCCGGCTCGATGATTACGGGCAACGTCGTCGCCTTCAGCAGCGCCGACACCCTAGCATTGGGCGGCAGCGCGAATGCCAGCTTCGACGTCTCACAGATCGGCGTGGCCGCTCAGTACCAGGGCTTCGGCGTGTTCTCGAAGACAGGCACCAGCATTTGGACACTGACGGGAGCAACAGGCACGGTGACACCCTGGACCATCAATCGGGGCACGCTGTCGATCTCCTCCGATGCCAATCTCGGCGCCCCGTCGGGCGGGCTTACCTTCGACGGGGGTACGCTGCGGAACACGGCGGCCCTCACGACAGCGCGAAACGTCACGCTGAACGCAGGCGGCGGCACCTTTTTGACTGGGGCCGACCTCACCGCCGCCGGTGTCGTCACAGGCGGCGGCTCCCTCATCAAGACCGGCGCCGGCACGCTGACGCTGTCCGGTGCCAACAGCTACACGGGTGGCACGTCCATCCTGAACGGCACACTGCAGGTTTCAGCCGACGCAAATCTCGGCGCCGCCTCGGGCGGGCTGGCCTTCGACGGTGGCACACTGCAGAATACGGCGGCGCTTGCAACGGGACGCAGCGTCACGCTTGAGGCTGGCGGCGGCATCTTCCAGACCGATTCGAATCTCACCGTGACCGGTGCGATCTCCGGCTCCGGCAGCCTGACCAAGGATGGCGCGGGCACGCTGACGCTCACCGGCTCCAACAGCTACCAAGGGAACACGCTTATCGAGGTCGGTACACTTGTCGGCAATGCCGCATCGTTCCGCGGTAATATCGGCAATGACGGCACGGTGGTGTTCGACCAGAATGGCAACGCGACTTTCGCTGGCGGTATCGGCGGCTCGGGGAATATGGTGAAGGACGGCACTGGCACACTGGTTCTCGCCGGCATGAGTACGCTCGACTGGTCCGTCGATGCCGGCGACCTCGTCAGCGCGGGCGAGCGTTTCGGCGGCGATGTCGCGATCGGCTCCGGCGCGTCGTTCACGTTTGAGCAACGTGCGAATGCAACCTACGCCGGCAGCATCTCGGGCGCCGGCGACTTCCTGAAGACAGGTGCGGACCTTCTGGAAGTCACCGGCAATTCCGCTGCCTTCGCCGGCGCCACGACCGTCGATGCTGGTACGCTTGCGGTCAACGGAACGCTCGGCGGCACGATCGATGTTCTGGCGAACGGCCGTTTGCAAGGCAACGGCACGGTTGGAACCACAACGGTGGCGGGCACCATCGCACCAGGCAACTCCATTGGGACGCTTACGGTCGACGGCGACTACACCCAGCTTGCCGGATCCACCTATGAAGCCGAAATCGACCCGGACGGCAGTTCCGACCTGATCGATGTGACCGGTGCTGCCGGGATCGAGGGCGGCACCGTCTTTGCGCTCAAGGCGCCAGGCGGCTACGACACCGGCACCCGCTACACCATCCTGACCGCCGCTGGCGGCGTTACCGGCACCTATGGCACACTTGACCAGAACGCGCCTTTCGTCGACCTTTCGCTCGCCTACGATCCAAACGCCGTCTATCTCGACGTAGCCCGCAACGACGCGTCGTTCTGCGATGTCGCAATCTCTGCGAACCAGTGTGCGGTCGGCGATGGCGCCGAGGGCCAGGGGCCTGGCAATCCGATCTATGACGCGATCGTCGGCTTGCCCGACGAGGAAACGGCCCGGGATGCCTTCGATCAGCTTTCTGGTGAGATACACGCTTCGATAAAGGGCGCCATGCTGGACGACAGCCGCTTCGTGCGTGAGGCGGCAACGAACAGGGTGCGGGCCGCCTTCGGGGATGGCTCTGGATCCTCCATGCCGGTGCTGGCTTATGGGCCGGATGGTTCCGCCCTGACGCCTGAGGAACAGGCGCTGGTGCGAGAAGGCAAGAGCGCGCGCTATAGTGCTCCAGGGGCAGCGCCCGCTCCGGCCGATACGGAGCGCTTTGCGGCGTGGGGGCAGGCCTTCGGTTCATGGGGAACATGGGACAGCGATGGCAACGCCGCTTCGCTTGACCGCTCGACCGGCGGCTTCCTTGTCGGCGCAGACGGAATGATCGCCGAAAACTGGCGGCTGGGCCTGCTTGCCGGTTACAGCCGCAGCTCGTTCGATGTCGATGATCGCGCGTCCTCCGGCGACAGCGACAATTACCATCTCGGTGTTTATGGTGGCGGCCAGTGGGGCGCGCTTGGCCTGCGGGCCGGTGCGGCCTACACATGGCACGCCATCGAGACGGCGCGCTCCGTCAGTTTTCCCGGCTTCACCGACCGTCTCACCGCCGACTACGACGCCGGCACGGCTCAGGTCTTCGGCGAGCTCGGCTACCGGATCGACCGCGGCTCCTTCGCCTTGGAGCCTTTTGGCAATCTCGCTTACGTCAACGTGCATAGCTACGGCTTTACCGAGGATGGCGGGGCGGCCGCGCTCACAGGCGCCAGCGGTACCACCGACGCCACCTTCACCACGCTCGGCCTGCGTGCTTCGACCGAGTTCGGGCTTGGTGGGATGAAGGCCACGGCGCGCGGCATGCTCGGCTGGCGACATGCCTTCGGCGACGTCACGCCGCTCGCCGATTTTGCCTTCACCGGCGGTGAGGCCTTCACCGTCGCCGGGACACCGATCGCTGAGGACGCGCTCGTGCTCGAAGCTGGGCTTGATCTCGCCCTCTCGGAAAAGACCTCGCTCGGCCTCTCCTATTCCGGCCAGATCGGCGACGGCACCAGTGACCACGGGTTCAGGGCGGATCTTTCCGTGAAATTTTGATCGGTGGCGGAATCTTTGAAGGCTCCTATTGCCAGCGAAATTGGCATTCGCCGCGAATGCTTGGTCGTCAGGATCGGGTCAATTCGTTGTTACGGTTCCAGTAGACTTAATGTCGGCAATTTTCGTTGCGAAAGCCAGAAGCTGACCGTCAGCTCGCGGCTAACGAAGATTGTGATGCTTAGATGTTGAACTTCAATTCACCGGCAGGACAGGCAACATTTCGCCGGTGTCATATACACGATCGCACCGCGTGGCGCCGAAGCTACCTGAAGGTAGCGCTGCATCTGCTGGACATACGCAGCGCGGTGCAGGTTTGTGTCGCTATCGCTCTTGGACGTCAACCGTCCCGACGCCACCAAGGCACATGTCCTCGACGCCGCGCGCGACGCTGCTTTTTCAGGTCTGACAGCCCCACTGCCGCCTCTTCGCCGGCGGCCAATGGCGGAAGCCGCCGAGCAGTTGCTCGCCAGAGCCGGATGCCTGCCTTCTGTCTTGGGGACCCAGGAACCTGTGGTGGTTGGTGAACGGCAGGAAGGTTCAGATGTCAGTTCGGCGAACGTTGCCGAACTGGAGCCGGAAGTCCCCGAGCCGGCCAGGATGAACGGTGCGCGCTCCGACAGCAGCGCTTTGGCCGGGGGGCGAACCCTTCAACATCGCCGCCGAGTAAGCGCGACGGCCGGAGCTGCCGCGCGGTTCCGGCCAGCCTGCTGTTGGAGAATTTTCCGGCCGCGCATTGGCGCGCGGCCGGGGACCTCGACCTAAGAACGGCAGCAATGAGAAGCTGATGATCTTGGCATGAGACACCGTCGCCCAACAGGACAGCGCGTTACCATCAGACGAGATGTATCGTCATTGAATGATCAGCCGTTCACCGAGTCCTTGAGAGCCTTTGCCGGCTGGAAGACGATCTTCTTCGATGCGGCGATCTTGATCGTGGCGCCAGTCGACGGGTTGCGGCCATCACGTGCTGGTTTGTTCTGGACCTTGAACTTGCCGAAGCCATTGAGGCTAATTTCCTCGCCCTTGGCAGCGGCTTCCGCAATGCCCTTCAACACATCCTCGACCACGGATTTCGCTTGGGTTTTTGACAGGCCGTGCGCGTCTGCAAGGCGTTCGGCAATATCGATCGTGTTTACAGCCATCGTTTCCATCCCTTCTGAGTTGATTCAACGATTGGCCTTATGGCACAGGCAATTCCACATTGTCATCGCGTCAAGGAACGGAATGCGGTGCGAACCAACGCTCAAGCCAGGAATTTCCACCACTCTGTCGCGAAAGTCACGCAGCGCATCACCTCGGCATCAGACGTCCGGCGTGGATGCGACCCGTCCCACCAGTGCCTCACCGTGTGTGAGGCGTGACCGCAGCGGGATCATTCAGCCATACGGTGGAGGATCAGGTGTGACGCGGCTATGGGCAGCGCTCTAAGTGCCATTGCGCTCCAACAGGCGCTTCTCGCGGGTGGTCATGCGCTAAAGATCTGATCCTCACCAACACTTCAACGACTGACATCGACGCGCGGCCGGCTGCGATCTCTACGCAATGTCGCATCACATCCGTGGCTTCAGGCTTTGGCTTTGCCGGCGAAGCACTCGACAATGTTCCACACCTTTTCCAACTCCTCGACTGCTGCGACATCGATATCGGAGGAGGCGACATGGGCGCCAAGCGTGGGCCGGCTCTGCACAGTCCTGTTCTAGCGAGAAAGTGATCTTTACTTGCCGGTGAACGGCACCGATCAAAACGGGTGATATTCCAGCGCGTATCCACCAAGCCGTACGGTGCGAATGATATCGCCATGTGAGGAATGCTTGAGCGACTTGCGCAACCGGCTGATATGAACATCCACCGTGCGCGGACCGACATAAACATTGCCCGGCCAGGCCACCGCAATCAACTCGTCGCGGCTGACCACTTTTTCCGGGTTCTCGAGCATATGACGCAGCAGCCTGAACTCTATCGGTCCCAGTAGAATTTCTCTGCCGTTGCAACGCACGTGATGGCTGTCGACCTGCATTTCGACGTCGCCATATTTCAGCGACATGGCAGGCGGGGTCCGTACGCCGGGTTCTGGACTGGTTCCAAGTTTGAAGTGCAGGTAGTCAAGCAGCTTAGACGGCGCCAATGGCCTCACGAAACTTTCGTTGATTCCGGACTTCAACAACGCCAGATGCTGGTTCTCGGCACCAGCTGCAATCAGCGCAACGACGGGGAGGGCGCTTGTCCGGGCGTCCTGCCTGAGTCGGGCACAGTTGTCGGCCATACGATTGTCTGGCCGGCAATCGAGCACACAGGCCCGCACCGTTGTCTCGGCTGCCAATTCAAAGATTTCATCCACGTTGCTGGTCAGCGCACTGGTGAATCCGTCCACGGCAAGAATGTGGCTGAGCACGAGATAAAACTCCGCGTCATGCGTGCATATCACGATGAGTGGCTTCATAGTCGCGGTTCAGTTCTCTCAGGCGGCGTGGCGCAATGCCCGTCTCTTGGCACACCCCAACTGCCAGGCAACTGCCGGATTTCCGAAACGTCTCCGGTTTTCAGTCGATTGGCTTCGTGCCTCGCAGGACCTGCGATACGGGTCACCAGTCGGCCCTCAGGCGTCGCTTAGCCTTTTCGAACGAGTACGACCTGCGCGCCCACTAAATCCCTAGTTGATGACCGGCATCCGTTCGGGGGAAAGTTCACTTAAGAACTCGATTTCCTTCTCGCGAACGTAGATCACTTCCTCGAATTGAAAGACGGCGCCATTGATTTCCAGCTTGGGCTCAAGGTGAAGGATCATGCCCGGCCTTATAATTTCGGGATTATCTTTAGAAATGGATGGCGGCTCGGTGACGTCGAGCCCTCCGCCGTGGCCGATCCGGGAAACGAGACCATAAGCGGGGGGCAAGCCTGCATCGCGCCAAAGCTGCTCAAAGGCCCAAAAAACGTCTCCGGACGTCATCCCCGCCCTGACGCCATTTGCGAGCGCGACCGTGAGCCCGCGCGTTCGTTCGTATGCATCGATCTCCCAGCGTTCGGGTAGGCCGCCGCGGGCAATGCGATTTCTATCAGCCGGATAGCCACCATAGGTGGACCGGAAATCGGTCCAGGCGTACTGGCCGACCGCAAGGGGCTGCATCCGGGGTGGGCGGCTGTAGTTGAACTCCCCCCGGCAGAAGGTCATTGCAATCGGATCGGCGCATTCCGCTCCATTCATGATAATACGCGACTGGATCTGCCGACAAAGCTCGACTTCGGTAATGCCTAGACTGGCCTGCGAAACGGCATCATCGAAGGCGGCGTTGACGATCTCGAAGGAGATGCGCTTGAGGCCAGCTTCGAACGGCGATTTGATGATGCGGGTTCGCCACAAAAGATCCGTGGCGCTCTCCAGCCGGCCACCGCGCGCTCTCAAGCCATCCACGATCTCCAGAGAACCGCGACCAAGCATGTCCTGTCCATAGTCGATCGCGGCTTTTGTCGTAGCAGCCGGATCGCGAGCGGAAATCTCCTGGACGATGGCGCGCGCGCCTTCCGCAAGATAGCCAGCATAGTAGACGATCGAAAAAGCCCTCGGCCTCGATTCAAGGTTTCTGGACTCAATCCGGTTGGCTATGACGAGTATGTCGCGCTGGTCGATCACCACGAACAACGGCCGCGAATGATAGCCCCACGACAATGTTCGGTAGTCGGTGAAATACTCGATGTTTTTCTGATTGGTGAGAACCAGGAAGTCGACCGCGTCATGGGCCATTTCGCGCCGGACGGCGGCGAGGCGCGTGGCCAGCTCGTCAAGGGGCACATCGGGTGATGGTGGTGCTGGAAGCATGGTCGCCTGCTCCTGGACTGTCTCTGATTATCGTCGCTTTGCGCAGCCCGGTTCGCCGAGCTGTTCACTCGCCCCCTACCTTTTCGACTTCGAGCCTTTGCTCCTCGCATCCAGTTCCACCACGCAGGCCAGGCGGTCGAAGGGCGATTCCGTTACGCCGAAGACCGAGAAGGACTTGTCGGTCGTGCTCAACCGATAGAGGCGACGCAGCGTTGGATATCCGTTCTTGATCGTGAAGGTCTGTTGGGCTTGCTCGGAAGCCGGTGCGGCATCGATCAGCAACTTGGTTTTGGTGAATTGTGTTCCATGAGCGCGCAACGCGTCGCTGATGAACTTTTCCCCGAACTCACCAACCACCTCGTCGCTCAGGGAACGGGGCAGGTATGAGGTGTCATACATAATTGGCGTGCCGTCGGTGGAAATCACCTTGCGAACACACAACATCAGCCCATCAGGCGGCTCAAGCGCATCAAAGGCCGGGTCCTGTATCTTTTCTTGCGTCAGCGAGAGGAGGCGAATCGTGGGCTTCAGGCCAAGCCGCAAAGCGTCGTCGTGAGAGGTAAGCGAGAAATCGAGGTCACGAACGAACCTTCGTTGCTCCCGCACGAAGGTCCCCAGCCCGGGCACCGAACGCAAGATCCCGGCAGGCTGGAGATCGCGCAATGCCCGTTTGATGGTGATTGGGCTTACCGCGAACTCCTCTGCCAAAGCCGCTGTTGAGGGCAGGGATTCGCCGATCGCATATTCTCCAGCACGTACCCGGCGCATGATTTCATGGCGTACGTTCTCGTGAAGGACCGTCCCGGTTTGTCCGTTCATTTCAACTCCCACCTTGGTATACTAGGGATACCTAGCGCATGCAGTGGGGGATGTCTATCCCCGTCACGTTGCTCGCATTGCTGGATCCATCGCGCAGCGGAATTTTACAAAACTCAAATATCATCTTCATAAAAATTTGACATACCTGTTATACCTGGTCTACCTTTAAGGACATTCGATGCTCAGGGAGTAAGCCGCATGGCAAGCAAGTACCGGCTCTTCAGCAAGATCACGGCCGCAGCGGCAGCCTGCGCTTTTCTCTTTTTGACGGCTGGCGCTTCGAGAGCCGAGACGACGCGCGAAAGGGTCTTGCGTGAGGGCAAGATCGTCATCGGCATCTCCAATGGCGCTCCTTGGGGATTTCGCGACAAGAATGGCGACCCTGCGGGCTTTCATCCCGATCTGATCAAGGCTGCCTTTGAGGGTCTTGGGGTGGGTAAGGTGGAAATCGTCGTCACCGAATTCGGCGCGTTGATCCCCGCACTTACAGCACAGCGTTTTGATGCGATCGCCGCCGGTCTCTACATCACGCCGGAGCGTTGCGCGGTCGTCGCCTTCAGCGACCCCGATCTCAAGCTTGCGGATGCCGCCCTGGTCGCCGAGGGCAATCCGAAGAAGATTCACAGCTACGCCCAAATCGCGGCAAACCCCGAGATCAAGTTTGGTGTGGGGCGCGGCAGCACGACTGCGAAGAATGCGGCGGCCGCAGGTCTGGTGGAGCAACGCACGCAGCTTTTCCCCGATATCCAATCAAACGTTTCCGCGCTGCTCACCGGCCGGATCGACGTTGCGGCATTTTCGGCGCCGACAGTGGCCCGCATTCTCGCCGACGAGAACATCCATAGGGTCGAACGCGCCTTGCCCTTCCAGGGGGTGCAGGAAGGTGGCAAGGAACGGTTCGGCTATTCGGCGATTGCGTTTCGCAAGGACGATGGTGACCTGCGAGACCTGTACAATTCCCGGCTCGAGGCGCTCAAGCTCGATGGCACGGTCGCGCGCATAATGGCCAGGAACGGATTTACCGATCAGGAGAAGGCGCCGGATCTGACCAGCGATCAGGTGTGCAAGGGGCAGGACTGACCGGCTGCAAGGCGGCGGGAGAAAATCGGGGCGTCAGGCGAGATTAAGCGTTGCTGGACAGCCTGCATTCCTACGGCCTAGCCCCACCGCATCTTGGCCAGCGAAGCCCAATATACGACCGAGCGAACGCCCCGCTTCATCGAGGCGTTCAGGATCCAGGGACGTTCAAGCGTGACCATTATCGAGATTTTCGTCGGCATTTTCCAAGGGTTCCGCATAACGGCCGTGGTTACCGCGTTGGGCGTGCTGTTTGCCGTGCCCTTCGCCTTGATTTTTGGCGTAGCCCAATATCTGACCAGCGGCGTCGCACGCTTCGCCATCACTGCCGTCATAGAATTCTGGCGTAGCTCCGCGGTGATCATTCTGCTCTTTGTCTTCTACTACGTCCTGCCGGTCGTCGGCATCCAACTTCCAGCGATCGCCGTGAGCGCTATGGTGCTGGGGTTGAACGCCGGTGGGTATGGAAGCCAGGCCGTCCGAGCCGGTCTCCAGTCACTCGATCGAGGTCAGATCGAAGCCGGTTCTGCGCTCGGGCTGCCGCGCCGGCATATCCTCAGCCTGATCGAATTGCCGCAAGCACTGACCAGGATGGCGCCGACCTTCATCAACCAGTTCATCCAGTTGATCAAAGGCACTGCATTGGTCTCTCTTGTAACTCTAACCGACATGACGTTCCGGGCAAAGGAAATCGCGGAACTCCAATACAACCCTGTCGGCGTCTACACGTCACTTCTGCTTGCCTATTTCGTGATCTGTTATCCTGTCACGGTGTTTGGCCGATGGGTGGAGCAGCGCATTGGCGCGGGGAGGGGCCTGACAAATGAATTTTGATCTTGCCTTCGCCGCCTCGACCCTTCCGACGATCCTTAGCGTCATCGGGACCACCATCGGCGTTGCGCTGCTGAGTTGCGCCGGCGCCTCTATCCTCGGATTCAGCTTTGAGATCACTCGGCGAGCAGGATCCGTGTCCGGATATCTGATGCGTTTCGCAATCGACTTCATCCGCTCGACACCCGTGCTGGTCTGGCTCTATTTCCTTTATTTCGTCCTTCCTCATTGGGGTTTCACGCTGCCGGCGTCCGTGGTCGGCATACTGGGCCTGAGCATCTATTTCAGCGGATATCTGGCTGAGGTATTCAAGGCTGGCATCGACGCCATTCCTAAAGGCCAAGCCGAAGCCGCCAAGGCAGTGGGATTGAACCGGATCGATACCGTGTTCTTCATCCTGGCTCCCCAGATGCTGCGCAACGTCGCGGCCCCTGTCGGGAACCACTTTGTCTCGATCCTGAAAGCGACTCCTTATCTGGCCGTCATCGCCGTGCCGGAAATGCTGGGCAGGGCACTAGACATCGCCTCCGACTCCTATCGCTATGCCGAGCCGCTAACGGTCGTCGGCATTGTATTTCTCGTTCTGGCCCTGACGATCGCTCAGATGGTCAAGCTTCTCGAACGCAAGTTGCTGGGCCCAGAGAGCCGATGAACGACGCTGTCCATGCAATGCAACACCCGATCCTTGGGCCGACTGAAATCGGGCAAGGCAGTAACCCGGCCCGCCCGGATCAACCGGCCGTCGAGATCATCGCACTCAACAAGTGGTTTGGCAGCTTCCATGCTCTGAAGAACATCGATCTTGCCGTTCCGCAAGGCGCCCGGTTGGTGATTTGCGGTCCGTCAGGATCGGGAAAATCAACCCTGATCAGGTGTGTAAACGGGCTGGAGCGCTTCCGCAGCGGCGCCATTCGCATTGGCGGCGCCGATATCACCCGGGATCAGAAACAGCTGCAGAAAATTCGGCGCGAAATCGGGATGGTTTTCCAGCAATTCAATCTGTTTCCACATCTGACAGTCATGTCTAACTGCACGATTGCCTTAAGACGTGCCCTCGGCAAGTCCAAGGCCGAGGCTGCCGCCATCGCGCTTCACTATCTCGAGCGGGTCAGGATACCGGAGCAGGCGCACAAATATCCGGGCGAGCTTTCCGGTGGTCAGCAGCAGCGCGTAGCGATAGCGCGCGCGCTCTGCATGAATCCGAAGATCATGCTCTTCGACGAGCCGACATCGTCGCTTGATCCGGAGATGGTCAAGGAAGTGCTCGATGTCATGGTCGGCCTCGCCGCGGACGGCATGACGATGCTTTGCGTCACCCATGAAATGGGCTTCGCCCGCAAGATCGCCGACCAGGTGGTGTTCATGGATCAGGGAACCATCGTCGAGATGGCGTCGCCCGCCAACTTCTTCGCCGCGCCGAGCCAGGAGCGGACGCGGCTCTTCCTGGAGAAGGTGCTTCGTTGAACAAAGAGGATCGACCATGACTGGCGAAACACGGATCTGGACACCGATCGACTATGAGGCTGAGGGAAAGCAGTCGGACTGTCTGAGATTGCCCCATTCGTCCGACCTGTCCGCCTATGGCTGGATACCGATCCCGCTGGTGTGCATCAAAAATGGGTCCGGGCCGACGGCGTTGTTGGTCGCCGGCAACCATGGCGACGAATACGAGGGCCAGATCGCCCTTTCCAATCTGGCTCGAGAGATCGACGTCGACCAGGTTTCGGGCCGGCTCCTCATCCTTCCGGCGCTCAACTTTCCCGCGGTCACGGCGGGACGCCGCGTATCGCCACTTGACCAAGGCAATCTCAATCGCCTGTTTCCAGGCGATGCGAACGGAACCCCGACCGAGATGATCGCCCACTATGTCTGCAAGGTCTTGATCCCGATGGCCGATGTCGTCGTCGATCTCCACTCGGGCGGCCGTTCGCTCAACTATGTGGCGAGCTCCCTGGTGCGTCCAGGACGGACCTCCGACGAGCATACATCACTGCTCAGGCTGTTGCGGCTATTTGGAGCACCAATCAGCTTCGTAAGCGATGGAACCGGCGGCGGCGGCCTTACAACACTTGCAGCGGCCGCGCAGGAACGTGGCGCGCTGGCGCTGACCACCGAACTTGGCGGGGGCGCAACCTTGTCCAGGTGGGGGCTGTCGCTTGCCGAGGCGGGACTAAGGCGCGTGTTGAAAGACCAGGGGATTCTGCGCGATGTCGCCGTCGAGCCCGCTTCCCCCACGCGCCTCATGACGGTCAGCGGTCACAGCGCATTTGTCTATGCGCGCGATCGAGGCGTTTTCGAGCCGGCCGCGAACATAGGCGATGAAGTTGTGACGGGCCAGATCGCAGGTCGCATCCACTTTCCGGATTTACCGACCCGCGAACCTGAAACGCTGTTCTTTGAATCGTCCGGTCTCGTGGCGTGCCGTAGGGTGCCATCGCTCACGAACCGCGGTGACTGCCTGTTCAAGGTCATGGCCGATATGGACGGCGGCTCCTTGCATGCTTAGCCCAATTCCGAGCCTCAATCCGCGTGTGATTGGTCTGCGCTGCATTCGTTGTCGGATTGTCTTTCCGATCGCGGATCACTTCGAAGGCTGCCCGATTTGTCTGAGCCAAAATCTGCCGGCGAGCTTGGCGATCGAATATCAGGGACTGCCCAAATCCCTGAAGCGCATCGATGACTGGCAGGTCTACAGCAACTACCCAACGCTCGGGGAGGGCAACACACCGCTTGTGCGACTGGAGGGACTCGCGAAAGAGATCGGCGTTCGCGCGCTTTTCCTCAAGAATGAGGGCGCCAACCCGACTGGATCACACAAGGACCGCATGAGCAGGTTCGTCGTCCAACGTGCGCTGGAGATCGGTGCGTCGACGGTAGCCGCGGCCTCAAGCGGCAATGCCGGTGTGTCGCTGGCTGCTTACGCGGCTCATGTCGGGCTCGATTGCGTGATCGTGACGACGCCCGACATCAGCCCGAACTGGCGCCACGCGATCGAGATGCACGGGGCGACGTTGCTCGCCAGCGAAACCGCGCAGGGTCGCTGGCAGGTGCTCGCAGATCGGGTCAGAGCCGGGGAGTGGTACCCGGCCACCAATTTTGCTGTTCCGCCCGTCGGCAGCAATCCTTTCGGAGTGGATGGCTACAGGTCGCTCGCCTTTGAGATCTTTCTCGAGCTGGGCGCCAGCGCATGCAGCGATATCCTCGTTCCGACATCGAGAGCGGACCTGCTGTGGGGTGTTGCACGCGGATATTGCGACCTGCAGGCCGCCGGGCTTGTCGAAGAACGGCCCCGAATCCATGCCGTTGAGCCGTTCGGCCGGATTTCGAGAGTGCTTGCCGGGGAGGACTATCGCGGCAATTTTGCAGGCAGCTCGGCCTTGACTTCAATCGGTGGTTCGACCGTGACCTACCAGGCATTGGATGCGATCGCCTCTTGCAAGGGATCGGCAGTGGCAGTTGACGATATGGCCGCGCGCGACGATCAGAAGCGGTTGGCGCGTTGCGGGTTTTATCTTGAACTCTCGAGCGCCGCGGCTTTGACTGGCCTGAAGAAACTCGTTCCCCAAGGTGTGATTTCATCGGACGCCGCGGTCGTGCTTGTCGGCACGTCGAGCGGCTTTTCCGATTTCCAGACCTTCTCGTCCCCTATCGCCGCACCCGAGGAACTCGCTCCATTTGAGGCAGTGCCGGTTGCTCCGCCCCCAAGCAGTTCGTGTACTTTCATCTGATCGGCTAGAGCAGGCGCACACCGCGGGTAAGGTGATCGCAAGAATGTTGACGCACATTCCTACAATTGAAACGAAGGGTCGCCGTCCTCTGTGTCCAACATGGGTTTGTTGGATCAAAACGAATAGTCGGGAACCAGTTCATTTGAGCGGCAGTTTACATTTTAGAAAATCTGAGGACGCCCCAGCCGGATGGGACAGGTGTGCTCGATTCTTAAATTAAAGTTATATAATTCTAACCCGGATCTGTTCCCGCCGGCCCCTGCGATACCGGCCGAAAGTCAACAATAACCAAGCTCAGCGGTCAGCAACTACTCGCGACTCTACTGCCTCGTTTTGGTCGCGAGCGCCGCCAATACGATACCGTCAGCGTAGCCAAAATACGGATAGGGGCTAGATCGGTTCGCCATGGTGGCCCGATCCTGCGCAACCGCGAAGCCTGGCATCGAGGTGATTCTGTTAGTGTTTAATTAGCCAACACCACAACTCTGTGGACAAAGATCGAGTAGAATTTGCTCCGTCGGCCGGCCTATGCCTATTCTGACGGGCTGGACCTCGTTACCGGCACAGGGGGCATCTATGGAATTCTTGCCGACCAAAGATGGGCCTTGCCTAGACTTCATTGTCGTTCCGCCGATTGGCACAAGATTTGATGATTCGTTGTTGTTGACGAAGATCGAGGATGGACTGAATGCTGAATTCACCGGCTTCAGATTCGTCGTCACGGCCGATGGACTCGACCGCTCCCAGGATTTTCTTCTGATCCCGGTCTTTGGTGTTCTTGGAGAACACACCTACGAATCCATCATGCGAGCGGCGCCGGACTTGGAAACATGCCGGGGGATCGCAATCTTTCTTTGCCGTTACCAAATCGATGGGCTGACAATGCATTGAGCGTGTTTGGCATACTGAATGCAACGTCATGGAAAGCAGCCGCTTCCTTGAGGCTGCTTGCTGAAACGCCCGAACAGACTGATTGACGGCCCGGGAAGGCTGCCGCCTTCGACGAAGAAGGTCGGCCGGGAAAGGATCTTCGGCAGATGACAGGAGAAGTCCCCTTGCCGATCCGGCCCGCATGATTGCCCGCACCTCCGCCGTTCGGAACCTGGCCCGCCCGAGCACGTTGTGGCCCATCAGCCTGGGTTACCCATGCAAGAACTTTTCGAAGAATTCGGCCATCCGACATACGTCCCATTTCCGGTTATCGCGGCGAGGCTTCTGTTGGCCTCGATCTTCGGCGCTGTGATTGGTTTCGAACGCGAATGGCGAAATCGGCCTGCTGGGCTTCGCACCCACATCCTGATCTGCGTGGCAGCGGCTACTTTCGGTATTCTGACGATTGAAATCGTACATGCTCCGCTGTTTGTGCAAGAATCCGTCAAGGTCGATCCGATCCGAGTTGTCGAAGCGGTTACCGCTGGCGTCGCCTTCCTTGCTGCCGGGTCCATTTTGTTTTCGAAAGGCGAGGTTCACGGGCTGACGACCGGCGCAGGAATGTGGCTGGCTGGTGCTATTGGCGTGGCATGCGGGCTCGGGCTGTGGCAGGTCGCGGCGCTCGGCACGTTTTTGGTGCTTGTCGTGGCAGGCCTTCTTTATAGTCTTGCGGCCAAATCCGGGATTCGCGAAAACAACGGCCAAAGAACTCCAAAATCGGAAGAAGATGGGTCAAAGTGGCAATAGGCTGCGGATTGGGATCATGTTCCTTGTCACAGAGCTTCTTCAGTTTGGCGTGACACGCCCCTGCTGCTGTAGTGGCCCCGAGGTGCCGACGTGATGAGAAGCGTATGCTTGTGGTTGACTGTCAACGCAAATCTGACGACTTGACCCAATCACTGCCAAGTGATGGATCGTTTAGCGCGGCTTGTTATTACGGCGGGTCGCCTCACCTCGGGAACTTAGCATGGAAAAGATCTTCAACCATCTGGCAGGTGCCGTCGCGCATGCGACAGGCCGTCCTTGGGCTTTCGCGCTTTGTGTCGCATCAGTTGTCATTTGGGCGGCAACCGGTCCCATATTCGACTACTCCGAGACGTGGCAGCTCATAATCAATACAGGCACGACCATCATCACGTTCCTGATGGTGTTTTTAATCCAGAATACTCAAAACCGGGACGGGGCCGCGCTCCAGGCGAAGCTCGATGAACTGATCCGCTCGGGTGCGGCCAAGAACGATTTTATAGGCATCGAGCACCTGACCGAGGCAGAGGTCGAGCAATATCGATCGCTCTGCGCGCGAGCCAAAGACAGAAAAGAAGCTAATCTGGGTCGAACTAACGCCGACACAGGAGTCAAGGCCGGTCTTTGAGAAATCGGCTTCGCGCAGCAACGAATTCCAGCCTGGGCCGATGATCAGATCCAGTGCATGCAATTCGGGAATGCCGGCCACATTCCCGAGCAATCGAGCGAGGTGTCCTAACTTGCCCGAGGCGGTTTCGTTTTGCCCCCGAACAAAAAAACCGCTGGCCGGAGCCGGCGGGCTTGGTTCCAGTGCTGGCGCTTTGTGGGCCCGCACCACTGGCGGGGCGATGCGGGCCCGACCAAGGTTTGAGAACCTCGGCCAGCAGCGTGAGGGAACGCTGCCATCATCGAAACCAATCGCCGAATGTCAGGTTCCGCTTACATGACCAAAGGCCCCGCCACCTTTCGGAAGCGGGCGAGTCTGGGGAACACATACACTGAATGGGAACAGTGCAAGGCCGAAGCTCTTTAGCGCGGGAATGTTCCACAACTGGCCGCTTCTTGTGCTCTCGCCCATCATCTAAATGCAGCGGTTGGCCCCCATCCAGTTTTGTTGGTTTCGACCGCCAGCGCCCTGACCGGCGCAGGGAGCGTTCGGCGTTTGAGAAAGATGCGCACGGCATGGATGCGCGGCCGGATTTCCTCATTGGCGTTCCAGCATTTTGGTGGACTCAAAGGTGCATCTGGTGCTGGAGCGGGAGGCAAAAGAAAGATCAGCGTGCATTCGATGGTCTCTTCGACCCAGCTCGTCAGTCGCGGATAGGGGGCCGACCATTTGCCAAAGCCATGCGGCAAGATCGGCCCAGCCTCAGCGACATCGCGCCGGTCGTGGGACCATCTGAGTTCCGGCAGGCAATGGTCGTCAGGCTTGCGCGGCAGGTGATCGAGCGATTCCTGAGGAACCGCACATAGCAGCGCTGCCCGGCGGCGTCCGGGATCACCGATTGCGGCGAATCAGGCTGGCATGGTGGTTGGAGAGCCGACTCGACGCCCCTGCGACCGCGCCTCCAGTGCGACGAGGAAATCCCTCCAGGCCGAACGGCTTCCGCGATTGGCCATCTCCACGGCCAAGGTCTGGCGCCGCGAGGCGCGTGTACTCGACGGTGATAAGCCGATCCATGCGAAAGCCTTCTCCCAACTCGCGCGTTGTGTCCAGAGGAGTCTCACGAGGTCGGCGCAGTAGGCTAGCGCACTCAGACCAGGAGGATCGGCGCCGGTCGTGTTGATCACCGCGCGAGGCAGCTATCCCAATACCCGGGACTCCAAAGCTGCCTGTCCGGAAATGGTTCCTAAGTCGGCGCAACTGTGATGGCAGACCTGACCTGAACGGTCTGGCGCGCCACGAAAGTCTTGGAATTGCGCGGAACAATCGCATGCGCAGACCGTTGCCCAAAGCGATCTTCGACCTAGGATTTGCTCGTTGCAGCGATCACATAAGCCCCCCAACGAGGCCACTCAAATGGTTGGCGATTCAATTGAGGGCGACGCCATATTGGGTGAGGCCAAGCAATCTGCCATTGATGCCGTCCCGCGGCACCTGGTTGTCGTTTCGAACCGGCTCGGGAACATTCGCGACCTGTCGCAAGCCGGCGGGCTGGCAGTAGGTGTCGCGGACGCGTTGGCTGATCGTGGAGGTCTATGGCTAGGAGCAAGCGCCCTGTATCAGGACTCTGCCGCGAGTGACGAACCTCTGATCCAACTCGAACGCGTGGGGAGGATCGAGACGGCTGCGCTCACCCTGCCGCGCGAGGAGTATTCGCTGTACTACAACGGCTATGCCAACAGTACGCTATGGCCACTTTTCCACTACCGGCTCGACCTGGTGAATCACCGGGGAGAGTATCTACACGCCTATAGGCAGATCAATGCACGCTTCGCGAAGGCGCTCGCAGCACTGCACTTGGGGAACGACGACCTGGTTTGGGTCCACGACTACCATCTTATCCCCTTGGCGGCCGAGTTGCGGCGGCTGGGATTCCGGAATCGGATCGGCTTTTTCCTTCACATACCCTTCCCGCCGCCTGACCTTTTTGCCGCCGCACCCGATCACGAAGAACTCATCGATGATCTGCTTGAGGATGACGTGCTGGGTTTCCAGACCGAGACGGACGTGATGAATTTTCGGCGATCGGTGCAGGCGACCAGTCCCACCACCTTTGATATCAATGGCGCGGCTGAGGCCAATGGCCGGACAGTCTTGTCACGGTGCTTTCCGATTGGCATCGACGTTGATTCCTTCGCACGCATGGCTAACGAGGCGGCGGAGGATGTCCAGATTGATTCCATGCGCCGCCAGATTTTGGGCCTTAAGCAAATCATCGGTGTGGACAGGCTGGACTACTCCAAAGGTCTGCCCGGCCGCATGCAGGCCTTCGCCCGGCTTCTGGAAAGGCACCCCGAACACGAACGGGCGGTAACCTATTTGCAGATTGCTTCGCCTACACGCGAGGAGGTGAGCGCGTATGCTGACATACGGGCACAGCTCGAAGCAACCTCTGGCTCGGTGAACGGAAGATACGCGGATTTGGCTTGGACACCGATCCGCTACATCCATCGAGCCGTCCCACGCTCACGGCTAGCTGGCCTATTGCGCGCTAGTCAGGTCGGGTTGGTCACGCCTTTGCGTGATGGAATGAACCTGGTGGCAAAAGAATACATTGCTGCTCAGGACCAAGCCAATCCCGGAGTGCTTGTATTGTCGCGTTTCGCGGGCGCGGCTGAGGAGCTTGCGGAATCCTTGATCGTGAACCCGTATGTGATCGACGAGGTTGCTGACGCGATCGCAAGCGCGCTCGCCATGCCACTTGACGAGAGGATTGCAAGGCACGGTGCATTGCTCAAGCGCATCAGACGCAATGACGCAGCAAAATGGCGGCGGTCATTTCTCGCCACGCTCGCGGACGAGGACTAGCGTCCCAGGCATTTGCCGCCTGAAGCGCCCGCGGCGCCACAACTGTTCCCGAACCGGTCCCTGCGGGTCCCACCCGCAACCGGCCAGAGTCGTATTGCGGCCTAAGCTGTCTAGCGGCGACCGCCCGATGTCGGCAGTAGAGACGAACGTTGCCTTCCCCGCGGAGAGCATCTCGATCTGATTTTGATGGGACGGATAGCTGGCTTCCGCTGCGCTGCGTGATCGTCGCTCAGGCTGAAATCGAGGGCGGCTGTTCGCCGCCCCCGGCTAAGCTCAGCGGTCGCGTCTTCCACTGGCGCGCTCCAGATCAGCCCCCGTATAGGCATCAGCCGCCGGATTGAATCCGGTCCAGCCGCCGGCTTCGTATTCCTTGCGCCGACCGGCGATATCGACCGAATTGTATTGGCTGAGGATCTGTTCCGCGTTCGGAACGAGATTGTCCTCGACCTTGGCAGTGACCAGCGTTCCACCGCGGCGAATGCCTTCCGCGTAGACGTGAGCATCGTTTTCCGGCACGCCGGCTTCCGTCATTGCGCCGATGATACCGCCCGCAGCACCCCCGACGACGGCACCACCCACGGCGCCGACAGCGGTGGCAGCCAACCATCCGGCGGCAACCACGGGCCCGACCCCGGGGATAGCCATCAAGCCCAACCCGGTGAGCAGTCCGCCGGCACCGCCAACTACGGCGCCCACGCCTGCTCCTGTCGCGGCATCTTCCCCAGCTTCGGAAGCTTCAGCCTCGTGCCAGCCTGTCGCGTTGTTGGCTACGATGCTGATGTCCGAGCGGGGCACACCCGTGGCCTCAAGTTCCCCCACGGCATCGCTGGCGTCGTCATAATTGTCGAAGAGTCCTGTTATCGTTTTCATTTGAATGGTCCTTGGTTTCTGATCAGTTGGCGCCGGCAACAACGTTGCCTTGGTAGTCAAGCGCGATAGGCGTCGATTTGCCGTCCTTGCTCGCGGTACCACGCCAGATGCCCTTGTCGTCCTTCGTCAGTGCGGAGACGTCGGCGTAACCCGCCTTCTCAATGGCGCTCTTGGCCTGGTCCTCGGTGAAGCTGTTGGCGCCCGGCACCGGCGCCGCTGGATCAGTGGCATCCGTGTTGGTGACGGCTGGGGTGGTGCTGTCGGAAGCTGACGCCGAAGCTGCGACCTTTTCGATCATTTCCTGATGCATCTTGAGCGTCGGCAACATGTCGGCTGCGAACGATTTCAGAGCGGCGTTGTCGCCGTCCTTTGCATATCCTTCGAACAGGCTCACAGCGTCGTCATGGGCCGCCTTCTGCATCTTCGCATAGGATGCATCGACGGGCGCCGCAGCCGACTGAAGCTTGTCGACATCGGCCTTGTGCGGGGAATCCAGGTCCGATGGGACCTGCAACTTTTGCTCACCGGCAATACTCTCGAGTTTGGCATTGGCGGCCCCATGATCGGAGATCATTTTTTGAGCGAAATCCTTGAGGCTCTGATCCTGGAGCTTGTCCTGGGCGACCTTGCTCGACTGCACCTCGAACATGCCGCCGATCGCTGCCTTGGTTACGAAATCTTGGGCCGTTTCTGCGGCCAGCGCAGGCAGCGCAAACACCATTGCTGTGGCGACCGATAACGATGCCCAGCGGAGACTGTTCTTCATGAATGGGTTCCTTGATTAGAGAGGACGATGCTCCCTAATGTCCAGGCGGAGGCTTTGTTCCGGACGCTGCCATCTACGCGCCGTTGTGCAGTTGGGGCGCGGACCTTGGTCACCGTCGTCCGGGACAATTGGTCGAGCGTGGCTCAGGGCGGTCGCCAGCGATCTCGAAAAAGCTTCATGGATGAGCCGTAGATAGCCGAGGGTGCCGCCGGAGCGGTACTATTCAACGATCTCGTCGTGCATCGCCTGGGTACCTGGATTCGTGCGGGTGGCCCGGACACAGGTGAGCTCGCCGGCAAGTGCCAATCTGGGCGACCCAGTCGCCGTGGTTAGGCGCAAAGATTACCAGGCTCTGATTGGCGAGCACCTTCAGCGCCTCGCGCACACCCGCCATGATCGTGATACCGGCGCCATCCAGAACTGCTCAGCACTGACGGCGAGCGAAGGGGTGAACCATTGGGGTTGCCATCAGACGTCCCCTTGGGCGACCCTACGCTTCCCGTCGAGGCTGTTCAGGAGGGCTACCAGATCGTCGGCGTAATCCTTGTCGAGACCGACAGCCGGTACGCCCCAGGCGTCGGCCGGCAACCCGGTGAACACGTCAAACACGGTCCAGGTTTTGTCCAGGTCCATCTTGAGGTCGTATCTTTGCGGTGCCATGCGAGAGGTCCCTTGGTCGGCTTGCACGAAACTGCCGAACTTTCCGGACGCTCATGTGGTTCCTTACTCGTGAAGGTCGAAGAGGACGACCTTTCCAATCGCTGAGGCCACTGAACTACCTGTTCACATAGCTCGTTATCCGTCTCCATCTCGTCTAGCTCCTCCTTAAGGTCAGGACGCTTTGCTCGGATCAGCCCGACGGTCTTTTTTAGGAAGACAATGTCGCCTTCAAGGGATTCCTCGATGGCTTTCTGAATGATCGCTTCGGTGGACTTCGACAGGCGATCCACTGGGTACCTCCCAAGCTCCCTCTCGGGCACTATGGGGACAGCAGGGGAGAAATGAAACCATTAGCTAAATCTAATATAAGTTAGATCAAATCGACTCCGACGTCGGACAGCCGTATGGTGCAGCATCGGCGACACTGCATTTGGGAATCGCCGGCTGTGAGCGATCATCGCGCTTCCGCCCCACCGGCAGGACTCATGGCCAACACCAAGACCGAACACAGTATTGCCTACCCAGGCGACCTGACGCTCTAAAGCAGCTCTTTGATCGGGTTTGCGCTGAAGAATCGTATTCTGGAGGGTAGTGACCGCTCCCAGCAGCGGAGCCGTCTACGCAATAGCACTGTTCGCGAGCGGAGAAGTGGAAGAGGCAGTTCTTTACCAGAGCCTCCGAGAGGCTGCGCGCCATCACCATAAAAAGGATGTGCGACTCCGATACGGAGCACGCCACACGCATTGTTTCAGGCGTCGAACGCACGCGGCGCTGTCGCTCCGATCCGGCCGCAGACGAGACGTTTCTTGTGCAACCCACTACCTGCCTGCCGACGGCGCGCTGCCTTAAAGCGCGCAGAAGACCGCATTATTTGATAGAATTTCTGAGCGAAGGATCGGGGGCACGACTCTTCGCGGCTCAAAGCGGCAGGCCACGCGCCGCAGAAGGTTCGGCGGAGATCCGTCACCAGAAATCATAGCGTCGTGGCCTTCGCAGGCACGGGTACCTAGGCGGCCTGAACAATCTCGACCAGTTCGACGTCGAAGATCAGATCCTTTCCGGCCAACGGGTGATTGCCGTCGAGTTTGACTCTTGCGTCGTCCACGCCAACGACCGTTACCTGCATAGGGCGCCCCTCGCGGGTTCTGGCCTGTAACTGAGTACCGATATTGATGTTGATGTTATCCGGCACACGGACGCGCTCGATGCTCAAGACCGCTTCGGGACGGTGGGGACCATAGGCGGCGTCGGCGGGGACGGTGACGGTATTTTTCTCGCCCACCTCCATACCCTCGACATGGGTTTCAAGGCCGGGGATCACTTGCCCTTCACCTAGCGTGAATTGCAGCGGCTCACCACCGGAAGCATCGAATTGAGTGCCGTCGGCTAGACGTCCAGTATAGTTGATGCGCACGGTGTCGCCATTCTTGGCCTGCGTCATGACAGTCATCCTTTGGGGTTTTTAACGGACCGGCTAGCGTTCACGGTCCCGTTTTCGATCATCCGCGCACTAAGATGCACGGCGCGAAACTCTAAAACTAGGGGCTTGCCTGCCGATGTAAACCCACAACACCGATTGAGCTATGTGACACCCGTTGGCGTTCACCGCCGCCTATTCGGCGACATTGATTTGCGCGACCTGGCGGCCGACTTGAGGCCGGACACGGTATGGCTAGTTTGTGCAGATTGCCTTCAACAGCCTAAAGTCGGCTTCTGGCCAAAATGCAGCATCCGAGTAGCGGGTTGGCGATGTCGCGCGACCTGCTCGTCGGAAGATGACTTAGCCAACTTCCCATCTTTTTCCTGCGGTTTGCATTCCCGGCGGTCAAGTGAATCCCATCCCCGGCATCCTTACCCGGCTTGGCCGCTATCCACGTCGTCGGGTCAAGAAGCGGCACTGATTGCAACTGGCTTGGCCGTAAGACATGCGAGCAACGGTGCGATTTCCCCCATCTTGAGCAAGGCCACCGATTGGATGAGTTTGTCGAGTTCGGCTTGCGAAAGGATGTCCCATCCGAGGTCGTGGAGCTTCTCCTCGACGGCGGATTGGTCCATCGGATTGTTGGCGTCGCCGAGTGGACGCGGCACATCCGCGGTTCGCTCGTATCCACCGACAACCATTGTAACTCGCGCCGGCGTGCCTTGCGGGAATATGCCGGCAAATTCGTCAGGGTAGCGAACCTCCACTCTTTGAGCGAGTTCCACCACCTGCGGATCTGAAAGGGAGTGGGGGCGAAGCGGCCGAAACGCCTCCGCGCCGCGCAACGCTGCGAGTGCAGCAGCAAAGGGAACCGAGAACTGTCCCCCCTCGAGCGATTTTGGCGCGTATTCGTTAGGGAGTTTGCGTGCTTCGGGAAAGATGTCGACCGCAATGCGGCCTATCGGTTCATCTGTGCCGCGGCCTGCGACCAGCGCGAGCACGGCATCGATTACGGGGTGTGTATAGCGGCAAGACGCATAGGGCTTGAGATAGGTCTCGCTGATCAGCCAGCGGCTACCCAAATCAGCGGTGATTGCACCGACATTGTAGGCATGAGCGCGGTCTAGCATGTCGATCGAGCCGCTCATCCCACAGCTGGCGCGCTCGACCGCGAACAGCGCGGCAACCGTCGACCAGGGACTGCTGCCCTTGACGGAGCTTGCCTGGCAATCGCCTTGCGGCAGATTTTGCGGTGCCTCGGCACCCGCTATCGCGAGTGCATGGGCAAGCTGATCCGTGTGCATCTTGCGCAGCCATCCAATGGCGGCCGCCACTCCAAACCCGGTCCACTGACCACTGGCAAAGCTCATTGTGTCGGAAAAGCGTCGCGCAGCCGCAATGCGCAAGGCGACGTCATATCCAATGGCCGTCGCTGCAAGCACCTCATGACCGTCACTGCCAAGCTTTGCCGCTTCCATCAGGACGGCTGGAATGATGCCAGCCCCCGGATGACCTGCCGCAAGACAATGGCCGTCATCGACATCAAGCGAGCTCGCTGCAGCGCAATTGGCAAACAGGGCGCCAAGATAATGCAACCCTCCTTCGGCGAACCAAGCGTGTGCGCCGCCGGACCCGAAACAAGCCTTCGCGGCGATGCGTGAGAGCCTGGCATTGTCGGTCGGCACCCCGCCAATCAGCGCGGCGAGGGTGTCGAGGATGGCCCGTTGGCTCTTTTCGACGACCTCGTCTGAAAGGTGCTCGTAGCGCACATTGCTGACGAAGCCGGCCAGCTGTTCGGCAATTAACTGCATCGATCTCTCCAAAGAAAAATATACCTAGTATACCTTGTCTTCTGGCATGGAAAGGCTGGCCGTGAAATTTCTTTTCAGCCGTCGCTTTGCAGACGGTGGAACGTCAAGATGTGCTGGTCACCGATGGCACCGCGAAAGATCGATCCGGTGTCGACGAACCCCGCCTTGAGATAGAGCGACTTGGCGGGCAGGTTGCGTGCGTTGACTGCAAGCATCAGTTCCTTGACCTCGGGCCGGTTCCGCCGTACCCAGGAGATGGCCAGAACCACTCCCGCCCTACCAAATCCTTTTCCTTGGCACGCGGAAGAAATCCGGAAGCTGTGCAGTGTCACAGCGCCGCGCGGCGCCCACTCTGGCAGAGCCTGTTTCTCTCGCAAGATGAAGAACCCTACCGTCTTTTTGGAGATGATAATCGCGAAGGCATGTTCCTGGTCAGGATACCGGCTGGCTTCCAGACCGTCGAAAACCGCATCCACCGAGCCGGCGAACTGCTCCTGTCCTGGATCGAGCATTAGTTTCTTGATAGCGGCACGCTCCAAGACCGTTACTGGTCGCAGCTTGATCGGATCTGGACGGACCGCGTCTGGAAACGCTAACGGCTGCCGACATGACGCCTTGCCGGATCCCGATCGCGACCTCATCGATCGATCCTTCGCATTGCCGCGCTCCGCTGCATCCATAAGATCGCACCGCTGCCGCAAGCAAACACGCAGGCAAGACCGAGGAAGATGTGCCGGGCAGGAACACCCGAGGCGAGCGTTGGAAGAAGGTAGACGCCGATAGCGACCACTCCGATGGCGGCCTCGATGTTGCTTCTGACACGGCCGACCATTCGAGTTGAAACGGTCTTCAGAATCGTCACATCGCTCCCGGCCCGAACCATCATGAAAGACAGGCCTATCAGGCCTTGCCAGAACACGGCCTGCGCCGTGGTTTGAGAGGTGGACAAAGCAGCAGTGGCCGCGGCGAGAAGGATAGTTCCCACGGCAACAAGGATCCTTTCCTGCGCAAGACCGGAGAGCCACATCAAGGTAATGCTTCCGACCAAGCCCCCACCCGAATACGTCGCAGCGAGCCAGCCATAGGGGCCGGGCGACAGCTTGAGCTCGTAACGTGCGAAGCCGGCCAGCAGAGCATTGGATGCATGCGCCGATGCATAGGCCAGCAACAGCGCACACCCCGCAACCCTGAGGTGGGGGTTTCTCACAGTCTCGAAAAGACCCCCCATCAGGTCCTGCATGTGCGGACTATGCTGCACCGGGGAGGCGTGATCTTCCTCTATGAGAAGACCAGCGAGCGCAGCGGCCATGAAGGAAAAGGCCGCGCAGACGACGAGACTGCTGGCCAAGCCCGATAAGGACAGGCAGAGGCCGCCTGCCGCGGCGCCGACGATATTTCCGACCTGGCTGAAGAAAATGCCCAGCGAGACGGTCCGCGTCACAAAATGCGCGCCCGCCAGCTGCAGCAACGCTTGGCTGCTCGGATAGGAAAATAGCGATCCGATCGAGACAAAACATGCCGTGGCGTAAAGGATACAGATCGGCGTGCGTTCGGGAGAACACGACCAGACGATCAACGCCAAAAGCCCGATACCGGCGCCATGGATCATCTCTCCCGTAGCAAACATCGTCCGCCGGCGGGAGCGATCTATCAGTGGCCCGATGAAGGGACCAACGGTGAAGGCCAGCAGTTGCCAGCAGATCAGGACCTTGCCGACCGAAGCGATGTCACCACTGATCTGCAGCGCAAACCAGGAAACCAGGACGATGTACATGCTGCGCGCGCATTGCATCGTGAACAGCATCGCGTAGATCGGGCTAACCGGCTGGTGCACCAACGCTGGATACCGAAACATTGGCCACCAACCTTCAAAACAGTATGACCGTTGCTTCGCCCGCTATGCGGGCTGGTTGCGGAAGCTGGGGCCGAGCACCGGGTTTTCTCGCTGCATTTGCCCGTCTTGGGTCTCGATCCTCGGCGCACCAACGCCGTGGCCTCGCGCTTTCGTTTGTCCGACCGACCGGCCGCCGTGAGCGGAAGCCTCTCGGCCCGATTACGACTTAGCTGCCGGTCCGGCATCATCCCCATCGCCAGCATGCGCCAACACCTCATGGAGCGTTCTGCGCTCCCAGGGCAGCCGCGACCACCTAGCCATTCTCGACCTGGGCGAGCTGACTGTTGTTGGGCCTTCGGCCGGTCGTTTGCTCCATCCGGCGACCGCCTTTAGCCACTCGTGGTCGTAGACGGTTTCGACGTATCTGTGTCCCTCGTCGGGGAACAGCGCCACGACCGTCTTTCCGGGATTGGCCTCAGCCCACCATCGAGCAACCCGATAGGCAGCTCCACTGGTCGGCCCCATGAAAAGACCATGCTTTCGATGAAGATCGTGCGTGGCATGAAAGGCCTCCGCCGGCGTAACCCAGTGCACCTCGTCGAACTGGCGGTGATCGACATTTCGCGGGAGAATGTTGCCTCCAAGGCCGCTCAGGTTGAGTTTGCCGCTCGGCTGGCCGAACAAGACGCTGTTCGGTGTGTCGACACCGATCGCGTAGAGGTCGGCGAACAACGTCCGCAGGTAGCAGGATATGCCGCTCACGGAGCCACCCGATCCGACAGGACCAACCAGGCAGTCGACCTTTCCGAGCCTATCTATGAACTGTTCGGCGACCTTGGCGTAAGAGATCGGATTGTCGGGATTGTCGTACTGCGAGGGCCAGTAGCTACCGGCAATGTCGCGCAAATGAATGTGCAGTCGGTCGAGCCGGGCCTGCTGAAGGCCGCCCGAGGCAGCCGGACTATCGACAATCGTAACATCGGCGCCGAGCTCGATCAGACGTCGATGAAGATGGCGATCGAGCGCCCAGTCGCTGACGAGGATCAGCCGGTATCCCTGCTGAACCGCCAGCATGGCAAGCGCGAGGCCAAACGTTCCCGACGAGGATTCGCAGATCGTGGCTTCAGGCTTCAATTGATCGCGTTCCACAGCCCGCTCGAGCATGAACCGGGCTGGCAGCAGCTTCATCAGGACGAAGCTGGCGCCGAAAAGAGCTCCGCCGAGCGCCACAAGGCGCGGGCCCTCGAAATCTTCCAGCTTTCGCATCAGCGCACGGGTCGACATGGGTTACTCCTGCGTGCCAGGCGTTCAATGGCGAAAGATCGTCGGCTCGAAATTGGACTGACGCAGAGCGCCTGCCGCGCGATCGATGTTTACGGATGCATTCTGGTCTCTAGCGTCGAACATCAGTCCGACGACCGTGCCGCTGTGAGCGACCTGAACGCCAATGGCGCCGAAGCGGTCACCGACGGTTTCGATCTCTCTCAGCCGTGGTTTGGCAAGAAACCGCTCGTTGATCCGCGCGCTCGCCGTCGCAACCCTGCCCAGCATGCGGGCGTCCGCATTCTTGATGGCTGTTCGCAACAGGCTTCGAAGCGGCCGAAAGGTCTCGATCTCCAGGTGATCGTAACGCGCCGGCTCGAATTCAAGCGTATCGACCGTGAGCAGGGGGGTGGTATCGATGCTGATGAAGTCGATCGGCGGCAGCGGCTTGCGGAATGCCTCCATCACGATGCCGTCCCGGTGCGCAAACAGCACCGCTTGCTGCCTGAACAAAGTGGAGTCACAGGCCGTTTCCGCGCTGACCGCGAGCTGCATGACCTCATCCGACGCCGCATCGATCTCCAACCAATTCAATACCGCCAGGATGCTTGCCAGAACGTCGGCGGTGGAGGAGCCCATGCCACGGCCAATGGGGATGTTGCTATCCATCGAGAGATGGCCGCCGCTGCCGGGCCGGCCGAATGCATTGATGGTCAACTCGGCCGCGCGTCGAGCCTTCTCCCGCGAGGCTGGCCAGACAGTCACGTGATCGCTATCGTTTGCGCTGAACCTGGCTTTGGACCTCAGATGACGACAGGGCAGCGAGACCAGCGCGCGTCGCAACCGTGCGCCCTCATCCTCGAAAACGCCTTGAACCAGTTCCCCGTGATGGCCAATGGCTTCAGCGTATCCCGAGCCCTCAGACATGGGCATTCCTCCCTATACTTTAGCAACCACTTAAGTTACTCGGTGAATACTTTCGCAGGCCGGATCGTCTACAGCAACAACCAAGTTGATAATCTTTTGTATTCCAAAACGTTGCGAGTACATGACGCGCATTTATTTCCTCTTACATATTGGTCACAAATGTAGAGCCCGACCAGGCGGGCAGGGGCGGCTGCCGGCGTTCCTCGATATGTGCTGCGGGAATGATCAGGCCGACTGGTCTTCGAGCGCGTATCCGGCGAGCCTTACAGTGCGAATGGCAACGCTTCGTGATGACCGCCTGAGTAACTTTCGCAACTGGCTTATGTGAACATCGACCACGCGCGTGCTTACACTGGCGCTATTTGTCCAGGCCACGGCGATCAGCTCATCGCGGCTGAGCACCTTTTCCGGATTTTCCAGCATGTGGCGCAGCAACTTGAACTCGATTGGCCCGAGCGATATCTCCTTGCCGGCGCAGCGCACGCGATGGGTATCGAGCTGCATCTCGATATCGCTATATGCCAGCGACTTGCCACGCCGGGATCCCTGTTCCGATGCTTGGCCCACCGCCAGCCTGGCCCGCAGGTATTCGAGCAGCTTGGCCGGGGCAAACGGCCGGACAAAGCATTCGTCAATGCCAGACCTCAGCAGCTGAATGTGCTGAGCTTCCGCGCCGGGCGACACCAGAGCGACACAGGGGAGGGCGCCTGTGCGAGCATCCTGCTTGAGCCCGGCACTTTTGGCCCCCAGCTGATTGTCCGGTCGACAATCCAGCACCACGGCCCGAACCGGCATGTCCGCTGCAAGCTCCAGCACTTCATCGATGGAACCGGCCAGCGTACTGGCGAAGCCGTCGACCTCGAGAATGTGGCTGAGGAGCAGATAAAATTCCGCGTCCTTCGAGCAGATCACTATCAATGGCTTCATATGCGCAGCGTTAGGATCTTTCAGCTGCCATCAAGACGGGCTGGCTATATTCGAATCCCGCATTCCCAAAGGCCAGCATGCCAGAACAAGCCACCCAAAACAACAAAGCCCAAAAACGAGCTTGGCGTCGCAGCAAACATGCCGGCGGCCGGTCCGTGCTTCCCTCTACGGCAAATTCGAGTCCAGCGGCGGCCGCCGCCAAAAAAGACAGAGGGCGTATAAACCGAAATCCCGCGCGCGTCCGCAACGGCGGACAAGCCTCGCGCGTGGGATGGAGGAATTCCGCCTCGGCCGCGGTGGTGAACGGGACAGCCTAAGGAGCGTCAGCATAGCGACGGCTGAAAGCCTGGACGCGGGACTGACTGTCCCCGCCAAGGCGGTCCGCACACTGCACGATGGTCGAGGTAGGCCGTGGTATCTGTCATCGGCATCCCGCCGCAACGGATCTCGCCGGCGAACCGGAACCTATCGCCTGATCATTAATCTACTCCCAGGGGGAGCCCGATGGCCGGCGATGACCAGTTCGAAAGATGTTGCGGCCCGGAAAGCCTTACCGCGTGTTCTCGAAGGGCTGAAAGAGGCCCATCACGCCCGCAGGCTATTCATTGAGGCCGCACGAAGGGGATATTCTGGCTAAATGGGGCCCGCTGAGTTGAGCGGCAGCCGCCTTTTCATCGAGAGCCAGATAGGCTTACTCTAAGAAGGTCGCCCGGAGCCTTCCATGTGCAACGATTATGAACAGCATGTCCTGTGGTCTGAATACTGTCGGATGATGGCGTCGCTGGCGCTCAAAATCCCGGCGCACCAAACCGAACTCGATTTGCCGCAGGCGGATGACATCCGCATTAATGACCCGGCGCCAGTAATGCGCGGCGCCGGCGATGCGATTGAATTGGCATCGATGACGTTCGGATTTCCGCCGGCGGGCCCAAAGGGGGGACCGGTGTTCAACTTTCGCTCCGAAGGGAGGCAATTCGCAAACAGCAATCGATGCCTCATTCCGGCCTCCGGGTTCTTCGAGTTCACTGGTGCGAAATATCCGAAGGCGAAACATCGCTTTACGCTCAACGGCTCTCCATTTATGGCCATCGCAGGGCTTTGGCGTGAGGCCGCCGGCAACAAGCCGCCTACCTTCACCATGCTGACGACTGATCCCGGGCCCGATGTCGCACCATTTCATAATCGGCAGGTCGTTGTTCTTCAGCCGCAGAATTGGGCTGCCTGGATCAACCTGACGAAGCCCGAATCTGAACTCTTGCGGCCGCTTCCGGCGGGGTCGCTTAGAGTGGAAACGGTGCGCCCGCAAAGCGCGTAACACGAGGCCGATCCTGACGATCATTCCATGTCGGGTACGTCACCGCTGACGAAAAGCGTTGTAGGCGGGCCGTAGTCTCCAAGCGCTGGATCGGCATCGCGGCTCCATGCGATGACGCCGACATGCCTGGTAGCCAGCGCCTTGGCTGTACGAACTGCTCTTTCCTCGCTTTGCTGATCCGCCGGGCCGTAGGCGGCAAACAGATCGCCCTCGTTGCCGCGATCAAAGGCAATGACGACGATCAGCTTTGGCTTCTTCTGGCCAGGCAGGACATGGTCGGACATCATCTCTCCTTCGCATCAGCGCAAGGCCGGCTTTTCCGTCCCCGCTTCAAGCGCGTTTATTGCATCACAGACGGCTTGGCGCTTGGGTTCGACCGGCTCGTCAGGGTGGAAATGAGAAAGCGAAAGAGTGGTGAAGGCGACGGTTAGGTCACCGATGAGGTCTCGCATTTTGAACCGATCTTTGACCTCGGCCGCAATGCGCCAGGCCAAGATGGAATCCCTTCCGCTAAGCGTGTCTTTGCCGCCGCGCTCAAGATCTGCACGAAGCATCGCCAACGCGGTGACGCGGTCGACGAGTTGGGTTTCCGGATCGATCAGTAGCTCCAGGTCCACGTTTAGAGGCTTGCGTTCTTCAGGCCAGCCGGCACAGCACGCCTCCAGGGCAGCGGTATGGGCTTGGCCCCATGCTTGTGCGCCAGCGCCGGCTCGGCGGTCCAACCCATCTTCCGGAAAGCCGTTTATATCCCAGCCTTCGAGTGCAAAGGCGCCTTGTGCCGCTTCCTCGGCTGTGAAACCGGCGCGCTCCAAAGCCGCCTCGGCGGCCGCGATGCCGCGCGAAATCTCCTCAGGCGATGCGTCTGGGACCGTCAAAACCAGGTCCATGTCTGCCTCCTGTAGCTGTTTTAGCTAAAGTGAACGAAAAGAGAACATTGAGTCAAGACTGCTCTTGACGAGGAAGGAATATGTTCCTTATTCCTGAATGGCATCTGAGCAGGAAAGAGCCATGGGAAAGCGCCAGAACGCGCCGGCCAGCGAAGCTATGTCCGAACTGGAAAACCTGGCTGAGCAGGCAATAGCCGCAGCCGGCGGCGATGTCTTGGTCGCGTTGCTGAATGTCCTTACCAGGAACAACGACCTTGAACGGGAACTGGGCTTGTCCCGGGCCGCAGTCTCGAACGGCTATTCTCGCGGCTGGCATAAGGCGCGGGTTCAATGACGAAAACGGCGGAAGACAATTTCCGGATCGAAGTCTGGGATCGAGAGGAGAAAACCCATCTCGAAACCGTATGCCGATCTCCGGACGCGGTGGTCAGCCAGGCAGCTTGGCAGGCAGCCATTCGGCGCCGGCCCGGAATGCTGCTGATCCACTACAACAGCCGCCATGTCATGGAGAAGATCATCACTCCGGGCGAGGTGAAGATTCCACCGCAGACTGTTATCGACGGCAGCATTCATGCGGGGTTGGACGTTTCACTTGGAGATCTGCGCGAATGGCACGCGTTGCGAGCTTGGTGCAAACGCTGCTCGCATTATGCAGAGGTGAAGCCAGCCGCACTTATTCGGCGGTACGGCAAGGACGCGCTGTTCAGCTCCGTTGAGAGGGCGCTTGTCTGCACGAGCTGCGATCGAGGCGGTCCGGTGAGACTGGAGATTCATAAGCTGCCGCGGAATTGAACCGGCTCCTGAGGGATCGGACAAGAAACGGCGAAGGTCCTAGTGTTGCCTGCGCCAATTCCAGGGCTTGTCGAATGAGCCGGCCCACAGGCCGCGCTTTGCGGTCCTGGCTTCCTGCTCGGCTCCAACGTAGAAGCCGGCACTGTATTTCGGCCAATCAAGCGCATAGCCCTGCCTGACCATCCATTCGCCGATATCGACGCCTGCGGCGGTGCAGACAGCGACCATGCGCCTGTAGCGATCGCGGTCGACTCCAATGCACGATGTTGGGCGATGCGCCTCGAGGAAATCCGCCAACACCAGAGACGCCTGCTGACCGCAACGGTACTTCTTGCCAGAGGCACTGGCGCCATCGCCGTTGAGGGCGTGTGCGGCCGCCACCTGGATCGGGGTGAACGCACCGTAATCGAGATAGGATTTCACCCGGGTCAGCGCGCAGATCTGAGCACTCTCCGGCGCGTCCATGCCATTGAGGCGAATCCGCTGTCCATGAATTTCGATCGTGTCGCCGTCCACGACTGACGGAATTCCCACCAGTGGTTCGGCCACGGAAGGCAAGGTGAGGCAGAGCAAGGCGGCCGACAAGCGGCAGATGCCAAGGGCGGGAAATCGCAGCATATCAGCCATCACACGCGCAGCCGGGCGCTTTGTGGCATCGCTTCTCTCGCGGGATGCAGCTATCACCACATGCCTGACCGGCCGAACAAGTCTTGCAACATCCCTCGACATGAACCGTCGACCAGGGCACCGGCGCCTGTGGGCGCCGCACGACCGACGCAGGATCCACCGGCATGAAAACGCCGCCGATCGCCAATGCGGCGATAATCCGAAACATGCTGCGCCTCCCACGACACTTCGGCTCTCTGCCAGCGACCTCGGTGATCCAAGACCCAGGTCTTACGTTCTCTTCTTCGCCTTCTTGGTAGGGGCGGTTCTTCCCTCATCTGGTTCCGCTACGCCGCAAACTGAACCGACATACAACTGAGCCCCGCCACGCGGCGGGGCTTCACCAAGGTCAGGCGGCTACAGCCTGGCACCTTGCCAGGGCAGTCCCTCAGGCTTTGACGGATGCCTTGCGCGTCTTCTTCAGCGGTGACTTGATTGACGCCGCAGGTGTTCTTGCGGCTGCAAAGCGCGCTGGTTTTTTTGTTTTCTCGTTCGCGGCTGGTGCGGGCGCCATCGCCTTTCGTCCAAGGCCTGCTGATTTCGCCAATGCCGAGCGAGTTGCCGTATAGTTCGGCGCCACCATCGGATAGTCAGCTGGAAGGTTCCACTTCAGGCGATACTCATTAGGGGTCAGATCGTAGTGAACTCGAATATGACGCTTGAGCGACTTGAACTTCTTCCCATCCTCAAGGCAGATAATAAAGTCTGGCGTCACCGACTTCCTGATCGATATTGCCGGTTCCTGCTTAACCACAGGCTCTATCGCCGGCGTGCCGATGCCTTTCAGAGCGGCATGAATATCGCCAATCAGCTTCGGCAACTCGCCGACCGGCAGCGGATTGTTCGAGACATACGCGGCGACGATGTCGGCCGCTATCGACACAGTATCCAGTTGGCCGTCTTGTTCGAGAGCAGTGGTCATATAGTTTCCTCTTACCGTATCGGACGAATTGATCGAGCTTTGACTTCCCATACCGCCAGTGAGACAAATAGTTCATTTCTCTCTACAAGCCACATCTTTTTCCCAGAAACTGCCGAAAAATACTGCTCCAACCTGGCCAAGCAGTTTGTCGATCATAGGCATGGAGCAGCAGTAATCGTCGACGAACCGCCCGGTTGCCCTGCCTTGGCACTGCCAGGCCGTTCTGTTGACCATTCCACATCAGCATCGATTGCTCCGGTCAGCGCCGGCAGCCTTTCGCATATATCCGAGCCTGCTATAACGAGCACTTCGACACGCGCCTGCGTTCATCAAGCTGAACTGACCAAAATGAAGACCAGCATCGATCATTTGCCGGAGCACAAGCAGGCGGAGCTCGCCCGCGTGATAGAGATCCTGCATGCCGAATTCGAGGACGCGCTGGCCGAGAGCAGCGCCGACTGGAAGAAGAGCGGCCGCATCCTGAAAATCATCCTGTTTGGTTCCTATGCCCGCGGCGACTGGGTCGACGAACCACTGACGATGAAGGGCTATCGCAGCGACTTCGATCTGCTGGTGGTAGTCAACAACAACAAGCTTTCCGACTTCGCCTACTGGTACAAGGCCAAGGACCGGCTCGAGCGCGATCGCGCGATCAAGACGCCAACCAGTTTCATCGTGCACAGCCGCCGCTTCGTCAACACGGCGCTCCACCAGGGGCAGTACTTCTTCACCGACATCCGCCGCGAGGGCATTGTCCTCTATGAGCTCGACAGTGAGCCGCTGGCAGAACCCCAAGCGCTTACACCGCAAGCGGCTTATCAGCGCGCCGAAGAGAACTTTCAAAACAGGCTTCCCGGCGTAAAACAATGGCTAGAGACTTTCGCGTTTCAGCTAGATAGATCCGCATCGACGGCGGATGGAGGAAGGCCGCTGCATTTACGCTCCACCAATCCATCGAACATATCTATGCAACTCTCCTTTTGGTGCTCACCAACTACAGCCCGCCATCCCACAAGCTCACATTTCTGAGAGCCTTAGCCGAGGACCAGGATCGACGGTTGTCCGAGGCGTGGCCACGCGAACAGCAGCGCCATCGCGCCTGGTTCAACACATTGAATGAAGCTTACGTGAAGGCTCGCTATTCCAACCACTATCTAATCAGCGAGGAGGCGCTCGTCTGGTTGGGTGAGCGGACAGCGGAGCTCCACAAATGCGCCGAACTGGTATGTTTGCAGCACTTGAGGCGCATGAGAGAAGCCGCCGGGCCGTAGCTGCCCATGATCGCGAGGACGATCCGGTTGTTTGACCCGACGCGATGAAAGTTTTGCAGCGGGCACGGTGCCCGCTCCGCGATCTGAGAGTTCCTTACCGGATTGATCCGGACGAGATAATTTCTCATTCGAAGGGGAGGAGGACTGACAGTAGATCTAGCAGAAGGGCGGACGATCGTTCCATCAGTCTGAAATGTCACTTTTACACGAGAGGGGTCCACGAACCATAGGTGTGCATCAAACACGAACGGAACCCCATAGGTGACCCTTGAGGAGTATCTCTCCTATCGGCAAAGGATCGTCGAGCGCGACCCCGATGCGATGAAGAAGGTCGAGACGAAATCCCCTCCTGTCGACGCAACGGATTTTACGCTCCGAGTTTCATACGTGATTCTCAACAGTGGACTGAGGTGGACGGTAGCTAAGGACATCTGGACACAAATGAAACCGTCTCTCGTCGAGACAGGGAGGTTGGCAAAAGCTTCGGGCATCCAGGAAAGCGAAAAGCGATCAACTTGGCGATGTCGAACCGGTCGGAGCTTTTTCGGGGCCTTCACATCGGCTTGGGCAAACGGATCGCAGGGAATTGTGCTCGCAGATCTCAAAACTGGCCGGAGACAGCGTCTCGACGGTTGACTACGTGATTTGGAAAGCATGTCAGCAGGGATGGTGGCGCTCATAAACATTGCCAGACTCCGACAACTAAACCGAATGACGCCGGTTCGACGCGGACTAACCACTCTAAATAAGAACTGAAAGGAGGGATTGACCCGTGAAGGCGCTCGGTAGGCAGGTCCCTCGTACCAAAATTAGGGATCCATAACGAGGCGCTCGAGAGGAAACTAAAAAGTACAGGACGAGTGCTCATGTCGCGCTGGACGGTTATGTGTCGGCCCGAGGGAGGGCACTACTGCATCGCAGATTGCGGTGCCGAGAGGGGAGTGCCCAGGAGTTAGGTCGGGGGTTGCTTGGGATCATCATCGCCGCAATTGCTGCGGTGCTCGCCAAACGGGCCGGAGTGAATGCCATGACCGACGCGACGCCGCGGCCGATAGTATTCGCTCCCCCGGCGGGGCGCCCCAATGAAAGCACGTGGCCCGCCCGCCGACTGCCTACGGATCACATATTGAGCATGCGCGCATATCAGCGCGATTGAGTTGGGTAGCTGTTGCGACTGCTGTGTCTCTGTCAAATGGGCCGTGCCATCGGCCATTCCTATAGCCTCCTCCTGCCTGTGTGCCATGACCCCCGTTGCAGAAACCACAATCGGCTCGATGGATGCGCCCTCGATCGTGGGCCCAATTCTCATAAATGTACTAGTCCATCCCTCTCTCCAAGCTCGTGACGGCCGATCTGTTTCAGTACGCGTATTTTGCAGGCCAGCGCCAATCCGTCTGGGCTTTTCCGTAGCAGTTGCTGTAGTCGACGAACTGGCCGGTAGCGATGTCGCGGCAAGCCCAAACAAGTTGGCGATACTGGTTATAGAATTCGTCCCAATCCGCGCCCTGGTAGTAGTTCGGCCTGGCGTACCCGCCCCCTCCGCAGTTGTTGTTCGCGCAGACAGCCACGGCGGCACCTACGGCCACGATCGCAATGCCTGCCGCTATCGCCTGGTTCTGCTTCCTAATCATGTCGGCGCATTGGCTAACGGTCATCGATCGGCGCGTCAGTTCAGCGTAGAGATCCTGCTGAAATTTGGCATCTTTCGTTGATGCCAATGTCCTGCAAAGAGCTGAAGCGCTGACAGCACTCGGATTCTTACTGAGCGTTTGTTGCGAGGTCGTGCATGAGGCGCTTGCAAGCGCCAAGACTGCCGCAGCCGAAACTGCGGCTCGTCGACCCAATCCCATCGTCTTGCCCCTCACCCCCAGAAATAGTCCGGTCCGCGAAATCCCCGCGTACTGTTATTCGCTAACAAAGCGTCTCACACGCCAGGCCATCCCCATCGCGGTCCAGCTTGCCGCCCCACGGACAATTGCCGAGATACCATCGAGCCTCGTCGCACGAGCTGATTTGAGAGCATTTCCGCCGCGGCTGACAGGAATAGCTTTGCGCTACTTGTTGACGGCTAGTGATGCCTAGCGGTTGGGTCATAGCCTGCCGAGCATTATCTCCAGGCCCAGCGCGCCATTCCCACGGCGCCTGAAACGATCCGGCCCACAGACCGATCTTCGCCGCCTCGGCCTTTGCCTGCTGCCCTGCATACGTGCCGTCGCTGTATTTGGGCCAGTCGAGCGCCTGGCCATGTTCGACCATCCATGCGGCGACGTCGGTCCGTCCGCACGCTGGCAGTTGGCTACAAAGCGGTTGTAGCGGTCCCACGCCACGAAAGTGCATGTGACCGGCCTCGATGCGGCCAAGAATCCGTCGAGTGCTGCCGCGACATTGGCGCCGCACTGGTAGCGAAAGCCCTTGGCGTCATGGCATCGTTGGGCTGACTCAGGCGCGTCAATGCCGTTCACGCCTACGCGGCGTCCGTGGATCTCTATCGTGTCGCCATCGATGACCGAAGCGACGCCGGCGATCGACGCCGGGCCCGGGCCCGGGCCGGTCCAGTTCGGGAAATTGAGCTCGGGCATGCGGTCGCTGTGCTGCATGACGAACTGCGCCACGAAGGCTGCCATCGCAGCCACGGTCACGAAGATCAGCCGCTTCGGAATGGCCGCCAATTGGCGGGCACGTCGCAGCTTGGCGCTGGTCCGATTGCGCCATTGGGCAGGCCGATTGTCGTGTCGATATTTGTCCAAACCCCACTCCCCGATGAGAGGATGCGGCTATTTTGGCTTGGAGTCCAGAAGCGCCTGTCGGGGCCTAAGCATTCGCTGCTAATCCGTGGGATACTTTGCACCAGAAGCGATAGTCACTTTCGCGACCGTCAAAATGTGCATGTAGCGCGCAGTGTGCTGCCGCAGTCGCCGCGCTCGACCCATAAAGCTCAACGGCCGCCTGCGCCATGCGTCTGGTGTCGGCAAGTTCCCATAGCGTCAACTCACCTTCAAGGCCGGCCAACAGATCGAGCTTTTCGACGTCCATTCAAGCATCGTGCACCGATTTCGCCAGCAGGGCAAACAATGGCGGCGACCTCAGGTCGTCGCCTACCGACAGTCGTTCGCGACCAAAGCCCGTCACTGCTTCTTAGTGACGGGTCTTCTAATGATAGATACCTGATCGCGCTTCCGCCGACACATAACTGTAACGGAGTAATCTGATTATTCATTCCGTGGGACAGTATGAGCAGGGGACTATGGACATGCAGCGTTCTTACAAAGGAACAGCATCGACCCATCTTTTCGGTCGAAATGGCGCAGCATTGGGCGCTTGGGCGAGCGCACGGGGCGTTAAAATCTATCAGCGTTCAAAGACGGTATGGATCGCGGCTGGCGGCCATAGAGGTCGCGATATGGAAGTAAAGGGGCGGTCGCCGGCGATCGCGATTGCACTATGGGTTGAGGCTACCCAGTACAGAGGCTCGATATAGGGCTGCGGCTTGTACAACGACGTACTTGGTGTCGTGCAGAGCCAAGGTGGCCGGCGCCTTACTTTGGGGGGTGGGTGGGGTAACCTGCCTTGGTGAGACGCCGGCCTGGCGGTTGGGGTCCGCCACAAATAGAATATCAGCAAAAATTGAGATTCGATGTTCCGCGATAGCGGAACGTCTGCGCGAGAGATGGCGGCGCTGGTCTCGACTAGTCGATCTCAAGCGGCTCGTGGTCGGGCTGTTCATGCCACATGGCCTGGCGCAGGTCGCGCATGTCGACCTTCTGGCCGCAGATTTCGCAGGTATAGAAGTTGTCCTCTTGGCGAGCCGGATCGCCACCATGCCGATGGCCGGACTTGGGCGGGCCGAGGTCGGATCGCTTGGTCACGGTTGCGCAAAGCTGCCGCCGGCGTCCTTGATAACCTGTGCGGTAGCCGTCGAATTTGACCTCGTGCAACCAGTCGTCACCCTCGGGCGGGGTGTCGACAAGCTCCGCCATGCCAGGGCGTCCATAGGCCTGCGAAGAAGAACAAAGGACGTTCCTCGTTCAGCGCGACCAGTAGTTCCGCTGAACGCCGGTTTCGGGGTCCTTGTCGCCAGGGGTCGGGGAGGGCTCGGCGAAGCTGGTTACGGGAACCACGCAGCGATGCTCGATCCTGACATATTGTTGCCAGTGGCCATATTGCGGATTTCGTATGTTCGTGGTGCCGAAGTCGGCGGCACCTTTCACGCGCTCGGCCGGCGTCGGCATCCCCCAAAGGAGATTGGCCAACTCGCGCTGACCATCCTGCGCGTTGCGAACTACCGGGCCAGGCCTGTTCGGATAGATGTCGATCGACGCTTCCAGGTTGCCGAGGACGTCCCGGAGGACATGCGTCCATTGGGGTATGGCCTCTTGGCTGGTGGTGAGATTTTAGAGCTTGCACATGTTTTGCCCCCCGAGTTGCGCAGGATCTCGGGAACGCTCAAAGGTCCAAGGTCGAGGATGCGTTTGTATTCGCCCGTGCGACGCCAGACACCGCGGATTTTCCACCCTCCCGATCGCGTTTCGGATCGAACATTTCGCCGCCAAAATGGTCAAGGAACGCCTTGGCCGCGGCGGGGTCGGCGAAGCAGTGGATGTGATAGTCCTCATATTTGCCGCTCGGCCATATCGCTTGCCCGTGCCCGATCTGTGGCTTGATGTTGGCGTCCTGGCAGAACTGCGTGATCAAAGTCAGGTTCCGGTCGGTGCAGATGTCATCCGGCAACGCTACCTTGGGACGGCCAATCCCGGTCAATAACCGATGGCGCCGGCGTGACGCGATTGCGTTTCGGCATCAGTGTGAGGTCGGCTTCTCGGTTGCTGCCTCCAGCGCGTTGATTGCGTCGCGCACAGCTCGGCGCTTCGGTTCGGTCGGCTCATCCGGTCGGAGATGGGGAAGGGATAGGGCGGTAAAAGCCATATACAGTCGCCAATCAGGTCGCGCATTGAAAGCTGGTCAACAACCTCGGCAGCAACCCGCCAACCCAGAATAGCGTCCTCCCCGTTCAACGTGTCCTTGCCATCTTGCTGGAGATGTTCGCGAAGCATTGCCAGCGCTGTTGAACGGTCTGCGAATGCGTCTCGGGATCGGTCAGCAACTCCAGGCTGATCGATATGGCCTTGCGGCTCTCCGGCCAGCCGTCACAACAGGCCTCCATTGCTGCCGCATGGGCTTGCCCCCAAGCACTTGCGGCGCGCGACGTCGAATGGTCGGGACCATCTTCGGGCGCACCGTTGATATCCCAACCCTCAACAGCGAAGGCGCCGTAAGCGGCTTCCTCAGGGGTGAAGCCAGCGCGCGCAAGTGCTTCCTCTGCGGCCGCCAAACCTGGCGAAATTCCTCGGGCGACGCGCCCGGAACTGACAGAACGAGGTCCACATCATGCTCCTTTGGTTATCCTGCGGCAGTGAACAAAAAGAGAACATTAGAGTCAAGAGCCTCTTGACGAGTGACACACTGGGCAAGGCGACCCGGCACAAAATGCTCGTCAAGGCGGAATGCAGCTGCGGCAACGTCCGCTACTGCCGTTCAGCCGACTCGATGATGGTCTACCGCGGTGGCATCGACCCGCTGTCACTGAAGTTCGATTGCAGCCGGTGCAAGCCGCAGGTGACGATCACATTGCTGGAACTGCATCCTGAGCATTTGCCGAAGCGCCTGGTGATCCATAAGCCGATGACGGTTGATGGCAAGATCATCTGGCACACCGAGCGGTTTCGGGGATGACAAAGACCAGCCCAGTCCGGACGGAACATTAGCTATCGCTAACGATTGACGTGTGCGGCAGGTGGTGCCCTCCATCGCCTGCTGAAGATCGGCCCCCCGATCGGGCCCGCGTCCTCCGCCGAGGCGCGGGCTTTCGGCGGCTGATCCTGTCTCATCCAAGGGTTTTTGAGGTGGATGCCCGCTCATCAAGATGTGGCTAATATTCTAGAGCGCGACCGCCGCTCTGACTTTTGCGGCGAAACACAGGGACCCGTTCACAGGAGGCAACAGGTGAGGCACGAAACAACGAAAGTCACTGGAGGATGTCTTTGTGGCAGCGTTCGATATGAAGCAGAGGTCTATCTTCAGAACGGCTATATCTGCCACTGCACCATTTGCCAACGCAGCACAGGCCACCCGGCTGAGATTACGGTCTTAGTAAAGGCCGGCACTCTCAGATATTTGAAAAATGGCCCAAAATACTATATTTCGTCGGATGACGGGAAACGTGGGTTTTGTGGGCATTGCGGGTCTCGGATCGTATGGCAGGCATCCAGGTGGAAGGATGACTGGTTGACGAATATCACGGTGGGCACCTTGGACAGGCCGGCCGAGGCCAGGGTCACCAGGCATATCTACACGGACACTCAGTTGCCTTGGTATCGTGTGTGTGAGGAGTTGCCGAAGCTAACTGAGAGTGATGCTGGAAGGCTAATCGAACTTCTCAGAGATGAGTTACGGCCGGAACTGCCGCGTAAGCTTGGCAACGAAGGAGAACTCTAGAGATGTCGATCCGCGATGAATTGCAGGAATTTTTGGACATCTATGTCGCTGCATACCGATCGAACGACGCCGCCGGTTGCGCAGCCATATTCGCACCTGACGGGGAAGTCCATTCGCCTTATGCGCCCCCGGCCCGCGGCCGCGCGGCGATAGAGTCGCTGCACGCCGTATGGACACAAGGCGCAGGCACCAACAAGACGCTTGCCGTAACGGAGGCGGGGAGCTCTGGCGACCTCGCCTGGTGTCTTGCGGCCTACTCAGAAGGTGAAGCGACGGGAAACGGAACATCACTCAGCGTCTTTGAGCGTCAGGCTGGTGGAGGCTGGTTGGTCCGGATGTGCAGTCTCAATTGCAGCGATGTTGGCGAGTGAGCGACAACTGATGACCACATCGTGATACCGGCAGTGGCCTGCCCAGTACAGGGCAGGATTAGTTCGCGTCAGGCGACTTTGGCCGTGCGTTTCGCAGGAGCCTTCTTCTGCGGAACCGGCTTGCGCCCAAGACCCGACGCCTTGGCCAGTGCTGATCGCGTCGCGGCATAGTTCGGCGCCACCATGGGATAGTCGGCAGGTAGGTTCCTCTTAGGGCGATATTCATCGGCCGTCATGCCAAGCTGACGAAGGTGGCGCTTCAGCGATTTGAACTTCTTGCCGTCGTCAACGCAGATGATGAAGTCCGGCGTGACCGACCTCGTTGGATTGACGGCGGGTAATAGCTCTGCGGCAGCGGCTGCCACAGGCCCGCTAAGGTCAGACAATGCCCGGTGAACCGACACAATGAGGCTTGGCAATTCGCTGACTGGCACCGGGTTATTGCTGACATACGCGGCAACAACATCAGCGGCCAATTCAACAACCTCGGGGCGCTATTGATCTGCCCTGGCAATTTTTGGAACTCCTATTGCTTATCGGTATGTGCGTCGTCTCGGCGCAGGAAAGTCTCGCTGACGTAGCGACATTTGCGACGGACTTGGACACGCTAGGAGCCGCACGGGAGTTCTGTGTAGTTGGCCATTTTTTCGTGTGCGCTCCGTGTGCACTGAGAGATCAAAACGTGGCGAAAAAGGGGGGTATTCTGGCGAAAATTCGTATGCACTCGGCAGGTTAACGATTTGATTTTAAAGAAAAATGATGAATCAAGGCCAAGGAGTGGCCGTGGCACCCATGATGGACTGGACGGACCACAGGAAGTCCATGGATCAACCCGAGGTCCAATGAGCGTGTCGTCGAAGGCTTATACGAACGTTCGACGAATTGGTTTGCCGCTGCGCTGCCGTTTACGCATGGTCCACGCCCACTGACGATCGCCGACGCCAGTCGGCAATCAGCGCCAGCTCGCCATTCCTCTGGACGAGGCCGCCGCCCAGTGGCGGCGATCGCCGTACGATCATCACCAGCGGGCACAGACTGATCATACTCGCACCCATCAACACAGATTGTTTTCCAGACAGCGCTCTGCAATAAATTTGTCATGCGCAACCTTCTGCGGGTGGCTACCACCGCCTTGCGAAGATGCCGTAGGCCAGGGACGACACGACGAATATCCTGGGCGTAACGCCCTTGGATCGTGGCTCACTCCACGTGGGTTCCCAACGTCCGGCCTCGCAGCGCACCGCTGCCCTCGCTGGACCCCAACCCGCGGGAGGTTATGCTATGCCCAAAATTCAATCCGATCGCCGTGGCGACAGTGCAGGTTTTGGCGACTTGACGCTCTGGGAGCTGGCCGACCCGGATGCCATGGCTCGGGCAGCTATCGAGCTTTATGGATCGAATGCGTCGACTGCCGCGGCACATTGCGCGCTGACAGCCCATTTCGATGGCCGCACGGGCGACTACCGCTTCTGGTGCACAGTTTTTTCGGAACTCGGTTGTGGCAGGGACCGAGCGGATCAGCATTCAAACAGCGGGATCAAACGCGTCTCTGACCATGCCTGAGACTCAGCATTGCCTGGCCAGACCATAGGCTCACGTGTCGATCGGGAGCCGGTTGGACCGCTTGATCTGGGCAAGGGCAAAGCTGGATTCGATCGAGGCAACGCCATCGAGCCGCGTCAGCTTTTCCTTGAGGAAGCGGTCATAGGCTTGCAGGTCGCGCACCACGATGCGCAGCAGATAGTCGCGCTGCCCGGTCATCAGATAGCAGTCGACGACCTCCGGCCAGCGGCCGATGGCCGTATTGAACCGCTCCAGTTCGTTCTCTCGCTGACGCTCTAACCTGATCGAGGCGAACACCGAGATTGGTAGATCAACGAGATCTTGGTCGATGAGCGCGGCGTAGCCCGTGATAACGCCCCTATCCTCCATCATGCGGACGCGGCGCGCGCAGGGCGAGGCTGAGAGGCCGACCTGATCGGCAAGTTGCTGCGCCGTCATTCTGCCATCGATTTGAAGCGCGGCGATGATCTTGCGGTCGATATCGTCCAGTCGGATTTTTGGCACAGATCAACACTCCTATCATCGATCTTGATCAAAGCAGCTAAACTAGGCGCCATAATCAGGCAAGTTTAGCGACAACTGGCTTTTACCTCGGCCTATGATTTCGATCGGTTCACCAGGAGGCTGGGCAATTGGACGAACGGGAATTGGATGCGCTTTCGGCGCTGGAGAAAAAGGTGCTGTGGCTGTCGACGTGGACGATCCACAACGCCAACCATCTTCGCGAAAGCACTGACGGAGTGAAAGTCGGCGGGCATCAGGCATCATCCGCCTCGCTGGTGACGATCATGACGGCCCTCTATTTTTCAGTGCTGCGGCCGGAAGATCGCGTTGCGGTCAAACCGCATGCATCACCTGTCTTTCACGCTATTCAGTATCTTCTCGGCAACCAGACCAGGGAAAAACTCGAGCAGTTCCGCGCCTTTGGCGGAGCGCAAAGCTATCCATCGCGGACCAAGGACGTCGACGATGTCGATTTCTCCACGGGCTCGGTGGGGCTGGGTGTTGCACAGACGCTGTTCGCCTCGCTCGTGCAGGACTATCTCTTGGCCCGTGACCAAAGCATGTCCCAGGGCCGCATGGTGGCGCTGATCGGCGACGCCGAGATGGATGAGGGCAACATCTTCGAGGCGCTGTTGGAGGGCTGGAAACATGGCCTGCGCAATTGCTGGTGGATCGTTGACTACAACCGCCAGAGCCTCGATGCCGTCCTGCGCGAGGGGCTGTGGGAGCGCTTCGAAAGCATCTTCCGCAACTTCGGCTGGGACGTCGTCATCCTGAAGTACGGGTCCCTCCAGCATGCCGCCTTCACCGAGCCAGGCGGCGGGGCGCTGCGCGACTGGATCGATGCTTGCCCCAACCAACTCTACTCGGCGCTGACTTTTCAAGGCGGCGGCGCCTGGCGCAAACGCCTGCTGGCCGACATTGGCGAAGAGCCGGAAGTCGCGTCACTGCTCGATCGCCGCTCCGATACCGATCTGGCCGCGCTGATGACCAATCTCGGCGGTCATGATTTGCCCTCCCTACTCGATGCCTTCGACACGGCGCGCGGCAACGAGCGGCCGACATGCTTCATCGCCTACACCATCAAAGGTTTTGGGCTGTCGCTTGCCGGTCACAAGGACAATCATGCCGGCCTGATGACCAAGGACCAGATGGCAACGTTTCGTGCGTCGATGTCGGTCGTCGAGGGGCGCGAGTGGAACGCCTTCGAAGGATTGGATATGGGCGAACTGGATCTTCAACGGTTTCTCGATGCTGTTCCATTCGCGGCGAAGGGCAAACGGCGCCGTCACGCCCAGCGCATGCTCGTTCCTGGTCATCTTGTCTCGGAGGCCAAAGGCATCGTCTCCACGCAGATCGGTTTTGGCCGGATCCTGGACGAGATCGCGCGCGCCGGTGGGCCGCTTGCCGATGCGATTGTCACAACATCTCCGGACGTCACGGTCTCGACCAATCTCGGCCCATGGGTGAACCGTCGCGGCCTCTTCGCCAGGGAATCGCTGGCGGACACATTCCGCAACGAACGTATCGCCTCGGCGCAGAAATGGGAGTTCGGCACGTCCGGCCAGCATATCGAGCTTGGCATCGCCGAGAATAATCTGTTCATCCTGCTGTCGGCGCTCGGACTGTCGCATTCGATCTTCGGCAAGCGGCTGCTGCCGATCGGCACGCTTTATGATCCGTTCATCCAGCGCGGTCTCGATGCGCTCAACTATGCCTGCTATCAGGATGCGCGATTCCTGCTCGTGGCCACGCCGTCAGGCATTACGCTGGCACCGGAGGGCGGAGCGCACCAGTCGATCGCCACCCAGCTGATCGGAATGGCGCAGGATGGGCTTGCCGCCTACGAGCCGGCCTTTGTCGACGAGCTGAGCGTCATTATGCGCTTCGCACTCGATTACATGCAACGCGATGGGGACGCGGTGCAATCGGAGCGTACCTGGCTACGCGACGAGACCGGCGGGTCGGTCTATCTGCGGCTTTCGACACGTCCCGTCGAGCAGATTGCGCGCGTCATGACGCCGGAACTCGAACGCGACATCGTCGACGGCGCCTATTGGCTAAGACGTCCAGGCCCGAATGCCGAGCTGATCGTCGCCTACACCGGCGCCGTCGCACCGGAAGCCATCGAAGCGGTCGGTTTGATGGCTGAGGACCGTCGCGATATCGGTCTCCTGGCAGTGACATCAGCCGATCGGTTGAACGCCGGCTGGACCGCGGCAAGCCGCGCACGCGAGCGCGGCCTCATCCATGCAAGAAGCCATGTCGAAAGGCTGCTTGCCGACCTTCCAGCCCATTGTGCGATCATTACCGTCACCGACGGCCACCCGGCGGCACTAGGCTGGCTTGGCTCGGTCTCCGGCCACCGAACGCGCAGCCTTGGCGTCGAACACTTCGGCCAATCGGGGACCATCGATGATCTCTACCGGCATTTCGGCATCGACTCGAATTCGATAGCGACAGCGGGTGACCGGATCATCAATAGCCGGCCGGTGCGCCATTTGCGCGCGCTGGAGTGATATTATCTCAGCCTGGCGCCGCCAGGTTTAGCATTTTCTTCGTTGGCGAGCCCGTCGGGTCTCGGTCATCAGAATATCTGGGAAACGATCCACTCTCCGCCAGAACACCAAATCAGCGAGCGGTCCTTCCGCAAGCTCAGATCCACTTGCGCTTTATCGCGATGCCGAGGGCCTGATAGGTGGTTAGGACGTTGAGTTTGCGGCGAATGTTCTGCAGCTGAAACTCGACGGCTCGCCGGCTGACGTTGCGCAGCGTCGCAATGTCGTCGTTGGTCTTGCCCGCAAGGAGCCATGCGAGGCACTCGAGCTGATAGCTCGTCAAAGGAGAGGCGGCTGCGCTCATCAGCTGCTGATCATCGCGGCTCTGCAGATAGCCATCGACAAAGGCACCAAGCGTCAGAACCGAATAGGGGTCGGCCAACATGGTGGTGTCGGGTTTGCGCTCGCGCGACGAGAAGGTGAAGAGAGCCCGCCTTCCAAAACCATCGAAGATAGGGATAGAGATCCCCGAGCGGATGCCAAAATTCCGGGCTTCGCCGAAGAACGTCCGGTGATGCTTTCTCGCTGGAACGGGCAAGCCGCTCTCCCACCAGGCGTAGGCACCGCGTCTTGGAGAAACCGCTTCAACGACAGGATCCACCTTGGCCAGCCCGCTGTCGAGATAGTGCTTCTGCCACGCCACCGGATAGTTCGACATCCCATACACGTCCGCCTCGTGTACCGAGAGATAGGTGAACCATTCAAACCCCTGCGCGTTGGCGAACCTGCGCAAGGCCTGATCGATGGCAGGCTTGTCGGGCGCCAGTTTCAACCAGTCCCGCAGCATTTCAAACTGTGGCTTCAGAGACTTCATCGGCACTCCTTCTTACTGCCCCAGCCGCAAAAAGGTGCGTCTCATATTGAGGTTCAGGCGGTTGAGATCAACCTCAAAAATGCAACCATCGCTAGCAGACGGGTGAATCTTCGGATTTACCTGGCCGACCTTCGGAAACCCGTAATGGTCCGCCTGCTCGAACGCTGTTTCTTTCGCACTATCGAAACAGCGCGGAGAAAAAGGCATGCAGATAGTTGCGGTCAGGAATGGAGAAAGCAGCGCAGGGGATGGGCTGATTGATCAAATGCACGCGCTGCGCGCGCGGGTGTTCAGAGACCGCCTCGGCTGGAACGTGACGGTCAAGTCCGGGCGCGAAACAGATGAATACGATGCGCTCGATCCGACCTATCTCCTCGCTGTGACCGACGATTTACGCAATGTCGCTGGCTGCGCACGCCTTCTTCCGGCCACCGGTCCGACAATGCTGGGCCAGACGTTTCCGGTCCTTCTCGGTAGCGATCCCATGCCATGCCATTCAGGCTTGATCGAAAGTTCCCGGTTTTGCGTGGACACGGAGCTTGGATCCAGGAACGCGGCCAGAGGCCTCCACAAGACGACGATGGCGCTGTTCGCAGGCATCCTGGAATGGTCATTGGTCAACGGCTATTGCGAAGTAGCGACCGTCACCGACATCCGTTTTGAGAAGATCCTTGGCAGGGCAGGGCTACCTTTCAATCGCCTCGGCTCGCCCCATCCGATCGGCAACACGATCGCGGTTGCCGGCATCGTTCCAGCCACCCTTCAAAATGCGCTTCGCGTTCGGGCGAACGGATATCAGCCCTTCTCCCTGGACGCGCGCCCACTCGCAGCGTGACGGCGGATTGATCCAAGATGCATCCAAGATGATCCTCAAATGATGCCCACTTCGCAATCACACCATCGGCTCGTGCGAAAACTTCGCGAGGCCATGGGCAGCACGATCTGCAACACGCTCGACGACGCGCTCGTCGTCGAGATCATGCTCAATCCAGACGGGCAGCTCTTCGTCGAACGCATCGGCGAACCGATCACGCAGGCAGGCAGGTTGGCGCCGCAGGCGGCCGAGACGATCATTGGCACAGTCGCTCACGCGCTCGGAACGGAAGTGAACCTCAACCGGCCCATCATCTCTGGCGAGCTGCCGATCGGCGGACATCGGTTCGAGGGCCTGTTGTCACCGGTGGTCGCGGCACCCGTCTTCACGATCCGCAAGCGCGCCACGCGGCTCTTCCCGCTCGACAGCTATGTGCGCGACAAGATCATGACCCCATACCAGGCTTCGGTCATTCGCAACGCTGTCGAGAACCGGATGAACATCGTCGTCGCTGGTGGCACGGGGACGGGCAAGACAACGCTCACCAACGCGGTCATCGGCGAGATCGTCAGCCTGATGCCGGAACACCGCCTGGTTATTCTCGAAGACACGGGCGAGATCCAATGCGCGGCAGAAAATGTCGTCGCGCTCCACACGACTGATGCGGTGGACATGAGCCGACTGCTCAAATCCACCATGCGTCTGAGACCCGACCGGATCATCGTCGGCGAGGTTCGCGACGGCGCCGCACTCACGCTGCTGAAAGCGTGGAACACCGGCCATCCCGGCGGTATCGCCACGATCCACGCAAACAGCGCGCTCTCGGCCTTGACCCGCCTCGAGCAGCTGACGGCCGAAGTCAGTTCCAACCCGATGCCCGAAATCATCGGTGAGGCGGTCGACATGGTCATCTCCATCGAACGCACGCCGAAAGGTCGGCGCGTTCGTGAACTGCTGGTTGTCGAGGGCTATCGCGACGGCCGTTACCGCATCGAATCCCACGGCAGCGAAGAGGGGCACCGCCATGTCGCATAGGGCGATCAGGACTTCTGTTGGATTGACGGCCTCTCTTGTCCTGTCGAACAACTCGGCGCTAGCCGCCGGCGGTGGGGGCGGATTGCCTTGGGAGGGTCCGCTTCAACAGATCCAGCAGTCGATAAACGGACCGGTCGCCGGTACAATCGCACTGGCGGCCGTGGCGATCGCCGGTGGCATGCTGATTTTCGGCGGTGAATTGAACGATTTCGCACGGCGACTGGTTTATGTCGTGCTGGTTGCAGGCATCCTTCTCGGCGCAACCCAGATCGTGGGGCTGTTCGGGGCCGGCGGAGCGTCGATCGGCACGGAGCCAGCCGTCGAGGGCAGAGCGACCCAATCTCCCGCGGTTCTCATCGATGGCTGAGCGTTCCAGCCAACTTCACAGCGTCAGGATCCATCGCGCGCTTTCCCGGCCGAACCTTCTGTTTGGCGCGGATCGGGAACTGGTGCTCGTGACGGGCTTGGCAAGCGTCGTTCTGATTTTCGTTGTCCTGACCTGGTTCTCTGCGCTGCTTGGCATCGCGATTTGGGTCGTCATCGTCGGGTTGCTCAGGCTGATGGCAAAGACCGACCCGATGATGCGGACGGTGTATCTGCGACACATCCGTTACAGAGCCCATTACCGGCCGACATCGACGCCCTGGCGGGCCTACTAAATACGGACGGCTGATGATGGTCGCACTCAAGAAATTCCGGCATGCCGACCCCTCGTTTTCCGACCTGCTTCCTTATGCAGGGCTGGTGGACAACGGCGTCCTGCTGCTGAAGGACGGATCACTGCTCGCTGGATGGTATTTTGCCGGCCCGGATTCCGAAAGCTCGACCGATTTCGAGCGCAACGAAGTCTCGCGACAGATCAACGCGATCCTTGCTCGTCTAGGCAGCGGCTGGATGATCCAGGTGGAAGCGGTGCGTGTACCGACCACCGCCTACCCCCCGTGTGAGGACGGCCATTTTCCAGACCCGGTGAGTGCTGCGATCGACGATGAGCGCCGAAGGCATTTCGAGGCCGAAAGCGGCCATTTCGAGAGCCAGCACGCAATCCTTCTCACCTACCGTCCGGCCCAGAAGCACAAATCGGCGCTGGCAAAATATGTCTATTCCGACGACGCCTCCCGCAACGAACGTTTCGCTGATACGGTGTTGAAGTATTTTCGGAACGCAATCCGCGAGTTCGAACAGTATTTGGCGAACGTGCTGTCGATACGGCGCATGGTCACGCGGGAAACAGTTGAGCGCGGCGGAACACGCACGGCGAAGTATGACGAGCTTCTGCAGTTCGTCCGCTTCTGCATCGTAGGCGAGAACCATCCGATCAGGCTGCCAGCGATCCCGATGTATCTCGATTTCCTGGTAACTGCCGATTTCCATCACGGTCTTTCGCCGCTCGTCGACAGCCGTTACCTCGCCGTGGTGGCGATCGACGGTTTTCCGGCCGACAGCTGGCCGGGCATTCTTAACTCTCTCGATCTGATGCCTCTCACCTACCGCTGGTCGTCGCGCTTCATGTTTCTCGATGCCGTCGAGGCGCGTCAGAAGCTCGAACGAACCCGCAAGAAGTGGCAGCAGAAAGTTCGCCCCTTCTTCGACCAACTCTTTCAGACGAACTCCCGGTCGATCGACCAGGACGCCGCCATGATGGTGGCCGAGGCCGAGGATGCGATTGCGGAATCGTCGTCGCAGCTCGTTGCCCACGGCTACTACACGCCGGCTATCGTGATGTTCGACCAGGACGAGCGGCGCCTTCGCGACAAGGCTGAAGCTGTGCGCCGGCTTGTTCAGGCCGAAGGCTTCGGGGCCCGCATCGAGACACTCAACGCGACGGAGGCCTTTCTCGGCAGCCTACCAGGCAACTGGTACGCTAATGTCCGCGAGCCGCTGATCAACACGCGAAATCTCGCGGATCTTATCCCGCTCAATGCGGTGTGGTCGGGCAGTGCTGTTGCACCGTGTCCGTTCTACCCGGAGAATTCCCCGCCGCTCTGCCAGGTCGCGTCCGGCTCGACACCATTCCGGCTCAACCTTCATTCGGGCGATGTCGGTCACACCCTGATCTTCGGCCCGACCGGTTCTGGAAAGTCGACGCTTCTCGGCCTGATAGCAGCGCAGTTCCGAAGATACCAGGGCGCGCAGCTCTTCGCCTTCGACAAGGGATTGTCAATGCTACCGCTGACGCTTGGTGTCGGCGGCGATCATCATGATGTCGGGGCAGGCGAGGGGCTTTCCTTCTGCCCGCTTTCCCAACTTGGGTCCGATGGCGACAGGGCCTGGGCTGCTGAGTGGATCGAGACGCTGATCGCGCTCCAAGGCGTGAAAATCACGCCAGACCATCGCAACGCCATCGCCCGGCAGCTGGCCCTCATGGCGATGTCCCAAGGGAAGTCCCTCTCCGACTTCGTGTCAGGCGTGCAGTTGCGTGAGATAAAGGAGGCTCTCCAGCATTACACGGTCGACGGTCCGATGGGGCACCTGCTCGACGCCGAAGCCGACGGTCTGACGCTGTCGTCCTTCCAGACGTTCGAAATCGAGCAGCTGATGAATATGGGTGACCGAACCCTCATTCCGGTTCTGCTCTACCTGTTCCGCCGTATTGAAAAGCGCCTCACTGGATCGCCCAGTCTTATCATCCTCGACGAGGCCTGGCTGATGCTCGGGCACCCCGTGTTCCGCGACAAGATCAGAGAGTGGCTCAAAGTCCTGCGCAAGGCCAACTGCGCGGTTATCCTCGCAACGCAGTCGATCTCGGACGCCGAGCAGTCCGGCATCATCGACGTGCTGAAAGAATCCTGTCCGACGAAAATCTGCTTGCCGAACGGAGCCGCCCGGGAGCCCGGCACACGCGAATTCTACGAACGGATCGGCTTCAACGAACGCCAGATCGAGATCGTGGCGACGGCGCTCCCCAAGCGTGAATACTACGTCGTCTCGCCCGAGGGACGCAGGCTGTTCGACATGGCGCTCGGACCCGCAACGCTCTCCTTCGTCGGCGCTACCGGCAAGGATGACCTCAGGCGCATTCAGGAATTGCGAGACGTTCACGGCCAGGGCTGGCCCGCAGCTTGGCTCAAGGAGAGAGGAATAAACAATGCCGACACAGGCCTCCAATCGTAGTCGCGGCATCCGGCGAGGCTCACTTGCTCCATTGATTACGGCGCTGGCAACGAGCGCGTTGATGCCTGCTGCGCTGACGCCTGCCAACGCGGGTGCTGCCACGGGCAATGCGACCGAATGGACCCAGTTGCTCAATAACTCAGAACTCGTCGGCCTTGTCGGCCAGTCTGCCGAGCAAATTCAGAACCAAGTCAAGCAAATCACCCAGCTTGCCGAGCAGATCCAGAACCAGATGCGCATTTACGAGAACATGCTGCAAAATACGGCAAAGCTTCCTTCCCACGTTTGGGGTCAAGTCGAGAGCGATCTCGGAAAGCTCCAGGAGATCGTCAGCCAGGGACAGGGGATCGCCTTCTCGATGGGCAACATCGACGATGTCCTGAAGCAGCGGTTCCAAAGCTATGCCGATTTCAAATCCAAACTGCCCGAAGGGCAGGACTTTGCAAGCGCATGGCAAAGTTGGTCCGATACGAACCGCGACACCGTAGCCGGCACACTCAAAGCGGCGAACCTGACCGCGGAGCAATTCTCCAGCGAAGAGGCCACCATGCGCCAGCTCCGTTCTATGTCGGAGTCGGCGGACGGACAGATGAAGGCCCTTCAGGTTGGGCATCAGATCGCCACCCAGCAGGTAGCCCAGACCCAGAAACTGCGCGGCCTGCTGGCTCAGCAGACGACCATGATGGGAACTTGGTATCAGTCCGAGCAGGCAAAGGACGATCTGGCTCAGGCGCGGCGCGCGGAGTTCTTCAAGCGGTCGGAAAGTCCCTCCACGACTGATGGTCAGCAGTTCCGGCCGAACTGGTGAAACAATGAAACGCCTCGCGATTATTGCCGGCACCGGAATCGTTGTTCTTGCGGCCTTGATCTCAACGCTGGTTATTATGCTCCCGCGCGAAGAACAAGCTCAGATTGAGCCGTCCTCAGCGACCGACGATCGCGATTTCCTCGCGCTTCCCGAAAAGCCACGCACCGACGATGGCAAGGCGTTCAAGCCGGATTGGGATTGAATATAGGATGAGTAGGCAACTCGTACCTTGTTGGGTTCTGATCGGCGTGACCTCCGCGTGCCTCGTCACCACCGAACCCGTGGTCGCGCAATCGTTCAACAACGTTGTTGATACGATCCAAGACCGGATCACGAACGCTGCCAAGAGCTGGGAGACAACGATCCTTCAGGCCGCAACCTCATTGTTCTGGCTGCTCGCTTTGATCGAGGTCGGTATTTGTGCTGTGTGGCTTGCGATTAATTCCGCGACTCTCGAAGCCTGGTTCGGTGAACTGGCCAGGCGCATTCTGTTCATTGGCTTCTTCTTGTTTGTGCTTACCACAGGCCCGCAGCTAGCCAAAGATGTGGTCAACAGCCTGTTTCAGATTGGCGGAGGTTCAGGCTCGGTTTCGCCCGCGGACGTCTTTGACGCTGGTCTCAAGGTAGGTGCGTCGCTCTCCGAAAAGGTGTCTTTCGGCCTATTCGAAGATAACGCCCTCGCGACGGCGGCAGTATTTTCAATGGTTGTTGTGGTTATCTGTTTCGGCTTGGTCACCGCAATATTTATCGCTGTGATCACTGAGATGTATGTCGGCCTCCTTGCCGGCATGATCATGTTGGGCTTCGGTGGGTCGTCCTTCACAAAGGACCTCGCAATCCGATACCTGATCTACGCCTTCGGCGTCGGTATGAAGCTGATGGCACTCGTCATGATCGCCAACATAGGATCAGATGTCTTGGTCGGGATTGCTGACGATCCAATGACCGAAGAATCAGCCTACGCCACGACCGCAATAGCTGGAATTGCGGTGATCATCTTCATGGTTGCCATGTACGTGCCGACCATTGTGCAGGGTGTCGTCCAGGGCGTCTCTGTCACCGGCGGCATGGAAGCGATCCGCCACGGCGGTCAAGCGATTTCGGCGGGCCTCGGCGCCGGCACCCTTGCTTATGGAGGGACAAGGGTCGGTATTTCCGCCTACTCCGAAGCCCGGCAATCGGGCGCATCGTTCGGATCTGCCGCGATGAAGGGGGCTTTCTCGGGTGTCGGATCGGCCGGCAGTGCCCTGGCGTCCGCCGCGAGGGACCAGGCGATCGGCGCACCGGGATCTTACGGAACCTCCACTCTTGGTCTGGCCAACGCCAAGCTCGACGCGCCCCGCTCCATCCCCAAACAACGTTCCGGTTCTGGCAAAACCAGCTCAGCACCCAAGAAATAACGTCCTCCCAGTCAATCGAGACCAGCGCAGATGGCAAGACGAGACCATCCCGACAACCCCTATCTCGCCGCTCGCCAGGAGTGGAACGAGCGCTATGGAAGCTATGTGAAGTCTGCGAGCGCTTGGCGCGTCGTTGGCATCACTGGCATGACCATAGCGGTGATCGGCTTCTCCTACGCACTCTATCAGAGTACGCAGGTGAAGCTGGTGCCCTACATCGTCGAGGTCGACAAGCTGGGCGCCGCGGCTGTTGCCGGCTTCCCGCAACAGATCGAGTACGCCGATCCTCGCGTGGTTCGCGCAGCCCTGGGCGGCTTCATCACTTCCTTCCGGTCGGTCACGCCCGATGCGGTCGTCCAGAAGCAGTATATCGATCGCACCTACGCGCTTCTTCGGACCTCTGATCCCGCAACCGAGAAGATCAATAGCTGGTTTCGGGGCAATTCGCCGTTCGAGAAAGCCAAGGCCGCAACGGTCGCGACCGAAGTGAACAACGTCGTCGCCTTGTCGAACCAGAGCTACCAGATCGACTGGACGGAATTCGAGCGTAATCGAAAAGGCAAGGAAACGGCGACCCGCCGTTTTCGAGGCATTGCCACCGTCACGCTTACCCCGCCGCAGGATGAGGAAATCATCCGCTTGAACCCGATCGGATTGTATCTTCGCGATTTCGATTGGACCGCGCAACTATGATGTCCTTGAGGTTTTACACCATGATCCCCTTATCCATGCGAGCGAGTGCCTGCGTTGCGGTGCTCGCTCTAGCCTCAGCATCGATCTGGGCCTCGGCGGCGGCCCAGGAGATGAGCGCCAATGAGACGAAAGGAACCAGCATTTCGGGGAAATGGCGAGGGTCACGAGGTCTCATCACCAAGGGCGCCGATGGCAAGGTGGTCTTCCTCTATGGCGAGGTGCAGCCGTCCATAGTTTGCTCACCGCTCCAAGTCTGTGACGTAGAACTCCAGGCCGGTGAGGTCGTTCGGGACGTGCTGGTTGGCGACACCGTTCGCTGGAAGGTCGAGCCGGCCACATCCGGCGCGGTGGGTGACCAGGCGGTCCATCTGATCCTCAAGCCATCTGAACCCGACCTCGTCTCATCGATGGTCGTGACGACGTCGCGGCGCACCTATCATATCCAGCTCAAGTCGCATCAAACACAATACATGGCCCGCGTCGGGTTCGAATATCCGGACGAGGTCAATCAGAAGTTCGCCGAGATTAACGCGCGGATGGAAGCGACCACGATCCCGGGCGCCGGCGTGCCCGCCGAAAATCTAAACTTTGGCTATCGGACGAGCGGCCGCGCTCGCTGGAAGCCGACACGCGTCTATTCGGATGGAACCAAGACCTACATCCAGTTCCCGTCTTCTTTTGCCGGGCAGGACGCGCCGGTCCTGTTCGTCGTCTCGGGTGGCGAGAACCGGATCGTCAACTATCGGGTGAAAGGCACGATGATGATCGTCGACTACATGGTGGACCGCGCGGTTCTCGTTTCCGGCGTCGGCTGGAAGCAGGAGAAGATCACCATCAAGAGGGGAGGGTGACCATGGCCAGCTTTCGATCGTTAGCACCACTAGCCCGGATTACGGCTGTTTCCGTAATGTGCGCCTGCGCCACTGCTTGCCAGACCCCGGGCGAGGGCGATCTCACGGCAAGCGTCGACAAGGCGGAGCTCTCTTCAACGGCTGCCAATGCGATCGCCGGTGACATGGTGAGCAAGCTCGCGGACGTCGTCGGACCTGGCACCGGAACCATTGTCCTCAAGTCCGATGGTTCTCCCTTCGGCGAGGCCATGAAATTGTCCTTGAAGAGCTCGGGCTACGCAGTGGCGATGGCAGATCAGAAGACGCACGGCAGCAAGCTGATCCATCTCGCCTATGTCGTTGACAGTTTCGAAGGCAGCGTGCTCGCCCGTCTGTCGACATCGACCATTGATCTTGGCAGGGCTTATGCGGTCACGAAATCAGGCGCGACCCCTTCGAGCCCGCTGTCCATCATGCGGCGCGGCTGAGAGGAGGCGCGAATGTCCTCACTCGATATTTCAACAAAGCCATCCGGCGACGGTGATGGCGCTCCCCGCATTCGCCGCCTCAACAGGTTGCCGGTCATCGCAGCAATTGCGCTCGCGATCTTGTTCTTCGGCGTCATCATCTACGGATTGTCGCAACGCGGCCTGTATTTTCGCGGCGGTGACGGCATCGGCTCGGCTTCGAACTCTCCGCCCGCGCGCGACTTCGCCGACCAACTCAAGCGCGGCGTGTCGGACGGCGTCATCGAGGCGCCCGTCGAACCCTCCGTGTTTCGGCCGTCACCACCACCGGCGACCGCCGCGCCGCTTCCAGCCAATCCGTTCAAGCCGGCACCCACGACAAGTCAATCCACCGCCGTGCCGGAACCGGCGGTCGAGCCGGAACGCATCTGGCGCGCGCGCCTCCAGCGTGAACAGGAAGAGCAATATCTGCGCGAGCGGCATCGCCAGCGGATGGCCCGGCTTCAGGCGAATGACGCAGCGTACGATTCTCCGATCAGCGTCGGTATCGGCGATCAACGTAAGCTGGATGGCGACAAAGGGAGCGCTCCCGATACGGTGAGCGCGAATGCATCGCGAGCCGGCGCAACTGACCTTTACGCCGCAGCGATGCGCGCTGGACTGGCCGGCCAGGCCGGATCCGACGCGAACCGGCAAGGCGATAAAGCCGGCTTCTTCAATCAGGATATCAAGGATCTCGGCTACCTACCGAACCGTGTCGTTCCCCAATTGTCCCCGTATGAACTCAAACGGGGGTCGGTCATTCCCGCGACGCTGATAACGGGTGTGAATTCTGACCTGCCAGGCCGCATTACAGCACAGGTCTCTCAAAACGTCTTCGACAGCGCCACTGGACACCATTTGCTCGTTCCCCAAGGCGCGAAGCTCTTCGGCAGGTACGATTCGAGCGTCACCTTCGGCCAGCGCCGCGTGCTCGTCGTCTGGACCGAGGTCATTTTCCCGAACGGTGCGACCCTGCAGATCGAAGGCATGGCCGGCACCGATGCCCAAGGTCACGGCGGCTTCAAGGACAGAGTGAACAATCACTATCTCAGGACATTCGGGTCTGCGATCCTGATCGCGGCGATCGGTGCCGGCGTAGACATGGCGATACCGGAAGATCGCAATGCACTTGGCTCCGAAAACAGTGCCGAAAATTCGGCAAGACGATCTTTCGCAGAAACCTTTGGCCGCGTTGCCGAGCGGGCGATTTCGAAGAACATCGACGTGCAGCCGACGCTCGAAATCCGGCCTGGCTATAAGTTCAACATTCTGGTTGATCAGGACATCGTCTTCCCCCGTGCTTATTCATCCTGAACCATAAGCGTCGGGTCGACCAGAGAAGACGACAAACGAAGGGAGGAGCACACAGCTCACTGCTTCATGTCGTGTGGGCGGGCCGGCTCTGCTCCCATCTTGATGCGCAGAGTCGCGAGGGAATACGCGAAGTCGTTGCCGCCGACATCGATCCGGCGATTGCAGTCGACTGGTCGGAGTGGCTGCCGTCCTACCTGGTATGGATTCCACTCGCGCCTCCGCTTGGTGCGCTCGTGCTGGCGCGGGAGACACCGCTGAACGAGGGAGAGCGGAATCTGCTGGCACTAATGGCGGATGCCTATGGCCATGCGTGGAAGGCGCAGCTCAAAGGCCGGCCTCTTCGCGAAAAGATAACATTCGCACGAAGGGGCCGGCGCAGCGTGGCCGCTGCCCTCGCGCTAGCGCTGCTCATCGGCATCGGTTTTTTGCCGGTTCGCCAGTCGGTGCTTGCGCAGGCCGAGATCGCTCCGCGTGAATCCTTCATGGTCCGTGCGCCGCTCGACGGCGTCGTCGAGAACGTCCTTGTCAAGCCCAACGAAACCGTGGTGCAAGGGCAGACCGTTGTCACCCTCGATCCGAGAAAGCTGCGCAACCAGCTCGAGGTGGCGACCCGCGCTGAGGAGTCGGCGGAAGCCGAGCTGCGCCAGGCGAAGCAGTTCGCGGTCGTTGACCAGAAGGTCCGCGCCTCACTGCCGGTGCTCCAGGGAAAGCTTGACCAGCAGAAGGCCGAGGTCGCCTATCTTACCGAACAGCTCGGCCAGACCGAGATCAAATCGTCACGCTCCGGAATAGCGGTGTACGACGACCCGAACGACTGGATCGGCCGGCCCGTGGCCATTGGCGAGCGCATGATGCTGATTGCCGATCCGGACAAGGTCGAGGCCGAGGCGCGCCTTCCGGTTGCCGATGCGATCGACCTTGAAATCGGCGGACCGGTTTGGCTCTTCCTGAACATCGAGCCCGGGCGGCCGCTGGATGCTGTCCTGACCTTCGTCTCATACAAGGCGCAGCAAGGTGCCGACGGGGTGCTTGCCTATCGCGTGAAGGCACGGCTTGCCCGAGACGAGCAATTGCCGCGGATCGGACTCAAGGGCACCGCAAAGCTCTATGGTCAGCAAGTGCCACTGGCCTATGCGATATTCCGGCGACCGATATCGGCAGCGCGGCAATGGCTGGGGTTCTGAGCCTCGGCGGGGGCGCGCCAACCAGGCGCCCAGTGCCGAACAGCGCTGCTGCCGCGACCGCGCCGTCCGACCTTCCGCCACTTCGCGACGAGCTTGTCCTGGAGCCGGCCGGCCGGGTCAGTGGCGGGGCGCCGAGCTGGACGCTTTACGATCCGGCCGCCAACCGCTTCTACCGCCTCGGCTGGCTGGAGTTCGAAATGCTGTGCCGCTGGCACCTCGGCGACATGCAAGAGATCGCTGACCAGATCGGCCGCGACACAACGCTTCGGCCCACAAAAACCGATGTCGAGCAGTTCTTCCGTTTCCTTGCCAGCGCCCACCTGCTGCGCGAGGCGAGGCCCGAAGGGACGTGGCGTCTCCTCGAGCACAAGGCGGCCAGGAAGCACGGATGGCTCACCTGGCTGCTCCACCACTATCTGTTCATTCGCATTCCGCTCTTGCGGCCGGACCGGATTCTCGAGGCCCTGCTGCCACGACTGGGATGGGTCTACAGCTATGGTTTTTTCGCAACCACGATGTTTGCCGGGCTGATGGGCCTATATCTCGCCGTGCGGCAATGGGATATGTTCAAGGCGTCTTTGCCCTGGTTCTTCTCGCTGGAAGGCGCGGCTTTGGCCGGAGCAGCGCTACTCACGTCCAAGGCCCTTCACGAGCTTGGCCATGGCCTCACGGCCAAGCGCTACGGCTGCCGCGTTCCAAGCATGGGTGTGGCGCTCCTCGTTATGGCGCCGGTCCTCTATACTGACACGAGCGCCGCCTGGCGGCTCAAGGACCGCCGGCAGCGGCTCGCGATCGGCTGCGCCGGTGTGGCGGCCGAATGCTGCCTCGCGGCCTATGCTTTGCTGCTGTGGAACTTCCTTCCCGACGGGATAATCCGCAGCGTGGTATTTGTCTGGGCGACCACCGCATGGGTGCTGACGGTGCTCGTCAACATGTCACCCTTCATGAGGTTCGACGGCTATTACTTGTTCTCGGACCTGATAGAAGTCCCCAACTTGCAGGAACGCTCCTTCGCGCTCGCCCGGCACAAGCTTCGGGAGTTGCTGTTCGACTTTGGCGCTCCGCCACCCGAGGCCTGGTCGGCAGGGATGCGTCGTATCCTTACGATCTATGCTGTCTCGACCTGGCTCTACCGCTTCTTTCTGTTCCTCGGCATCGCGCTCGTGGTCTACCACATGTTCTTCAAAGCGCTTGGTATCCTGCTGTTCGCTGTGGAGCTGTGGTGGTTCCTCGCACGTCCAATCTTCCGCGAGCTGGTCGAATGGGGGAAAAGGCGCAGAAGCAGGCCGTTGAACGCCAGAACCGTTCTCACTTCGACCGTCTTCGCCTGCATTTTCGTTGCGCTGATCATTCCCTGGCGCGGCTCGGTTCATTCACCGGGGATCCTTGCAGCCTCTACCCAGGTCGAGCTGTTCTCGCAAATGCCGGGACGCGTATCGGTGATCCATGTGAGGGTCGGCGACCAGGTGGAAAAGGGCGAGCCCCTCGTTGAATTCACCTCGCCCGAAATCGACTTCAAGGTCGAGCAGGCCAAGCTGAACGTCGATGATCTGGTAAAGAGAATCCGCGCGGCAGCGCAGGATCCGGCTCTGCGCTCCGATGCGCAGCTGCTGGAACGTGAATTGGAGGGAGCCAAAGCGGAGCTTGCCGCCGCCGAGTTCGAGCGGAAACGGCTCGTTATCCTCGCGCCCGCGTCAGGGATTGTGGTGCAGCTTGCGGAGCCCCTCGCAGTCGGCGAATGGGTCAAGGCCGGCGAATCCGTCGGTCTGGTTGCGGATCGCTCGGCTGCTCGCGTCCATGCCTATGTCGTGGAGGCCGACCTCCAGCGCATCGAGGTCGGCAGCGCCGGCTCATTTGTTCCCATTGACCTTGCCTCACCGCGTCTGACGGCCCGCGTGATCGCCATCGATAGCGCCGCAATAGAGACACTGCCCGATGTGGAGCTCGCCTCCGCCCACGGTGGTCCGATCGCAACGCGGCAAGGACCGAACGCGAAGCTGGTTCCGGAAATGTCGCTCTATCGCGTCACCATGGGTGTGACTGGGCCGGCCCCGCTCCAGCATATCATGACGGGGACCGCGATCGTCGCAGCCCGCCGCGCCTCCATTGCCGGCCAGATTTGGCGCAAGATTGCCGGCGTCATCATCCGCGAAAGCGGATTTTGAATTTGCCGAACAGCAGCTGTCCGGCCTACCGCCCGCACGTTGAGCTCTCCGCGCCTTTTTGCAGAACTTGACGCACACAACCGCGTTCAGGCGCCGCGTCTAGTTTCCTAACTGCTGCGTGCCGGCGCCGATATGTGCCCAACGGGTTCGAAGAGTTCGTCGGAGCCCGAGAGGCATTTCCGCAGACGTCAGCCCGTCGATGCAACATCGTTGCCCATGAATGACGGACCAGCGAAAGCGTGTTGATGCAATAGATCCATCGTTGTCTACAACCGAAAAAACCACGCCGGCGTTGGCTGCGGGGCGCCGCTTAGTCCATGCCGGCAGCGCTGATCGCCTTATATTCGTGGAGCAGCCGCGCACCCATACAGCGCAGCGCGCCACGGAAGGTCAGGGTGCGGCAATGGCCGCGCGGAGCCAGGGCGCACAGCCGCTGCCACTTCGGCCGCCAACATGGCAGCGAGCCATGTTGGCCTTGATCCACGTCTCATCGAACAGGGACTGGGGATCGAGGCCGGTCTGCGAGGATCGCAAACGCAAGCGCCTGCTGGCGAGACCAGCGCGCGCCAGATACGCGTTAGTCTTCCAGGTGTCTTTTATAAATTTTGAGTAGAGGCGAAGAGATTCGATTAAGTCGGCTCCGATATCCTGCGCCAACTGGAAATCAGGGCGACCGAGATTCCATCTTGCCATTTGCTATTCATCAGCGCTTCCGCACCTTGATGTCCTGGACCAGTCTTCCGGCAGTGATCGCCCTTGCGGTGCTGTTAACTGCCGGAATTTTTGCCGACCATCAAAATAGCATTGTCACCGAGCAGGCATTGCGCGTTGACGTTGCGAAGGAGATGAACCTCGTTCGCGCCAAACTTGAGGGTAATGTCAACGGAGACCTTCAACTGGCGCGTGGTCTGGTCGCGACGATCGTTACTGAACCGAACATGAGCCAAGCTCGCTTTGCCAAACTGGCAAAGAGCCTCTTTCGCGAGAAGACACAGATCAGAAACATTGCCGGGGCCCCTGACCTGGTCGTCTCGTTGATGTATCCGAGGGAAGGCAATGAAAAAGCGATAGGGCTGGACTTCCGCGAAGACGAAAGGCTGCGCGAGGCAGTACTTCGGGCACGCGATAACAAGCAACTGGTATTAGCCGGGCCGGTAGAACTCAAACAAGGAGGTCAGGCATTCATCGGGCGATTTCCTGTCTTCCTTGACCGTGACGGCCCTCGCGAGACCTTCTGGGGCATAGTGGCCGCCGTGATCGACGTTCAGAAGCTGTACGCGGACAGCGGTCTTTTAGACAAGAACCTGCCAATCGAAATCGCTCTGATCGGTAAGGACGCTCTCGGGAGAAGCGGGGCGCGATTTTACGGTCCCGCGTACGTGACGGAACAAGATCCCGTCACTTCCGAGGTGCGGTTGCCGACAGGGTCTTGGCAGATTTCTGCGATTCCCAAGGGTGGCTGGAACACCACGCCTCGCAACGCCTGGATTTTGCGACTAACAATGCTCATCGGCGGCGCCCTGGTCGTGGTTCCGATCGTCTTGGCGGGGCGGCTTCTCGATCAGCGGTATAAGCATTACGCCGATCTGCGCCGCGGCGAACGACGACTGGCACAGCTTTCAGAGAGGCTGGAGCTTGCGCTTGACGCCTCGCAAATTGGCGTCTGGGAGCAGGATCTCGACTCGGACATTATATTCTGGGACGACCGCCTGAACGAAATCTATGGCAAGTCAGCAGATGGCGAACCAAGGACCTTCGAAGAGTGGTCAAGATCGATCCACCCTGACGATCTCGACGAGGCTAAGCGGGATTTCGCGCAAGGGATCGCAACCGGCATATACTCTTCGCAATATCGTGTGGTGCTTCCCAATGGAGTTGTCCGACACGTCCGCGTGCGTGCCAAGACTTACAGGGACGGCACCGACTACAAAATGGTTGGCGCGGAATGGGACGTGACGGCGGATGTGATCCAGACACGGGAACTGGAACGGGCAAAGGATCTCGCCGAAACGAGGAGTGCTGAGCTTGAGGCGGCGACAGCGCGCAATGAGCATACGGCGCTTCACGACTCACTGACCGGCCTTCCGAATCGCCGCCACCTCGACACGATGCTCGATAGCTATGCCGCCACAGGCTCAACGCCTGGCAGCGGCGCCGCGCTTCTGCATCTTGATCTCGATCGTTTCAAACAGATAAATGGCACGCTCGGCCATGCCATCGGCGACGCCGTGCTGATCCATACCGCAAAGGAGCTGACATCAACTGTTCGCTCATCAGACTTCGTTGCCCGAGTCGGAGGCGATGAGTTTGTGGTAGTCTGCAGACGCGATATCTCAACTGATCAGCTTAAACAGCTGGCCGACCGTATCATACATAGATTGCGGCAGCCGATTCCCTACAAGGACCATCAATGCCGTATCGGCGTTAGCATCGGGATTGCAGTCGATGCGGACGGTCCCATCGACGGCCCACGCCTGATGGTCAACGCGGATATAGCCCTTTACCGGGCCAAGAGTCGGGGACGCAATCGATATGAGTTCTTCACCCAAGACCTCCAGTCTGAGATCATTCGGACCAAACGGGTAGCCGACGAGATCCTCGCAGGGTTGGAACGCAACGAGTTTGTTCCACATTACCAGCTACAGTTCGATGCCAAAACGCTGGAGGTTGCGGGCGTTGAGGCGCTGGCGCGCTGGAACCATCCCGCCGACGGACTTCAGACGCCAGCCGGGTTCCTCAAGATTGCTGAAGAGTTGAATGTCGTTTCAATTATTGACCGACTAGTACTGGAACAAACCCTCCGCGACTTTGATCGCTGGCAGAGGGCCGGCCTCCTGGTTCCGCGCGCTTCGGTGAACGTCTCTGCGAGACGGCTTCAGGACGAGGAGCTGATCAACAGCCTGACGTCACTTTCGATAAAACCAGGAACCGTTTCGTTCGAACTTCTAGAGTCAATCTTCCTCGACGACAACGATGAGCTTATGATCTGGAACGTCAACCAGATCAAGGAACTCGGAATCGACATCGAAATTGACGATTTCGGCACCGGCCATGCGTCGATTGTCAGCTTGCTCAAGCTTCAACCGCGACGGTTGAAAATTGCACGCCAGCTAATTGGTCCAATCGCCAGGTCAGCCCAGCAGCGAGAGGTCGTACGATCGATTGTGCAGATTGGCCGGTCCTTGGGCGTGGAGGTCATCGCCGAAGGTGTCGAGACGATGCAGCAGGCCAAGGTCCTCAAGAATTTGGGCTGTGACATCTTGCAAGGCTATGCGCTGAGCCGACCAATGACCGCACACGGCATCATGAAGTTGTTAAACAACCGGCGAATGCTCGCAGCATCGTGAGATCAACGCGCGCGCGACGAGCATCGGCGCCCGCCAACCCCCGTTGCGGTCAGTGGACCGGAGGCGATCGACTGGCACCCGCAGGGCTGGAACGAAGTGGAAGGCGGTCGTGAGAGACTTTCTTGATCCGCGAGGAATGGCCGCGCAGCCGTCAGGGGAAGAAAGTCGCGAAGGCCGTTGCCGGACAAGATCGAGAGCCCGCGATAGCGGGATCGGCCTTCGGTCAGACCAGTCACATCGCGGACGCAGATGGACGTGGCCTTTGTCGAAACCGAAATGAAGACCGGCGTTTCCGTCGACGGCATTATACCCGCAAGTCAGCGACTGTTCGTTCGAGAGCCCCCTCGCCGCCACGGTCAGGCAACGGATCGCCTCCGATCCCAAAGGCGAGAACCGCAGCCCCATTGTCTCGCACCGGCTTCGAAACGGTGATGCACCGGGAGATCAGCGACAGAAGCGCGCGAGCTACGTGCCAGACTGACCCACCCGTTGAAACGACGCTGCGTTTATGGCGCGCAATTTGGGGAAGCGGCCAGCAACTGCCTATCCGGCTCTCGTCTCAAACGGAATCGGCAACCGATAGAGCCGGGCGCACCGGCGGAGGTTCGTTAATCGGCAAGTTTTGGTGCGGAGCCGCATACCTGATAGTCGATCCAGCAGCCGACTCGCGTCGTCCGAGCCGCAGCGGCCGGTCGTTCTTCAAGGAACCTTGATGAGATCGGTTTGCCGAAGCTCACCTGCCGCCGCAAGAATGGGCGTCGAGAAATATTTCGCGCACGCATAATGGGGACTATCCCCGAGATTTAGGCCATCGGCCCCGGACCGATGCCGGTGTCGCTTACGCGCAGGTTCGCCGATATGGCCGGCGTCAGCATCACCGATGCCATCGTCATCGCGATGAAGGAGGCGATCGAGCGCCGGCGTGATGCCGAGAGCCCGCTTCAGACGGCTGCACGTCTGCGTGAAAAACGTGGCGTCTAGCTGCGGAAGGCGGCTAAGAAGCCGCTTCCGCGAGTTTTTCGACGAGCGGAGGATCGAGGTTCGAGACTTGCCGCCCGCGCCCGAGACCACCAGGCTGGCGCTGTCGGCGGCCGCATCAGCCTCCGGATTGTTGACATTGAACTACCGCGCCAGCCGGCGTGACGGTCTTTGGCGAAGGCGAGGATCGAGGCCCAGCGGTTGCCCTACCCGGCCGCGATCAGCTGCTCGCGAATATTGCCGTCCGAGACGATATGGACCGGGAACGGCAAGACTTTGGGCGACACCAGCCGTGCGAGATGATCGTAGACGGCCTGTGGCTCCCAGCCGGTATCGGCGAAAATCGCGCAATCTAGCATGGGGCCGATCTCGCCATGGGCCGCCATCAGGGCGAGCGTGGTGGATTGCACGCTGGCGCCAAGCGACAGCGCGCGCAGGCGCATGGGGAAGGCTCGGCGCCCTCCCCATGATGGTCGGAGCATGCAGCATCACGCCGCCTCCGCGACCTGTGTCGCCCCTGGCTGGAGATCGTGCAGATAGTTGACGGCACGTTGGGCATGCGCCGCCGCGGCGAAAATGAAGCGCGTCTCGTTCTTGAGAATTTCAAGCCAGCTCGCCAGATAGCTTGCGTGATCGGGCCTCGGCTCCAGCTCGGGGACGATGCCGAGATCGGCCGCTAAAAAACAACCGCCCAGATCGGCGACCAGTTCTTCGTGCGCGCGAAAGGAGCGATCCTTGTGGTAGCGCGCGAGATTGCGATCGAGCCGCTTTTCCCCGCCCACCCAATGAGTCAGCTCGTGCCCTAAGGTGGCGTAATAACTCGGGGCATCGCGAAAGCTCTCGAAGGGCGGCATTTGCACGATATCGAGCGCCGGATTGAAAAACGCCTTGTCGCCAGCGTGGCGGATGACGGCACCGGTATTTGTGAAGAAGGCATCCGCATGCTCGATCCGCTCGACCGGATCGGCCCCAGGCGCGGGATTGTCGTAACACTGCGCGGGCAGGTCGTCGATCTGATCGGCGCAGAAAACGGTATAGGCCTTGAGGAAGGGGATGCCGCGTTCGACTTGCTCGCCCTTCGCATCGGTTTCGGTGCGGGTGAAACGGCTGGCGTAAACGACCATCGAGCCGGTCTCACCCTTGCGGACATGACCGCCGAGCTCAATGCTCTGCTTGAACGTCATCCAGGTGGGCGAGACGAACCCCCGCGCCATCGCCTCCGACCAGAGAAGCAGTGTATTGATGCCTTGGTATGGCAGCCCATTGTGGCGGAGCGGTCGCGTGATGCGACCCGTCCTATTTCCCGCGCTCCAGGGCTTCACCCACGGGCGCACCCCCCTTTTTAGATCCGCGACGATCCGATCGGTGATCTTCGCGTAGATATCGAGACGGGGTTTGCTCTCTTTCCTGCTCATTTTCCAAAACCTCCATTCGAGGTCGCGCCAGTCGCGGCCGTCACGAGGTCCGCATGCGCAGGACCGCAGGTTCGCGAACCCGCCGCGAGCGATCGGAAGGAGGAGAGATGTCGTGTGCGGGCCGCAACGTCAGTGAAGGACGGCGCAGCCGTTTCGCGGGGCGAGGACCGAAGCAGGACCAACGTTCGTGACGGCCGCGAGTGGCGCGGCCAGCAGGATCACATTCATTTGTCGGGTTCCTTGGCGACGCACACGCGAAGAGGCCGGTGTCCGCAAGGACACCAGCCTCGATGTGAGAAGATGGGGCGGAGCCGTAGCTCCGGCCGGTGCGGCTAGCCGAGCGCCGCCATCTGGAGGTCGGCTGCCTGCCGGCTGACAGTCTGGCCGGGATTCTCGACCTGACGCTCGTAGGGCTTCCAGGCCTCGCCGACGATATGCTCGTAGGCCGCGACGGCTCCCTCGGCGGCCATGCGCAGGGCGTGGGACTGAAGGCCCATGTCGGCGGCGAATTCGCGCTTGCGCTGGGCGTTGCTGTCGAAGCCGACCGGTCCGTCCAGATCCTCGTCGCGGATGTCGTTGGCGAGCTTGGCCGTGGCGTCTTTCGCCTCGGTGACGGCCTTGGAGTAGAACTGGCCTGCCCCGTAGGCGGAACCGACATAGGAGCCGACGATCCGTTGCAGGTGGATCTGCATCGCCTTGTCGGAAACCCCCTCGGAGAGGGTGTCGGCGCCTTCGATGAGGCTGCGCTCGTGGAAGTCGCGGATGCCGTCGCTGTCGAGGACCGGAAGGCCGAAGCTTTCGGAGATGATTGCGGCCTGGCTGCTGTCCGGACAGCAGAGCCGGGCCATTTCGAGGGTCGTGCCCTTGCGGAGCGGGAGGACGAGGGATTTGGACTTGGGGGAGCGGATTGAACTGGACATTGAGCTTACCTTTCTGGCGATGCCCTTCAGGTGATCGGCCCTCGGCCGTTCTTTCCTGCGGGTGCGGTCAAAAGGAACCGGCGGGAGCTGGGCGCTTCAGGGTCCGGGCCCTGCCAGGCGAGCGAGGTCGGCTTGCGGAGAAGCGGGGGCCAGTTCTTAACTGGTCCCCGCGCGGGACGCGGGCCGGCCTTGCCGAGATCGGCGGGGTTCCGGCCGCTCTGCGGCGCGATAGCGGCCTTGAAGGGGCCAGCCGCTGGTCCAGACCGCAGCAAACCCGCGGGGAAGAGCGGCGAGGGATATCTGCGACACCGGCATGGGGATCGGTAAGCGCCTGGTCGACCCGCACCGCCATGGCGTTCCATGGCCTGCCGCGCTGCCGGGAGGCATCCACGGCATGGCGACGCTGTCGTATCTCGTGGCTCAGCATCATCGCCATGGATGAATGCCGGCCGGTGAGAGAACTATATTCGCGTCACGCACAGAGCTCTTCCGGTTCGAGCTGCGCCCGCAACGCCGCTATGGCGCGTTCCTGGCGTGCCAGTTTGTCGATTCCGGCTGACATTCTGGCGTAATGGCCGCCAGATTGACACGATACCGTTCGAGGAAAGCGCCGGGGTCAGGCGACTTCCCGCGCCGATACGTGGTCTGGCGCCGATGCAATTCCGGTATTAGCGCCGCCACACCTTGATCTACCGGTCGATCATGTCCAGCTGACGCTGGATTTGCCGGCGAGCTTCGTCCATGCGAAAGGGCCGGGCGCGGCGACCTCGCGCGACCATCACGCTGATTTCCCTTGCCAGCTGACAAAGCTCGACGGCCCGCCATAGACGGCGTGGCGCTCCGGATCGATGACGAAGCCGAAGCGGCCGACACGATATTCGCCTGAGGGGACGAGGAAGCGACGTTCCTCGCTGCCCGGCCCGCGTTTGCCGCCGGGAGTGGCGATAACCTCGGTGAAGCCGGATTGCTGCTGTGAGATGATCGCCGAGATGACGATCCAGTCATCGCGGTGCTCCGCGAAGAATGTACGTTCATCCTTCTTCCAGGACTCACCCGGACCAAGCACATTGCCGGTAATCGCCTCCCAGGCGTCCGGGAAGCTGTCCTTCATCGTCTTTTCAGCAGCCCGCCGCTCGAAGGCGGTAAACAAATGAGGAAAGCTGAATGCGACGATCGCCCAGGCCTCATCCTCCTCATAGGCTCCGCCGGCGACGCGGATCAAGTGGTGTATCCTGCGGTTGCGGTCGGGCGAAAGAAGAAACCCGCCATGGTCGGTGGTTGAGTGGAAGACAACGCCATCGGCATAGACGGTCGCTCCCTGCGATTGACCCCACGGCGTATTGGCCGTGGATCGCTCTTCGCGTCGGCCGAGCGCAATCTTCTCGCGTTGGTGTTCGGCGTTTTCCAGAACCTTTACCCGGAACGCATTCTCATCGGCGAGGTCGCCGCTATGACCATAGAAGTCGCGCCGCGTCCATTCGGCGATGGGCCGTCGGATGCGCCAGCCGGTGACAAGGAAATGGCGCCCGTCTCGGGCGGGAGCCATGGCAAAGGCGTGCTCGCCGACAAGTGCAACGACGAGACCATCGGCACTTTTTCCAAAAGAAACCTCCGGACAACCGGGGGCTTCAATGACGTTGGTTTCGAAATCAAGTGCGCTCATGCCGCCGCTCTCCCCTCGATAATGTCCGCCGCTTCCACGTCGGCTCTGATTTCCTGGAGCACGGCATGCGGATAACCGTGGCGGGTCAGCCATTCCTCGGCGGCCGCGCGATTGGCGGCAAGATGGACAAGCTCGGCGTCGTCTCCAGCCCGATCGAGGACGAGGACCGAGCCGATCGCGGGCCGTTCCTTGACCGCGAACTTGAGTTCGCTGTTCACCGAAAAGTTCCGGTGGACGCGCAGGACAATCGTCTCCTGGCTGCCATAGTCGCCGTCGTGGAGCGTGATGGAGGCTGGGATTGTCGTGTTGCCGACACGCGCTTCGGCCTGTTTGCGGATCAGGCGGCCACCAGAGTTGCTGTTTTCCCAGGCGGGAAGCTTCCTTCGATGGCGTTCCGGCGGACGCGGGGAGCCGTCGGAATATATCAGAGTCGAGCCCAGGGGCACGAGGTCATAGATCAACTGAGCGGACATGGTTTCTCCATGATGTCGGGTGGAAAACAGAACCGCCGCCGGTAATGGACCGGCGGCGGGATGATCGTTCAGGAGGAAAGATGTGAGGCTTATTCGGCGGCGACCTTGTAGGCCTCGCGCTGCTCGTCGGCGAGATCCTGGTCGGCCGAAGCCGGAGCTTCATCGGCGTAGTCATGCGCCGGCTCGACTACCGCATTGCCATCGAGCTCGTCCTGGTCCTCCGGCGTGCCGTCGTCTTTAGGCTGCTCGGCGCACTCGTTCTTCTTCAGCCACGACGCGAGCTTGGTCTGGTCGGGACCGAATAGCGCTGACGGATGGACGAAGCGACCTTCCTTGAAGTGCTCGACCAGGGCCGCGCGGGTGTCCTTGACCTTCTTACGAGGAAGGACCGATGTGTCCGCGCACGAGGCCTCCAGCGCCGGTCGCGACAGGCACGAGAGAAAGTCTTCCGTACCCATATTCGGCAGGTAGCCGTCCGCGCCGATCACATCGCCAGCCACACGGGACACGACGCCGCTGTCCGAACGGTTTTCCCTGCACGACAAGACGTCGATCAGGAGCGAGCGCACGGCGACGCGAAGCGTGTCCATGTCGAAGTCGAGCTTGCCCTCCTGGTCGAACAGGCAGGCGGCATGTTCGCCTAGGCCGGCAGCCCCGTAATACGAGATGTCGCGCGTGCCGGACGCCACCGTCACGTTCTGCCCTGCGAACGCCAGAACCAACAGCGCCATCAGCGTGTCGTCATCGATCGGAGCCCGCGACAGCGCTTCATGCAGAGCATCGGTGCGCAGATCACCGATCATCTCGATGCCCTTGCGGGTGACATCTGGACGGGCCTTCACGACGATCGCAGCATCGTCGCCCTCCCCGACCGGCTGTTCGCCCTTCTTCGGCTTCTTCGCCTCCGGCATACGGAAATGCACCGTCTGCACCTTGCCCTCGCGATCGAGGTACAGGGCCGTATGGTCGGACTTGCCCCGCTTGCCATAGACGCGCTCCGCCTTCTTCGGCAGTTCCGGCTGGCCCCAATTGTTGGTCTCGGTGATGACCCCCTTCTTGGGCAGGTTCTGCGTCATCCACTCCTGCTGCGCGCCCAGGAACGCCTCGACGTCGGTGGTGTAGCGGCTGTCCTGATCGGCCGGGGCGAACAGATCCTCGACCCAGGCAATGCCGTAGGCCTGCGCCAGCTCGTCGCCGAAGCTGGCATCGCGGGCATACATGCGGGTCTTCTGCAGGCCCTGTGTCACGCTCCACCAGGACACTTTGGGGTCGGCCTTCGAGGGCTTGTGCTTCTTCCAGACCTCCTTCTGGTCCTCGAGCGAGGCAGAAGCGATGGTGCGCAGCTGGCTCTCATTGGGCATATCGCCCTTGGCCATCTGATCGAGCATCGCCGGCAGGACATTCGCGAGCAGACGAAGCTTGCGGATCTGGCGAACCGGCAGAGCCAGGGCGACGGCGATCGCTTCCTCGGTCCATCCGAGCGCGAGCAAACGCTCGATCGCCCGCCACTGATCGACGGGATTGAGCTGTTCATGCGCAAGCGTTTCGGCGAGCGAGCGCATGGCGCCGCCATCTTCGGCGCGCTCGACCACCAGCACGGCGATCTCTTCAAGCCCGGCGGCAATGGCCTGCTTGACCCGGCGATGGCCGGCATCGATGACGAAGCCGTTGCCGCCATCGGATTCGGGTACAACGACGGGCGGCTGCACGATACCGACGGCGCGAATGGTCGCCAGCAGCAATGCGTCGGCTTGCGGGCTGGACTTGGAACGTCGCGCCTTGTCGGGGTTGCCCTTCAGCGCGCGCGGATCGACAAATTTCAGTTCCATGGAAATGCTCCTTACGGGGTTGCCGGACACAGCCCGTCGCTGCGTCCTTTCTCGTCTTCTTCTCGAAGACACCCCCGGCCCGCGGAGCGAGCGGGCCGGTGCAACTGCGGCCGAGCATCCCTGCCCGGCAGGACAAGCGGGGCTAACAGCCCTGCGAAGGACGACGTGGCCGGGATCGCGAGCGGCGCGGTTCAGCGCAAGCGTCAGCGGTCCGCCCGATCTGCGAGCAGGTTTTCGCCTCCCCTTCCTTTTCAGCCTTCTTCCCAAATTTGGATTGAACTCCGCTATTCCTGACGCTATATTGCGTCATAATAATTGGCATACAGGAATGGAGGTAAGCGTCATGGGACTTGCCCAATATGCTGACGGCGGACTTTTTTCACCGCGCAAAATCGCGGACGCCTTGCGTACTACCAGCGAGGAGATCGCCCGAACCGCCGGTCTCGGAAAGGATGCCATCCAGCGCAAGGACCGCATTGGCTCGGACAAGACGCAGCGACGGCTGCGCGAGATGACGGAGATCGTCAACAAGGTCGAGCCCCGCTTCGGCTCGGCGCTGATGGCCTATGCCTGGTATCGCTCCGAGCCCCTGCCCGGCTTTTCCGGCCTGACCGCGATGCAACTGGTCCGTGATGGGCGCGCCGATGACGTGCTCGACTATATCGACGCGGTCGACGCCGGCGTTCACGCCTGATCCGGTCGATGCATTTCAAGGGGGAACTCTATCGGGCGCTGAATCCGATCTATGCACGCGAGCCGATGTCTGGCCATGGCGCGGAGCTTTACGGTGGCCGTTTCAACCGGAAGGGAACGCCAGCGCTCTATATGTCCTTGTCGGTCATGACGGCGTTGCGCGAAGCCAATCAGGCCGGCAGTTTGCAGCCGACGACACTCGTGTCTTATGATGCGGATATCGAGGCGGTTTTTGACAGCCGCGACCATGAGCGCCTGCGTGCGGAGGGGATGGATGCGGCGGGGCTCGCCGGTACGACCTGGCGCGATCAGATGAAAGGAACCGGAGAGGCGAAGACGCAAGCCTTCGCACGAAGACTTGTCGCGGCTGGCTATCATGGATTGCTCGTCAGAAGCTTCGCCCCCGGAGCGACGGACGACGACCTTAATCTCGTCCTCTGGACATGGAGCGATGTGGCGCCCTGCCGTCTCACCCTGATCGACGATGAAAACCGCCTGTCGCGATAGCGGCGATCGAGGACAGCCCGTTATGGTTAACAAAAAGAAAGGCCGGCCACGCCGCGAGGCGTGACCGGCCAGCACATCGGGAGCAACTGCTCGGCACTGATGAATTCGATGCTGTCATCGCCCCCGAAATGGCGATGCTTGTAGTGAAACCAGTCCGGATTTCCGACCGGATGGCACTCCTCGGAGTAGACGACGAGCGGGCGCTCGCCATCGGGAAGTTTTCCATTTGACATGATGTAGACGCCCTGGTCTCCAACGAGCCAGAGCCCAGGAATCTCGCCCTCGCTCGGCTTCATGCCATAGTACGGATTGCGGACTCCGCCGTTGATTGCGGCATCCGCCTTACCTCGATCGATGACCTTGCGAACGACAACAATCGGAAACGTGAACATCGCCGCCCCTCACGCTGCAACGGCAAAAGGAAGGTGGCGGAGATGGACCGGCAGCTTGGCCGCGATCTCCGCGTCGGTGAGGTCGTTAAGCAGCTTTACGTCGCGGCTTCGGTCGGGACCGAAGAACAGGACCGTCCGCCAGCCGCGCTGTGCGTGCGGAAAACGCCAATCGGCATAGCCGCGATATTCATCGTGGCTCGCGCTCCAGATATGCTCGATCCGCTCTTCGCGTGTCATTGCACGGACGGGCCGGCTCTCCCGCTCCACGATCGCCGCTCGCATGTTTGCGGGCGAACCCTTGTCGGCAAGGTCGCAATAGGCGTGGAAGAACCGCATGCGGTCGTCGACTTTTAACGTGAAAAAGACGCTGGTGATGCTGCCTGTCAGGAATTCGCGCATGGCGAACATCTCGCCCTTGATGAAGAGCGGCGGCGGGATGTTGAACATGTAGGCATGCTCGGGCTGGGCAAGCTCGAACCACTCGCCGCTATAAAGGCTGCCGTTGGCATCCTCGAACCGATTGGAGCGCTGGGCATGGCGATCGAACATGCGGAACATCTGCCGGGGTCGGCGATACCCTGGTAGACTTTACGGATCGGAGAAAAGGGGTTCATTGGCGGGCTCCTTCAGCCTCGTCGGACTGGAGCGCGGCGCATCCTCGGGGATCACCATCATCTTCAGCCCTTCCTGACCCCTCCCCAGCGGCCGCCTCTCCGTCCGGGCGGGTCAAGTGCCGGCAAAGCCGGGCGAAGCTTCACACTTGACGCGGCAGGCGGGCATGCGGCAGCCGGGTCCATTTATTTTCTTCCCCTCTTTGGCCGCATGGCCGGGCTCCGGCGATGAACCGCACGCTCGTCTTAGCCTTCGTCCTTGTCGCTACGGGCGCACCCACGGCCACGGAAGCCGAAGCGCCGCACCGGTGGATCCAGTCTTGGATTGCTCAACAACAGTTCTCGATGCCGACACACCGGAGACAGCAAAACTGTTGCGAGTGCAGTACGGCGGACGCACTCGTGCGCCAGTTACGAGAGACCAACGCCTCTCGGCTGGGCGGGCTATCCTGGCAGACGGAGGAGACGAACGCAGATTGGTCCTGCGGCTGACAGGCGACGAGCCTGTCGACAGAATCATGGTGTGCGGAGAGTCGCTGACCATCGAGTTCCTCTCAGACCTGCTGCGTACGAGGGAAGAGCTCCACAAGCTTCACAGCGACGATCTGGAATGGTTTCGGGGCAAATTCGCTGGCCTGCAGGTAACTTATGCAGACGAACGTACAGGCGGGATTGTCCTTGAAATCTACACTCCAGAGGCTCAGGGGTCGGTGTCGAAGCGCTAAAGCTGGAGGCCGAGTCGCGGCTTGGCGCGCCGTTGCAGATTGAGATGACGACAAAGGTCGGGCTCGCGATCCTCGATCTCGCACCATAAGTGCGGGAGCTCGCTTTCTGCCCGGTCAAGCGGTTGCCGCCTCCTTCAACATCGCATTCCAGTCCTCGGCGAGCGGCCTCAGACGTTCGAAGTCGCAGGAGAGTTCACCGGCAAGCTCACGCAGCCGCGACACGAACGCCTCACCCTGCGTGTTCGCATCGGTGGCCGCGACGAGGCGCGCGTCGGGCCGTTCCCCTAACAGGCGAATGGCGCCATCGGTGGCCGGCGACCAGCCGCCGCCGGTGCTGACATAAAGCGTATCGCGCCGGATCTTCTCGATCGCCGCAAGGCTCATGGCGTCGACGGCCGCTTCGGTCACGCAGATGCGAGTGGCAGGTTTGAACCCGAAACGGAACAAGACCTTGCTGCCGCCGGTGGCAAAGCCGCGCCACTCGGGACCACGCTCCTCCCAGCCGGTAACCGCGCCGTCGGCGCCCTGATGAGCGGCCCACATGCTCCCGCACGGCCCTTCCCGCAGAAGGTTCTGGGCGATGGCTGCGCTGATGACCTCTTCAGGAATGTGCCGCTGGTCGCGCAGATATCGCCAGGTCGCCGATCCGCGCCATGGCTTGCGCCGAGCCGCCCAACGATCCGGTATGGATCGATCAGGTTCCGTTTCAGGCGATTGTCGTTTCCATTCCGGCTCGCGGGGCTCGAAGCCGACCAGGGATGCCACCTTGACAAAGGCTTCCAGAAAATCGCAGCCGCCCAGATGCTGAACCAGCGAATAGACATCGCCCTTGGCGTCGGAGAGCGGGTCAAACCAGCCTTTGCCATTGTGGATGACGATAATGATGTCATCGGCGCGGCGGTACTTCATCGCCTGGCGCGTGCTTTCCTTCAAGTCGATCGCAAAACCGCCCGTCTCCAGCACGGCATCACACCCCACCCGGCTACGCAGTTCTTCGATATCCGCCTTTTCCATTCTGTTCTCCCGGCCGCCTTCGGCCGACCTTTCATCCAGTTATCTTCTCCGCACACTTTGCGGAACACCTTAGCGACCGGCGCGAAGAGCAAAGGCCGCAAGGGCGCGGCTCCGGCTGCGGCGCAGCTTCCCTTGCGGCCTGCCGCTCGTAAGCGACACGCCGGACGAAAGCCGGTTCAGTGAACCGGCTTACTACCCGGGGGGTCGTACAGGTAGAGGCCGTTGACCTCGTCGTCATTGCCGGGGCGTGTCCGCGGCGAAGCCTCACTTGCGCCCTGTCGGGCGCAAGTGGCAGGCAACGATCCCCGCTTAGTGAGCCGGGCGGTACTCGTAGGGATCGTATTCGTGGACCACCGTGCCCTCGTCACCGTCATATTCGCTCGACACCATGACGCCGAACTCGCCATCGACTTGGAAGAGCGTGACCGGGACCATCAAGGTCTGCGCGAGATTGAAGGCATGGTGCTGAGCAAGGGTGAAATTGTGCGACATCGTTTGGCTCCCGTCTTTGGGCGGGGTCCATCCCCGCTCGACAGGCGCCCGACGTGTTCAGGGCATGGCCGCGGTCACCTTGAAGGCGCAGCCGCAGAGGTCGCACGCTTGCGTAGCGAACCCCTTGCGGGTTGATTGTGGAAGGCCAGGACCTGAACCAGGAAAGCCGGACATGAGAGCGGGATTGCACCTCCTCAATGGCGGCCGCCCTGTCCCCCGTCTCACACTCCTTCACGTGCTCGCCCGAGAGCCGTTCATACCGAGCCCGTTCGCCTTCAGTTCAACGTCACTGCGCCATGCCTTCCACCGGCATCACCAAACAGCAGGCGGATGACCAATTTCGGCTGGGCCTGAAGGAAAACCCCAATGGTTCCGATAGCCTTGGGATCCAAGGCTTCATGGGTAACAACCAGCACTCCGGGGGAAAGTGCAAGCAAGCCCTCTAAGTCGTCGGGGCTGGCCGCTTGAGCCCGGGCACCGCGCTCTTGGAGCAGGAGCCCGTGTACTCCAAACATCTAGACTCCCGTCGCATCTTCCCGGTGGCCGAACGGCTATCGCTTGCGAGCCGTGCAAGATGGCGCGCTTCCGGCGTCGCATCGGTACACTTGACTTCGGATGCAATCACCCGTCAGCCGCAGTCGAACTGGCAAGGGGGTGCTGAAGCCGGCGTGATCTATGTCATCAAGGCCTCGGGCTTCGCAATGGACGCCAGCCACTCCGTCGAACACTCTCAATCGCTGGATGCGGCCTCCGTGAGCATGCTTCGGACGGCAGGCGCTAACCGCTGGAAGCCGCCGGTGCCGCGGTCTGATGCTGCCGGCTCAACATGCTCGGCACGCACGCTCGGGGCGATCTGATGGTAGCGGCATATCAGAGGTATGGCTAGCGGTGGAGCGACCAGGAGCCCAATCCGGCCATGTCGGTCAAGCGGATAGCCTCAAGGGTGTCGAGTTCCTTCCTGATGGGCAGTTCTCGATCGGTCTGCTCTTCCGCGTTCCTCCTCCGGGTGTTGCGGCCAAAGAAGGATCGAATGGCAGTCAGCATGTGCGATGTTTCCCCGCGTTCTCGAGAGGTCTATAACATCGCTGCTACAATCCGGTTCCAAGGCAAACTGAAATAAGCGCTAGAGTCCAACGCTTCATAGCTGCCACAGCCGGGATTTCCGCTTGCCGTTTGACAAGGCCCACCCGCCGAGCAGCATCAGCGCACCCCAAATCAAACAACCCGATCTCCCAGTAGACCCACTGGGACCGCGGGACGGTTTCGTTGACATGGTGTGTGCCGAGAAGCTGGTGATCGTCCACTCCCTCGACCAGGTTGAATATGCCAAAGCCCATGAGCATCGTTGCAAGTAGCAACTTTCCTGACCACCCGAGATGAGGTTGGCGCGTCGCACGCCATAGCACAATGAGACCTAGTGCGACGAACACGTATGTGCCGGCGTGGAACCAGCCATCGAGGGACGTGTTGAACCGAAGGTTCTCAAGACTGCCGGCGGGATAGCCGGCTAGTCGCCATATGATGCCACTGGAGCAACTGATGCAGAACGATTCCCTCGAAGAACCAGCCTGAGCCAAGCCCGAGCAGGATCCCGGGCGAGGTCGGGAACCTGTGAGGCTCTTCGTCGCTGTTCCTTTTTCTCCTAAGGGGACCCAACGTCGAGCCCGTACATCACCGTTTTTGCGCTACCGGCGCGTCGTCATCGGATCTTTTCGAGAACCGCTTCAGCTGGCAGACCGAGACGGTGACTGCCACCGGCCTTGTGGTATGGCGACTGGACAGAACGCTATGATGTCAGGAGGCAACTGCGCATGACCGACCAACAACTGATTATCGAAGCATTGGGAGTCTCGTCCAGTTTTGACGTCGCGCTTGAAGCGCGCCGACGCACCGACTTTCTCGGCACCTATCTGCGTGCCTCGAATCTCAACACCTACGTTCTGGGCGTAAGCGGTGGCGTGGATTCGCTTGCCGCCGCTCTTCTTGCGCAACGGGCGGTGGAGGAACTGCGAACGGCAGGATATGAGGCCAGATTCCTGGCCGTTCGGCTTCCATACGGCTTACAGGCCGACGAGAGCGACGCGCAGCGGGCACTGGATACAATACAAGCAGACGAAGTGCGCCGGGTCGACATCAAGCCCGCCGCCGACGCGATGCTGGATTCGATCAAGCTTGCGGGCACCGAACTCGGCGATGCCGGCCGAGAGGACACTTTGCTTGGCAACATCAAGGCTCGTGAGCGGATGATTGCCCAGTTTGCGCTTGCCGGCGCCACCCGAGGGCTGGTCATCGGTACCGATCATGCGGCCGAAGCACTGATGGGTTTCTTCACCAAGTTCGGCGACGGTGCTGCCGACATCCTTCCTCTTTCCGGGTTGAACAAGCGTAGGGTTCGCGCCTTGGCGGCGCATCTGGGCGCTCCGCCTCAATTAGTTGCCAAGGTTCCGACTGCCGACCTGGAGAACCTAATTCCGCTTCGCCCGGACGAAGATGCCTATGGCGTAACTTACGATCAAATCGATGACTTCCTTGAAGGTCGAGAGATCGACGAAGCCGCGCGCACGCGCATATTTCAAGCGCACGCCGGCACCGCACACAAGCGCGCGCTTCCAGTGGCGCCCGTCGCCTCGTCCGGTCCATCACGACAGTAGCCGGACTCTCGGGATGGATGCTCACTATTGCTGCGACCGCCGCCAGATCTTCCACGTCCGATCCGACAGCGTCAGGTGCCGAATCCCGCCCTCGGGCTCACTTGGATTCAGCGAATAAGTTGAGCCGTCCTATCGCGCGCAGTGCATCGGCGGTCGGCCCCGAGGGCGACTCTCGATCGAAACGAGCACTGCGTAGGGACGGTTGTCCGTCGCGGTGATGGCGCCTTTCCGGGCGCGCTGGGTTAAGCGACGTTTGAAAAAATCTGCTGATCCAGGTCGCACGTGGCCAGCCCATAGCGCCACCTGTGATTCGTTGCCTCGCGCCGGCTCTGATAGAACAGCGTCAGTTGCCGGCCCTCTATCATCACAGTCGAGTGCCCGTTCTCTCCCGGCTCGCCCGGATCCAGCACTGGGCCGACGGACACGTAAGGTCCTTCGACGCGATCGGCAATTGCGAAGAATACACGCTGGCGGCTGCCGCGCGGCCCCTCGGGCAGGAAGCAGGTTGCATTGAGCAGCACGCGTCCATCCGGCAACTCGACCAGTTGAGCGCCTTCGATGCCCCATTCATAGTCGGGATGCTCGCGTGCGTTGTGATGCGGAACGTCCAGGTGGTCCAGGATCTTGCCAGCGCGCTTCCATGGTCCGAACCAGGAGTCGGACTGGCTGCGTGCGAGATAGACGTCGGGTTGCGGGACCCTGCTGAATTTCGGCATTCCCGAGTAGACGATGTAGCGCTTGCCGCCGATGACCGCCGGATGGGGATCGTAGATGCCATCTTCATCGGTGTCCGGCAGGGATAATATCGCCGACGTCAAAACAACCCAGTGGAAACCATCATTAGACACCGCATGCTCGCACCGCCCACCCGACTTCATGAATTCGGTCTGGATGAACATGTGGAAAACCCCGCCTTCGTGGATGACACCGGGCGCCGCCACACCCGAGCCGGTGATCGGCAAGGCGATCGGTTCATGCTCGGTCCAGGGGCCACGCGGATCCGGCGCTGTGGCGTGCAGTATCTTCCATTCCTCGCTCGTGACGGTGCCGCTCGATCCGAACATGTGCCAAAGCGTCCCGTCGAATACGGGACAAGGGTCTTTCAGGTCGTCCACCTGCTGTGGGTGAAACAACGGAAAGACGTGCGATTCGAAATTGATCTTCATGTCCACAAACCTCGACCGCCTCTCTCAGCTTCCGACACCCAGGTCCAAACAAACTGATTCGAGGCGTTCGTATTCTAGCAGCGTCGGCTAACACGTGTTGATTTTCCCGCTGGCCTTCAACAGCTGGATAAGTGGCAAAGCGCCACGTTAGGGCGCCGCCGTAGTCCCAATTCCAGCGGATCTCATGCCGCATTCCGACACCTCCTGCGAAGCAGTCGGGCGACCCTGCCTCTGATCGTCGGGGCCGGCGATCGACCTACGCGGGTCAATTAATCCCGTTGGAACAACTTACTGAATCGCAAGTTAGATAGAACTGATGGGCATCAGATGGCAACGTGAAAAATTAACCTACGTTAATTTTCGCGGTTATAACTCGTATTAAAAGGGAAAATATATGGACATCGCGCTTTCAAAAACAAAAAAAAGCACTTCCCAGGCGTATAATTCAGTACTTATCTGCTTTTCACATCTCCGATGGAACTTTGTATTTCAAAGGCCACAGCACCTCATGACCCTCGCCGCCCGGCAGCAACAGGTAATTTACTTCGAAGAACCAGCCTTCGAAGATGTCCGCGGTCCCTTCATGCGCATGAACGACGTAGCTCCGGCAATCAGGGTTGTCACGCCGGTCGTCCCCATTGGAACATCAGCGACAAAGGTGGATGCGATCCAGCGAAGTTTCGTCAATGAACTCGTCGCGCCGGTTCCTCATGACCGGCTGATTGCCTGGTATTACACGCCAATGGCGCTGCGCTTCAGCAGCCATCTTCGCTGCAATGTGTGCATCTACGATTGCATGGACGAGTTGTCCGCCTTCCGGAACGCGCCCGCGGAACTGGCACAGCTGGAAAGGGAGCTGTTCGGCCGTGCCGATCTGGTCTTCACGGGCGGGCAAAGCCTTTATGAGGCAAAGCGCAGTCAGCATCGTTCGATCTTTCCGTTCCCAAGCAGCATCGATGCTGCTCATTTCAGCAGGGCGAGAGGGGGTGGCGACGAACCGGCCGACCAGGCAGGCATTCCCCATCCAAGGGTCGGCTATTTCGGCGTGATAGATGAACGGCTCGACATCGCCCTTGTGGGCCAGACGGCTGCGGCAATGCCCGACATCCAGTTCGTCATGCTGGGGCCGGTGGTCAAGATCGATTCGGCGATCCTGCCACGGGCAGGCAATTTGCATTGGCTCGGTCCCAAGAACTATGCCGACCTGCCGAGCTATCTCCGTCATTGGGCAGGCGGATGGATGCCATTCGCACTCAATGAGGCAACGCGATACATCAGCCCAACCAAGACCCCCGAGTTTCTTGCGGCCGGACTGCCGGTGATCTCCACCGCCATCGTCGATGTCGTTCGCACCTACAGTGCGGCGGGTCTCGTCGAGATCGTCGACGCCGACGATATTGCGATCAAGCTTCGCTGCATGCTGGCCCGCCCCAAAGACCTGCAGGTGAGGGAAGTTGATGCCTACCTCGCCGACAAGTCGTGGGAACGTACTTGGGATGCCATGGCCTCACACATCCAGGGTGTCCAGGCGATGAAAACTGTCGTTCCGCTGCGCAGGAGAGCCTGACAATGTTCGACTGGCTGATCGTCGGAGCCGGCTTTGCCGGCAGCGTGCTTGCCGAGCGCATTGCATCGCAACGCCGCGAAAGTGTCCTGCTCATAGACCGCAGAAATCATGTCGGCGGCAACGCCTATGACTGCTACGACGAAGCGGGACTCCTGATCCATCGCTATGGTCCCCACATCTTCCACACCAACGCGCAATCCATCGTCGACTATCTGTCGCAGTTCACGGCGTGGCGGCCCTACGAACATCGCGTCCTCTCTTCGGTAGACGGCAAACTGCTGCCCATTCCGATCAATCTCGACACGATCAATCGTCTCTACGGACTTGATCTCACCTCCGAGCAACTGGAAGAATTTTTCGCTTCGCGACGAGAAACGGTGGAGGAGGTCCGAACCGCCGAAGACGTGGTGGTCAGCACCGTGGGCAGGGAACTCTACGAAAAATTCTTTCGCGGCTATACTCGCAAACAATGGGGCGTGGATCCGTCCCAACTGAGTAAATCCGTAACGGCACGGGTGCCGACCCGCACGACCCGCGACGACCGCTATTTTGGCGATACGTTCCAGAACATGCCCGCCGGCGGCTATACGCGGATGTTCGAGCGGATGCTGGACAGGCCTGAAATCAAGGTGATGCTGCAGACCGACTATGGCGAGATACGCGACAAGATCGGCTTTCGGCAGCTGATCTATACTGGGCCGATTGATGAATATTTTGATTGGAGGCTCGGCCGTCTGCCTTACCGTTCCTTGCGGTTCGACCATATGACAGTGGATTGCGAACAATTCCAGCCAGTGGCGGTGGTGAACTATCCGCAGACGGAAAACTACACCCGCGTCACGGAGTATAAGCATCTGACAGGCCAACGGCATCCGAAAACCAGCCTCACCTACGAATACCCGACCGATATAGGCGATCCCTATTATCCTGTTCCGAGAGCCGAAAACGAGGAGCTGTACAAACGCTACGAGGCAATGGCGGACGCCTGCCCAAACGTCTGGTTCGTTGGACGGCTAGCGACCTACCGTTATTACAACATGGATCAAGTGGTGGGTCAGGCCTTGGCCACATTCGCGAGGATACAGAAGACCCTGCCGGCCTCGGCTTCGTTGGAGGCGCCGACATTTGCTGTGCTCGCGCCGTAACCATTTGCCGGACGAAGCCGAACGCGATGCCGTTCTACCCGACAGGCCCATGCTGCACGCGTGATGGCCGGGCTTACGCGAACAGAAGGCGCTGGCGCGCCAGCTCGTCCGCAACTGGCTGCCGGATGCTGCGCGAACCATCCGCGTGCACGGTAGAAAACAAGCCGACTTCGGCGTGGCGGGAATTGTCCCACCCCGGATAGGCTGTCACGGGATAAATGCAAATGCCTTGGATGGGGACGCCCAGCTTCATCGCGGCGCGGACCTCATCGCAGACATAATGCAGCCATGCTGGCCCGGCGGATCCTTCGGACCCGGTTTCAGCAATGAACATCGGCTTGCGGAACCTGTGAGCGACCTCGAGCAACATCTCGGACAGCGCCTGATATTCATGGTGGCCCATGGGAATGGTCGGACCGTTTAGATACCATTGGTTGTGAGGATAAAAGTTCAGGCCAATCACGTCGACAAGATCTTGGCTGCCGCCCAGTTCAGGCTCGACCTGTCCCATCAGCATCTCATACGCCTCGAACTGACCTCGCCGGGCGTTCTGCGCGCGTTGCTGTTCCGCTCGGCTGCCGTCGCGAGGCGCGATATGGATCAGCGGCTCAGCCCAGACGAATCGACAGTCGGGGTCGGCCTGTCGCATTGCACGGATGCCCGCGACCGCTGCCTTAACGAGATGCCGTTTGAACCATCCGCGCTTCTTTGGGCCGACACGCGGGAAGTAGCCGACTTCGACGGCCCAGGCAAAGAACGAGATTTCGTTGATTGGACAAAGCAGCGGAGAGGTGCCCGTGAAGGAGCGATGGAACCGCACGGCCTCCGCGGCAAAAGCGGCGTAGGCGTCGATGAATTCCTGCGATCCCTGATCGATGTGATCGGGCGACCCGTAATGAAAAACATCCCAGATCACCTGCACGCCAACGGCACGAGCCGCTTCGATCATGGCCGCCCAACTCGACCAGTCATAGATGCCCGGCGCCGTTTCGATCAGGTGCCAGCGCAACCCGTCTCGGATCGTTCGAAGCCCGAGCTCGGCACAGCTCCGGTAGTCCGCCAAGGCATGGATGTTGTGCGAGGTAGCGCGAACAAGATCGAGCCGGACACCGTCGTTCCGCCTGTGGGAGGAACATTCAAAGCCGGCCATGAAGAAGCTTTCGAAGGTTCGGCCGACCGCTCGGTGTTGACCACCGTCTACCACATCCTGGACCGGGCCGGATCGTTCGGTGGGGGCCGGCCTGGCCATCATGCTCTCTCGCGGGTCTGGCGATTTGCCCGTAGCTCGTTACAGTTCACGGTGCTACGCGATTCGTCGACAGGATCGGCTTCAGGATGCCGACTGGCGCGAGCCTCTGCTTGGCTTCTGTCCTGCTCGTCCATGCCGCGCTTGGCTGTGTGCGGCCAGGCTAGCCTACCCGAGTGTGCCGGCTCCTTGATTGTCATTGATGCATTTCTCCGCTGGCGATCGGCGCCGGAGCTAAACCGCGAGCACAATGCTTTGTTCCGGCTGCGCCCGTTACGAACCCCATGCGGATGATTGTTCCCCGGCGCGTCGCAAACCCCACGGCGGGTCACCGCCTGCACGAGAATGGAACCGGCGACCGTCCCGGTAGTTGGGATGATTATCGGTCAGAGGTTTGTCCATGCTTTCCCCCATCGAGGAGCTCGCGCGTTCCGTCAGGGAGCGGCGCGCGATCCTGTTCGTTGGGGCTGGCGTGTCAATGAGTGTCGGCCTGCCCTCCTGGCGTAAGCTCATTGATCATCTGGTCGAGGACCTGGGCATCGATCACGGCATCATCGCGCCGTCGGACGTCAGCTACCAGACCCTGGCGGAGTTCTACCGGTTGAAGCGGGGCACCATCGGACCGCTGCGAAGCTGGATGGATCGGAACTGGAGTGTCTCGCGTGAGAAAGTGAGACGTTCGGAGATCCACCGCCTGATCGTGGCACTGGACTTCCCGATCATCTACACGACCAACTACGATCGCAACCTTGAGGTCGCCTTCGAGGTCCATAGCCGCGACTACGTGAAGGTCGCAAACGCAAAAGACATCGCCAAAGCCAGCAACGGTATCACCCAGATCGTCAAATACCACGGCGACTTCGACGACGACTCCTCCCTCATTCTGGCCGAGACCGACTATTTCGACCGGCTGTCCTTCGATTCACCCCTGGATGTGAAATTCCGCGCGGATGCATTGGGGCGGACGATCCTTTTCATCGGCTACAGCAGTCGGATATGAACATCCGCCTGCTTTTGCACCGCCTGTGGCAGACCTGGAGGCTGTCCGGCTATGAGACCGACCGCCCCAGATCGTTCGTATTCATGCCTAGCCCGAGCGTCGTCCAGGAGGCGGTGCTGGGTCGATGGGGCATCGAAATGTTGAGCGAAGAGGCGGCTCAGCCTGAACAAGCGTTAGCAGCGTTTCTTTCCAAGCTGCTTGACGCCATGAGGGGTCCATGAGGGGGGACGAACCGGGCACCAGGGCCGCCTTGAGGGCGGGGTGAAGGCGATCACCCCGCGGATCGCTTCATCTTGGTCTTGCGCCAAACAACCGCGCCCTGCCGAAGCGGATTGCACACGTTTCGCGCACGCGCGTCCAACTCGACATGGTCAGGATAAATACTGTCGAACAGAAGGAACATCTGGTTCTGCGGTCGGTTGGGCGAGATCAACGGAGATAATATGAGATGTTTTACACCGACAAGAAATTGCAATTCCCTGTGCGCGTGGAAACGCCCAGCCCGATCTTTGCTCGTGCTTTGCAGCAGGCGATCGGTGGCGTCGAAGGCGAGATACGAGTTGCGCTGCAGTACTTCTTCCAGGCCTGGGGCGCGCGCGGCCCAAGCAAGTATCGGGACCTGCTGCTGAACACCGCCACTGAGGAACTCGCCCACATCGAGATGCTCGCGACGGCCGTGGCGTTGAATCTGGAAGGGGCGCCGCTGTCTTTGCAAGAAGACATTTCAGCCGATACGATCGGCGGCTCCGTGTTGAACGGCATGAACTTCCGCCACATCCTTTCCACCGGACTCGCGGCATTGCCGGAAAATTCAAACGGCGTGCCCTTCAATGCTTCACACGTCTACGCCAGCGGCAATCTCGCCGCCGACATGATCGCCAATGTCACGGCGGAAAGCAGTGGCAGAGTGCTTGCCACACGCCTCTACAATATGACCGACGATCCCGGCATGAAGGAGATGCTGTCGTTCCTGATCGCCCGCGACACGATGCACCAGCAGCAATGGTTAGCAGCCATCGAGGACATGGGCGGGCTCGCGGCTTCACTGCCGGTTCCCAATTCCTTCCCCCAGGAACAGGAACTTCGCGACGTCAGCTATGCATTCGTCAACTGTTTCGTCGACGGCGTGCCGCCGCCCGAGGGCCGTTGGTCGAGCGGCAAATCCATTGATGGCAACGGAGAGTTCACGACCGTCCCGGGCCAGCCGATGGGTGAGGAACCCATGCTTGGCTCCCCCCGCGCGGACAGCGGAGCACAGAGCGAACAGATCGGTTCTACCCAGGGCTCCAGTCGCGCCAGGGGGTCAGACGGCAACGGCGCTCGCGCCTAGTGACACCTTTCAGCTCAGGGCTGACGCCAACGCTTTCTCCCGTGCCGCCAATCCCGGGGGAAAGCACTCTATGGCGTCGCGCCTCTGCTCAGGGTGAAGAAGCCGTGTTGGCGGAACTCACCTGCTGCCCATCACTCGGCCAGCGAAACCATCGTCACCGTCAATCGAACAAATCGATGAGGGGACGCGTGATCATGAGCCAGAAGATGGCGAGCACGGCGGCGAAGGCTGGGAAGCCGAAGACAAACCACAACCGAAACAGCTTGTTGTATCGCTCCGGCGGCGGGTCGCCAGATGTGGCGGCGCGCGCCGCCAGATTGCGCATCTCCATCTGCATCCAAACAACCGGCAGCCAGAACAGGCCGGTCACGACATAAAGCACAATCGACAGCACGATCCATCCCTCCCTCAGTGAATAGCCAGCCTGCCAGGCAAGGGCTACCCCGGTGATCGGCTGCGCGACGACGGCAGTCGCGGTAAAGAGGAAATCAGCGACAACCACGATGCGGGCAACTGCCGCGATCGTTGCGGCATTGCCGGTCCGGTGGGCGAGGAGCATGAAGAAGGCGATCCCCGCCCCTGTCCCAAGCAGCACGGCTGCGCCGATGACGTGCAGATATTTGACCACGAAATAAAGCATCAGCGCTCCTCCAGGATCGCCAGCGCAACGAAGTGCAAAGCGAGGATCGGCAGGATCTTCATCAGCGGGCCGAGTGGCTCGTTCCAGAGATCCGGACGCAGGATGGTGCCGGCGATGGCATAGAACAGCGAGATCGCGATCGCACCCCAAAGACCCGGGCGGCTTGTCGGCCGGAAGGCAATTAGCGCGCCGACAGCCGCGTCGGCGATTGCACCGGCCACGACCGCGGCCTCGGCGTGGGGCGCCACCGCAGTGCCGATCAGCAGTTCGACGCCATTACGCCAGCCTGTCGTGAGCGAGATGATGCCGGTCATGATCCAGAAGAATGGCAGCACAACGAAGATCGCCGGCTTGATGAAATAGAGCCCGGCAAACCATCGCTCCTGGACCGTTGCCGGATCTGCCGCCAATGCTGATGCGAGGCTTGCCGGGTGAATGCCTGTCGTCGCGATCCAAGGCTGCGGATCACCGACAGCGCCTCGCGTGATTTCTTTTTGCGCATTGCTGCGGATCGGCGGTCGCCAGCCGAGCCATCCAGCCAGATCGCCCAGACGATAGAGGCCTCTCGCCGCCCAGCCAGGCACGGTGAATACGGTTGCCTTTTTCCATCCGAACCACTGGCGGTAACGACTGATGAGCTCTGTCATGGTGAGTGCCTCCGGCCCCGCAAGTTCCAGCGTCAAGCGAGTAGGACTCGCGGGCTGGAGGAAGAAAAGAACGGTGGAGACAATGTCATCGAGCTGAACGACTTGCAGGCGGCCGGTATTGGGCATGGCCAGCAACAATGGCAGCGCGGCCAGCCCACGCAACAATGCGCTTGCGCCAAAGACGCCGCGCCCCAGCACCACCGAGGGACGCAGGATCACCCAGCCGACATCGAGCGCCATCAATGCCTTGTCGCCGGCCAGCTTGCTGGCGGAGAAGGCGGACGGCTGATCGCGGTCGACACCGATCGCCGAGAAGTGGATGACCGTCTTGATGCCGGCCCGTTCGCAGGCCCTGAAGAGAGCGGAAGCGGCGATGGCATGGACCTCCTGAACCTTTTCCCGCGCGTTGTCCTGCAGAACGCCGGCGCAGTTGACGACGGCATCGACGCCTGAAAGAGGGGCACTCCAGTCCTCCGGTCGGACCGCCTCCGTCATGTCCAAAATGACGTCCGAACTTTTCGAAGAGCCGGCAGGTCGGGAGCGGCGGAGCACGCGCCGTACTTCGTGTCCCTCCGCCTCCAGGCGCGCGCATAGTGAGGCGCCTATCAAACCTGTAGCGCCGGTGACAAGGATCTTCATCCCTAGAGCCCGGCCAGCACCGGCGCTCGAGCCTCCGGCGGCCTGTTTGCCGGAAGCACGTCTTGTTCGTCGAAGGCCCATTTGTGGCAGGACCAGTACCATGTCCGGTCGACCGGGTTCCAACCGTCGATGCAGCCGGCAATCGAACCGTCTGCCGCCTCGCTGATAGCGAGTTGCTCGCCATCATGGTTGATCACCCGGCCGTCGCCTGGGTCGATCTCATCGATCTCAACAGCTTTGGTGCGACGTTCGAACAGGAGCTGTCTTTTGCTCGACGCCGGTTCCGCGGACATAGGCGCGGCCGCTGCTTGGTCAAGCGCCATCAATTGCCGGACATCCATGACGGACCTCCTCGGCGTGATCCAGTGCGGCTATCTAGGCCGCCTTTTGCATCGCTCTCTCGTTCACACCGGCCTCCCCGAGTTGCGTCAGTGCTTCATCGGTCGCCTTCTCCTCCTTGAGCGACTGTTCAAGCAGCGGAACGGCGTTTTTCAGCCCAAGCAAACCGGCCCAGGTGATCAGCGTTCCATAACGGGCGATCTCATAATGCTCGACGGCTTGCGCGGCGGCCACGAGCCCGGCATCCAGGGCTGGAGCCTGTTGAAAATCCTCCAGGATCTCCTGCCCTTCTTTTATGATGCCGTCGATTGCCGGGCAGGTCTTTCCCTGTGCCCGCTTGCCGAGGATCTCGAACACCTGCTGCAGACGCTCGATCTGGCCTTCCGTCTCATCGCGATGCTTCTCAAAGGCAGCAATCACCTTTTCGGATTCAGCTCCCTTCGCCATCTTCTTCAAGGCGGAAAGGATTTTGCGCTCAGCGTAGTAGATATCCTTCAAGCCGTCGTGGAAGAGATCCTCAAGTCCCTTTGTCTGCGAAGCTTTCTTGGTTGCCATCCTCATCTCCTGCTTGAAAGCGCGCCGGGCGGCACCCCGTTCAAACGAGGCGGCTCCTTGTTTGTTCCGCCGTTTTTCCCCAGCAGACGCCGGCACCCCGTCGGTTGCGAATAAGCGGCATCGACGGCAGTGCCTGAATGCGCACACAATTGGTGTTGTCTCGCCAATGCCGCATTGAGGCTCTTACGGCGCCAATGGGGCACCAGGATGCCGGGGAAGCGACGAATATCCCCGCGAGGGCTGCGCCACGCGCCATCCTGTACGACTGAACGAGGGCGGACCTGTTCACTCGTTTTGCGCAAGATAGCTGTGCATATCGGTTGCGGCGATCGCCGCGTGTCCGAAGGCGACCGCGACCTGGTTGATTTCGTCAACCACATCGCCTGCGGCGTAGAGGCCCGCAATTGCGGTTCGCTGGCGCGAATCCACGACAAGATTGCCGATTTCGTCACATTCCGCGCCGAGGTTGGTGGCCAGCTTCGATCGCATCGTGCAGCCCAATGCGGGATAGATGGTATCGAAAGACAGCGTGTTTCCGGCAACGAGCCTGATGGTCGCCTGATGGCCGGCAGAGCGGATCGAGCCCGGGAGGCACGCGTGCACCTTGATTCCAGCCTTTTTGAGCAAGGCGTCGGCGGCGGGGTCGAGTCGAGTTGTCGTCTCCACCAACATGGTGACGTCACTTGTGTAGCTTCGCATAAACAACGCCTTCTTCATTGCGTGATCTGCCGGGCCCATCACCGCAACCCGTCCGTCGATGACCTCGTAGGCGTCACAGATCGGACACAGCCGCAACGTGCCGGCCTTGATCATATCGGCGGCGTCGGGCGTGTCTGGAAGCGTATCGACAATACCGGTGGCCATGAGCACCGCGCGAGCCCGAATGGGAACCGATGCCGTGGCGATGAAATCGGTCCCACCCCGCTTAATGTCGTGGATCGTATCGTCCACGAGATCGACTCCGCTCAGCAGTGCCTGCTGCCGCAGACGATCAAGCAGCTCAACACCGGCAATACCGTCAGGAAACCCGGGACAGTTGTGGGTTACCGGTATCCACTTTGCGCGGCTTTGGCCGGCATCCACAAGGACGATCCGGCGCCGAAAACGCCCCAGGTAGGTCGCGGCGGTCAGGCCGGCCGGTCCGCCGCCGATGACCAGGCAGTCGTATGATTCGCCAGGACGGATTTCATCGTCTGAAACCACAAGAGAACTCCCGACATGAGCGCGTCATTCCTGGCTGCCACCGCTGAGCGCCTCGTAAACCTCAGAACGCAACCAAACGAAGATCATCGCTCAGTCCTTGAGGCAGCGGGATCCAGCACGTCCGCGACCGCGTCCTTCTTCGCGCGAGGAAGGAGCGTCATCAGAAGAATGAATGCCGAGAGAACGAGACAGGCGGCGTTTGTGATGATGATCGGCCACTCGCCTTTCATGGACCCGAAGATGAGCCAGAGGGCGAACCCTGCTGCCGTAATCGCATACATAGGCGCGGAGATACTGCCCGTGTCTCGCGTCTTTATGATCTTCCAGGCTTGCGGCGTAAAGCTCACCATCGAACATAGTGCCGCGAGATAGCCGACCAGTGTCTCAGTTTCCATGCAATCAAACCGTCGGCGCGCGGTTTTGTTCACGACGGGTGTCTCTAAGTTCAATTTGACCGCTGCCCTGGCACCCTGCAGATGGCTTTAGGGCTTGGCCGTGGAGGACTGATCCGATTCGGGAAGTCGATCTCGAACAGCCTTTTCGGTAGTTTTTGCGGTGGCCTTGACGACCTCACCGACCTTACCGGCTAACGTGTCGGCGGTGCCGCTCGAGCCCTGCCGGTCCGCCTCGCTCTTGACTGTCTCGTAAGCTTCGGCAGCGATCTCTTTCGCTTGCTCCACGCTGTCCTCTAAAGCACTGTTGGCGCTGCCAAGTAGTTTGTCGCGATAGCCGCCGAGTTGCTCGTCTTCCATGGCTGTGCGAGGCAGAAGCACGCCTATAGCCGTACCCGCCGCCAGGCCGAGGACGGCAAGTGCCAGTGGTTCGCGCTCAAATAGTTCCTGCGCGGTTCGACTCGCCTGCACAACCATATCACCCGCACTGGAGCCAAGCTGCCCCACGGTGTTTACAACCTTATCCTTGGTCTCGCCAGCCGCAGTTGCCACCGCTTCGCTTGCATTGCTCGCATTCGCGCCAACGGTACCGCCGGCATCCGAGAGCATCTCTGCGACCGCCGATGGTCCACCATTGGGGATCTCTTGTCCGGAACTCAGCCCTTCCGCAGCCCCCGTCACATCGCTGACCCCGAACGTCCCCCCATCCGTGTCGGCCTGATTGTTGACAGCCTGGGTTGCAGGAGAGCCACCCGCCGAAGCACCGCTGCCAAGCATCAGCCAAGCCAGGCCGGTTCCAACCAGCATCAGGGCCAAAGGGTTGTCGCTGACTTGGGTCTGGAATCTGCTGAGGGCGGCGGTCCCTGCGCCGCCAGCAAACAACCCGGTGAACTCGTCGATCAACTGACCGGGTGTCATTTTGCTGCGGATGGATTCGGCGGTATCGACGACCGCTGCGCGGGCAATCTCGGCTTCGCGTTCGAGTTCGGCTGCCGATTTCTCGCTCATCTCATTTGTCCTTTGATCACACGCGCATCGCTCTTGAGTTGTTCTTGTGTGCGGTCAGGAGCCAATCCGGAAGGCGCAATGCCGGCCATTCCCGTGCGAAGGAGAATCACCCCCAGGATCGCCACGACGACACCGACGAGCAGCGAGGCCCACCCTGCCCCAAGCCCTGCCTTCGCCAAAGCGATCACGAGGGCTTGGAGCAGTACCACCAGCGATGCCAGCAAGCACACGGCACCGCCTACGACTTCGACCGCGCCGTGCCCGGCTTTGCTGACGTTTTCGGATATTTCGGCCCGCAGAAGCCTTGTTTCGGTCTGTAGCAGGGTCGTCACTTGCTGTGTGAGGTCGCTCACAAGGCTCGCGAGACTGCGGCCGTCCTGATCGTTGTTCATCGGTCATGCTCCGTGCTCGGCCAAGAAAGTGGCTGCATTCGTTATGACGTGAGGTCGTCCCGTGGAGAGCTGCCTGTGGTCTTCGGGCGCCTCACAGTCTTTGGGGCGCTACTGCTTTTCAGCCGACCGTCCGCTTCGCTCGAATCAGCGGGTGGCGAGCTTTTGATGAAGCGTCCCAGAGCCAAACCGGCGAGAACCGAGCCGGCGATAAGCACTCCAGAGTTTTCGCGCCCGAATGACCTGACCTCGCCTAACACTTGTTCGACTGGTTTGTCGCGCAACGAGGACGAGAGGCGCTCCAGCCCGCCAGCGGCAGTAAGCACGACCTTCGAAACGGTGGCTTGATCGCTGTTGGCCAGATGCTCACTTGCCGCCCGCAGCGCGCCCCCAAAAGCAGCTAAGCTCGCGCTCATGTCGCGCTGCGTTTCCTGCGCCTTCCCTAACAACGCCTCCTGCGCTTCAGACGTGTACTCGCCAGCTTTGCTTACGACTTCGTCACTGGCGTCGTGAATTAACCGGGTGGCATTTTGGGTTTCTTCCTGGAGCCGGTCGGAGAGCTCGCTCTTTGCCGTATCGAAATCGGATGCTGGACGTCCTGGATCGCCTTCGCGTTGCATAATGGCTCCTAGTGAAAACCGAGGAAGGAGAGAATTGCCAGCACGACTACAACGAGGCCTATCAGATAAATGACGCTGTTCACGGCCTGATTTCTCCATTTTCGTCGAAAGCAAACACGCTGAACCGCGCGATGTTCCATTAGCCAAAACTTTTTTAGCTCCCTTAGATTTACAGACCCCCTGCGAGGGTTGATCGTGCGAGTTGAACGCGAGCACGTCGCCAGGTTTGGAGCCTAAGGGTTACTCGTCACCGGCGCTCTTTGGCTATCCAGTCTGTGGAAACGGCTGGCAAGACTAACGCCTCCTCCGGCTGTCATTTGACCTTCCGCGGGCACAATCTCGAAGAGCCCTGGGCCGAGGTAAGCCCGTAGCCTCGTTCGAAGGTCAGGCGATCAGGGGCCCGGAACAACCGTGTGGCGTCTCGGTTCGGATGGCGAAAAATGGTGAGCCTTTGGGGTGCGACGTCCCAGCGGATTCGCCAGTCGCCTCAACCTATGCAAGGAGCACGGCAGCTTGTCTTTCCGGTTTCAATTCTCACTGAAACGATCATCACGCGTCTGGGTCGGCGGCCTGGTTGCGGCGGTGGCCTTGCTAGCGTTGAACAATCGAGCAGCGACCAAGCAAGCGCTTTCCGTCCGCGCGAAAGGAAGGACCATAGAGGTCGACGGTGTCCGCCTTCGATATGTCGAGGCTGGAAGCGGCAGGGACCTGGTTCTCCTGCACGGGAACGGTTCCGCCGCTGAGGATTTTCAAACCAGCGGCCTGGTAGACAAGGCAGCCAAGCGTTATCGCGTCATTGTCTTCGACCGTCCAGGATTTGGCGGCAGTACACGACCGCGCGATCGTCTGTGGACCGCCGCGGCCCAAGCGGATCTGCTCCGGAGCGCCACGCAGAGGATCGGGGCAGACAATCCTATCGTTCTTGGCCATTCCTGGGGGGCATCGGTCTCCCTCCAGTGGGCGGCCCGGTATCCGGACGAGATTGGTGGCGCGGTTCTCCTCTCCGGCTATCATTTCCCTTCCCCCAGGTTCGATGCCCTGCTTGCCGCCCTGCCGGCACTGCCGATCGTGGGAACCATTATCTGCCACACCGTCCTGCCGCCCGTCGTCAGGCTGATCTGGCCCGTGTTGATGCGCCGCCTGTTCAGGCCGCAACTTGTCCCGCCAGAGTTTTCCGAGGCCTTGCGAGGTCTGGTCACTGCACCGTCTCACCTGCGAACGACCGCGGCGGAGTCTGGTCTGCTGATCCCCGTTGCCGCATTAGCCCCCAAGACCGCAGGGAGGACAAACGCGACGATAGGTATCATGGCCGGCGAAGCCGACAGCCTGCTCGACACCAGCTATCATTCGCAACGCCGGCACAGGGCCTTACCGGGCTCGATGATACGCATCGTTGCAGGTGCGGGTCACATGGTTCATCATGCAGCGCCGCATCTTGTGCTGGAGATGGTGGACAGCATCGCGGCTGCCGGATCGCCGTCACCTGAAAAAGCTTCACACTCTGCTCCTGACTCGAGCGGAAGCCTCGAGCCCGACCGGCCAATCTAAACAGCGCGGCGTTCAGATGGCGCGACTATGCCGATTTTCGCCCGGCTTTGCTTTTGGGACGGTCCTTGATGCCTTCCTTGGCGAGACTCTTGCGAAGAACCGACGCCAGATCGATAACGTTCTCCTTCGGCGGGGGCACCGGTTTGGGCGGCTGCTTGCCCTTGCGTTTTGCGTCGATCAACGCGATGAGCGCATCCTCGTAGGTGTCTTCAAATTTCGACGGATCAAACTTGGTCACTTTTTTGTCGATCAGCAGGCCTGCGATTTCGAGCAGTTCCTGATCGTATTCGTGGCTTTTCAGGTCTTTGAATACGGTCTCTTCCGAGATCATTTCGTCATGGGTCCGCAACTCGGTAAGCAGCATTCCCTTGCCATATGGCTGTATCACGACTTCGCGCCCGCGTTGGTACAGCACCACGCAGGACCGCGCCGCCACACCCTTCTTGGCCATCGCTTCGCGCAGCACTGAGAAGGCCTCGGTGGAGGCGCCGTCGGCAGGGATCAGGTAATAGGGCTTTTCCAGGTAGCGCGTCTCGATATCCTTGATGGCGACAAACTCGTCGACCTCAAGCGTGTGCTCAGACGTCATCTTGAGCTTTTTGATCTCGTCCGGTTCGACCTTGATGAAATCGCCCGCGTCTGCCTCGTAGCCTTTGACTTGGTTTTCGCTATCGACGACATCGCCCGTCTCTTCGTCAACATAGGCAGCCTTGACGGGCAATCCATCTTTCCGATTCAAAATCTTGAAGTGGATTTTCGATGCCTCACTGGTTGCACCCACAAGCTTCACTCCGCACGACACGGACCCGACTTTCAGAAACCCTTTCCAAACTGCTCGTGGGGCCGCCATGCAGTCCTCCTGTCGCGCCGATCCTTGGCACAAACGTCAGCCAGATCGTTCCGTTCCGCCCGCCTGATCAGCATCGACGCGCACGATCGCATCACGGATCGTGCAATCGAGGCGGCCGACCTCCTCATCAATCTCGTCGCGCTTGATGCCAAGCGCTTTTGCGTCCGCGATCAGCTTATGGATCAGTTCGTTGATGACGATTACATCCGCCTTCGCCGTCTCCGGAACGTTGTTCGACAGCCATTGGCGGAGGAAGTTCATGCCCCGGGTGCTCATGCCCCCAACAAGCTTTGAGCCTTTAATAGGTTCCGCTTTATATTGACGAACCGGAGCACCGACCCTGAGTATCGGGAGAGCTTGTAGATCGCTGCGAAGAAGCAGCCCAATTAGCAAGAAAGAGACAACCGTGTTGACCGTGCTGAGCACCAGTTCGTCGAACGGCAGGTGGTGATTGATGACTTCGCTTAGCGCAGTGATCGCTGCGCTTGCCGCCAGCGATACCATCAGCACGAAACCCAGTGCGGCAACCAGGCCGAGACTTGCCGCACGCACCCGCACCAGGCGCGAAAGCGACAGGCCGTCGGTTTTTACCTTCCAGATGTCGTTCAGCGACTGTTGTATCTCACCAAATAGATGTCGAGGCGAGGAAGCGACGGAACACCGTGGAGCAGCGCTTCTGCCTCGCAACCTCAATACTGCCGGGGCACAATGGATATATCGCTTGTCCCGGCAATACACGTGCACACCCCAGTCGCTCAAGCTAGAGAGCCGGCCTCCCCTTCCTTCCGCCGCCTCCAAGCCAGATCGCCACGGCCAGCAATGCTGCCGGCACCGCAATGCGCCACCAACATTGCGGTCGTTGCTGTTGCTATTGCCGCCGGCGAAGCCACCGTGCGCAGCCACTGTGCCAACGCCGCCGCCATTGCAGCAGCCACCGGTCCCGCCCAGTCCGCTACCGCCGCCGCCAAAACCGTCGGACCCAGCTGTACCGCTACCGCCGCCGCCACCGCCCAGTCGAGGCCGACATCGACCGCACCGTCGCCGCCCTTGCCGACCAGTGCCTTGGCATTGGCGATGGTGAGATCGTTGATCGCGACGTTGCCGGACTGCACGAATACGCTACAATGCTGGTTGTCGCCGGAGAGCGTGTGGTTGCCGCCGATGACGGTCACGTCCTTCTGCATGATCGGCAGGTTGGCACGCAAGGTGCTGTCCATGGGTGAACGTGATGCTGTCGCCGTCGTGGGCGTGGATGATAGCACTCCTGAGATCCGTCTCGTCTTGGACAATCCAGTCGGTGGCTCTTGCCGGAAACGCTGTCCACAGCGTGCCTGCTGTTAGAAGGATGCCAGCGTCAGGCGTGTTCCCGACGTCGACAGACAGGTTTGCCCAAGCAGGGCAGCCGTCAAGCGAGTCCGCGTGACATCGACTTTTCTACCCATCTGCCCGGCTCCCGGAATCCCCCGAATTGGAGGATCTTAAAACCGATTCTTTGCCCTCAGACGGTCCAACCCGACCGGCAAAATCGACCGCATCTCGGCTGCCCCGATGGCCACGGGTATTGTTTGTCCGCCTGCAACTTCGTAGGGCCATGGACACCATCGTTCACCAGGTGATGCCGAGCTTGAGCTTGCCGGAATAGCTCTTCACGTTGCCGGAGAACTCGCCCTGGAAGGTGGCTGCGGCGAAGACGCCGGAGGGAGAGGTGTATTGGGCGCCGGCGTCGACGAGCAGGGCGTTGCGGTTGGGCTCGGCGCCACCGATGGTGAAGCTGCTGGCGGGAAGAGCCTGGAAGCC